>NZ_JBVJGN010000008.1:0-337351 GCF_055587305.1 Micromonospora sp. NPDC047521 | reverse complement strand
GCTGATGCCACAACAGCGCATGACCCCGCACACTCATCCCGTTCGCACGAGCATGACTCACCAGACGATCACCACCGGCGTAACTGAACCGCCCCTGCTGCGGCTCGGTGGCATCCCACTTCATCTCGTTCTCGGCCACGACACTGTTGAACTCGCTGTTGAGGATTCCGACGTACTGGCTGTCGGAGAGCTTGCCCGTGGCGACGGCGGCGCCGAAGTAGCGGCCCTTCTCGGCCGCCGACGCCTTCAGGGTCGTCCCGGCGCTGGCCATCGGGGCCAACGCCATCGTCATGCCCGCGGTCAGGGCGACCGCGAGGGTCGCCGTCGCCAGCAGCGTTCTCTTGGGTCTCATGTTGTTCCTTCTCAGTGGTTGCATCGGTGGTGGTGAGGTGCCACTTCACCCAGGACCGGAAGAAGCCGTTCGGTGCGGCCGACGCTCGCTGGACCGAGGAATCCGGGACGGTCATCCTGGCCATCTCGCACTGACGCACGCGGTCCGGCGGGTTGTCGCCGGCGACTGCGGAGAGCCCTGAGGCGACGTCCACATGCCCAGGGGGACGCCGTGCTCCGAGGTGCGGCCGGCGGGGCTCGCCCGGTGAGTTACCGGCGCCGCCGTCCTCTCCATCGAGAGTGAGCGATAACATGCTGTTCGTCAAGACGTAACGAACGAGCCATATCGATGCCTTCGATATGGCCGCTTTCCCGCGCCGAACCTCGCCCCCCGTCGCCGGATCGCACCGCCCGCACCTGTGGGACGACCTTGTTATCGCTCACAGGTGAGGCGCCGGTCAGGACCTCGGGTCGGCGCGGCGGGTGGTGCCGAACCGGCGCTGGTAGGCGGCGGGGCTGATCGACAACTGACGGGCGAAGACCCGCCGCAGGCTCTCGTAGCTGGGGAACCCGGCGAGGGTCGCGGCCTGCGTTGCCGTGTGCCCCTGGTCGAGCATCGCCCGGGCCAGATCGAATCGAATGTTCTCCACGTATCGGGCGGGTGTCGTGGCCAGCTCGTCGTGGAAGAGTCGGGTGAGGTGCCGGGTACTCACGTTGAGATGCTTCGCGAGTTCGCCGAGCGAATGGTCGGCCCGGGGGTTCGCCATCACCAGGTCGATGATCGAACGGAGCGCCGGCGAGCGGGGCGGCGGTCCCTGCAACGGCGCCGAGAACTGGGACTGTCCGCCCGCCCGCTGCATGTACACCACGAGGGCACGCGCGACGTCGCGTGCCACGTCGGGCCCGTGGTCCTCCTCGACGAGCGCGAGCGCCAGGTCGATACCGGCCGTCACCCCCGCCGAGGTGTACGTGGCACCGTCGCGAACGTAGATCGCGTCCGGTTCCACGCGGCTCGTCGGATACCGGGCGGCCAGCTCGTGCGCGACCCTCCAGTGCGTGGTGGCACGTTTGCCGTCGAGAAGGCCGGCAGCGGCGAGGACGAACGCGCCTGTGCAGATCGACGCGACCCGACCGGCACGGGCCGCCGGAGCCCGCGCGGCGTCGGCCAGGTCGGCGGGGACACCGACCCGCGGATACCGGTCGGAGCCGGCCACCAGGAACGTGTCGACCGCCGGTTCCGGGAAGACGGCGCCGTCGACCGCCATCCGGATCCCGAGGTTCGACGTGACGTCCGCGCCGTTCGGGGAGAGCAGCGTGATCCGGTAGTCGGCACCGAACCGGTTCGCCTCCTTGAACACCTCGGCCGGGCCGGCGACGTCCAGCAGGGTCACCCCGTCGTACACCAGGATCGCCACGCTGTGCGGACCGGCGCTCACCGCGGCCCCCGACCGCGTCGGCGAACCAGGCGGCGTGGACACCGTCTATTGGTAGCACGCCCCCTGTCCTGATCTGAGGGGAACCTGGCCAGACAAAGGCGGCGACGGACGAGGATCAGTGGGCAGCATGGGCGTGGAAACAGCATCCACGCACGTTCCGGAAGGGCCATGCACCATGCCAGAGGTCATCGCGGGGTGGGAGATTCCTGAGACAGCGGCGGTCGCGGAAGCGACACGGCACATCCAGGAGACGACCAGCTCCCTCATCTACCACCACTCGCGCCGGGTCTTCCTGTTCGGCCTGATCCACGCGGGCAGGCTCGGGGTGAAACCGGATCCGGAACTGCTCTACCTGGCGGCCATGTTCCACGACAGCGGCCTCCTGACGCCCTTCTCCGACGTCGAGCAGCGCTTCGAGGTCGACGGCGCCGACCACGCGCGCCGGTTCCTCCTGGACCGGGGCTTCTCCGCCGCCGCCGCCGAGACCGTCTGGACGGCGATCGCGCTGCACACCACGCCTGGCATCCCCGACCGGATGGGCCCGGAAATCGCGACCACGTACCTCGGTGTCCTGACCGACGTGCTCGGTCTCGGCCTGGACGGACTGGACGGCGATCAGCTGGCCGAGATCCTGGCCGTCCATCCGCGCGGGGATTTCACGAACGAGTTTCTGCGAGCGACGGTCGACGGGTTGAAGGGCCGCCCCGAAACCACCAACGGCACAGTGAACTCCGACATCCTCGAGCACTTCATCCCCGGCCTGCGACGGGTGACGACTGTCGAGCGCATCACCGGTTCGCCCTGGCCGAGCTGACCGGATCCGAGGTACCTCCTGAAAGGTTTTGATCATGCGAGCGATAGTCGTGCGAGACCGGGACGCGGGTGTCGGTGGTCTCACCCTCACCGATGTGCCGTATCCCCACGCCGCGGAGAACGACGTCATCGTCCGGGTGCACGCCGCCGGGTTCACGCCCGGCGAACTCGACTGGCCCGCCACCTGGACCGATCGGGCCGGCCGGGACCGGACGCCCACCATCCCCGGGCACGAGCTGTCCGGAGTCGTGGCCGAGCTGGGCTACGGAACCACGGGCCTCACCGTGGGTCAACGGGTGTTCGGGCTGACCGACTGGGCCCGCAACGGGTCGCTGGCCGAGTACACAGCGGTGGAGGCGCGCAACCTGGCCCCCCTCGCGGCCGACATCGACCACACCGTGGCCGCCACGCTGCCCATCTCCGGACTGACCGCCTGGCAGGGGCTCTTCGACCACGGCCGCCTCACCACCGGTCAGACCGTCCTCGTGCACGGCGCCACCGGCGGGGTCGGCTCGATCGCCGTGCAGCTCGCGCGGGAGGTGGGCGCCCACGTGATCGGTACCGGACGAGCCGGCGACCGTGACCTCGCGCTGGCCCTGGGCGCGCACACCTTCCTCGACCTGGGCGCCGACGACCTGCGGGACGTCGGCGAGGTGGATGTGGTGTTCGACGTCATCGGCGGGGACATCCTCGAACGATCGACGGCGCTGGTACGCCCGGGCGGCACAGTCGTCACCATCGCCACGCCCCCGACCGTGCAGCCGAGGGACGGACGGGCCGTCTTCTTCGTCGTCGAACCCGATCGAGCCCGGCTCACCGACCTTGCCGAGCGCGTCCGGAGCGGGCGGCTCAAGCCCATCGTCGGTGCCGAGCGACCACTGGCCGAAGCGCCCGCCGCGTTCGCCCGCGACCGCCGTACGCCCGGCAAGACGATCATCAAGGTCGGGTGATCACGATGGTGGTGGGCCGGATACGGTGACCTCCTCGTCGGCCGGTGCGCCTCTCGGCACCGCCGAGGCCACCACTGGCACCCGGGAGCGGAGGAGAACCATCCTGATGCGCTCGACAACGTTGCTGCGGGAACGCCTGCTCCGCGCGGGGATGCGGGAGATCGTCACAGTGGAGCCGGCGTCGGGCGGGCTCGCGGCGCTCGCCGGCACCGCCACGCGACGGGACGGGCCGCCGGTGTTCGTCAAGGCCTTCGCCGAGGCGCCCGGCGACGACGTCTTCGTCGCGGAGGCCGAAGGGCTGGCCGCGCTGCGTGAACTGGGCAGGGTCGCGACGCCGGAGGTGATCCTGGCCGAGCGCGAACTGCTCGTGCTGTCCCTGCTGGAGCCCAGACCACGCAGCGAGGCCTTCTGGGAGCGGTTCGCGCACGAGTTGGCCCGCATGCACATGAGTACGACCCATAGCCGCTTCGGCTGGCACCACGACAACTGGCTGGGCCGCCGCCGGCAGATCAACACCTGGAATGACGATGGCTTCGCGTTCTTCGCCACGCATCGGCTGCTCCGGTGGCTCGGGCAGCCTCGCGTCGAGGCGGCACTCGACGCCGCGGACCGGGCCGCGTTGGAGCGGCTGTGTCACAGGCTGCCCGACCTGCTGCCGGACCGGCCGGCGTGTCTGACGCACGGCGACCTGTGGGCGCAGAACATCCTCGCCACAGCGGACGGACGGCCCGCGCTCATCGACCCGGCCGTGTCCTACACCTGGGCCGAGGTCGACCTCGCCCACGTGTGGTCCACCTCGCCCCCGCAGGAGGCGCAGCGGTTCTTCGAGGTCTACGCGGAGCTGACCGCGCTCGACGAGGACTGGCGGGCTCGCATGCCGATCGTCCAACTGCGCCAACACCTCGCCGTGCTCGCCCAGTTCGACGACGACTGGGGCGCGGCCGATCACATCCGGGCCACCCTCGCCCCGTTCCGGAAGCGGACCTGACAGGCGCTCGACGGCGCGGTGCCCCGATCCCCACGACCGCCGGCCCCCGTACGGTCAGGCGGTCTGGCGGTGCGCCAAGCACGCTCAACCCCTGCCGATGAGGTCGAGACCTGTCAGGTCCGCCGAGAGCGACCAGAGGCGGGCCGCGTCACCGCTGTCGGTGGGGGCGCTCCCGGCGATCCGGCAGTCCACGCAGTACTCGCCGCCGTTCGCGGCGAGCTGCGGTGACGTGGCGGCCCACACCTGCGTCGCCGCGCCCTGCTCGGCGGTCTTGAACAGGCCCGGTCGGGGCGTCCCGTGCGTGTCGATCCAGCCGGCGGCGACCATCTCCTCGACGTCGAGGTGTCGTTGCAGGCCGGTGAGGATCCAGCCGGGGTTGACCGAGAAGGCGCGGACGCCGTGCGGCCTGCCGAGCAGGTCGAGGTGGCGCGCGAACAAAATGTTCGCGAACTTCGACTGGGTGTACGCCTCCCACTTGTCGTAGCCGCGCTCGAACTGCACGTCGTCCCACCGGATACGCCAGGTCGGGTTGCGCCCGGAGCTGACCGATACGACACGGGCCGCGCCGGGATTGGTGAGCGCCGGCCACAGCAGGTTCGTCAACGCGTGGTGGCCGAGATGGTTGGTCGCGAAGTGCGCCTCCCACCCGGGGCCCACCCGGGTCGGTGGGCAGGCCATGATTCCGGCGCTCGTGATGAGGATGTCCAGGGCACGATGCCTGCTCAGGAACCGTTCGGCGAACGCGTGGACCGAGTCGAGGTCGGCAAGGTCGAGCTGGTCGACCTCGACCCCTGTCACACCGGCGAGCGCCCGCTGCGCGACGTCCGGCCGCCGTGCCGGTACGACAACCCGGGCACCGGCCCGGGCGAGGGCGAGGGTCGTAGCGAGACCGAGGCCGGAGGAGCCACCCGTGACGACAGAGGTCGTGCCGGTGAGGTCGATCCCGGCGAGGACGTCACCGGCCGTGCTGTGGGCGCCGAACGGCGTGTGCGTCGTGTGACTGGTCATGCCGCGGACGCTAGGTGCTAGACCGAGGTCTAGGTCAACGGACTACTGTCGACGGTGTGGCGGACCGGGACCTGAGCATCGGACAGGTGGCGCAGCGTACGGGGTTGAGCGTGCACACCCTGCGGCTCTACGAGCGAAAGGGACTGTTGGCCAGCGACGTGCGGCGTGACGCGTCAGGCAGGCGGGTCTACTGCGCCTGGGACGTCGAGTGGCTGGCGAACTGCGTGAAGTTCCGGGCCTCCGGCATGCCGCTCACGACGATCGCCCACCTGGCCCAGCTCGTCCGTGAGGGCGACGGCAACGAGGTCGAACGGCTCCAGCTGCTCCGCGAGCATCGGCGCCGGGTCACCGACCAGCTCGCGCAGCTGCGCGACTGTCTCGCCCTCATCGACACCAAGGTGAGCAGCTACGAACGGCACCTCGCCGACGGCGCCACAGGGGACCCCTGGCAGCAGCAACCCCCGCCGACGCCGGACGAGCACGCCTCCCGGGTCGCCTGACGCGCGGCGCTCCGGCGGCGTGAGCCGGGCAGGGAACAGCACAGGCCCGGGAAACAGCACGGGCCCCCGGAAACAGCAAAGGCAAGGAGGGGAACTCCTTGCCACTTTCAACATATACCGCATACCGGGGCTTGTGGCAAGACCCCGGTTGTGGCGCACAATCGTCGGCCGACCGCGAAAATCGGCAGACATGGGGAATTGCGTGTTCGACGTGATCATCGTCGGTGGCGGGCCGACCGGAATGATGCTGGCGAGCGAATTGCGGTTGCGGGGCGTCACCGTGCTCGTGGTGGAGAAAGAGATGGAGCCGCCGCCGTTCGTGCGGTCGCTCGGGCTGCACGTCCGCAGTATCGAGGTGCTGGATCAGCGAGGCCTGTTGGAGCGGTTCCTGGAGAACGGCAAGAAATTTCCGATCACCGCCGGCGGCGTTCGAGGATTCTTCGCGGGAATCGAGAAACCCGCTCCGGCCGGCCTGGACACCGCCCACGGGTACGTACTCGGCATCGCGCAGACGCTCACCGACCGACTGCTCGCCGAACACGCGGCCGACGTCGGCGCGGAGATCCGGCGCGGTGGTGCGGTGGTCGGGCTGGAGCAGGACGACGACCGGGTGACAGTGCACGTCGCGGACGCAACCCCTACGACGTTCCGGGCCCGGTATGTCGTCGGCTGTGACGGTGGGCGCAGCACGGTTCGGAAACTGGCAGGCATCGGATTCCCAGGCGAGCCGTCGACGATCGACACTCTGCTGGGCGAGATGGAGGTGACAGCGTCTCTGGACGAGACCACCGCGGTGATGACCGAGGTGCGCAAGACCGAGAAGCGGTTCGGTATCGGCCCCTCCGGTCGACCGGGGGTGTTCCGGGCTGTCGTACCGGCGGAGGGCGTGGCCGAGGACCGCTCGGTGCCGCCCACGTTCGAGGAGTTCAAGAGGCAGTTGCGCAGGTACGCCGGCACCGACTTCGGCGCGCACTCCCCCCGCTGGCTGTCGCGCTTCGGCGACGCGACCCGGCAGGCCGAGCGCTACCGGGCCGGCCGGGTGTTTCTGGCCGGGGACGCCGCGCACGTCCACCCGCCGATGGGCGGGCAGGGGCTCAACCTCGGGATCCAGGACGCGTTCAACCTGGGTTGGAAGCTGGCCGCGACAGTCGCCGGCTGGGCGCCCGACGACCTGCTGGACAGCTACGAGTCCGAGCGGCATCCGGTGGCCGCCGACGTGCTGGACAACACCCGCGCCCAGATGGAGCTGACGACCAACGAGCCCGGGCCGCAGGCGGTCCGACGGTTGGTGGCGCAGCTCATGGACTTCGAGGACGTCAACAGGTTCCTGATCGAGAAGATCACGGCGATAGGTGTCCGGTACGACTTCGGGGAGGGGCACGCCCTGCTGGGGCGGCGCCTGCGCGACGTCCAGGTGAAGCAGGGGCGACTGTTCGAGCTGATGCGTACCGGCAGCGGGCTGTTGCTCGACCAGACGGGGCGACTCTCGGTCGACGGCTGGACCGATCGGGTCGACCACGTCGTCGACACGAGCGAGGAACTGGACGTGCCAGCGGCGCTGCTGCGGCCGGACGGGCACGTCGCGTGGGTCGGCGAGGATCAGGAGACGCTCACCACGGCGTTGACCAGGTGGTTCGGTGCCGAGGGCGCTCCCGCGCGGGTGTGAGGGACGCTTCTATCCAGGCTCGTCCGGTGGCTGCTCCTTCGTCAGGTGGAGCAGCCATCCCTCGCCGGTCCGGATGAGCGCGTACCGCCGACGGCCGGTGCGGCCGTGCAACGTGAACAGCATCCTGCGGTCGGTGCGGTCGTGCTCCTCCCAGGTGCCGATGTCGGCGATCGACTTGTCGGCGTCCTCGTAGGTCAGATGGTCGAGGTGGTGGTCGGGTACGGCGATCGCGAGCCTGTTGTCGCGGGGACCTGCCGGCAGCCCGCGAGGCACCGCCCAGGAGCGCAGCACACCGTTCTCCTCCAGCCGCAGGTCGAAGTGCGGTCGTGGTTTGCGGTGGTGGTGCAGGACGAAGGCAGGTGCCACGTCCGCCATTGTCGGCGATCGTCGGCCCTCGCGCCTGTCGCTTGCTGCTCACGCCGGGGTGCCCGCCCTGCCCGGACACATCGATGCGAGGTGTAGCCCCCGCGTCCGAGGGGCAAGAACCACCCATGGGTGCGACGGCGCGGGGCGACGAGCAGGTGCTCGGCGGGCGGCACCGACAGGGTGGATCGGAGTGTGCGTACCCCTGGACCCGACTGTCACCGGCTCTCGACTGATGCGTCTGCGGTACTGCCTGCCCGCGGCGGCCCTCGGGGCGGCGGCGCTCGGCGCGGCCGTCGGCGCCGACCCCGCCGGCGCCGAACCACTGCCGTTGCCTGCCGGTCCCCCGCCGGCGCGGGCCGCCACCCCGCCGAAGATCATCAAGGCGCTGGTGCCGGACGTGATCGAGACGCCGCTGACGGTCCCCGTCCCGCTGCCGTCGGCCATCGCACTGCCGTCGGCCCTCCCGTTGCCCTCGGCCGTTCCCCTGCCCACCACCGCCCTGAGGCCGACGTCGGTCACGCCGCCCGTCGCGGTACCGACCAGACCGCCCAGGACCCGGCCGTCGCCCCGGTCGACAGCCGCACCCGTCCCGTCCGCCTCCAAGGGCCGTACCGCGGCGCCGTCGTCGCCTGCGCCCTCCGCGACAGCGACGGTGTCCCGCGCCCGCGAGGGTCGTGTGCCCGCGGGGAGGCGGGTGGCCGCTGCCGGAACTCCCGCGCCCACCCCGCCCGCCCGTCCCGTGCCGGGGCTGCCCGCGCTCGTACGGTCGCTGGCGTCCGTCACCGCGGCCACCGGCGTCAGCGGCGCCGATCCCGCGACATCGACCACCGAAGACCCGCCGCCCAGCTCGCCGCTGTGGCGGGGGCGCGCTGTCGCCGCCGTCGACATGCGCGCTGCCAGCCGCCCCGTGGGGCGGGGTCCGCCCCCGCCCCGGCAACTCCTGATCACCCACCCGCGTCCACGACGTTGATCAGGAGAAAGTCATGGAAATCGCTGTTATCTGGATCCCCGCCGACATCGAGCCGTCGGAGCCCGCCGTCGCGGCGTGTCTCACCCACCTCCGCCGGCACGACTACCGATCGAACGGGATCGTCCGGGCACCGTGGGAGACGGTCGAACAGGCGATGATCGACGGGGAGGTGGACGTCGTCGTGATCGCCGACCTCGCCCACCTGCCGCCGGACCGGTCGCCCCGCATCGAGGTGGCCACCGCCCCGGAGCCGACCATCGACGAGGACCGGCCGGTCCCCGGCTGACACGACGACGCGCCCCGTCCACTCCGGACGGGGCGCGTCGCGCTTCGTTATCTTGACTTTCATCGATGTTAGCGCCAACACTGCTGAGACCGCGTCTCCCGCGCTCCACACCCTCCGGAGGTCTGATGCCACCGCACCCGGACGGTCCAGCCAACCGCCGCGCCATCGGAACGGAGCGCGTCGGCCGCCACAGCCCCCGACGCCTCCGACCGATCCTGGCCGCGATGCTCGTCGTGCTCGCCGTGTCGGCGGGCCTGCCGGTGGCCGGGCCGGCGCACGCCGCGCCGGCGGTCGCCTACACCAACCCACTGGTGAACCAACGGGCCGACCCGCACATCGTCAGGCACACCGACGGCTACTACTACATGACCGCGACGGTGCCGCAGTACGACCGACTCGTACTGCGACGGGCGACCACGCTGCAGGGGCTCGCCACAGCGGCGGAGACGACCATCTGGTCCCGGCACACCAGCGGGGAGATGGGCGCCCACATCTGGGCGCCGGAGATCCATTTCATAAACAACAGGTGGTACGTCTACTTCGCCGCGGGCCGGACCGACGACGTCTGGCGGATCCGGATGTACGTGCTGGAGAACGCGAACCCGAACCCGCTCACCGGTTCGTGGACCGAACGCGGCCGGATCACGACCCCCTGGGACACCTTCAGCCTGGACGCCTCGACCTTCGTCGCCAACGGGGTGCGTTATCTGACCTGGGCGCAGCAGGAGCCGGGCATCTCGACGAACTCCAACGTCTACCTCGCCCGGATGGGCGCCAACCCGTGGCAGATCACGGGCACGGTGACCCGGCTCGTCGTGCCGACGTACGACTGGGAGACCCGCGGCTACCGGGTCGCCGAGGGCCCCAGCGTGGTCCAACGCAACGGTCGCCTCTTCCTGACCTACTCGGCAAGCGCAACGGACGCCAACTACTGCCTCGGGATGCTGAGCGCATCCGCCACCGCGAACCTGCTCGACGCCGCCTCCTGGAGCAAGAGCCCCACTCCGGTGTTCACCAGCAACGCGGCCACCGGCCAGTACGGCCCCGGCCACAACTCGTTCACCGTCTCGGAGGACGGGCAGAGCGACATCCTGGTCTATCACGACCGCAACTACCGGGACATCAGCGGCGATCCGCTCAACGATCCGAACCGCCGGACCAGGCTCCAGAAGGTGTACTGGAACGCCGACGGCACGCCGAACTTCGGCGTCCCGGTGCCCGACGGAGCCACACCGGTACGGCTGCGGTCACACGATGTGACAAGCAGCTACATCAGGCACTACGACTACCGGGCCCGGATCGAGCCGAACGTGGCCAACCTGGCCGACTCACAGTTCCGGATCGTCAACGGTCTCGCCGGTGGCGGCACGGTGTCGCTGGAGTCGACCAACTTCCCGGGCTACTACCTGCGCCACAGGGGCTTCGCCCTGTACGTCGAGAGGAGCGACGGGTCGTCCCTCTTCGGCGGGGACGCGAGCTTCCAGCGCAGGTCCGGCCTGGCCGACAGCGCCGGGCTCTCGCTGGAGTCGCAGAACTACCCGGGACGGTACGTGCGTCACCGCGACGGGCTGCTCTATGTGGAGGCGGTGGGTACGAGCGCCGAGCGGGCCTCCGCCACGTTCCACCTGGAGTAGTCGTCACCCACCCGTGGTGCCGGTGCTCTCCCTGCGGATGAGCCGGAACGGCGTCTGCACGGTCAGCGGCGCCGCAACCTGCGCACCCTCGATGCGGGCGATGAGGCGGCGCACCGCCAGACGGCCGATCTCCCTCTTGTCAGGCGCGATAGTGGTGAGGGTCGGCGTACTGAACCGGCCCTCCTCGATGTCGTCGATGCCGACCACCGCCACGTCCTGCGGCACCCGGTGGCCGGCCTCGGCCAACGCCCGCAGCGCGCCGACGGCGACCAGGTCGTTGTAGGCGAACACCGCGTCCGGTGGGTCACCGAGCGCGAGCAGCTCACGCATGGCCCGCATGCCGTCGGGTCGGCCGAACGCGTCGGTGCGGGCGACCAGCCCCGGGCGGTACGGCAGGCCGGCGGCGGCGAGGGCTTCGCGGTAGCCGCGTACGCGCAGGTGCGCCGACTGCCGGTCACCACCCGGCGTGGCGCCGAGAAACGCTATCCGGCGGCGACCGATCGTCACGAGATGCTGGATCGCCGCGTGGCTGGCGGCCACGTTGTCGATGGCGATGTGATCGTGCGGTACGTCGTACACGCCCTCGCCGATCAGCACGAGCGGACTGTCGGCGGTCCGGGACAGGACCTCCTCCCGACCGATCCGCACCGGGCTGAGGATCAGGCCGTCGATGATGTGCCGCCGGGAGCCGCCGAGGAGCGCCAGCTCCGCGTCCCGGTCCGCGGCGGTGTTCTCCATGACGAGCGTGTAGCCGAGCCCGGCGGCCTCGGCGATGGCGATCTCGGCGAGTTCGGCGAAGTAGGGATTGTTCAGTTCCGGGACGGCAAGGGCGATCAGACCGGTACGCCCCCGACGGAGGTGCCGGGCGCCGAGGTTGGGGCTGTACCCGAGTTCGTCGACCGCCTGCTGCACGCGCTGCCGGGTCCGCTCCCCCACCGGCCGGTATCCGTTTACCACGTTCGAGACCGTGGCCAGCGAGACGCCCGCGCGTTCGGCTATGTCCTTCAGGCTGACGGCCATCCGCCGACCCTCCACGAATTCGACTGATGAGCGACGGTACATCGATGACCAAGGATTGACGCGGCGGCCCGCGCGGCTCTATAACGTTATACAGACGATGATGCATGTCAATATCGCCGACGCCCACCACCCACGCGCTTCGGGCATGGCCGTACCGCCCGTGGCGACTCGTCCCCCGGAGACGGCATGACACGTCAGGTCACCACCCGCCCCGCCCTGCCGCTGCTGCTCATCCTCGCCCTGGTCGCCGGCGTTCTCGCCGCGCCAACCCGGGCGGCACACGCCGCGCCGGCCAAGACACCGCCACTGACCACCCCCTGGACCGGCCAGGCCCTGGTCGGCACACCACTGCCGGAATACCCACGACCCCAGATGACCAGGCCGGACTGGCTCAACCTCAACGGCGAGTGGCAGCTACGCCAGTCGGCCACCGACGACGCCCCGCAGTTCGGCACCACCCTGCCCGAGCGGGTAAACGTGCCCTTCCCGGTGGAGAGTGCCCTGTCCGGCATCGGGCGGGCCGCCAACGACAACCGCAACTACCTGTTCTACCGGCGCACCGTCACCATCCCCGCGAACTGGTCGGGTCGGCGCACCCTGCTGCACTTCGGCGCCGTCGACTGGCAGAGCACCGTCTGGGTCAACGGCGTACGGGTCGGCGCGCACACCGGTGGTTACGACGCGTTCACCTTCGACGTGACCCCCCAGCTCACCGCCGGGACCAACGAGATCGTCGTCAAGGTCTGGGACCCCACCGACACGCGGCAGAACGGCAGCCTGCCCGCCATCGGCAAGCAGACCAAGACCCCCGGCGGGATCTTCTACACGCCCAGCTCGGGCATCTGGCAGACCGTGTGGATGGAGCCGGTGCCCACCGCCTCCATCAGCAGCGTGGACGTCTACCCGAACCTCACCACCAACACCCTGCGGGTCCGGGTCTTCACCCGCGGAAACGTGAGCGGCCACAGTGTGCTCGCCGAGGCGCTCAACGGAAGCACGGTGGTCGGTACGGCCACCGGCGGCTTCACCGACTTCAGCGTGCCGGTGCCCAACGCGCGCCGCTGGTCGCCCGACGATCCGTTCCTCTACAACCTCCGGGTCACCCTCCGCAACGGCGCGGGTGCCGTCGTGGACCGGACCACTCACTACTTCGGCATGCGGGAGATCACCACCGGCCTGGTGAACGGCGTGCTGCGTCCCAAACTCAACGGTCAGTTCGTGTTCCAGGTCGGCACCCTGGACCAGGGGTTCTGGCCGGACGGGCTCTACACCGCGCCCACCGACGCCGCCCTCGCCTTCGACCTGCAGAAGCACAAGGACCTGGGCTTCAACATGGTGCGCAAGCACATCAAGGTCGAACCGCAGCGGTGGTTCTACCACGCGGACCGGCTCGGTCTGCTGGTCTGGCAGGACATCCCGTCGCTTACCGCGCAGGACATCAACCCCACCGACGCCCAGCAGGCGCAGTTCGAGGCCGAGGCACGCGAGATCGTCGACGAGCACCGCAGCTCGCCCGCCGTGGTCGCCTACACGCCGTACAACGAGGGCTGGGGCGAGCGGTCCCTCGCCGACACGCGACGGGTCGCGCAGAACATCAAGAACCAGGATCCGACGCGCCTGGTCAACCCGCACAGTGGCCACAACTGCTGCCAGTCGCTCGGCGACCCAGGCAACGGCGACATCGACGACTGGCACGTCTACCTCGGGCCGGACTCCCCCGTACCGTCGAGCAGCCGGATCGCCGTGCTCGGTGAGTTCGGCGGCCTGGGCCTGCACACGCCGGGCCACGAGTACAGCCCCAGCGGCAGCTTCTTCGCGTACGAGTGGCAGGCCAGTTCGACAGCGCTCACCGACAGGTACGTCGGGCTGGTGCAGGGCAGCCAGAACCTGATGCTCGGCAAGGGGCTCAGTGCCTCCGTCTACACCGAGATCACCGATCTGGAGGGCGAGCTGAACGGCTTTGTCACCTACGACCGCCAGGTGATCAAGATGGACCAGGCGCGGGTCCGCGCCGCCAACACCGCCCTGATCAACGCGTCGAAGACCATCGGCAGCTCGGCGCCCGTCGCCCTACCTGTCAACACCCGGCGTTCCCTACAGGTGACCACGCCCGGCTACACCAACCGCTACCTGCGCCACCAGGACAGCCTGGCGTACACCGAGGTCGTCGACGCCGCGAGCCCCAGCCTGCTCAAGGCCGACGCCACGTACACCATCCGCGCCGGCCTGGCCGGTACCGGCTGCTACTCGTTCGAGTCGGTCAACTTCCCCGGGCAGTACCTGCGCCACCAGAACTCCCGGGTGCGCAACTCGCCTGACGACGGCTCGGCGCTGATGCGCGCCGACGCCACCTGGTGCGCGCGCGTCGGACTGACCGGCTCGGGTGTGTCACTGGAGTCGTACAACTTCCGGGGCAGGTACCTGCGGCACTACAACTCGGAGGTCTGGCTCAGCAACGGCACGGGCGGCGACGCGTACAACACGCCGGCGTTGTGGGCCGCCGACAGCACCTGGGCCATCGCCGCACCCTGGGCGCCCTGACCGGGCAGAGGCAGCGGCGGGCCGTCGCCGCCAGCAGACGACCGCGGAGGTTCCGGCCGGGCCGGAACCTCCGCGGTCGGTCGGCGTGCCTTCAGGTACGTCGGTCACCGCGTCGCCTCTCCGTTGAGGCCGGAGAAGTCGTGCCACCCGGCGCCGCCCAGGAAGCCCGCACCCGCGGACGTCCCGCACGCCGGGCGGCCGCAGCAGGGTCTGCCACGTCAGCCAGTTCGCCGGCTCCCTGTGACCGACCACCGTCACCTGCCGTAGCGGGTGTCGTTTCCTGGTCATGAGGGAAGTGCCGCATTGGAATCAACCCAGGGCAAGCACCGGCTCGCAACTTGCATCCGGCCGGGAATGACCCATCCGTTGCAGCGCGCAAATAACCGTTCATCAATTAGATGTACGTCAATCTTGACTTGCGCGGCCCGTTAGCGGACCGTAAAGAGACATGGCAGATGCGTGACATTGTCGGCCCGATCGGCGTGGTTCGCCAAATAGTCGCGCTGCCGGTTTCGCGCCGCGTGCATCAGGAGGCGTTTCATGCGGTTGAATCCGTTCACCGGAGCTTATCTCAACGATCCGGCGACATTGTGGCGCCGCATTCTCGACGATCCTGACGGGGTGCACTACGCCGACGATCTGGGCATGTGGTTGATCAGCGGGCACGCCGACGTCAGGCGGGCTCTCAGCGACGCCTCGACGTTCGCCAACGCCCTCACCCTCGCACCTGTCTACGAGGTCTGCCCGGAGGCGATGAGCGTGATCACGCAGATCGACGCGCCGCCCACGACGGCCGCCGCGGACCCCCCGGTGCACCCCCGCACCCGCCGGGCGCTGCGAGCCACCTTCGCGAACACCCCCGAGCGGGTCGAGACCGAGTACGGCGCGATCGTCCGCCGCCGGGTCGACCAGCTGGTGTCCCGGCTGGTCGACCGCCAGGGCGACCAGGTGGACCTCGTCGCCGAGTTCGCCACCGAGCTTCCCCTGCTCGTGGTCCTGGACATCCTCGGCGTACCCGACGCCGACATCGCCCGGATCCGACAGTGGGCGGACGGCCAGATCGCTCTCATCTGGGGGCAACCGGACCCGGCCGAGCAGGTACGTCTGGCGTGCGGCCTGCTGGAGTTCTGGCACTACTGCCAGGATCTCGTGCGCCAGCGGATGGACAGCGGGCACCGGGGCGATGACTTCATCAGCCGGGCCCTGACGTACCGCGACGACGACGACGCCGTGCTGACGGTGCCCGAGGTGGCGAGCCTGGCGTTCAATCTCCTGGTCGCCGGCCACGAGACGACCGCCGGACTGCTCGCCCACGCGCTCGACCAGGCCCTCGCCACCCCACACCGATGGTCGGCGATGGCCGCCGATCCAGGGCTCGTCCCCGCGTTCGTCGCCGAGACGCTCCGGTTCGCGCCCGCCATCGACGGCTGGCTCCGCGTGACGCGCCGGGAGGTCACGCTGGGAGAGGTCACCATTCCCGCGGGAGCCCGGTGCCTGCTGCTGATCGGTGCGGCCAACCGGGACCCCGCCGTGTTCGCCCATCCGGACCGGTTCGACCCGCACCGGTCCGATGCCGGGGATCACCTGTCGTTCGGCCATGGAGCACATTTCTGCATAGGCGCGGGACTGGCACGGCTTGAGGCCCGGGTCGCCCTCACCCGACTCGCCGCGGCCATTCCCGGCCTACGACTGACACCCGGCCACAGCCGTTCCTACAAACCGAATGTCGCGTTTCGCGCGCATCACGGGTTGAGCGCGACAATCGACACCGTGACACCAGCGGACGTGCCGGCGACACGAGAGGCAGCCGGCGCCGAGGCGTACATCGGGGGACAGTGAGCACGCACCGGGAGGTGCCGTCGCACATCCGGACGTGGGCCTGGGCGGACGTCGTACGGCTGCTTCCGCCCACCACGACGCGACGCCCGCACGGGGTGTCGGCCATGCCTTTCATGCTTTGCCGTGCGATCCATGTCGGTCAACGTCTTCACACCCATCACGTCCTGGGTTAAGAATTGCTCTCTACGAATGCCCGGCGCAGCGACACGATTTGATCCGTCCGCTGCCGATTCCCCGTTGCCACGAAGGTGAGCGCATGGAGCACACATCGCCGTCGAGCTCCGCTCAACCCGCGGCCAGCGAGCGGTTCCGGTGGGAGCTGCGCAACTGCCGCCTCCGACGCGGCCTGACCCAGCGGGCGCTGGCGGATCGGGTGCGGTTCAGCCGGGAGACGGTCGCGGCGGTGGAGTCGGGTCGCCGGTTCGGCAGCCACGAGTTCGCGGTGCGCTGCGACGACGTACTCGACACCGACGGCCTGCTGGCGGCGCTGTGGCCGCAGGTCGCCGCCGAACAGCTGGCGGCCGACGGTCGCCGCGGTCCGCGATCCTCCGAACCCGCACGCTCGGACCCGCCTGTCGCACGTCAGCGCGGTCGGCGTGACGCCAGCGACCCCGGTGCGGTGGTGGACGCCATCGACGAGCTGCGCGAGCTGATCGGCCAGGTCCTCAACGGTCAACCCGAACCGGACGACCGCGAGCGCGACGCTTCGACAGGACCCCGGGGCGACCGGCACTGACCTCGCAATCCCGTGACGCCGCGCGCTGTCACCGCCCGCTGACGCTGGGTACAGATGCTGGTACGGGCAGTTTGTACCACGGTCAGGTCTGGCCTACGAGCGCCGCTTCCGGCCGAATGGGACTTGCATTTGGCAAGGTGCGGATAGACCGTCATCGACGAGTCGTGGGAGTCAATCTTGGCGTCGAGCACGAGGTCCCACGAGGCCCGACCCTACCCGACCCGTCGGCGCGGCTGGAAGATTGCCGGTCGGATGCGCCTCATCGTCGCGGCACCGCTCGTCGCCGTGATCGGCTTCGCCAGCCTCGCGCTCACCGAGAGTGCGCGCCAGACGGGCCGCGCCGACGACCTGCGGATCCTGGCGCAGGTCGGCGCCGAGGCCGGTGACCTGGCCTACCGACTACAACGCGAGCGCATCGCCGCAGCCGACCTGCTCACCTACGCCGCTCCGGAGCAGCAGGACGCGTTCGGCGTGGAGATGGCAGCCACCGACGACGCCGCCGCCCGCTACCGCCGGCAACGTGACCTGCTGCCCGCCGACGCCAACCAGTCACTGCTGCGCCGCATAGACGCCGCCCTGGACGGGCTCGCCCCGCTGCGCACCCAGGTCCGCACGGCGGCGCACGCCTCGGTGTCGGCGATGACCTTCAGCTACCGCATCGCCATCGCCGACCTGATCAACCTCCGGGAGAACGTCTCGCACGGCGTGGTCAACGCCCAGCTCGCCGACGGGATCCGGGCCTCGGCGGCGCTGTCGAAGACGGCCGAGGCGATCGGCCAGCAGCAGGTCGCCGTGCTCCGCGCGGTCGTGGCTGGCGAACTCACGCCCGCCATGCAGCAGGACATCACCGCGGCCCGGACGAGCTACACCGAGTCGAGCCTGTCGTTCCTGGCCCTCGCCCCACCGGACTGGAACACCTGGTGGGAGCAGGCCGGCACCGGCAAGGAGGCGCTCGCGCTGCAACGGATGCAGGACGACGTGTCCCGAGCACAGCCCGGGACACCGCTGCGGCTGGCGACCGAGGCCTGGGTGTCCACCACGCAGGCCCGTGCCGCCCGCCTGTCCGACCTGCGGGCCCGCGTCGACGCCGCGGTGCTCGACGACGTCCGGACCGCGCACGCCGACCAGCGCCGCCGGGCCGTGGCCGAAGCGGTGGGCGTCCTGCTGGCACTGGTGCTCACCGCAGTGGTGACCTGGGCCGTCGCCCGGCAGATCACCCGGCGACTGCGCCGCCTGCGGGACGCCGCGAACGCCGTCGCATTCCAACAGCTGCCCGCCGTGGTGGCCCAGCTCCAACAGCCGGGAAGCGCCGCCGTCGACCCGGACGAGCTGGCCCGCCAGCAGTCCACAGTCGCACTCGACGCGTCGAGCGACGACGAGATCGGCGAGCTGGGCCAGGCGTTCAGCGCCGTGCACCGGGCCGCCGTCCGGACCGCCGCCGGGCAGGCGGTGATGCGCGCCAACACCGCAGACATCTTCATCCACCTGAGCCGCCGCGAACAGCGCCTCGTCGACGCCGTCCTGGCCCAGGTCGACCTGGTCGAACGGGACGAGACCGACCCCGACCGGCTGCACCAGCTGTACACACTGGACAACCTGGCGACTCGGATGGGACGGATCAACGCCAGCCTCCTGGTGCTCGGCGGCGTCGGTGTCGGCCGCGTACGACAGCACGACGTCCCCCTGCAACAGGTGCTCCAGGCGGCGCTGTCGCAGATCGAGCACTACGCCCGGATCCGGCTCGGCATGATCGACGGCGACGTTGCCGTGGCGGCCAAGACCGTCGACGAGGTCGTACACCTGCTCGCCGAACTCATGGACAACGCCACGACGTACTCGCCGCCGGGCAGCGAGACCTGGGTGAGCGGCCGGAGCCTGGGCGACCGCGTCATCATCCAGATCAGCGACGAGGGTGTCGGGCTGTCCCCGCAGCGGATGGACCAGCTCAACGAGCTGCTGGCCCACCCACCTGCCATCGACGTCGCCGCCGTACGGGCGATGGGGCTCGTCGTCGTCGGTCACCTCGCGGCCCGGCTGGGCGCCACCGTCCAACTGCGGCGCGGCCCCCGGCGGGGCGTCCTCGCCGAGGCGACACTGCCCGCCGCGATGATCCGGTCACTGCCACCGGAGGAGTACCTGCTCGCCCCCGGGCGCCTGTCCCGGCGTGCGGCCCGGACCGCCGGCCCCCCACCGCCGTACCAGCCGCGCCCCGAACCCACCGCCGGACGCCCACCGGCCGAACGGACAGTGCCCTCGGCGCCGGTGTTCCGACCGGCTCCCCCGCCCCCGGACCGGGGGGACGCGCCCACCGAGGAGCTGCTCATCTTCGAACAGGTCAACCACTGGTTCCAGGCTGACATCGTCGACGGGCAGGACGGTCGGGAATGGGCCAGCCCGGCCGACGACGCCTGGCGCACCGCGGCCCGCGCGCACGCCCCGGAGGTCGCCACGACCACCACGTCCGGCCTGCCCAAGCGGCAACCACAGCGGCATCTCGTGCCCGGTGGCGTGACGGTGCCGCAGCAACAGCAACGGTCGGAGTACCGCGACCCCGCCCAGGTGGCCACGGCGATGGCCGCGTACGCCCGGGGCGTGGCGGCCCGACGGCGCACCCCGATCAACCTCGGCAAAAACTGACGCGACAGGAGAGCACGTGACCGATCAACAGGATCTCGGCTGGCTGCTGGACAACTTCGCCGCCCGCGCGACCGAGGTCAGCCATGCGATCGCGATCTCCAGCGACGGGCTGATGGTCGCCGCCACCCGCGACCTGCCACCGGACCGGGCCGACCAGCTCGCCGCGACCGGCAGCGGTCTGGTCAGCCTGCTGCGCGGCGCCGCGGCGTTCTTCGACGCCGGCGCGGTGATCTCCAACGTCACGCAGCTCGAGGGCGGCTTCATGTTCTCGATGGCGTTCAACGACGGAGCCTCGTTGCTGGTGCTCGCCGCGCCCGAGTGCGACGTGGGCAAGGTGTCGTACGACTTGACCGAGCTGGCCAACCGCATCGGGGACGCCCTGACCCCCGCGGCCCGCGCGGCCCTCGCCCGCAGCCGCTGACCACCCCGGCGCCCCCACGCCGGACACACTTCCCCTTCCCCTGGAGTAGGACATGCCTTTCACCACCCCTTGGCGCAGCCGTGCCCTCACCGCCGCGCTGCTCGCGACCGTGCTGACCGCCAGCTCGGCCTGCGGTGACGACGCGCCCGGCACGAGCGCCGGCGGATCGATAAAGATCGGACTGCTCGCGTCGCTGTCCGGGACGTACCAGGCAGTCGGTACGGAGATCCGCGACGGCTTCCAGCTCTACCTGGACACCCACGACGGCAAGCTCGGCGGTCGACAGGTAGACCTCGTCGTCGCGGACGAGGGCAACGGCGCACAGACCGCCGTGCCGGCGGCGACGAAGCTGCTCAAGCAGGACCGGGTGTCCGCGCTCACCGGCATCGTCGGCGGTGGCTCCGTCGCCGGGGTCACCCCCCTGCTCAACGAGACCAAGGTGCCCCTCGTCGGCTCCAACGGCCGGCCGGAACTCAAGGACGTGTCCCGGGTCTGGCACACCTCGTACCTCTCCGACGAACCCGGGGCGGCCATCGCCCAGCACGTCCGGGACAACGTGAAGGGTTCCGTGTATGCCATCGGGCCGGACTACCAGGGCGGCTGGGACGAGCTGCGCGGCTTCACCGACGCGTTCAGCAAGATAGGTGGGAAGCTCGCCAACGCGGACGGCAAGACCACCTTCACCCCGTTCCCGGCCACCACGAACTTCACCCCGTACTTCGCCCGGATCAAGGCCTCGGGTGCCGCCGCCGTCTACACGTTCTACGCCGGCAGCGCCGCCGTCGACTTCGTCAAGCAGTACGCGCAGTCCGAGATCAAGGACGTCCCGCTGTACGCGGCAGGGTTCCTCACCGAGGGCGGTGTGCTCAACGCGCAGGGCGAGGCGGCCCGGGACATCTACTCGGTGCTCAACTACTCGCCGGACCTGGACAACGCGGAGAACCGCGCCTTCGTGGCGGCGTGGAAGGCCAAGCACGACGGTTCGCCGACCACGTACGCGCTCGCCTCGTACGACGCGGCGGCGGTGCTGGACCGGGCGATCGGCGCCGCCGGCGACGACCCGACTCCGGAGGCCATCAACGCGGCCATCGCTCAGCTCGGTCAGATCGCCAGCCCGCGCGGTACCTGGCAGTTCTCCACCACCACGCACTCACCCGTGCAGAAGTGGTACCTGCGCCAGGTCCGTCAGGACGGGCGGGCGCTGTCCAACACCGTCGTGGGTGACCTCGCGACCGTCGGCCGGTGACCCTGGTGGTGGCCGTCCCGAACCGGATCGACCCGTACCTGATCCCGGCGCTGGACGGGGTCGCCTACGGGCTGCTCGTCTTCGTCGCCGCCTCGGGTCTGGTCTTCTGCTTCGGCGTCGCCAACATCCTCAATCTTGCGCACGGGATGCTCTACGCGATCGGTGGGTACACGGCGGCGGCGCTGCTCGACGGCGGCTGGGCGAGCCTGGCGCTGGCGTTGGCGGTCGGTGTGCTCGCCGCCGCCGCTGCGGGCGTGCTGCTGGCCGGACTGCTCACGCCTGTAGCCGCCGGCAACCACCTGACCCAGGCGCTGCTGACCTTCGGGGTGGCTCTGGCCGGCGGCAGCCTGCTCGTCGCCGGCTTCGGACCCGACGATCCGCAGGTCCGGGTGCCGGCCGCCCTGGACGGGTCGGTGGTGGTCGCCGGCCACCGGTACGCCGCGTACCGGCTCGTCTTCATCGTGGTCGCGGCGGTGATCTCCGCCGCGCTCTACCTCGTGGTGCGGCGTACCCGGGCCGGGATGCTCGTCCGGGCAGCCGTCGACGACCCGGAGATGGTCGCCTGCATGGGCGTGAGTCCCACCCGGATCCGGGCCGGTGTACTCGCCGCCGGCGGCGCGTTGGCCGGCGCTGCCGGGGTCCTGGGCGCGCCGATCATCGGCCCCGGCACGGACACCGCCGACACCGTGCTCCTGCTGTCCCTGGTGGTCGTGGTCCTCGGTGGTCTCGGGTCGATGGCGGGCACGCTGCTGGCCGCCCTCGCGATCGGCGAGATCCAGACGTTGGGGGTGGCGTTGCTGCCGTCCGCCGCGCCGTTCCTGCTGTTCGCCGCCATGGCGGCCGTGCTTGCCGTGCGGGCGCGTGGCCTGGCCACCAGGTGGGGGACGACGTGAGGGACGAGGTGATCCGGTGGGGTCGCGGTGGCGTCGCGGTGCTCGTCCTGGTGGGCCTGGTCGTGGCGCCCCTGGTGGTCGACGACTACACCACGGCGATCCTGGCCCGGACGCTGGCGCTGGCAGTGGTCGGGGTGAGCGTGGCACTGCTCACCGGCGTCGCGGGCATGCCGACCCTCGGCCAGACGGCGCCGTACGCGGCGGGCGCCTACGCCTGCGCGGTGCTCGGTAGCCGGGTCTCGGACGTCGGCGTCGTGCAGGTGGCGGTCGCGGCGGGTGCCGGGGCAGCGCTGGCCGCGCTGACCGTACCGCTCGTCGTCCGCGCCCGTGGGGTGATCGTCCTGATGATCACGTTGGCGATCGGTGAACTCGTCGTGACCGTCCTGGGCCGGTGGCGGGCGGTGACCGGTGGCACGGACGGGCTGGCCGGCATACCCGCGGTCCGCCCGTTCTGGGGCCTGCCGGTGCTCGCCAGCGACCAGGCGCGTTACCTGTACACGCTTGTCGTCGCGGCCACTCTTGTCGGCGCGGTGCTGTTGCTGCTGCGCACCAGGGCCGGGCTGCTGCTTCGCGCCTGCCGCGACGACGAGAGGCGGCTGCGGGCCAGCGGGCACCGGGTGCCCCTTCTGGTGTCCGGCGCGCACGTCGCCGCCGGAGCGGTCGCCGGGGCCGCCGGCTCGCTGCTCGTCGTCGCCCAGCAGTACATCTCCCCCGCCGACTTCGGCTTCGACACGTCCGCGCTCCTGCTGCTCGGGGTCGTCATCGGTGGCACCGCCTCGGTCGGCGGCGCCCTGGTGGGCGCGGCGCTCGTCATCGCCGTCCGGGACTGGCTGTTCGGGGTGCTGCCCGGCCACGCGCCGCTGGTGCTGGGGGCGCTGTTCGTGGCGACCGTCTACCTGCTGCCCTCCGGCGTCGACCGGGCACGGCTCAGACCGCGCCCGACGGACGTCCCGCCGGGCCACCCGGACCGGCCGGCCGTCCGCGAGCACGCCGGGGCAGCACCGGAGCCACGGACATGACGCCGCTGCTCGACGCCCGGGACGTCCAGGTGCGGTACGGCTCGCTCGCCGCGCTCGCCGGCGTCGACCTGACCATCCACGACGGCCAGCGGCACGCGTTGATCGGCCCCAACGGAGCCGGCAAGACGACCCTTCTCAACGTGATCGCGGGCGCCACGAGACCGCAGCACGGCGCTGTGGTGTTCGCCGGACGGGACGTCGGCCGGCTCGGCCCGGCGGCACGGGCCCGACGGGGCATCAACCGGATACACCAGCGACCGGCTGTCTTCTCGACGCTCACCGCGACGGAGAACGTCGTGGTGGCCGCGCTGCCGCGGGTCATCCCACGGCGCAGGTGGTGGCCCGGCGGACGCCGGCACGCCGCGCAACACCGGGCGGGTCCGCTGCTGGAGCGGATGGGCCTCGCCGACGTCGCATCGGTGCCTGCCGGGCACCTCGCACACGGGCAACGACGCCAGTTGGAGATCGCCATGGCCCTTGCCGGTCGCCCCCGCCTGCTGCTGCTCGACGAACCGGCGGCCGGCCTGTCCGCCACCGAGGTCGGCCGGCTGGTCGAGCTGCTCCGGGCGCTGCCCCGCGCCGTCGCCGTACTGCTTGTCGAACACCGACTGGACCTGGTGTACGCCCTCGCCGACACGGTCACCGTGCTCCGCGACGGTCAGCGGTTGGCCGCCGGTACACCTGACGAGATCCGTACCTCGCCGCTGGTGCGGCAGGCCTACGCCGACGGGGTGGCCTGATGCTGAGTGTGGACCGCCTGTGCGCCGGCTACGCCGGGGGGACCGTGTTGCACGAGGTCAGCCTGCGGGTACGCCCAGGCAGCATCCAGGCCGTGGTGGGACGCAACGGCGCGGGCAAGAGCACGCTCGTGCACACGATCGCCGGGCTGGTGCGCGCCTCAAGTGGTCGCATCGAGATCGGCGGCGTACACGTTGCGGGCCGGCAACCGCACCGCATCGCCCAGTCCGGGGTGGGTCTCGTGCCACAGGGCAGGCGGGTCTTCTCCCGGTTGACCGTCGCCGAACACCTGGTCCTGGCGGCCGCGCCGTGGCGGGCCGCCACCCCGGGCGGCGAGGGCTGGACGGTGGCCCGGATCCTGGAACTGCTGCCGAGACTGGCCGAACGGCTGCGGCACCGCGGCTGCGAGCTGTCCGGCGGCGAGCAGCAGATGCTGGCGATAGCGCGCGCACTCCTGGGCCAACCCCGGGTGCTGCTGCTCGACGAACCGTGTGAGGGTCTCTCCCCCGACCTCGCGGCCCGGGTCCGAGAGCTCATCGGCGCCCTCGCCGCCGACGGCCTGACCGTGCTGCTCGTGGAGCAGCAGCTCCAGCACGCGATAGAGGTCGCGGACCGGGTGGCGGTCCTGGAGTACGGCCGGGTGGTCTACGACCGACCGACGGCCGAGGCCCGCGTCGATCCGGGCCCGGTGGCCGCGATGTTGAGCGTCACCACCGCCGTCGCGCCGCCCCCGACCAACCGGCCCGCCCCCCGGCTCTGGGCCGACACCCCGTAGTCACCCGAACCTTTTGCGAGAGGTAGACACCCATGACCAGCGACACCAACGACGACACGTACACGTTCGACAACGGCGCACCGGACGCCGTCGCGCAGATGCACGCACTGGAATCCTTCCTGGACCCGATCACCACGCGCCGCCTCGCCCGCCCGGTGCTCCGTGCGGGGGCGACCTGCTGGGAGGTCGGCGCGGGCGGCGGCTCGATGGCCCGACGGATCGCCCGCGCGGTCGGCGACGACGGCGAGGTGCTGGCCACGGACATCGATCCCAGCCATCTCGTGGCCGACGGCAACCTGCGCGTACGCAGGCACGACGTCCGCACCGAACCGCCGCCCGGTGACGCGTTCGACCTGATCCACGCCAGGCTGTTGCTGCTGCACCTCCCCGACCGACGACGGGTCCTGCGTACGCTCACCGGCGCGTTGGCTCCCGGCGGGTGGCTGGTGGTGGAGGAGTTCGACTGCACCGGGCCGCTGCGGGTGCTGACCGCACCGACGGACGACGCCGCGAAGCTCTTCGCGCAGGTGATGGACGCGATGATGGGCGTTCTGCAGGACCACGGCGCCGACCTGGGGTGGGCGCAGGACGTGCACACCGAGATGGCCCTCGCCGGCCTGACCGACCTGGACACCATCACCCACTCGCAGAGCTGGACCGGCGGTTCGACAGGCACGTCGCTCTACGAGACGAACTCCCGCCAGTTGGAGCCGGACCTGCTCGCCGCGGGGCTGTCACCCAACCAGCTGAACGCCTTCCGGCGGCTGGTGCGTGACCCCGCGTTCGCCGTCATGTCGTACCACTTCGTCTCCACGCGCGGCCGCCTGCCGGGCTGACGGCACCCGACACCCAGTCGCGACCGTCGGTCGTCAGCGGTTGAGGTAGGCCGCCAGACCGCCGAGTTCCTCGTTGGCGATGAACACCGACCGCACGTTGAGGATGGCCTCCTCGACGTGGGTGGGGCAGCCCCACGCCGAGTCGCCCCACGAGTCGGCGATCTTGATCTCGGCCGGTGCGGGGCAGCCGGCGGGACCGCCGAGCTGGCAGCGCTCGGGGTGCGGCGCGGCGGCCTGCGCGGCGGCGGCGGCGCGTACCCGGGCGGCGAGTTCCGCTGCGGCGGCGGCGCGTTGCTCGGCCTCGGCACGCAGTTCCCGTTCCGCGCGTACCGCCCTGGCCAGGTCGTCGTGGGCGGACTTGGCGCGGGCCTCGGCCGACGTCTTCGCCTGCTCGATGTGGTGCCGCTCGATGGCAAGGGCGGCGGTGCCGGCGAATACGCGGGTGAGCGCGAGATCCGCGTCCTGCGGGACGCGCGGGGTGCGGTGGTACATGGCGAAGGTGCCCAGCAGGCCACCGTCGCGGGCCAGGATCGGCGTGGACCAGCAGGCGCCCAGGCCGGCCCGGCTGGCCAGGTCGCGGAAGTCGTTCCAGAAGGGATCGGTGGCGATGTCGGTGACGATGACCGGCTCCCGCCGGTGCGCGGCGGTGCCGCAGGAGCCGACACCCTCGCCGGTGGCGATCCCGTCGATGGCCTTGTTGTAGAAGTCGGGCAGGCTCGGCGCGGCGCCGTGCCGGAGGTGCCGGCCGTCGGGATCCGCGAGGAGTACGGAGACGAACACCTCCTGCGGCGCGAGGTTCTCGATGCAGCGGGCCATCCCGTCGAGCACCTCGGCCAGGGGCGCCTGGCGGGCGATCTGCTCCAGCAGGGCGCGGTGTTCGACCATCAGGCGTTGGGCGTGCTTGACCTGGGTGGTCTCCACGCCGAGCAGGCGAACACCGATCACGTTGCCGGCGGCGTCCCGTCGTGGCTCGCAGGTGACGTCGAAGAACGTCTCCCGCGTGTACGGGCCGCTGCCCAGGACGACCCGGACGTCACGGCCGGTGTCCGGCTCCCCCGTGCGGTAGACCTGGTCCAGCAGGGCGACGAAGTCCTGGCCGACCAGTTCGGGCATCAGGTCCGCGAGCGCGACGCCAGTGCGTGCCCGTTCCTGGCCGATGCTGGCGAAGAACGTCGGGTTGGCCGACTCCACCAGGTGCGCCGGCCCGGCAAGTGACGCGAACAGGGCCGTGGACTGCCCGAACAGCGCCCGCAGGTCCTCTTCTGCTCCCTGCCGGGTGACCTCCGGATCCGGAGCAGTCGGCTGCTGGCGTGGTACCGCCGTCATGTCGTGGCCTGTCCCTCATCCGCAGACGCGTGGCGTGGCGTGGTCGATGATTCACCGGCCGGTGACGGTGGCCGGCCGTGTTGTCGAGCGCTACCAACCTACGGCAAACCGCCTCCCGTCGCCCGCGCTGGGCCCGGGGCGTCCGGTCACGCTTCAGGGGCGTCGCCCGCTTCGACGATCGAGACGGAAGTGCCCAGTTCGACGGTACGGGAGACGGTGCACAGGCGGTCGTGGGACTGCTGTAGCGACCGGGGCAGCGCCTCGCGGGCCTTGTCGCCGTCCGGACCCGCCGGAAACGTCACTGTGAACTCCACCCGGAGGTTCTGCATCCGGTTGCCGCCGGCCTCGTCGCGTACCTTGTCGCCGGTGACGTCGACGGAGAACCGCGTCGGCTCGGCCCGGCGGCTGGTGATGTGGTCCACGTCTATCGCGGTGCAGCCGCCGATGGCTGCCAGAAGGAGTTCCACAGGCGTGAAGCTGGCGTCCTCGCCGGTGCCCATCGACATCGATCCGCCGCGGACGTTCCGCGCGACGTAGTTCCCCACGCTGGTGCGCTCGATCTCCACCGAGCGGAAGGTGTCGTCACTCATGACTGGAAACTACCCTGGCCGGCGGCCACCAACCTGGCGGCCTGCGCCGCGCGTGGTCCCGCGTGCCGGGGTCGTCAACCGGCCCGGGAGCGCAGACCCCGCGCCAGGGCGGGGATCATCACCGCCGCCGGCACGAGGTGCAGCGCGACGAGGGCCGTGACGGTGGCGGCATCACCCCCGGAGAGCACTGGCGGGACCAGCGAGATCGCGGTCAGCGTGCCGGCCGTCCAGACGAACCGTTGCGCGGGGCGCGCGCTCCACCGGAGCAGAGCGACGGCGATGAGGATGCCGACGACCGAGAAGAAGCCGGTCACCACGGCGAAGCCGGACAGCGGGATCGTCTCGCCGCCGTCGGGGATCTCGAAGTCGACGCCGACCGCCCGGGCGAGCGCGGCGGCGAGGGTGGTGGCCACCACCGCGGCGAGCGCGGCGGCGAGGCCTACGCCGACGAGCCCACGGACGCGGGTGTGGCCGGCCCGGCCCGCCGCCGGGGCTGCGACGAGCCCGGTGTCATTCGTGCTGTCCATGTCGATCCTCCATCGTTCGGTATCTAGCGCAGGGGTGGTGCCGGAGGGGACGGCCACGCGCACCTCGGCCGCGCGACACGTGCGCCACCGCGCAGCGTGAGCGTCCACACCGGGACTACTCGGTGTCGTGTGCCGGCAGGCTCTCCGGCAGCCCGAGCCGCGGGAACTGGTCGCCGTGGAAGATGGTGATCTCGGTGATCGCACCGCCGGTGATGCGCAGGACGTCGATGGTCAGCGGCAGGTACGCCCCCTCCCGCTCGCGCCGGTGGTAGAAGGCGACGGCGGGTTGCCTGTTGACCGAGGTGGGGACGGCACGCAGTCCCGTCATCTCCCCGAAGCCGCCCTCGGTCCAGTCCCTCACCACGGCGTCGCGGCCGACGTGCAGGCCCGGGGTGGGCGGCATCGAGCAGCGGACGTCGTCCCGCAGCATGGTGGTCAGCGTGGGGATGTCCGTTGCCACGCTGGCGTCGGTGAAGCGACGTACCAGCTCACGCGTCCCCGCGTCCTCCTCGCCGCCGGACCAGTCCTGCCGCTCGGTGGGCAGGTGCTCCCGCATCCCGGCGCGGGCCCGCTGCAACGCGCTGTTCACGGAGTTGACCGAATCTCCGAGCAGCTCCGCGACCTCCTTCGCCGGCCAGCCGAGCACGTCCCGCAGGATGAGCACGGCCCGGGGGCGCGGCGCGAGGTGCTGGACGGCGACCAGGTAGGCCAGCTCGATCGTCTCCCGGGCTACGGCGACCGCCTCCGGCTCGTCCGCGTCACCCGTCGCCAGTTCGTCGAGCAGCCGGTCCGGGTACGGCTGAAGCCACAGCACCTCCCCGCCCTTGGCGGGCTCGGGCCGGCGTTTGGCGAGCAGGTCCAGGCAGGCGTTTGTGGCGATCCGGTACAGCCAGGCCCGGAACGTCGAGCGACCCGCGAAGGTCTCCCGCCGCCGCCACGCCCGCAGGAACGTCTCCTGCACGGTGTCCTCGGCGTCCTCGAACGACCCGAGCATCCGGTAGCAGTGCACGTGCAGCTCCCGCCGGTGCCGCTGCGCCAGCCCCGAGAACGCCGACTCGTCGACCTCGCCCAGCTCCCCCAGCCGTGTGTCCGCGCTCATCACGTCATCCTTCCGCCTCGTCACGTCCTGTCGTAGGTATGACGGGCGCCGGCGCGACAACTCATCACCAACGGCGGCGGCGGAATTTTCGGTCGACGGGGTGCTGTCGGGTGACGAGTGGGTATCGGTAGGCGATGAAGTCCACCTGGAAGCCCCACGAGGAACACGGAACCCTGTCCGAGAAGGAGAAGCGCGAGCTGCCGGCGAGTGTCTTCGCGTTTCCCGACAAGCGCAAGGAACCGCTTACCGACGCCGCTCACGTCCGCAACGCCGTCGCCCGGTTCGACCAGGTGCAGGGCGTCGACGACGAGGAGCGCGATCTGGCGTTCCAGAACATCCTCGCCGCCGCCGCGCACTACGGAGTCGACGTCGTGGAGACCGACTGGCACCAGCTGGGCCGCCGGCCCCACACGCCGAATCCCGCCCACTGAGCAGCTCGACCAGGGCGTGGGCAGCTTCAGGTCGTCGCGTGTCGGCGTCAGAAGGGGGGCGCGTCCTCGCCCATCAACGCCAGCACGACGCCTCCCTTGCCGCTCTTGAGGCCCTGGACCACGACCCTGCCGGTGCTGCCGTCGGGCAGCTCCAGGGTGAAGGTCTTGCCCACCGCGTTCTTGGGACCGTTGCCGGCGCTGTTGGCGGGTCGGAAGTCACCTGCCCAGGGCGGGACCCCACCCCTGCGGGCGGGTTCGGCGAAGAGAGCGGCGGTGCCGGGGGTCCGGGTGCCGTCGGAGGCGAGAAGCACTGAGGCGCTGCGGTAGGTAGCCATATGCGCCACAGGCTATCCCGGACCGCGCTCCCCGAACAGGCTAGTTTGCTCGGATGAGTCTCCTCGATGACGTGGGCAAGCGTGACGGTTGGCGTTGCTGGGTGTGCGACGAGCCGGTCGACGCCGACATTTCGGTGAACGATCCGCGTGGTCCCAGCGTCGACAGCCGTACCGCCGACAGGAAGGCCAAGGTCACCGAGCGGCTCGCGCACCGTGCCTGCAACTCGCGCAAGGGGGCGGTCAAGGTGGTCATCGCCTGGCCGGACCGGCTGCACGTGGTGGAGCCCGCACCGCTGGTCACCGTCGCCGAGCGGCTCGAACGCAAGGGCGGTCGCGAGCTGGTCGCCCGCTGTCCGAGCAGGAAGGACGCCCAGGAGGCGGCGGACTGGCTGGTCGACCGGTTCTCCCGGCTGGTACCGGGCCTGCCGGTGACCGCAAGCGTCGACGCCGGTGGCGGGCAGTACCTCGTCGCCCTGGCCGCCGGCCGCCGCTGACGGGGGCGGTCCCGGCTGGCGACCGGCCCGGTGTGACGACCGGGCCAGGTCGGCTGTCGTACCCGGCTGCGAGGCTTGCGGCCATGGCGACATTCGTTCTGATCCACGGTGGCGGCGGCAGCGCGTGGGACTGGCATCTTCTGGTGCCGGAGCTGACCGACCGCGGCCACGACGTGGTGGTTCCGGAACTGCCGATCGAGGACCCGTCGGCGGGGTTCGCCGAGTTCCGCGAAACGGTCGTGAACGCGATCGGCGAACGGAGCGACCTTGTCGTCGTCGGCCACTCGTACGGCGCGTTCACCGCGCCCCTGATCGCCGACGAGTTGCCGGTGCGGCTGATCGTCCTGCTCACGCCGATGATTCCCAGGCCCGGCGAGAGGCCCGGAGACTGGTGGGACAACACCGGTTACCAGGGCACCGAAGGGCTCAGCGAGGAGCAGCAGTTCTACAACGGCGTGCCGGCCGAGATCGTCGCGGAGGCGGCGGCGCACAACCGGGACCAGGTCAGTGCCGAAGGCGACGAGCCGTGGCCTCTGGACGCCTGGCCGGACGTACCTACGAAGGTCCTCATCGGCCGTGCGGACAGGTTCTTCCTCCCGGACTTCCAGCGCCGGGTGGCCGCCGACCGGCTCCAGGTGACCCCTGACGAGATCGACGGAGGCCACGCGGTGCCGCTCAGCCACCCGAGGCGACTCGCCGACCGGCTGACCTCCTACCTGCGCTGACGATGCCAGCGGTCCCGCTGTGACACGGGCACCGGAGATCACCTGGTTGGATCGGCGACGTTGATGTGGAGGGCATGATGGCGCGTAGGGCGATCATTTTTCACGGGACCGGCGGCAACCCGGACGTTTGCTGGTACCGCTGGCTGGCGGGGCGGCTGGAGGCCCGAGGCTACGCCGTCGAGGTCCCGCACCATCCCGGCATCAACGACGAGCCGATCGCCACGTTCCTGCCGAAGGTGCTGGCGGGGCACACCTTCGACGAGGACACGGTCCTGGTGGGTCACTCAGGCGGCGCGGCGCTCCTCCTGGCGCTCCTGGAGCATGTGGATGTCACGGTCGCGCAGGCGATCCTGGTCGCCGGCTACTGCACCCGGCCCAACACCAGCGAAGAACCGGTCCTGCAGGAGAGCTACGACTGGGCCGCGATCCGGTCGCACGTGCGGGACATCTTTTTCATCAACTCGCGCGAGGATCCGTACGGCTGCGACGAGCGGCAGGGACGCGCCATGTTCGAGCGGCTCGGCGGCACCCAGATCGTGCGCGACGACGGGCATTTCGGCGACTACGACCAGCCGTACGAGCGGTTCGAGTTGCTCGACCGGCTCATCCCCTGACGTGCGCCGCTGCGCGGGCCAGCCCGACCGGCCCGATGTCGTCGCCGGGGCACGACGGCGTACGGCGCACTGCCAGAATCGGTACGTGGCGAACGTCTGGTCCGGTGTGACGATCGATTGCGTCGACCCCGAGCGGGTGGCCCGATTCTGGAGCGGACTGCTCGGTCGCGAGCCCGGTCCGTCGCAGGAGGGCTGGGTCTACCTCGGCGAGCGAGGCGACCCCCAGCCGCGACTGGTGTTCCAGCCGGTGCCGGAGCCGCGGACGGGCAAGGTGCGGGTACACCTCGACGTCACGGTCGATGACATCGACGACGCGATGACGACGGTCGCCGATCTCGGGGGCCGGTTCACAGGTGAACGGCACGACTATGACGAGGGCGTGGTCGTCGTCATGGCCGACCCCGAGGATCACGAGTTCTGCCTCGTGCAGTACTACGACTGACGGCTCCGGGGTCGCGCCCGCACCGATCAGCCCGAGGGCTTACTCCTCCGGGACGCGCGGCCCGACCTCGCCCCGCTTCAGATGCTCCGCGTTGCGGTCGGCTTCGCTGTCGGCGTGGGCGGCGCCGGAACCCGGGTCCGTCGTCCGGCGGCCCTCGGCGTCCTGGTACACCTGGCCGGTTTCCAGGGCCCTCTCCTGCTGACTCTGCTCAGGCGTGGTCATGGCACCACATCTACCCTCCGGGGGCACCAGCAAACGGTCGCCGGCGCCTGGAGCGCACCCGCGTGCCGAGGGCCGCCTCAGCACCCTGTGGTTGTCGGGGAGCCGGCAGTCTTCGGGCGACTGCCTGCTCGAAGCGTTCCCAGGCGGCCCGGGTGAAGGGGTGGGCCCCGTCGAGAATCAGGTCGGCGACGTACCGCGCCTCGTCGCGTGTGCGGGCCGCCTCGGCTGGGGTGATCCATTCGCTGTTGACGGCGTCGTCAAGTTCGTCGTCGTCGGCGAAGCCGACGGTCCGGCCGTGCCGGCTGAGCCTGGGGCGAGGATCGGTGCCGCAAGGCGTGTCGTCGTCCGGCAGGTGCCAGAGGTCCAGTTCGAGATCGACGAAGCTCCACACGTTCCCGCTTCGTGTCACGGGCCGGCACAGGTCGATGGTGATCGCGGTCCAGGGCGTGTGCCGCCAGGCAGCTACCCAACCGCCCTGATGTGGTGCGAAGTACAGGACGGGGCAGCCTGGTGCCTCGGGGATTCCGGAGAAACTCGTCGCCTCGCGGCCGTCGGCCCACCGACCCGTGTAGAGGGTGCCTTCGGGATGGAACAGCCAGGATCCGACCTCGTCGTCACCGAGGTGATAGGCGAGCCAGCTGCCCTCGTTGCCGTTGAGCTTCTGCTTCACGAGCTTCAGGACGCGGGGCATCGCCCGAGACTAGGCCACCACGGCGTGAACCTGCGTGGTCGAAAGGACCCGCTACTGCCAGTGGGTTTGGCGGCCGTACTAGCGGGCGGCGGCCCGGGCGGCCGTGTCGATGAGGTCCGCGACCGGGCCGGGCTGAGAGACCGCCACGGCGTGGGACGCGTCGATCTCGACAGTCGTCGATCCAGCACGCTCAGCCATGAACCGTTGCAGGTCCGGCGGAATGCCCAGGTCCTGGGTCGTGACCAGGGTCCAGGAGGGGATCGTCTTCCAGGCGGTCTTTGTCACGCTCTCCTGCTGGGCCTGGTCGGTGGGCGGTCGCTGGGTCACCGCCATCAGCGCGGCGGTGTCCGGGTCGACGTCGGCCGCGAACACCGCCGGGTACTTGTCCTGATGGATGTACTGCTCCATGGTCGTGCCACCGCCGTCGACGGGGATCGGCAGCATCTTGATGGAGGTGCCGAGCTGGCTTCCGGGGTACTTGGCGATCAGATCGAAGACGCTCTCCCCGACCTCGGGGCTGATGCTGGCGATGTACACCAGAGCCTTGACGTTGGGGGCGCCATCCGCGGCCTCGGTGATCACTGATCCGCCGTACGAATGGGCCGCCATCACGACCGGCCCGGATATGGCGTCCACAACAGACCGGACGTAGGCGGCGTCCTTCTGCACACCCCGCAGCGGGTTCGCGACGGCCATGACCGGGTAACCCCGGCGCTTGAGGTGGGCGATCACCCCGTTCCAGCTCGACGAGTCGGCGAACGCGCCGTGTACGAGAACAATCGTGGGCATGTCAGAAGCGGCGTTCATCTGGCATTCCTTTCGAGGGGCCCCGGCTGCCCGCTGAATGCGGTAGCGCGGGCCGGACGACGGTGATGTTCGACGGCGTCTCGCTGGCGGCCGCGTACCGGCCCCCACTTTCGGCAGTGGGAGCCGTGCGGCAGCATCAGTATCAAGGCCGGTCAGACTGTCTGTCAGCGAGATCCGCGAAGCCGGTGGCAGGGCACGTGGCCCTCCGTCAACGGCCGTATGTCTCCAGCAGCCGCAGCCAGATCTCACTGACGGTGGGGTACGCGGGGACCGCGTGCCACAGCCGGTCCAGCGGGACCTCGCCGACGACGGCGATCGTGGCGGCGTGGATCAGTTCCGCGACGTCCGGGCCGGCGAGGGTGAAGCCGACGATCACCTTCCGGTCCTCGTCGACGATCATGCGCGCGTGGCCACGGTAGCCATCGGCGTGCAGGGAGGATCCGGCAACGGCGCCGAGGTCGTAGTCCACGACCCGGGTCCGCAGTCCGGCCGCCTCGGCCGCGGCGGCGGTCAGTCCCACCGACGCGATCTCCGGGTCGGTGAAGATCACCTGCGGCACCGCACGCTCATCGGCAGTGGCCGCGTGCCGGCCCCACCTGCCGTCCTGGACCTCCTGGCCCTTCGCCCGGGCCACGATCACGTCGCCCACCGCGCGTGCCTGGTACTTGCCCTGGTGCGTGAGCAGCACCCGCCGGTTCACATCACCCGCGGCGTACAGCCACTCCCCGCCGCCGACGACGCGTAACGTGTCGTCGACCGCCAGCCAGGCACCCGGCGCCAGCCCGATGCTCTCCAGGCCGATGTCCCGGGTGTTCGGCGTACGACCGATCGCCACGAGAACCTCGTCGGCCTCCACCCGACCGCCGTCGGCGGTGGTGATGTCGACGGTTCCGCTGTCGTCCCGGCGGACGGAGACGGCCTCCGCGCCGATGCGTACCGACACACCTGCCGCGCGCAACGAATCGGTGACCAGCTCACCCGCGAACGGCTCCACCGACGGCAACACACCGTCGCGGGCCAGCACCGTCACCGACGATCCCAGGGCGGAGAACGCGGTGGCCATCTCGGCCGCCACCACGCCACCACCGATGATGGCGAGCCGGCGGGGAACCGACCCGGCAGAGGCCGCCTCCCGACTGGTCCACGGCGCCGCCTCCCGAAGGCCTGGGACATCCGGCAGGAGAGCGCTGCTCCCGGTCGCGACGACCACCGCGTGTCGCGCGGCCAACCTCGTCGTGACACCGTCGGCGCCGGTCACCTCGACGACCCGGGCGGAAGCGATCCGCCCCTGGCCGCGGTGCAGCGCGATCCCGGCGGACTCCAGCCAGGACACCTGCCCGTCGTCCTTCCAGTGCGACGCGAAGGAGTCCCGGCGACCCAGCACCGCCGGCACGTCCAGGTCACCCGTCACCGCCTCCCGGGCACCCGGCACCTGCCGCGCCGCCCGCAGGACGGATGCGCTGCGCAGCAACGCCTTGGTCGGCATGCACGCCCAGTACGAGCACTCGCCGCCCACCAGTTCCCGCTCGACGACGGCAGCGGTCAGGCCGCCCCGCACGACCCGGTCGGCGACGTTCTCCCCGACCGGGCCGGCGCCGATCACGACGACGTCGTACTCGATGGTGGTGGTCATGTCAGTTGCCCTTCGCGCCGCGGCCGAGGCGCAGGGCGGCGATGAGGAAGAAGATGGCGCCGGGGATGGCGTAGCCTGCCGCGTTGGTCAGCGACGGGTTGTCCGCGGAAGCAGCGACGATGAAGGACCCACCGGCCAGCACCGAGATGCCGCCACTAATGATCATCGGCCACTGCCCGCCCATCCGGCGACGGGTGACGCCCACGGCGAGCTGGACCAGACCGGCCACGACCGCCCAGGCGCCCCACACGCTCAACATCGCAGGAATGCCGGACGCGGCGGCGACACTCACGCCGACGGCGGCGATCAGACTGACCGCGATGTTCACGTAGAGCAGGGCCGGCGTGCCTGTGGTGCGCGACGAGCGGAGGTCGTAGATGGCGGCGCCCACGTCGAACAGCGGGTAGAGCACGAACAGCACCACCGTGAGGGGGCTGATCTCCGTGGCGGTCGCGATCGTCACGAGTGCCCACACGATGGCGAACGCGAAGCGGACGAAGTACAGCCGGCGCAGCGCGGCAGCGGTGTGGGACATGCCCGTCGAAGAAGCGATGGTGGTCACGATGACCCTTCCGGAAACCTAGGAGACCGAACGTTCTGTCGTGTTCAGCATGGCCATGCCGACGCCATTTCACAAGACCGACCGTTCTATCTCCCTGAGTGACCTGCGGCACAGCACGGGCGGCCATCCGCGAGACGCATCAGACCGAACGTTCTATCCGGTAACGTGGTGGCATGGCACGCGGCGACACCGACACCCGGCCCTCCGAGGCCCGACAGCGTCTCCTGTCCACGGCGACCCGGATCTTCTACGCCGAGGGCATCCACTCCGTGGGCGTCGACCGGATCATCGCCGAGGCGAAGGTGACCCGGGCCACCTTCTACAGGCACTTCCCCAGCAAGGAAGACCTCATCCTCGCCTACCTGCGTGAGGTCCACGAGATGGAACGCGGCAGGGTCGACGCGGCCATCGCCGCCAACCAGTCGGCGGTCGACCCCCTCCTGGAGATCGCCGGCTCCGTCGCTGAGCACATCCAGTCCCCCGGGTTCCGCGGATGCGCCTTTCTCAACGCCGCGGCGGAATACCCGGACGCCGACAATCCCGTACGCCAGGAGATCATCGCCCACCGGCGGTGGTTCCTGGACACGCTCACCACGCTGATGGCCCAGGTCCACCCGGAGACGGCGGATCCCGCCGCGCGCCATTTCGTCATGCTCCGCGACGGCGCCATGGCAGCCGGATGCCTCTTCGACCCGTCCCTGGTGTCCGACACCTTCCTGTCGGGGGTCGAAGGACTGCTGCGAATCAACACCGAGCGCCGGGCGAGCGACTCCACCCGCTCGTGACGACGACGGGGTCAGGCCTCCGAGTCGCGATCCCCTGACGTCTCCCCCGCGACAGGTGAGGCGGGGACCTCCGCCGGCCGTCCCCGACTCCGCCGCGCGTCCAGGAGCGCGACCAGGGCCAGCACGCCTGCCACCACGCTCAGCCCGACCATCGGCGCCCAGCGGGCCAACGCCGGCGTGACCAGCAGCAGCGCCACCAGGCCGACCAACCGGGATCGGGTGACCCGGCCGAAGATCTCGTGCTCCAGCCGTGCGCGGGCGACGAGGAAGAGCATCGGACCGCCGACCACGAACAGGAGCCAACTGGGCCGGGGCGGTCCGAACGGGTCGTCGATCACCAACTCATAGCCGACCGACGTGACAAGCACGCTGAGCACGATCAGCAGATGCGTCCGTTCCGACATCGCGCCCAGCCGGCCGGGCGTACCCGACCGAGCCAGGGCCTCGGTCAGCAGCAGACCGGCGCGGTGGAAGTAGATCCGCCAGAGCAGCGCGCTTGTCATGAACGCGACGGCGAAGGCGGCCGCCCGCAGGCCGGAGTAGTCGGCGCCGCCGAAAACCGTGCCGAGGACCAGAATCGACTCACCCAGGGCGATGAGAACCATCTGCTGGTACCTGTCGGCCAGATGCGTCCCGGCGATCCGCCAGCGGCCGATCCTCGAAGCGCCGAGCCGGGGCAGCGGCCAACCCAGGGTCCAGGCGAGGTAGTCGACAGCGAGGGCCACGGCCCACAGCGACAGGCGGAACCGGTCCGGTCCCAACGCGCCGACCAGCCACAGCGGCGTGGTCGCGGCAGCCCACACGGCAAGCCGCAACGGCACTCTCCGTCGTGGATGGCCACCCAGCGCGGCGGCGACCACCAGCGGCCGCACCACCATCACCATCAGGTACGCGGCCACGAACGGCACCGCCCGCTCCTCCATGGCGCGTGGCAACGTCACCGCCATCACCAGACCGGCGAACATGGTGCCGACCACTACCGCCTGGACGACCGGCTGCTCCGGCTCGTAACGGCTGGTGATCCAGGCGGTGTGCGACCAGATCAGCCAGAGCGCCAGAAAGAGCAGCAGCGTACGAGCGAACCCCTCGGCGAGCGCCCAGCCGGTGTCGTCGCCCAGGCCGGCGAATCGTTGCGATACCCGGGTGAGGGCCACCACGAACGCCAGATCGAAGAAGAGCTCCAGGAACGTGGCCCGGCCCGAACTCTCGGGAGGACGCAGCAGTACGGCACCCCGCCCCGCCGCCATCGACCGCCTCCGTCCCACCCCTCGTCGCCCAACGATCAGAGGTCGGCGGGGTTGCGTCAGCCAGCCCGCGGTCAGCTCTGCGGGCCCACCTGCCGCCCGGCGTCGACGAGGTTCTCGCGCAGGAGGTCCAGGAACCTCCCACACCAGGCCTGCACCGTCGAGCTGTCGAACAGGTCGGTGGAGTACTCGACCACGCCACGCAGGCCGTCGGCGAACGGCGTGACGACCATGGAGAAGTCCCGGCGGGCGCAGCCGAGCCCCTGGTCCGTCACCTGCACCGTCAGGCCGGGCAACTCGACCTCGGGTACGCCCGGATTCATCCCGAACAGCAGGGTGGCCACCGGCGGCGTACCGGCGTGCCACTCGGGATCCACCGCTGCGTAGATCGCGGGCAGGGGCGCCGGCTGGTGCCGGATCGCGTCGAGGAACGCCCGCTCGGTGCCGGCCACCAGCTCGGTGAAGGACGTCGCGGCGGCAAGCGGTGGCCGCAGCAGCAGAGGACTGGTGAACAGACCGACCACCGACTCGAAGGTCCGGTCGTCGCGGTGGGCGTAGGGACAGGCGAGCACGATGTCGCCGCTGCCGGTCAGCTCGCGCATCAGGCACGCGTAGGCCGCCGCCAGCACGGGGAAGATCGTGCTGCCACTGCGGGCGGCGAAGCGTGTCACACGCGCGGTCAACTCGGCCGGGACGTCGAAGGTGAACTCCTCGCCGTGACCCGACAACCGCGCCGGCCGCGGCCGGTCCGTGGGTAGCGCCACCGCGCGGGGAGCGCCGTCGAGCTGACGTCGCCAGTACGCGAGCACGTCAGGCGCCACAGGCGTGGCGCGCTGCCGGCGCGCGTACTCCAGGTAGGTGGTCGGGGGTGGCAGCGGGATCGTCGCGTCGCCGCGCTCGGCGGCGTACCCGCGCCCCAGTTCGTCGAGGAGCTGGAGCATCGACCACCCGTCGCCGTTCAGGTGGTGCACGACGAGCATCAGCACCAGGGTCTCGTCGTCGACCCGGGCCAGTCGGGTCCGGAGCCAGGGGCCGGCATCGTCGGGGAAGGTCTCCCGTCCGACGCGTAGGCACCACTCGTCGACCTGGTCCGCGCGGAGGTCGACCACGGGCAGGCCCACCCCGTCCGCCGGCAGGACCTCCTGGATCAGCTCACCGTCGCGCTCCACCAGGCGGGTCCGCAGCGCCTCGTGCCTCGCGACGAGCCCGTCCACCGCGCGTCCGAGAGCGGGCAGGTCGGGTCGGCCGGTGAGATCCATCCGCACCGCCATGTGCACGGCCGGCGGATTGGGCGCCTGACGCTGGCGGCGCCACATCAGCTCCTGCTGGTACGTCACCGGCGCCCGGTCCACGACCGCGTCGCCACCCTTCGGCGACAGGGCCGCCGCCAGGTCCCGGATGCCACGGCTGCGCAGCACCTCGTGCACGCTCACCGTGACCTCGCCGAGCGCGGTCAGGCGGTTGGCCAGACGGACGGCGGCGAGAGAGTGGCCACCGGCCGCGGTGAAGGGAACGTCCACCGACAACCGGGACACCCCCAGCTCAGCGCACCACGCATCGTGGACGAACCGTTCCTGACTCGTGCGGGGCGGCTCGTCGGCGGGCGCGGCGGCCGGCGCCGGCAGGCGGGCGGTGTCCACCTTGCCGGTGTCGGTGGTGGGCAGCGCGTCAAGCAGCACCCAGGCCGCCGGCATCAGATGCGCGGGGAGCCGATCAGCCAGCAGCGAGGCGAGCCGCGCGGTCCGGGCGCCGGCCGGCCCGTCGGTCTCGTCGGTCACCACGTACGCGGCCAGGTAGGGGTCGTCGCCCCGGTCGTGGCGGGCGATCACCGCCGCCTGCCGTACACCTGGCAACAGTGCCAGTTCGGCGGCGGCCTCGCCCGGCTCCACCCGGTGCCCGGAGATCTTGACCTGGTCGTCCCACCGGCCGACGAATTCGAGGGTGCCGTTTCCGCGCAGCCTGACGAGATCGCCGGTGCGGTACATCCGCTCGCCGGGCTGGTGCCGGTCCGGCACGAACGCCGCGGCGGTGTCGGCGGGTCGCCCCAGGTAGCCGCGCGCCACACCGGCGCCGCTCACGTACAACTCCCCCACCGCGCCCGGTGGCACCGGAAGGCCCTCGGGGTCCAGCAGATGCAGCCGCCTGTTGTCCACGGCGGTGCCGATGTCGACGGGTCCGTCGCCGGCCGGCGACACGGGGCCGGCAGTGGTGACGATGCTGCACTCGGTCGGCCCGTAGGCGTTGATCACCTCCGCGGGGAAGCCGGCGGGCGGGCGACGCCGCAGCTGGCTGCCCCCGACGACGAGCGTCCGGAGAGTGGCGGGCGCGGCATCCGGTAGCGCGAAGACCAGCTCGGCCAGGGGCGCCGGCAGCAGCGCCACCGTGACGCCGTGCCGGGACCACCAGTCGACCAGGGCAGCCGGGTCCGACCGGACCTCCGCCGGGACGAGGTGGACGGTGGCGCCGGCGGCGAGAGCCGGGTGGATCTCGGCGAGGTTCGCGTCGAAGCCCAACCCCATGCCGTGCGCCACCGTGTCGGCAGGAGTGAGCGCGAGCGCCCGCACATGCCAGGACACCGTGTCCACGGCGGCCCGGTGCGGCACCAGGACCCCCTTGGGACGGCCTGTGGAACCCGAGGTGTACACGCACCAGGCGAGGTGCTCGGGGGCGGGCACCCGCGAGGGCGGCGGCAGGTGCGGATTGACCGGCTCCTCCACGAGGACGTACGCCACCTCCCTCGGGTGGTCGACCTCGGCGGTGGTGAGCAGCAGCCGTGCGTCGCTGTCGGCCAGCAGGGCACCGACGCGCGCGGTCGGCAGCGCCGGGTCGAGGGGGAGGAACCCGGCACCGGCCATCAGGACGGCGAGCTGCGCGGCGACGAGTTCGGGCCGTCGGGGCAGGAGCACCGCCACGACGTCGTCCGGTCCCACCCCGGCCGCGGCGATCCGGCGGGCCAACAGCTCGGCCCGCCGGTGCAGCTCCCGGTACGTCCACCGGGTCTGGCCGCAGACCACCGCGACGGCGTCGGGCGTGCGGGACGCCTGCCTGACGAACGGGTCGTGCAGCCGTTCGGCGAGCGGTTCGGTGCGCGGCCCACTGAGCTGCCCGGCCGGCGCGTCGAGGCGTGTCGCCAGGCGGGACAGCGGATCACCGGGCTGCCGGGTCGCCTGGTCGAGCACCCGCTGGACGTCGTCGAGGAACCGCCGCACGGTGGTGCGGTCGAACACCTCGGTCCGGTACTCGACGTGGCAGTGCACGGTGTCCCGGTGGGACAGGTAGACGATGAGGTCGACGGGCGCCTTGTCCAGACCGACCCGCAGGGGCGTCGCCGTCACCCCGGGCAGGTCGAACGTGAAGAGTTCGTCGCCGTTCTCGTACTCGACGACGACGTCGAAGAGCGGATGGTGTCCGACCTGCCGGTCCATGGCGAGCGCGTGGACCAGGACGTCGAACGGGACGACGTGGTCGTACCCGTCGACCGCGCTGGCCTGGATCCGCGCGACAAGGTCCCGGAAGGTGGGGTCGCCGGTGAGGTCCAGTCGCAGCGGCACCGTGTTGACGAAGAACCCGATCAGGTCCTGCGAGTTCTCGTCCCGTCCACTGGTGCCGGTGCCCACCACCAGGTCGGGCTGGCCGCTGTACCGGAACAGCATCACCCCGAACGCGCTGAGCAGCGTGCTGAACGGGGTCACCCCCTCGGCCCGGCTGAACCGTCGGATCCGCTCGTCCAGGTCGGCCGGGAAGTCCACGAAGAGGCTCTCACCGGCGGCCGACGGGACGGCCGGCCGCTGCCGGTCGGACGGCAGGACCAGGGTCGGTGGCGGCGGGTCGAGCTGGTTCAGCCAGTAGTCGAGGTGCTTGTCGGGCTCGTCGGCGGCGGCACGGGCCCGCGTGAGTTCCGGATAGCTCACCGGCAGCGGGGGCAGGGACGGCGTCCGGCCGGCGACCCGGGCCTGGTAGCACGCCGACACCTCCCGGGTCAGCACGGCGTACGAGCCGCCGTCGGTGGCCAGGTGGTGGAACGCCATCACCAGCACGTGCCGCGTCGGGGAGAGGCGCAGCAGCTCGAAGGTGAACAACGGGCCCTCGACGAGGTCGAACAGACGCCCGCTCACCGAGGCCATCGCCTCCCGTACGACTGTCTCCTCGTCGGCTCCCACGTGGTCGCGTACCGGAATGGCGACCTCCAGTCGCGGGTGGACGATCTGGCGGGGCTCCCCGTCGATCTCGCGGTAGGTGGTCCGCAGCGGGGCGTGCCGGTCCACGACGTCCTGCACCGCGTCGCGGAACGCGACCGGGTCGAGCGTGCCGTGCAGCCGCACCGCGGCGCCCTCGGTGTACGCGGGGGTGCCCGGATGGGTCTGTTCGGCAAGCCACAGCCGCCGCTGCCCCGGGGACAGCGGTGCCGTGTCGACCACCTCGGCGGTGGGTCGGGACTCCCGGCGACGGGTGGCCCGGCGCAGCGTGTCGATGACCGGCAGCCCGTCCCGGACCGCCTGCGCCGGCAGGCCGAAGTCGACGAAGCAGGCGATCTCGTCCGCGCCCGCCGCGAGGATCTGGTCCAGGACCGGCCGGCAGCTCTCCGGTGACCCGATGAGGGCCCGCTCGTCGCAGTACCGCTCGTACGCGCGGGAGAGCACGAACCGGACGTCGTCGTCGGGTGTGTCGGCCAGGTCGATGTTCATCCCGAGACTGTTCACCACCTGCCCGAGCAGGCTGAACGACGAGCGCAGGTACGCGCAGAACGGCTCGAAGGCCGTCGCGCGGGCCCGCTCGGCATCGTCGTCGAGGTACGTGTGCATCAGCACCACTACCCGGCCGGCGTCGGGGTCGAGCCCGTGCTCGGCGCGGGTGCGGCGGTACAGGGCGATGTTCTCCGCCAGCCGCGCGACGTCCTGCGTCATCAGGTTGGTCACCACGCCCAGGCCCCGGCGGGCGGCCTCGCGGTAGCTGTCCGGGTTGCCGACGATGGCCGTGAAGATCGGCGGCTCGGCCTGCACCGGACGGGGGAAGAGCCGGACGTCGATGTCCTCGCCGGTGCCGGAGCGGGCCTGGACGGCCTCGCCACGCCACAGCCGCCGGACGGTGTCCAGGTTCTCGTACATCACCTGCTTGTGGCGGCGGAAGTTGTCCGGGTAGAAGACGAAGTCGTTGGCGTGCCAACCGGGCGCGCAGCCGAGACCGACCCGGCCACCGGAGAGACGGTCCACCATGGACCACTCCTCGGCGACCCGGATGGGATGGTGCAGCGGCAGCACCACCGACCCGGCGTTGAGCCGCAACCGGCGGGTCCGCACCGCCAGGGCGGCGGCGAGCACCGACGGGTTGGGGAAGATCCCGCCGAACGAGTGGAAGTGCCGCTCGGGCAACCACACGGCGTGGAAGTCGTGCGCGTCGGCGAACTCGGCGGCGTCCAGGATCACCTCGTACGAGTCGGCCCGGCCCTGCTCGGCGTAGTCGCCGAAGAAGTAGAGGCTGAAGTCGACAGCGTCGGCCGGCGCCGGTTGCGGGGCGATAGCCGGCCGCGGAGCGACCACGGGCTGCCGGGCGACCAGGGGCTGCGGGATAGGCGCGGGCTGCGCCGGTGGCAGCGGTTGGGCCGGCGGTGCCGGTGTCCCGCCCCCGAGCAGGGCGAGCTGGTCCCGCATGAGGTCGAGCTGGCGGTTCACGACGGCGACCAGGTCGGCCGACACCTCCCCGGGGCCGCCGGGCAGCGGCGTGGCCGCGTCCGCCGGTGGCCCTGCGCTCGCCGGTGGGGGCGTGCCGTTCGCGCGCGCGGTCGCCGGGTCGGCCGCCACCGGCCCCGGCGAGGACGCGGTCGACGGGACGGGCACGGTCGACGGGACCGGCGGACGCGCCGGGTTCGTCGCCGGTGAGGCACCGCCGACCACCGCCTCGGCGAGCCGGCGGGGGGTGCCTACCGCGCCGAACAGGTCGCGTACCGGCATCCGTACGCCGAACGTGTTGTTGATTTCCCGGGACATGGTCATCAGGAGCAGCGAGTCCGCGCCGGACTGGAGGAACGTCTCGTCCGGGTCGATCTCGGTGGCGTCCACGCCGAGCCGCTCGGCGGTCAGGGCCAGCACCCGCGTGAGCGCTGCGTCCACCGCCGGGTCGAGCTGCCCCTCCCGGTCGGGCGCGACCGGCGGAGCTGCCGCGACGGCCTCGGCCGGTACGCCAGCCGCCGACGGCGGGGTCTGCTCCACAGGTCCTCGTTTCTCGGCCCAGAACCGCCGCCGCTGGAAGGGGTAGGCCGGCAACGACGTCCGCCGGCCGCCGCAGTCGGCGGTGAGCGCCGCCCAGTCCACCCCGACTCCGCCGACGTGCAGCTCCGCGACGGCCTGCCAGACCCCGTCGACGGGTGCCAACTCCCTGCGCTGCGACGGCACCCACCGCAGCTCCGACCCGGCGCCCCTGGCGATCCCGCTCAGCACACCGTCCGGTCCCGCCTCCACTACCGTCGCGACGCCCTGCTCGTGCAGGGTGCGCACCGCGGCGTCGAACAGGACCGGCCGGCGGGCCTGGCGACACAGGTAGTCGACGTCGGGCAGCCAGCCCGCCCGCCGCACCTGCCCGTCCACGGTGCTGACCACCGCCACCCGGGTCGGCCGTACCGTGACCCCCTCGACCACGCGCCGGAACCTGTCGAGCACCGGTTCCACTGCCGCCGAGTGGAACGCCCGGTCGACCGACAGCGGACGGGTCACCGCAGCGAGCCGTTCGGCGCGGACGGCCAACGCCCGCACCGCCTCGGGTGGCCCGGAGACCACGTACTGCTTCGGACCGTTGTGGGCGGCGACCTCCACCTCGCTCCCGGCGACCAGCTCCCGTACGACGTCCGCGTCCGCGAGCACCGCGAGCATCGCGCCGGGCGGCATGTCCTGCTGCATGAGCCGGCCACGATGGGCGGTGAGCGTGACCGCGTCGGCAAGCGACAGGGCGCCCGCGGCGACGAGTGCGGCGTACTCCCCCACGCTGTGCCCCACGAGGCAGCCGGGGTTCAGCCCCCAGGACCGCCACAGTTCGGCAAGCGCCACGCCCGTGACGACGAGGGCCGGCTGCGCCACGTCGGTCGGACGGGTGCCGGCGCCCGGCCGCTCGCGCAGTCGGGCGACCAGGTCGCCGCCGACCGCCCGCCGGTACGCCTCGGCCCCCTCGTCGAGCACCTGTCGGACCACAGTGAAGCGATCGGCGAGGTCGAGGACGACCCCACGGAGATCCCCCTGGCCCGGGAAGGCCAGCGCGACCGAGCCGGGCGTCTCCGCGCCGGCCTGCCCGACCCGCACCCTGCTGTCGTCGACGCCGCTCAGGTAACCGTCCAGGGCGTCGGCCAGCGCGGCGGTGGAGTTGGCGCGGGCGACCAGGCGGTGTCGCAGATGACGGCGGGCCCGGGCGGCGGTCGAGACCACGTCCGCCATCGGCAGCTCCGGCTGACAACGCAGCCGGTCGCGGTATCGGGCGGCGAGTTCCCGCAGCGCGCTCGGGTCGGCGGCGGAGAGGGGCAGCAGTCCCGGCGCCGGTTGGCCCGGGGACTCACCGACCGGGCGGGGCACCGGCGGCTGCTCGACGAGCAGGTGGGCGTTCGTGCCGCCCACCCCGAGCGCGCTCACCGCCGCCCGGCGCGGGTGGGAGGCCTGCGGCCAGTCGGTGCGGTCGGTGACGATCGTGAACGGGCCGTCGGCCAGCTCGATCGCCGGGTTCGGCCGGGTGAAGTTGATCTGCGGGGGAATCCGGCCGTCGCGGACGGTCAGGACCGCCTTGATCAGACCGGCCATGCCGGCGCAGCTGTCCAGGTGGCCGATGTTGGCCTTGACCGAGCCGAGGATCGGCCGGGCGTCGCCGTACACCTCGGCCAGGGCGTGGTGTTCCACCGGATCGCCGAGGGCGGTGCCGGTGCCGTGCGCCTCGACGTAGCCGATCGACCCGGCCGGCACCGCCGCGACATCCAGCGCCCGTCGGGCGACGTCGACCTGGCCGGACACGCCGGGGGCGGTGAAGCCGACCTTGCCGGCGCCGTCGTTGTTGACAGCCGAGCCGAGGAGCACCGCGTGGATGCGGTCCCCGTCGGCGAGGGCGCGGTCGAGCGGTTTGAGGACCACCGCGGCGACACCGTTGCCCCCGACCGTACCGTCGGCGTCGGCGTCGAACGGTCGGCAGCGCCCGCGGGACGACAGGATGGACCCGGGAGTGGCCCGGTAACCGGTCACCTGCGGCACGTGCAGCGCGACGGCGCCAGCGACGGCCAGATCCGCCTCCCCGTCGAGCAGGGACCGCACCGCCAGGTGCACCGCCACCAGGGAGGTCGAGCAGGCGGTCTGCACGTTGATCGCCGGCCCGGTCAGCCCGAGGCGGTAGGCGATCCGGGTGGCCAGGAAGTCGGGCTGGTTGCCGAGCGCCGCCCCGATCGACGCCACCGGATCGGCCGACCCGGTGAACTCCCCGAGCTGGTGCCGCAGGTAGTTGTGGTGCGGGTACAGGTTCATCCCGCTGCCCGCGTAGACGGCGGTGCGAAGACCGGGGCCGTCGCCCGGGTGCCCCGCGTCCTCCAACGCGTGGTGGCACGTCTCGAGGAACAGTCGGTGCTGCGGGTCCAGCATCTGGGCCTCCCGCGCGGAGATGCCGAAGAATGCCGCGTCGAAGCCTGTGATGTCGTCGAGGGTGCCGCTCGCGGCGACGAAGTCGGGAGCGGCAGCCGTCTCCGGCGGAACTCCGGCCGCCACCAGTTCGGCGGGGGTGAAGAAGCGGATGCTCTCCACCCCCGCGAGCAGGTTGGCCCAGTACCGCTCGACGGTGTCCGCACCGGGGAACCGCGCGGCCATGCCGATCACCGCGATGCGCCGGTCCCGTGTCTTCGCCTCGATCGGCGCCGGTGACGGCGCGCCGGGGGTGGCGGCGAGATGGGCGCTGAGCGCGTGGACCGTGGGGTGGGCGAAGAGCGTGGGCGCGGAGATCCGGCGGCCCAGCGCCTGCTCCAGGCGGGACCGGAGCCGAACCATCTCGACCGATCCGACGCCCAGCTCGTAGAACGGCACACCGGGGTCCACCGCAGCGCCGGTCAGGTCGGCGAGGATGTCGGCCACCAGGGCCCGTACCTCCGCGTGGCCGGGCGCGGCGGGCAGCGCGCCGGCGACGGCGGCGTCCGCGCCGTCGCGGCCCGGCGTAAGGAACTCCCCGGCCACGTAGCGGCGGCGCAGCGCCGCGCGCTGGATCTTCCCGCCCGAGGTACGCGGGAACTCGTCAGCCGGCACCGCGAGGACCGCCTCAGGCGTTACCTGCCAGCGCCGGGCCACCACGGACGTGACGCCCCGGACCACCCGTTCGACGGGCACGTCGGTGTCGTCGGGGACGTAGAAGACCACAAGCGCCTCGGTCCCGGTGCGGGGATTCGAAACGCCCACCGCGGCGGCCAGACCGGCGCGTACGCCGGGCACCTCGCCCACCACCCGTTCGACCTCGTGGCTGGGGAGGTTCTGTCCGTTGAGGATGATCAGATCCTTGGCGCGTCCGGTGATCGCGATCTCCCCTTCCCGCATGAACGCGAGGTCGCCCGTGTCGAGCCAGTCGTCTCCGCCCGGGAACGCGAGCCGGGACGCCTCCGGATCGTCCAGGTATCCGCGCGTGACCCGGGCCGAGGTGATCTGGAGGCGGCCGATGCGACCCTCGGGGAGCACCGTGCCGTCGTGGTCGACGATCCGCATTGTGGTTCCCGGGGCGGGGCGTCCGACGGACAGGTACTCGGTGACGGTCTCCGGGGCGTCGTCCTCGGTGGCCCACTCCAGGTCACCGTCCAGACTCGAGGTACGGAGGCGGTGCCGGGCGCCGGGCGCTGCGTAGCGGGCGTAGGTGATGCCTGTGGTGGTCTCCGACATGCCCCAGGCGGGACGCACCGCCGCCACCGGAATCCCGCTGACCGCCAGGAACGCCTCGATCGTCTCCGACAGGCACTGTTCCCCGCCGCTGACCAGGCATCGCACGTCGCGAAGGTCCCACCGCCGGTCCGGCGTACGCGCGACCGCGTCGGCCACCAGCCGTAGCCCGAAGTTCGGTGCCCAGCTGTGCGTCACCCGGTGCCGCCGCATCAGCTCCAGCCAGCGCGGCGGGTCGGCGAGCACGATCTCGGTGGCGACGTGCACGGTGCTGGCCCCGAGGAAGATCCCAGCGACGTGGTAGAGCAGCAGGCCCGCGGAGTGGTCCAACGGCAGCCAGTTGAGCAGGACGTCGCTCGGGCCGATGTCGAGCATCTCGCGGGCGCCGACGGCGTTCTCGGCGAGCGCCCGGTGGGTCAGGGGCATGATCTTGGGGGTGCCCGTGCTGCCGGATGAGAGCTGCAGCAGCGCCACCGCCTCCGGGTCGTCGGCCGGTTCGATCCGGCCCGCCTCGCCGAGGGACGGCCCCTGCCGGCGGTCACCCCCGGCAGTCAGCTCGGACGCCGCCACCACCCGGTCCCGCACCGCCAGGCGGGCGAGCACCTCGTGGTCGTCCGTGCCGCCCACGACGAGCGGCTCCCCGAGCCGGCGCCAGGCGTGCAGGAGGGCGCCCACACCCGGGGCGTCGGCGTCGTAACCGCCGAGGGCACCCACGGTCAGCGGGATCATGCCCCCCAGCACGCAGCCGGCGAAGAGGGGCCAGTACTCGGCGCCGGACGTGATCCGCAGGATGACCGACGAGCCCGCCCGCGCCCCGTGTGCCCGCAGACCGGCCAACGACGCCTCTGCCCTGGCCAGCAGGCTCGGGTAGTCGAGGAACTCCTCGCGTCCGTCCGCGTCCACCACCTGGATGCCGCTGCCGGGGAAGTCCCGGGCCGCCCGGACGAGCGCCTCCCCCAGGGTGCGGGGGTGGGCGGCATCGTCCGGCACGTCCGGGCCGGAGCTGATCGCGGGAGGTCGGACGGACGGTGCTGGGTTCACGGGGCAACCTCGACTTTCTGTACAGCGGGTCGGTGCGGCCGGGGGCGGGCGTGGGCGATGACGAACACGACTGCGGCGACGAGCGCCAGCCCGTGCGCGGCGGCGACCACCGGGAGCGGGGGAAGTTGGTCGAGGGCGAAGGCGCCGACGACCATCCCGAGGCCGAACCCGGCGTTCTGCGCGGCGCCGGCCAGGCCGAACAGCTGGGCCCGGCGGGACGGATCGACCTGTTGCAGGCGGGTGGTGTAGGTGATCTCGGCGTAGCCGTCCGCCATCCCGGCCATGAGCACCACGACGGCCAGGAGCCACAACGGTGGGCCGGTGAAGGCGAGGATGAACAGCATCGACATCGCGCAGGTGGCGATCCCGAACGCCGTCGGGGAGGCCCGACCGGCGTCGCGGTGCCCGGACGCGCGGGCGAACCAGCGGCCGACGACGAGGCTGCCGACCGCCCATGCCGTGGTGAACAGGGCCGCGAACGACGCGGGCGCGTCGGGGTGGGTCAGACTCGCGTACACAGGTAGCCCCACGTTGTGCGACGCGGAGCCGAAGGCGTCGGCGGCCCGGACCGCGATCATCGCCAGCACCACCGGGGCGAGCCCGGACAGCGCCCGCGAGAGGCGCGGGCCGGGCTGGTGGCCGGCCTGTCGCGCCCGCGCCGGCGCGGCCGCCGGGCGCCAGCTCCCCACCCTGGTCAGCAGGAGCGCGGACACAGCGAAGGAAGCCGCGTCGACAAGGAACGCGGCGTGGTAGCCGAGCAGGGTGACCAGAAGGCCCGAGGTCCCGAAACCGAGCAGCATGGCCGTCGAACGGCCCGTGACGAGGTGCGCGTTGGCGCGGGCCAGCCCTTCGGGCCCGACCAGGTCGGGCAGCCCGCTGCGCAGCGCGACACCCCACTGGGCCTGGCCGGCGCCGAGCACGACGGCGAGCCCGTAGAGCACCGCCAGTTTCGCTCCCACCGGGACCACGACCAGCAGCACGAGCATGGCGGCCGACACCACGTCCGCGGTGACCATCAGGCCGGTCCGGGTGTACCGGCCGACGAGAACTCCGGCGACCGGCGCCATGACGACCCCGGCAGCCAGACGCACGGCCATGAACAGCCCGGTCTGCACTGTGGATCCCGTGAGGTCCAGAGTGAACAGCCCCAGCGCCACCATGTTGAGGAAACTGCCGTAGGTGGACGAGGCCTGTGCGGCTATGACGAGGCGAAGGGGCCGCGCCGTGCGGACCCCCATCGTTGGCAGGCGCAACCTGATCCGCCCTCACGCCCGTCGCGGCGAACCCACCGCCGCCATTAACACGCGATTCTCGCATTCCGTCGAAATGACCGAAAGAGCGCGGATCCCGCGATGCACAATGGGCCTGGTCGGAGCAATTTCCGCCACGCCACGACGACAATAATAATAGATGGCGCTCATTAACTATCAGCTCCCCCCGCAGAACGAACGTAACGTTTTGCAAGGTGCACGTCAAGGTCCACGCCATCGACGACCGCCACGCTCGGCGTTCGTCATTCGTCGCATGACCGCTTCAGATCCCGCAGATGACGCAGGCCGTGCAGGACCGTCGAGTCGGGCAGACCGAAGTCGATGAGGCACGCGACCTCGTCCACACCTGCCGCACGTAGCTCCTCGATGCGCTGCCGCCCGTCCCTGACCGTCCCGAACAGGGCGCCGTGCGCGAAGTAGCGTTCGAAGGCCCGCTCGAGCACCTCGTCCATCAGCTCTTCGAGCAGGGCGGGATCGAGGTCCTCGTCCACCAGCGACGTACGCGACATGAGGTCCAACGAGCTGCGCAGGTACTCCTTCATCGGCGCCCGCACCAGCGAGCGCACCTCCGCGCGGGAGGTGCCCAGCAGGGTGTGCAGCATGACCACCACGTTCGGCTCGGTGGACGACTCCTTTGCCGCCCGACGGTAGAGGGCGATCTTCTCCGCCAGCTCGTCGATGTCCTGGTCGAACAGGTGGGTCAGGAGACCCGTACCGAGCCGTCCGGCGGACTCGAAGGTCTGTCGACTGCCACCGGACGTGAGCCAGATCGGCAGTTCCTTCTGCACCGGCCGCGGATGCAGCAGCACCTGACGGGTCTGCCCCTTGCCGTCCACCACCGCGGCGGGTTCGCCGGCCCAGAACGACCGCACCTGCTCGACTGTCTCCGCCACCACCCGGGCCCGGGTGTCGTACGCCTGGGGGCTGAAGGCGAAGTCGACAGGATTCCATCCGGGGGCGAAGGCGATCCCCACCCGCCCGCCGGACAGGTTGTCGACCATCGACCACTCCTCCGCTATCCGCAGCGGATGGTGCAGTGGCGCCACCACGCTGCCGGCGCGGATCCGCACCCGGGTGGTGACCGCGGCGATGGCGGCGCCGGTCACCGACGGGTTCGCGTAGGGCCCTCCGAAGGCGTGGAAGTGCCGCTCCGGCGTCCAGACCGCCTCGAACCCGTTCTCGTCGGCGAAACGCGCACCGTCGATGAGCAGCCGGTAGAGACCCTCGTCGCGCGCCTCGGCTCCATCGGCGAAATAAAAGATGCTGAATTTCATGCCCATGGTCACTCCCGACCCAAAGCAGTCAACTGCGTGAGTGCGCGCCGGTCGACTTTTCCATGCGCAGACAGGAAGATGCCGGAACCGGTTGGCGTCGGTCCATGATGGCGCGGGAATTGCGGGGGCGCTTGCTCATGGTTGCTGCCCACACCAGCGCCAGACCGAGAGGCACGACGACGCGGGAGCACGGAATTCGCCCCCTGCGGCAATTGGCGAGAAGCCACGCATTCCCGGGAGTCAGCACCATTCGAGGGCGGCGGAATGCCGACCGGACCTCACCCTGGCGACGACACCGCGCGTCCTCGTACCCGCTTTCAACGGACGGAGCACTACCGATGGCGGACCGCCCGCATGGATCGCCTGGCGGCGTGTCACTCGACGATCTCTGGTGGGAGGCGGCCGGGCCACCGGAGAGCGAGGAGGACGAGGCCGAGGGCTTCCTCACGCTGGGTGGGCAGTCCCTCGCCGCCCTCCGGTTCGTGGCGGCGGCCCGGGAACGGCTGGGCCTGGAGGTCCCGCTGGCGCTGCTGATGCGCGACAACGCCTCCCTCACCGACATTCGCGCACGGGCGCAGTCCGTGCCGGCGGCCCCGCCCGTACCGGCGCCGTCCACCGCGCCGCGGCAGGAAACCCCCTACCGCTCGCCGCTGGCCCCCAGCCAGCGCCGGCTGTGGGTGCTCAGCCGGCTGCATCCCGAGTCCGCCGCCTACAACGTGGTGACGGCGCTCCGCCTGGGCGGCAGCGTGCGGGTCGCCGCGCTGCGCGCCGCCCTGTGCGACGTGGTGCGGCGTCACGACGCGCTGCGCGCGTGGGTGACCGACGAGCCGGATCTGCGGTACGACGAGGACGCCCGGCCGGAGCTGACGGTCGAGGACGCCGACGGTCCGCTGACCCCCTCGACGATCGAGGAGTTCGTCAGGCGGGTGTCGGCTGTCACGATCCCGATGGACCGGGCGCCCATGCTGCGCGCGGGGCTGCTGCGCGCGGCCGACGCCGACGACGCGTGCCTGGTGCTCTCGATGCACCACATCATCTCCGACCAGGCCACAGTGGACATCGTCGTGGCCGATCTCGCCACCGCGTACGCCGCCCGTTCGGCGGGTGCGGCCCCCGACTTCGTCCCCGCCCCAAGCTTCGCCGAGTACGCCGAGGCCGAGACCCGACTGGTGGGCGGCACCGCCTGGCAGGCCGACCTGCGGTACTGGCGGGACCTGCTCGCCGAGGTGCGGGAGAGCCCGAAGCTGCCGGTCGCCCAGTCGATGGTCCCCTCACTGCGTGGCGCGCACCAGGAGGCGGCGCTGGGCGCCGAGCGTACGGGCCGGGTGGACCGGTTCCTGCGTACCCACGGATTCACCCCGGCGGTGCTCCTGCTGGGTTGCCTGGCCGTCGTCCTGACTCGCTGGAGCGGCACCGGACAGGTGGTGGTCGGCATGCCGGCCAGCCGCCGCCGCTCCGCGGGCGAGCACGAGCTGGTCGGCTTCCTGATCGAGACCGTCCCGGTGCTGCTGGACATCGGCCGCCGCGCCGACCTGCTCGATGTGCTGCACCATGTCCGGGACCGTCACGTCGGCGCCATCACCCATGCGACACCGACCTTCGACGCCGTGCTCGCCGAGCTGGACCTGCCCGCGCGTCCGCTCGGCAATCCGTTGTTCCAGGTCTGGTTCAACGACCTCACGCAGAGCGCCGCGCCGCCCCGCTTCCCGGAGCTGGAGGTGCGGGCGCAGCCGGTGGCGGGCGACGGCGCGCTGTTCGACCTCAACCTGTACCTGCACCGCGACGGCGTCGACGGGTTCCGCGTCGAGCTGATCCACGCCGCGGACCGGGTCCGGCCCGCTCTTGCCCGGGAGATTCTCGACCAGTGCCTGCTCGTCCTCGACCAGATGCTGACCGACGCCCACGTGTCTCCACGGGCGGTCTCCCTGGTCACCGCCGCGCGGCGGGAGCGGTCGCCGCTGGCGGACCCGCCGACTGTCGACGCCGGGTCCGACGCCTGGTCCCCCGCGCGTGCCCTGGGTGGCGGGGCTGATGACACCGCGCTGCACACGGTCGAGGGTCCCCTGGCGTACGGCGTGCTCGACGCCGCGGTCGAGGACCTTCGTGCCCGGTTGACCGCCGCCGGCGTGACGCCGGGGCAGGTGGTGGAGATCCGTGGCCGGCGAAGCGCCGCCCTGGTGACGGCGCTGCTCGCCGGCTGGCGCGCGGGAGCGGTGATCGCTCTGGTCGACGCGGCGCTGCCCGAGGCGCGCCTGGCCCAGCAGCACGGACAGCTCCAGCCGGCGGCCGTGATCGACGTACCCTCGCAAGCGCTCGCGCCGCCGACGCTGCGCGGCGGCGTCGCGCGACCCCGGACGCTGCCCGGCGCGAGTCATGTCCTGTTCACGTCGGGCAGCGGCGGAATCCCCGCCGGAGTGGTGGTCGGTCCGCGGCCGCTGAGCGCGGCCCTCGCCTGGTACGAGGCCACGGTCCGGCCGACCGCCGCCGACCGGTTCGCGCTGGTCGGCGGAATCGGTCACGACCCGGTGCTCCGCGATCTGCTCGTCGCGCTGCACGTCGGGGCGAGCGTGGCGGTGCCTCCCGAGGCGGTGCTCACCGACCCGGCCGCGCTGCTGCGCTTCCTCGCCGACCAGCGGGTAACCGTGCTGCACGCCACCCCCGGCCTGCTGGAGCTGCTCGTCGCCGCGCACCACTCGACGCCCGGGATCCGGTTGGACTCGCTGCGGTTCGTGCTCAGCGGCGGCGCCCCCCTCACCGCCGGACTGGTCCGTCGCCTGCGCAAGCTCACCCCCGCCGCCGTGGTCAACGGCTACGGCACCACCGAGACCCCGCAGCTCGCCGCCTGTCACCAGGTCCTCGGGCACGGCGTGTCCGCCGATGAGGCGCTGTCCGGGTGGGCCGACGACGAGGTGCTGCCGCACGGGCGGGGCGTCGCGGGCACCGAACTGCTCGTCCTGACCGACGACGACCGGGACGCCGGTGCGGGCGAGCCGGGCGAGATCGTGGTGACCGGTCCCCTGCTCGCCGAGGGCTACCTGGACGACAGTGGACCGGCGGAGCGCTTCGGCACCGGCCCCGACGGTCGGCCGACCTTCCGGACCGGTGACATCGGTCGTGTCGACCCGGACGGCGGGGTCCAGTTCGTCGGCCGGCGCGACCGTCAGATCGACGTCGACGGTCACCGCCTGGACCTGGCCGAGGTGGAGGCCGCCGCCCGCCGCGCCGGCCCGGTGGCGCAGGCCGTCGCCGGGACCGTCACCACCGCCGCCGGCCCCGTCCTGGCCCTCCAGGTCGTCCCCCGGCCCGACACCACTGTCGACCCACTCGCGCTGCGGTCGCACCTGCTGTCACAGCTGCCGGGGTACGCCGTGCCGGCCCGGATCGACGTCCGCAACCGCCTCGCCACCAGCGCCAACCACAAGGTGGTGTTCCACCCCGCCGACCTCGCACCCACGGACACCGACGAGTCGGCGGCCCGGCGCGACGCCCCGGCCACCGACACCCAGCGTTGGCTGGTCGACCTGATCGCCGGGGTCGTCGGCCGGCGGATCGGTCTCGACGAGCACTTCTTCGAAGCCGGGCTCACCTCGATGCGCCTGCTTCAGGTGCACGCGCTGCTGGCCGACGCCATGCCCGACCCACCTCCGGCGACGGCGTTCTTCGCCCATCCGACAGTTCGCCAGATCACCGCGCTGCTCGCCGGAGTGTCCGCGACCACCGGGCCGGCGGCGCCCCTGCGGCGCGAGACGGGACCGCAGGATGCCGGCGACCGACGCCGGGCCGTCCGGACCCAGTTGAACCAGGAGCGGAAGGGACAGTCGGGCCATGGACGATGAACTCGAGCCCATCGCGGTGATCGGCATGGCCGGGCGGTTCCCGGGCGCCGACGACGTGGAGCAGTTCTGGCGCAACATCAGCGCGGGTCGGGAGTCGGTCCGGTTCCTGTCCGAGGACGAACTGCTGGCCGCCGGAGTTCCCCGCTCCACCCTCGACGACCCCACGTACGTGCGGGCGGTCGCCGAAGCCGCGCACCTGGACATGTTCGACGCGGCGCTGTTCGGGATGTCCGCTCGGGAGGCGCGCACCAGCGACCCGCAGTTGCGGCTGTTCCTGGAGACGGCGCACGCCGCGGTGGAGAACGCGGGCTACGACCCGGACTCGGTGACCGACGTCGGGGTCTTCGGCGCCGCTGGCACCAACCGGTACGTCGACCTGTATCTGCGCCCGGACCCGACGGCGGCCACCGGCATCACCGGCCTCGCGGTCGGCACCTGGAACAACCTCGGCTCACTGGCCACCATGGTGTCGTACAAGTTGGACTTCACCGGGCCGGCCATGAGTGTCCAGACCGCCTGCTCCAGCTCACTTGTCGCCATCCACCAGGCGGTGTCCGCCATCCGCAACGGGGAGTGCGAACTCGCCCTGGCCGGCGGCGTCGAGGTCGAGCTGCCGCTGACCCACGGGCACCGGTGGGCGATGGACGGACCGTTCAGCCGGGACGGGCACTGCCGGCCCTTCGACGCGGCGGCCAGCGGCACGATCTTCGGCAGCGGCGTGGGTGTCGTGGTGCTCAAGAAGCTCTCCCGGGCACTCGCCGACGGTGACGCGGTGCGGGCAGTCGTCCGGGCCACAGCCGTCAACAACGACGGCGCCCGGAAGGTCGGCTTCACCGCCCCCGGTGTCACCGGCCAGACCAACGTGGTGCTGGAGGCCATGATGATGGCCGAGGCGGACGTACGCCACGTCGGGCTGGTCGAGGCGCACGCCACCGGGACGATGCTGGGCGACCCGATCGAGGTGGCCGCCCTGCTGGCCGCGTACCGCCGGTTGGGGCACCCGGGCGACGGCACGGTGGCCCTCAGCTCCGTCAAGGCCAACGTCGGTCACCTGGGCCACGCGGCAGGTGTCACCTCCTTCATCCGTGCCGTGCTCAGTCTGGAGCGGGAGAAGATCGCGCCCACCATCAACGTGAGCGCCGTCAACTCCAAGCTGGAGCTGGACGGCTCGCCCTTCCACCTGCCCGCCGAACCCACAGCCTGGCCACGCCGTCCCGACCAGCCCCGGCTGGCCGCGGTCAGCTCCCTCGGCATCGGCGGCACCAACGCCCACGCGGTGCTGCAGGAAGCGCCCCTGCGGGTGGCCGAGCCGGCCGTCACCCGACCCCGCCTGCTGGTCTGGTCGGCGGCGACGACCGCCGCCCGGGACACCTACCAGGAGCGGATCAGGACCCATCTGGCCGATCACGGCGAGCAGACGTTCGCGGGGACCGTCTCGACCCTGCAGCACGGCCGCCGTGCCTACCCGCACCGGGCGGCCCTGGTCGCCGAGAGCGCCGCCGAGGCGGTCACCGGGCTCAGCCCGGACGCCCCGAACGCGATCATCCGGGGCGCCGGAGAGCGGCGGGAACTGGCCTTCCTCTTCCCCGGCCAGGGCGCGCAGCACGCCGGTATGGTGCGGGACCTGTACCAGCAGGAGCCACGCTTCGCCGAGGCCCTCGACGAGACGCTGCACCTCTTCTCGGCCGCCGGCGCGGACGTCGCACAGGCCTGGCGTACGGGTGACGACACCCGCCTGGCGAGCACCTCCGTCGCGCAGCCACTGCTGTTCGCTGTGGAGTACGCGCTGGCGCGGCTGTGGCGCTCGTGGGGAGTCGTACCGCACCGCCTCCTGGGCCACAGTGTCGGCGAGCTCACCGCTGCCGCCGTCGCCGAGGTGGTCAGCCTCTCCGACGCCGTCACGCTGGTCGCGGCCCGCGCCCGGGCCATGGAGCGGATGCCGGCCGGTGGGATGCTCGCCGTCGCCGCGCCCGCGGACGAGCTGGCCGGCCTGCTGTCGGCGCGGGTCGGGATCGCGGCGGTGAACGGGCCCCGGCAGACCGTGCTTGCCGGCCCGCACGACGCGCTGGCCGAGCTGGCCGCCCCGCTGCGGGAACGCGGCCTGCGCAGTCGCCCGATCCGCACCGCGCACGCCTTCCACACCGAGGCCATGCGCGCGGCGGCCGACGAGTTCCGCGCCGCCTTCGCCGACATCACGCTGCGCCCGCCGCGAATCCCGATCGTCTCGGCCGCCACCGGCGCGACGATGACCGCGCGGCAGGCGACGGACCCGACGTTCTGGGCCGACCAGCTCGTCGAACCTGTGCTCTTCGGACCCGCGCTGGAACATCTGCTCGACCAGGGGCCGCAGTTGCTGATCGAGGTGGGGCCGGGCCAGACCCTCACCTCGTTGAGCCGGTCGCACCGCGCCCTGGCCGAGGGCGGGCACACGGCCGTGGCGTCGCTGCCGGCCCGGCGTCCGAACCCCGGCGAGGACCAGATCGCGCTCCTGCGCTCCCTCGCCGCCGTCTGGACCGACGGACACGACGTGGACTGGCACGCGGTCGGGCAGGGGCGGCAGGTCATCCGGACGCCGCTGCCGGCCTACCCGTACCAGCGGGAGCGGTTCTGGGCGGACCCGCCCGCCGCCACCGCCGCACCGATCTCGCCCACGCCCGAGGCGCCCCCTACCGAACGCGCCGAAGCGGCACCACCGACAGTCGACCCGACGGAGGAGCAGTTGACCGCCGACACCCCAGTGGACGAGTCCCCGTTCTCGGTGCCCTGCTGGGTGCAGGCGCCCCGCCGGGCGGACCGTGGCCACGACGCGGCGCCGCACGCGCTGCTGCTGGCCGAGGAGGACCGGGCCCGCGAGCTGACCGTCGCCCTGCAACGGGCCGGGATCAGGGTGGTGCCGGTTCCGGCCGATCGCGGATCCGGCTCCGCCGAGCGCTCCTTCCACCTGCCCGTACGACGTCGGGGCGAACTGGCGGACCTGCTGCGGGACGTCGCGGCGGCGGGCCGGCAGCCGCTCATGCTGGTGCACGCGTGGGGTCTGTCGGACGAGGTGGTCGACCGCGCCGACCCGGCCGCGCTGCAACGTCCCTTCCGGGAGCTACACGAGGTGGCGCGGCTGGTGTCCCGGGCGCCCGGGGTGGCGGACGGCGCCCGGATCGTCGTGCTGACCCGCGAGGCCGTCGACATCAGCGGCGCCGAGGGGGTACGCCCGGAGCACGCCCTGTTGCCGCCGCTGGTCAGGACGATCGCCGACGAGGACAGCAGGCTGACCGTACGCCTGATCGACCTCGGTGGGCGGGTGACCGACGACGACCTCGCCGGGGAGTTGGCGGACCAGGACGGCTCGCCTGTCGTCGCGCTGCGCGGCGACCTGCGGTGGGTGCCCGCCGAACGGCGGCTGGAGGTGGTCTCCGGGTCGTCGCCCACCATCCGCCGCAACGGGGTGTACCTGATCACCGGCGGCGGTGGAGGACTCGGCATCGAGGTGGCCCGCGGCCTCGCGAGAACCGGCCAGCAGCCGACGCTTGTCCTGGTGGGTCGGACCGGGTCGGTGCCGGACGACGTGGTCGACGAACTCGGCGCGCTCGGTGCGACGGTGCAGGTCCACGGCTGCGACATCGCCGACACCCAAGCACTGGGCCGCGTCGTCGACGAGGTGACCCGGCGGTGGGGTCCGGTCAACGGGGTCCTGCACCTGGCCGGCCGGATCGGCTCCGGCACGGTCCAGTTCACCGACGCGGCGGACAGCGAGGCGACCTTCGCACCCAAGATGGCAGGTGCGCTGAGCATCGAGAAGGTCTTCCACGGCCGCCCACGGCTGGACTTCCTCGTCTGCTTCTCCAGCCGCGCCGCGCTGGAGGGCCAGCCGGGCGGCGCGGACTACGCCGCGGCCAACGCCTACCTGGACACCTTCGTCCGCGACACGCCCCTCGCCGCCGACCGCCTGCTGAGCATCGACTGGCCTGCCTGGCACGGCGTGGGCATGGCGGCGGGCGGGATGCTCCGCTCCGCCGGCCGGGCGCCGGCCCGCAGCTGGCAGACGGTGCTGAGCGCGGAGAACGACCCGGTGACCGACGAGCATCGGCTGGGCACCGTGCCTGTGGTGCCGGGCACCCGACACCTCGACCTGGTGGTCGAGGCGTTCCGGGCCGAGATCCTGGACGGGGCCGAGGAGCCGGTCCAGCTGACCGACGTCGTGTTCCAGCGGATGCTGGAGCTGACCTCGCCGCGCCGGGTGGAGGTGGCCTTCAACCCCGAGGGTGAGAGCTGGGCGTTCTCGGTCTCCTCGGCGCCGCCGACCACCTCCTCCCCCACCGACGTGCAGACTCACGTACGGGGACGGATCGCCGCGTGGCGTCCCGACCCGGACGCCCCGGCGCCGCGCCGGGTGGACCTGGCCGCGCTGCGCGCCACCCTGACCGAGCACCGCCCACTCCCACCGTTCGGCAGCGACCGGCAGGCGTTCACGCTGGGCCCCCGCTGGCGCACCTACCACCAGGTCCAGACCGACCCGGCCGGTGACAACCAACTGCTCGTGCTGGCGTTGCCCGAGGACTACCAGGACGAGGCCCGCCAGCACGCCGTGCACCCGACGCTCATGGACGCCGCCACCACCTCGGTTCGTGACCTGGACCGGGACGACATCCACGTCCCCTTCATGTACCGCTCGGCGGTGGTGCACGGCCGGCTGCCGGGTCGCATCTTCAGTCACATCCGCCGCCGGCCGGACGCCCCGGCCAACAGCATCGTGGCGGACCTCGACGTCCTCGACGAGGACGGCACCGTCCTGGTCGAGGTGCGGGGCTTCACGATGCGCCGCGCCGCCGACCCGGCCGCCCTGGTGTCACCGCGCGGGTCGGACGAGGCCGCCGCCGGGAGCGTCGGCATCCCACCCGAGGTCGGTGTGGACCTGCTGACGGCCCTGCTGGCGGCGCGTACCCCCCGGCAGGTGGCGGTCCGCCGGTTCCGCGGCGGTCGTCCCGAGCCGTCGTCACCCGACGCGGACGCGACGCAGGTACGGCAGGTGGTGCCAGCGCCGCGGCCGGTGCCGGCGCCCCGGCCGCCGGTGTCGGCGAACGGCCGGCACGAACCGTCGACGCTGGCGGCGCCCGCCGTCCCGGCGCCCCCACAGATGCCCGCCGCCGAGCCGACGCCGGCACCGGCCACCACGGAGCCGACACCGCCGGCCGGCGAGCTGGCCGATGAGGTACGTGAACTGTGGACGGCGGCGACCGGCGTCGTCGACCTCAGCGACGACCAGGACTTCTTCGCCCTGGGTGGTGACTCGCTGATCGCCGTGGAGCTGATGTCGCAGGTCCGGGACCGCTTCGGCGTGGACCTGAGCATCGGCGCCATCTTCGACTACTCCACTCTCGGCAGCTTCACCGAGGAGCTGCGCCGGTTGGGGGCGGGACGATGACCGCCGAACACCTGCTCCGCCTCGGCGGCAGCGACTGGTCGATCTGGAGACAGTCGGTGCTCCGCAGCGCCGGCTTCCCCGCAGCCGAGGTCGGCCGCCTCAGCAGTGTCGAGCTGGCGGCGGCGGCCGACCGGTTCGCGTCGGGCGAGGGCAGCCGGGACGACTACCAGGCCGCGTACGACCTCGCGACGACCGACCTGTCGGAGCAGATCCGGCGGATCGCCCGTGACCCGGCGTTCCGCGAGGCGGTGGCCTGGCAGAACAGGGCACTCATCGCCGACTGTGTCGACAAGGCCGCCGCCGGGGAGCCGCGCAACGTCCGGGGCCGCAACCACGAGTCGGCGATCGCCAGTTACTGGCAGCGCTACTGCGTCAAGAACGACACCATCGGCTTCTTCGGTCCGGTGGGGTGGGCGCACTGGTCCACCGACGACGTCGTGACGCGAGTCCGGCCCGGCCGCGACCTGCTCGCCCGGCGTACGACGTACTTCGAGGTGTGGGCTGTGGACGCGGTGGCCCGGGCGTTGGAGCAGGACCCGAAGCTGCTGCCGTGGCTGCCGCCCCGCCGGGTCAACTCGTTCGACCTGGTCGGCCGGACCCTGCACCGCAGCAGCCGACCGCCGGTCCTGCTGACCGAGACGGAGGCCGAACTCGTCGGCCTCAGCGACGGCACCAGGACCGCCCGGGAGGTGGCCGAGGAGGTCCTCTGGTCGGGTCACCCGGACCTCGACACCGAGCAGGACGTCCTCGACCAGCTCGTGGCGCTGCGGGAGCGAGGGCTCCTGCACCTCGGCCTGGAGGTCGCGATCTCCGCCCGCCCCGAACGGGAGTTGATCGAACGACTCGAACGGGTGGGCGACCCGGTGGTCCGCGAGGAGGTGCTGTCCCGCGTGGGTCGTCTCCTGCACGCCCGGGACGCGGTCGCCGCCGCGGCCGGGGACGAGGCGAAGCTCGTGGTCGCGCTGGAGCAGGCCGCCGCGGTGTTCGAGGAGTCCGCAGGCGTGCAGGCGGCCCGACGGCCGGGGCAGACCTACGCCGGACGCACCATCCTCTACGAGGACACCATGCGCGACGTGGACGTCCACTTCGGCACCCAGGTGATGGACGCCCTGGCCCCGCCGCTGGCGCTGCTGTTGCAGAGCGCCCGCTGGTTCGTCGCCGAGGCGACACGCGAGTACCGGGCGGTGTTCGACCAGGCGTACGAGCTGGCACGCGCGCGCTCCGGCGACGCCCCACCGTCCCTGGCGGCGGTGGTGGCGGCGGCCACCCCGCAGCTGTTCTTCTCCCTGCGTGAGCTGCCGCCACCGGTGGCGAGGGCCGTCAGTGGACTGCAGCGGCGGTGGCAGGAGATCCTGGCGCCCTCCCCGCAGACGCGTTCGCACCAGGTGCGTGCCGAGGACATCGCGGAGCGGGTCGCCGAACTCTTCGCCGCGCCGGAGCCCGCCTGGGCGGCAGCCGTGCACCACGCCCCGGACCTGATGATCGCCGCCGACGGCCCCGAGGCGATCGCCCGCGGCGAGTTCCTGCTCGTCCTCGGCGAGCTGCACCTGGCGTCGAACACCGTCGAGAGCCGCCTCTTCGTCGAGCAGCACGAGGACCCGTCCTGGCTGTTCCGGGCGGACGAGGCGGACCACCGCGACCGCAGGGTGTACCTGTCCTCACCCAAGCACTGGCAGGCGGTGAACTCCCGCACGTACCCGCCGTCGGCGTTGCTGTCGCCCCGCTACACGTACTGGTCGCTGCACCCCGACGCCGGCGGCACCCCGGCGGAGCCGCTGCCGGCGGCGCGCCTCGTGGTGCGGCGGGCCACCGACGGCCGGCTCGAGGTGCGGACCCGTGACGGCGCCCGGCAATTCGACCTGCTCGAGGTGGTGGGCGAACTCCTCTCCGCCGCCATCGTGAACGGGTTCAAGCCGCTGCCACCTGCCACGCACCGACCCAGGATCGCGATCGACCGGCTGGTGCTCGCGCGTGAGTCGTGGACGGTGGACGCCACCGACCTGCGCTGGGCGTCCATCAAGAAGGAGCCGGACCGGTTCCTGGCGGCCCGCGCCTGGCGCGCCGAACTCGGCCTGCCGGAGCGGGCGTTCTACAAGGTGCCGGTCGAGGACAAGCCGGTCTTCGTCGACTTCACAAGCCTGGTGCTGGTGAACCTGTTCGCCAAGGCGGTACGGCGGACCGCGGAGGCGCGGCAGACCACGTTCACCGTCTCGGAGATGCTGCCGGACCTCGACCAGACCTGGTTGACCGACGCCGACGGCGCCGGCTACACGGCGGAGGTGCGCGTCGTGGCTGTCGACCCGGCCGCCGGCACCGCCGGCCCGGAACCCACCGATCCTCGCGCCGAAAGGGACATGTAGGTGCTGGAAGAAGAGCTGGTCGACTATCTCCGTCAACTGCTGCCCGACTACATGGTGCCGTCGGCTGTCGTCACGCTTGACGCCCTGCCGCAGACGCCCAACCACAAGGTGGACCTCAACGCCCTGCCGGCGGTCACTGTCGAGACGCGGGCCGACGGCTCGCCCCGCGACGACCTGGAGCGGGACCTGACCGGCCTGTGGGCGCAGCTGCTCAACCGGGACCAGGTGGGCGTGCACAACGACTTCTTCCGGATCGGGGGCAACTCTCTGCAGGTGATGCGGGTGATCGCGCACGTGCGCCGGACGTACGGGGTCGGTGTGCCGGCCAGCTACCTGTTCGAGCAGCCGACCGTGGCGGCGCTCGCCGCACGGGTGAGGGAGGCGTCGGCCGTGGGCCCGGCCGGCGCGGAAGGGCAGGACTCGTGACGTCGACCTCCGAGCCGTCGTTCGGCCAGGAGCGGATCTGGCTCCTGGAGCAGCTGCTGCCGGACACGTTGATGCACCACCTCACCCTCGCGTACGAGATCCGGGGGCCGCTCGATCCGGCGGTGCTCCGCCGCGCCGCCGATGCCGTGGTGCAGCGACACGCGGCGCTGCGTACCACCTTCCACGATCGGGACGGCCGTCCCTTCGTGACCGTGCACGACACCGCGCCACCCGTGCTGCGTGTGGTGCCTGTGGCGTCCTTCGACGAGTGGGCGGACCTGGCCGAGGCGGAGATCGGGGCGAGGTTCGACATCTCCGAACTGCCGCTGCTGCGGATGATCGTGTTCCGGATCGCGGAGGACCACCACGTCCTCCTGATCGTCCTGCACCACATCGTCGCGGACGGTGCGAGTCTGGGCGTGCTCCTCGACGAGCTCTCCGACGCCTACGTCGCCCTGCGCGACGGCGAACCGTGGCGGCCGGCGGAGATGCCGACCACCTACCAGCGGCACGTCGAGGAGCAGCGCGCCACCGCGGCCGACGGCTCCTGGGCCGAGGACCTCGCCTACTGGCGGGAGCGCCTGCACGACGCCCCCGCCATTTTCACCATGCCGGGGGCCGCCCCACGCCCGAGCCGCCCGACGCTGTCGTCGCACAAGGCACAGGCGTCGCTCACCGACGAGGACGCCGCCGCGTTGCGGGAGTTCGCCCGCCGGCAGCGGGTGTCGCCGGCGATGGTCCTGTCGGCCGCGTGGGTGGCCACCCTGAGCCGGCACAGCGGGGAGCGGGACATCCTGATCGGCACCTCGGTGTCCGGTCGTGACCGCGCCGAGCTGCGCGGCCTGATCGGTCTCTTCATGGACGTGGTGACACTGCGGGTGCAACTGCCCACCGGCACGAGCTTCGCCGACCTGGTCACCCGGGTACGCGACGAGACGCTGACCGCCATGATGCACCGTCGTCCACCGTTCACCGCGGTGGTGGCCGAACTCGGCGGCGAGCGGAGCCTGGCGTACAACCCGGTATACCAGGTCCTGTTCAACAACGCCTCGCGGCCGTCGGAGGCGTTCGACGACGTACCTGAGCTGGTTTGTCGACGGTTGCCGCTGGCCTCCGGGACGATCCAGACCGATCTCGAGATGGTCGTGGCCCCCGGGGCCGACCAGCGCACGCACCTCAACCTGGAGGTCAGCGCGGACCTGTACGCGGAGAACATGCCCGCCCTTCTGCTGGACCACGTGGTCAACCTGCTCCGCGACGGGATGGCCGCGCCGGACACCCCGGTGGAGCGGCTCAGCCTGATGAACGAGGAGCAGCGAGGGGACCTGCTGCGTCTCTGCGCGCCGCCGTCCACTCCCCTGCCCGACGTGCGCAGCGTCCTGGAGCTGGTGCGCGCCTCGATCGACAGGCGGCCCGACGCGCCGGCGATCCACAGCGGGAGTCGCCGGTTCACCTACGCCGAGCTGGGGCGGCACGTCGGCCGGCTCGCCGGCCGGTTGGCGCGGCAGGGCGTGACCCGTGGTGACGTGGTCGCCGTCCATCTCGACCGGTCCGTGGAGGCCCTGCTCGCGATGCTGGCGAGCTGGCAGCTCGGAGCGGCGTACCTGCCGGTGGACCCGACGTACCCCCGTCGCCGGATCGAGTTCATCCTGCGCGACGCGAAGGCCCACGTGATCGTCACCGGTCCGGCGACCGCGCCGGACACCTTCTCCGCCCTCGGCGCGCGTGTCGTCGTGGTGGACGAGGTCGACGGCGACGCCGCCGACGCTCCGCCGCTGGGCGTCCCGCAGGGGGGTGACGGCGAGGACCCGGCGTACGTCATCTACACCTCCGGTTCCACCGGGCAGCCCAAGGGCGTCAACGTGCCGCATCGCGCGGTGGTGAACTTCCTGACCTCGATGGCGCGCCGGCCGGGCCTGACCCAGGACGACGTGATGCTCGCCCTGACCAGCCCGTCCTTCGACATCTCCGTGTTGGAGCTGTTCCTGCCCCTGACGGTCGGCGCTCGGATCGCGCTCGCGTCGACCGACGACGCGCGCGACCCGCAACGCCTGCTCGACCTGCTCGCCGAGGAACGGGTGACAGTGGCACAGGCGACGCCGGTGACCTGGGACGCCGTCCTGGCGCTGGCCCCTGCGGACCTGCGCCTGCGCCTGGCGCTCTGCGGCGGCGAGGCGCTCACCCGCCCGCTGGCCAACCGGCTCTGCGCGGTCGCCGACGAGGTGTGGAACATGTACGGCCCGACGGAGACGACTGTGTGGTCGCTGATCGCCCGGGTACGTCCGGGGCCCGAGGACGAGGCCGTGCCGATCGGCCGCCCGATCCAGAACACCTCCGCGTGGGTGCTCAACGCCGACGGCGCGGTGCTGCCGGCAGGCGTGGTGGGTGAGCTGCATCTGGGCGGGAGTGGCGTGGCGCTCGGCTACCGGGGCCGTCCGGGGCTGACGGACCAGCGCTTCGTCGAGGGACCGCCGGAGACCGGCGCCGAGCGCCTCTACCGGACCGGCGACCTGGTGCGGCTGCGCCCCGACGGCGACTTCGAGTTCCTCGGTCGGGCCGACTCGCAGGTCAAGATCCGGGGTCACCGGATCGAGGTGGACGAGATCGCCAGCCTGCTGCGCCGGCACCCCCGCGTGAAGGACGCCGTGGTCGTGACCCGCGACGACGGGTCCGGTAACACCCAACTGCTGGCCTACGTGGTGCCCGCCGGGCCCCGCGTGCCCGCTGCCCGGACGAACGGATCGAGATGACGATGAACACCACGTGGCGGGTTCTCGCCCCGGGACCCAGCGATCGCGTGCTCCTCGCCGTGGACTTCGGCCCCGGACGACGCGAGGCCGGTTTCGGCGACCTGGTCGCCAACCTCGCACCGGAACCCGTGGTGTGGGAGACGGTGTTCGCCGCGCAGACCGGTGACCTGGTCGCCGGCACGGATCCCGACCGCTGCCTGAACCGCTGGCTCGACGACGTCGCGGACGCCGGGCTGGAGGTGAGCGGGGTGCTCGGCTACTGCGCCGGCGGCACGTTGGCCCGCCAGGCGGCCGGCCTGCTGCGTACGCGCGGTCTGCCCGAGCCTCCGGTCGTGCTGCTCGATCCCAACGACGTCGACGGCGCACTGGTCCAGGACCTCTTCGCCACGTCGGTGGAGGGTTACGCGGGTCTGCTGTCGGACGACGAGATCCGGGACGCCCTCGCCGCCGCCGAGGGTTTCACCGGCACCCTCGGGCCGGACATCGGCAGGCAGTCGCCCACGGCACTGGCCGAGGCGATGCGCGGCCTCCAGGCCGTGTACGACGAGGTCGTCCACACCGTGTGCAGGATGTTGGACGCCGACGACGAGGTGGGTCGTGAGTTCTCGGAGCGGTTCTCCGCGTTTCTCGGCTACCTGGTCACCGCCGCACGCGCGGGCGCGGCCCGGGGTGGCGCGGAGACGGTCATCGTGTCCGAACGCCACGACCTGCCCGCCGGGTTCGGCGTCGCGGACCACCGTCTTCCGGTGCCGCGCGCGACGCTGCTCGCCGATCCCACAGTCGCGCGCCTCGTGGCGGAGGCACTGCGCTGAGCGGCCCGCTGGCTCACCGCGCCGAGCGCCGTCGACGCCACCACCAGGTACGCGATGGGGTCAGTCGCCACCGCGTCCGGTGCCCGGCGCGTCCATTCCTCTACGGAACGCCACATGACGAACCCGCGCTGTGGCAAACGGTCGTCGTCTCTCGATGGCGGAAGTCGGCGCCCTGGGCATCGCATGGGTGACGGTCATCGTCGGAACAGATCAACTCTGCTGCACGGATCGGCAATCCCCGGGGGTCGTTCGCTCCTGATTGGGAGCCGACCCGCGACAGTGCAGGGCGTGAAATGCTCCCGTGGAAGTTCCTGTTCGAACATGATTGCCGGGCACCGGCGACAGGCGGCGATCCGCCGTTCGCAGTCCGGCCGCGCACGCTCTCCGCTGCCTCATTAGCGCTAGTCAAGTTCGGTCACGGCGTCGCACCGGTGTGTGTTTCGGACACGGCGACGAACGTCGTCGCTCTCGCGCGAGATCTCATCCGACTCGATGGCCCGAGACAGTAGCGAGATGGCCGGCTGGTACGGCGTCGCGGGCATCACCAGCACGCCGACCCGCGAGATGGTCACGGTGCCGCGAGATGCGACTGGCGGAGCTGCCGGCGAGCTTATCCGGCACCCATCCGCTGAAGACCGTCGCCAAAAGACCCTAACGATCCGTCAGCAACTTTCATGACGGCATCGCCGTGATTGAGGGAGGCATTCGGTTCGCCGCCGAGGTGCCCGGGTCGCACGTGACCACCATGCACCCGCACGGACCGAGGTGGCCACGCAGGCCAGGTCGCCACGCGGTTCACGGCCACCGCCCGCCGTGACCGGCGTGGTCGGCGACGTCGGTGCCGACCCGCGAAGCGAACAGGTCGTGCGCCCGGACGCCGGGCGGGGCCTCCCGACCGCCGGACACGACCCGGGTGGGCCGTCGCGCCGACCCGCCGCGGCAGCATCCGCCTGAGGTGCGCGAAGGTCACGATCCAGCGTCCACAGTGCTCAAGCGCCAGGCACGGCCACGATCCACGCCTGGCTGACGCCGCAGCCCTGGGGGGAGGGCTTCGGCAGCCGGACCCACCGGCCGCAACGACGGAGGTGCCGGCGGTCAGCGGACTGAGTAGACATTACCTGCAACTGACGTCGGCCATGTGCCCCGTTTCGCCATCACCTGCCTGCGCCACCGACTCGCATTACCCAGCGCTCATCGCGCGGCACAGGCAGCTATGCCGGTACACCGGCCACCACTTGGCGCTATCACAGGGTGGCGGGCCGCGATCGCGACAACGGCTCCCGACCGCCCCGCTAACGCGCGGATCAAACACGTGTCCGCCATCCGTATGGCCCCTCAACTGTCACCACAACCTGACCCGTCGTGAGCTTTCCCAACGCGTTGACGTCGACCCGCGGCGGGAGTCGTCCAGCGACGTCACACGCACGGAACCCACAGTCACCCGCTTCCTCGAAGAACACATCCATCCAGTGATCAAATACCGACTGATCGCACCGCGGCGGCGAGGCCTGACGACATCCCCGCCGTCCGGGGAGAGGCCGTTCGATCATCGTGGTCGGACCGGAGCACAAAGCTGCCCGACACAAACCGGGACGACGATCGGAACGGCCAGCCATTGCGGCCCCTTTCGGCCTCACCGCCGCCCTGCCGAATCTTTGCGAATACGTGGCGATCGGGGAACCTCGGCACCGGATGCACGCCTTCGCCGGGACGGCGGCGGGGATTGATCAGGCCCCGATTGATGGCATCGAGAGGACCAGGAATGCGTACGACAGTAGCGACAAATGTCTATTTGGAGCCACTGTTTTCCCGACACCGCCACACGGCGGCCAATGGGGTAAGTCAGCATACGTTCCAAGCCTGGGGGCGGGGCCCTGGCCTGCGACGGCGCCGAAACGTTTCCGCGTCGAACCGGTCGTCGATCGCCCCCCGAGCCGAACCCAAGAAAATCTTGTCGCCGCCCTGACCTGGCCTTTTCCCCAGGATCAGGAGGTGGAGGCCGGCCAGAAGGTGATCACGGGGACTCGACGCAAGAACGCCACTCGATCTAGGATGGATGTAGAGAGAGTTCGATACGACCCGGGGGGCCAGAAAGGGAGGCGATCAGTGTAAAACGGACCATCCGGTCGCAATGCGCGTCACCATACGTAGCCAACCAACCGAAGGAAAATTGTCAGGTTCAGCGCTGGTTCGCCAGCCAACCTTCGGTTTCCTGAACGACAGGAACTATTTGCGCAGAATAAATTGTTGGTGACCGGTCGCTTCCACGAGAGCCGCCGGTCGCACGCAACATATGGTCTGAGGGGGAGGGCAGTAGCCATAATAGATTTTGACGTGCGTCCAAGCCGTAATCCGATGTCCGAAGTAGACCGAAGGGCGATACTCGCCGCACCGGTCTTCGGCAAGGTGTTCACCGACCACATGATCACCCTGCGATGGGACGCTGAGCAGGGGTGGCACGATGGGCGACTCGAGGCTTTCCACGACATCGCCCTGCCGCCGTCGGCGTCCGTCTTCCACTACGGGCAGGAGATCTTCGAGGGCATGAAGGCGTACCGCCAGCAGGGCGGGTCGATCGCGCTCTTCCGTCCCGAGCGCAACGCCGCCCGGTTCAACGCCTCCGCCCGACGGCTGGCGATGCCCGAGCTCCCGGTGGAGACCTTCGTGCGCGCCGTCGAGCTGCTCGTCCAGCAGGAGCGACACTGGGTACCCGGCGGTGACGGCACCAGCCTGTACCTTCGCCCGTTCATGATCGCGACGGAGCCCACGCTGGGGTTCACGCTCCCGTCGCGCAGCTACCTGTTCGGTGTGATCGCCTGCCCGGCATCCGCCTACTTCAGCACCCGCACCGGCCCGCCGGCACTGACCGTGTGGCTGTCCGAGGAGTACGCCCGCGCCGCGCCCGGGGGGACCGGCGCCGCGAAGGCCGGCGGCAACTACGCCGCCGCCTTCCTCGCCCAGCGGGAGGCTGTGGAGCAGGGCTGCGACCAGGTGGTCTGGCTGGACGCGGTCGAGCACACCTGGGTCGAGGAGATGGGCGGGATGAACCTCTGCTTCGTCCAACAGTCGACCGACGGCGGATCCCCGACCCTCATGACGCCCGAGCTGACCGGCACGCTCCTGCCGGGGGTGACCCGGGACTCGCTGCTCCAGCTGGCCGGGCGGCTCGGCCTGGGCCGCAGCGAGGGGCGCATCAACGTCGAGCAGTGGCACAAGCAGTGCGAGGCCGGTGTGATCACCGAGGTCTTCGCCTGCGGTACGGCGGCGGTCATCGCGCCGGTCGGGCACGTTCGCGGGGCGAACGACGAGTGGACGATCGGCGACGGTCGACCCGGGCCGGTGACGCTGCGCCTCCGTGACGAGCTGCTCGGTATCCAGTACGGCCGCATCCCCGACGACCTGGGGTGGACGCGCATCGTCTGCTGACGGCGACGCACTCGACTGTCGGGCTCCGACGGAACGAGGCGCCTGCCCGCGCGCGTGACGGCCCTGCCGTCACGTCCGCCGTTCCGGCGTGGCCGAGGGGCACCCGGAGCGCGCCGCGGCGACGCGACCTCCTCCGGCACCCGGGGCGCCGGTCCGGTACGCCACCGGTCCGGGCACCTCGTCGTACGCCCGCAGCGCCTTCACCACGACGGATCGAGCTGTGCGGCCGGGTGGGTTGCCGGCCGGGCAGCGGGTCGTCAAGGAATTGCAGAAAGGGCCACTGACCTTCCACGAAGACCTGGTTTCGGGGGTTTCCGAATGACATCACAGATGCCATGAAGCCGATCAGTTCCATACCGTCGGCCGAGGAGGCTCAACGCGAAGACGTGGCGCCGGGAGTGGCGCGCCTACGCCTGGTGATCCTGGGCGTCCTTCTCGCGGTGCAGATCAGTGCGATTCTGGCAGTGCCCATGCCGCCGCAGCGGGTGGCCGTCAGCCTGGGCGCGGTCGCCGTCCTTGCCGTACTCCAGGCCCGTCACCTCGCGGTGACCGCGCCGAGCCCGCCGTGGCTGCGACTGGGCATGCTGGCCGTCGAGGGTCTCGCCACCTACCTGCCGATGCTCACCGTCGGTGCGGCCTGGCCCGGAGCGGGGGGATTTCTCGCAGCGTCGGTGCTGCTCGTGGTCCCCGGTCGCGCAGCATGGGCGTTGTTCACCGCGGTCATCGTGAGCGTGTTCGCGGTCGCGATGACCGCCGGGTCGGGATTCTGGCTCGCCGAGAACACCACGATCGCCAGCCTGGCCATCGGCCTGACCATGTTCGCCACCTGTCGCCTCACCCGCATGGTCCGGCACGTGCAGGGCATGCACACCGAGGCGATACAGCTCGCCGTGATCAGAGAAAGGATGCGTTTCGCCAGGGACCTGCACGACCTGCTCGGCTACAGCCTGGCCGCGATCACGCTGCGGGCCGAGTTGGCCGGACGGCTCATGAAGAGCGACCCGGCCACGGCGGGCGGCGAACTGCGGGACGTTGCCGCCATGGCACGGCAGGCCGTCGCCGAGGTACGGCAGGTGGCCGACGGCTACCGCAACATCTCGCTGGCCCGGGAGGTGGCGGCCGTCGCCTCGCTGTTCGCCAGCGCCAACGTGACGGCCCAGGTCGAGGTGAACTGCGCGGTCCTGCCGGACAAGGTCGACTCCGTGCTGGCCATGCTCCTGCGCGAACTGACCACGAACATCCTGCGGCACAGCAGCGCGCGGAACTGCTGGATCGCCGTCGACCAGACCGACCAGAACATCACGCTGTCCGTGGTCAACGACGGAGTGCCACGGACCGCGTCCACCTACCGCGACGGCGGCGGGCTGGAGAATCTCGCCTTCCGCCTCCAGGCGGTCGGCGGCACGTTGAGCGCATCGGTAGGGGACGACGGGCGGTTCCACGTGCTCGCGGAGATCGCCGTCAACGCTGACGCGGTCGTCGGCGCCCGGTCACCCCGGATCGATCGCACCTCGTCGTCCGTCAGGCGTACGCCGACGATGTCCATTGAGGGGAGTTGCGCATGCTGCGGATCCTGCTCGCCGAGGATGTCGCCATGGTCCGCGGGGCGCTGATCGCCCTCATCGAACTGGAGGAGGACCTGCGGGTGGTGGCGGCCGTCGACAACGGCACGGACATCGTCTCCACGGCGCTGAGCTGCCGACCCGACGTGGCGGTCCTCGACGTCGACCTTCCGGGCCTGGACGGCCTGTCGGCGGCGGCACAGCTCCGGACCACGCTGCCGTGTTGTCGTACCCTCATCCTCACGAACCTGGGGCGGTCCGGGACGGTCAGCCGGGCGCTCGCCGCCCGGGTGTCCGGCTTCCTGCTCAAGGACTCCCCACCGGAGGACCTGGCGAACGCGATCCGCGCCGTCGCCGGGGGCCGCCGGGTGATCGACCCGCAGCTGGCCCTGTCCGCGTGGGACTGCGGCCAGAACCCGCTGTCCACCCGGGAGCACGAGGTGCTGCGGCTGACCGCCGGGGGCGCCGATCCCGGCGAGATCGCCTCGGCGCTGCACCTGTCGGTCGGGACCGTCCGCAACTACCTCACGACCGTCGTGACCAAGCTGCACGCCCGCAACCGCGTCGAGGCGGTCAAGTTGGCCTACGACTCGGGCTGGCTGCCATAGGGACCGGCGGTACGCCGCGACTCCCAGTGATCGCAGATTGCTGTTTGCGTGAGCAAGATCCGAGATGGAGCGGCGTACCTCAGTCCCGCATCGTGATCACAGGTCAGTGGCAGGAAACCTGCGGCGAGCCGAGACCCGCAGGAACGACTCGGACGGAGGCGGCCAGTGAGGAAGCAGTACTACGAGTACCGGCACGTCGTCGGCTTCGAGGAGACGAACCTCGTCGGCAGTGTCTACGACGTCTACTACGAGCGTTGGCAGGGGCGGTGCCGGGAGATGTTCCTGCTCGAGCACGCTCCGGGCGTGCTCGACCAGCTCAGCGGCGATCTGGAGCTACGCCAGGTCGACTCCGAGTGCGAACACCTGGGCGAGGTTTCCGCCTTCGACGAGGTGTCGATCCGGATGCGGCTGGACGAGCTGACCCAGACCCACATCGGCTTCGCCTTCGACGTCGTGCGGGTGCGCGACGGGGTGGAGGACCTGATCGCCAGGTGCCGTCAGCGGGTGGCGTGCGTCCGTGACGTCAACGGCGCCTGCACCCCGGCGCAGGTGCCGGAACAGCTCGCATCGGCGCTGAGCGTCTACGCGGTCGCCCCCGCCACCCAGGCCAGGGGCACCGGCACCGGAGGCCGGGCGTGAGTTCGGCCGGGCAACACGCACCCGAACCCCGTCCGCCACGGACATCCGGGCTTCCCGCGCCCAGGTTCTCGCGATCCGACCACTTCGGGAGTTGACATGACGATCGCGAACGGCGCCGACCGGACGCCGAAGAATCCGGAGCGGCGGGCCGCTGGCGGCCGGCGGAGGTACCCCGGACCGCCGCCGTGGGCGACGCCGGGACTGCTGCGCAAGTTGTGGGGCGACCGGCTGGGCCTGCTGTCCGACGCGGCGCGCGAGTACGGCGACGTGGTCCGGTTCGCCATGGGTCCCAAGACCCTCTACTTCTTCAACCACCCGGATCACGCCCGGCACGTGCTCGCCGACAACGCCGCCAACTACCACAAGGGACTGGGCCTGGCCGAGGCCCGACGACGGATTCTCGGCGACGGCCTGCTCACCAGCGAGGGCGATACGTGGCGCGGTCAGCGCCGGGTCATCTCCCCCGCCTTCCGCCGGGAGCGGATCGCGGGATTCACCGGGGTGGTGGCCGACGCCGGCGCCCAGTTGACCCAGCGCCTCGAGTCACGGTCCGGGACCGTCGTGGACGTGGCCGAGGAGATGACGGCGCTCACGATGGACGTGCTCGGCAGGACTCTCCTCGACGTCGATCTGAGCCCGTTGAGCTTCCTGGGATCGGCCTTCGAGGCCGCCCAGGAGCAGGCGATGTTCGAGATGGTCACGCTGGGCGCGGTGCCGCTGTGGATGCCGCTGCCGCGCCACCGCCGCTTCCGGGCCGCGAAACGACAGATCGAGGACGCGGTACGGACGCTCGTCGCGTCCCGCGAGCGTGGCACGGGTACGGACGGGTCCGACCTCATGTCGGTGCTGCTCCGCGTCGCCGAGCGTGAACAGGACACCGACGCCCGCTGGCGCGGGCTGCGGGACCAGATCATCACGATGCTCCTGGCCGGGCACGAGACCACGGCCAGCACCCTGTCCTGGGCCTGGTACCTGCTCAGCCGTCATCCGGAGGCGGCCGAGCGGCTGCGCGCCGAGGCGGTCGCGGTGCTCGGCGACCGCACACCCGAGTACGCCGACCTGACCAGACTGCCGTACACGACGATGGTCATCCAGGAGACGATGCGGCTCTACCCGGCGGTCTGGGGGCTGCCGAGAGTGACCCTGGCCGCGGACGAGATCGGCGGATACCCGGTTCCCGCCGGCGCGGACGTCATGATCAGCCCCTACACGCTGCACCGGCACCGCGATTTCTGGTCCGAGCCGGACGAGTTCCGGCCGGAGCGGTTCGCCTCCGACGCTCCCGCCGTCGCACACCGGTACGCCTACATCCCCTTCGGGGCGGGCCCACGGGTCTGCGTGGGAAGTCATCTCGGCATGCTCGAGGCGACAATCATCGCGGCCATGGTCGCGCGTCGCTTCCGGTTCGAGTTCGCCGGCCCGACCGATCCGGTGCCCGAGGCCATGCTGTCGCTGCGGATCCGCGGCGGCCTACCGGTGCGGGTACGACAGGCCTGAGCGCCGCGGCGCCCGCGTCCCGCCGTGCCCTGGTGGTCTCGGCGTAGCGGCGGGGGCGCTCGGCGGTCGGTCTACGAGGCGAGCCAGACCGGCTCGGAGTCGAGTGTGCCGGCGAGGATCGCCTGGTGCAGTCGTTGCAGTCGGGGGCCCGGCTCCACTCCCAGCTCGCCGCGCAGCACGGTACGGATCTGCCGGAACGCCTCCAGCGCGTTCCCGGCCCGCCCGCTGCGGTAGTACGCGGTCATCAGCAGCGCGTAGAAGTTCTCGTGCATCGGGTGCCGAGCCACAAGCATCGTCAACTCGCCCAGCAGGTCCGCGTGGCGGCCGAGGGCGATGTCGGCTTCGATCCGGCGTTCCACCACGCCGAGCCTGTTCTCCTCAAGCGACGCCACCTCCGCACGGAGGATCCGCCCGGCCGGGACGTCCACCAGGGCCGGCCCGCGCCACAGGCCCAGCGCGCGTCCCAGCAGTTCGGAGCTGGCGGTACTGTCGCCGACGTCCACCGCGCGGCGGCCGGCGCGTGCCAGGTTGTCGAACTCCGCCACGTCGGTCTCGCACAGCTGCCCGTCGAGCTGGTAGCCGGAGTGCCGGGTCTCCAGCAGCCGCCTCGCCCACTGGCGGTTGCGCGCGGCTCCGGTCAGCTTGGCTCTGAGCTGGAATATGTAGGTTTGCAGTGTGGTGGCGAAGCTGCGCGGCGGCTGGTCTCCCCAGAGCTCCTCGACGAGTGTCTGCGTGGTGACCACCCGCCCGGCGTTGAGCGCGAGCAGCACGAGGATCTGCCGCTGCTTGGGCGCGCTCGGCATCACCGGCTGGTGGTTCAGGTACGCGGATGCCGGGCCCAGCAGTCGGACGACGAGCTTTTCGTCTACATTGATCACTTCTCTGCTCCAAGGGCTCGTACCGGGTGACTTTCCGTTGCTCGATCTTGCCTCGAGCGGAACCCAAGCTTCCAGAGACATGGTCATGACCCGATGGGTGAAGAACTCACCCCACAAACATGACATCGCAATGTGCGAGCATCAATGACCGACACTGTGACGAAGTCGGACGACCGGCAGCAACCGAGAGTAAGCGGGCCCGCATTTACCGCGCCACGATGGAGGGTGACCCGTCGCTGTCACCCGGAAGGTGGATAGGTGCCAACTGTCTTCGGATCGATGCGCAGGCTCATGCTGACCCCTCAGCTCGCCGACGTGACCTTCGCCAAACGGGGCTTCCCGGCGGAGCCCTCCCCGGGCAGCCGTCACCTGGAGGCCGTGCCCCAGGCCGTGATCTGCGGATTCGAGTGGGGGATCGACGCCCGCGACCAGTGGGAGGTGGAACGCCGGCTGGACCTCGTGAACGAGGAGCTGCGCGGTTTCGCCTACGAGGGGGTGACGATGGCCTTCACCGTTCTCGACGCCATGGGGCGTGGCCACCGGACCCGCGATCTGCTCCTCGGGCCGGGGCGTCCGCACATTTTTCTCGCGTACATCGGTATGGGTTTCGCGATGGCCAGACTGCCCAGGAAATTGTGGAGCAAGGCCGTTCCCGATCTGGCCGGTGACCCCTACCACCCGACCATGAGCTGGCTCGCGGTCGACGGTTACGGATTTGACCGGGCCTATTTCGACAAACCGCGCTGGATCGATGCGCAACAGGTGCCGAAGCCCTACCCGTGGGAGGGTTCACCTGACTATTTCCTGCGCGCCGTCGACCAGGGTGTGGGGCGGGCGCTGTGGTTCATCTGCGGCGGGCGCGCCCCCGATGTCGCCGCCGCGGTGCGGCGTTTCGCCGAGCACCGCCAGCCCGATCTGTGGAGCGGTGTGGGGCTGGCGGCGACGTTCGCCGGGGGAAGCGACACCGACGGCCTGGACGCGCTGCGGCGGGCCGCCGGTGACAAGTGGCCGCAGGTGGCGCTGGGCGTGGTGTTCGCGGTGAAGGCGCGTTCCTACTCCGGTCTGGTTCCTGACTACACCACCGCCGCCTGCCAGATCCTGGCCGGCCTCACCGTGGACAAGGCTGTCGCCCTCGCCGACGCCACAGCGGTGCACTCCCCCGGCGCCGAGCCCGCCTACGAGTTGTGGCGGCAGCGGATCCGGGCGCACTTCGACAACGCCTGACCGGCGCCAGGACGACAATGACCGGTACCGGCTCGCGGGGGCGAGCTGGTACCGGTCACCGGTGCGACGGCCCGCTACCCGGACGGGACGCGACAGGTCATCCGGCCGCGGTCGATAACCACGGTCCCGTCCCCCGTGGCGGTCCGGAACAAGGCCGTGCCGTCGTGATCGCGCCAGATCGACACGACGAGTGAGTCACCGGGAACGACGGGAGCGGTGAACCGACCCGACATCGCGACGAAGTTCGCCGGGTCGGAGCCGCACAGCTCGTGCAGCAGCACGCGTCCGGTGAACCCGAAGGTGCACGGGCCGTGCAGGATCGGTCGGCTGAATCCCCCTCGCGCGGCGAACCGGGGGTCGGCGTGCAGCGGGTTCCGGTCACCGGAGAGCCGGTAGATCAACGCCTGCTCCGGCCTGGTGCGCTCCACCACCGTGTGGTCCGGGGGCCGGTCCGGCGGCGACCACGGCAGGGAGCTGCCGCGGTCGCCGCCGAACCCGCCCTCGCCCCGGATGAACATGCCGGACCGGGTGGTGATGACGGGCTCACCGGTGGCGGGGTCGACCGCGACGCTCTCGAACCGGACCAGCGCGTCGGCACCCTTGTCGTACATCCCGGTGACTGTCGACGAGGTGAGCACCGTGCCGGCGACCGGCAGCGGCCGATGAAGCTCGACGTACTGCTCGGCGAGGACGAGGTGGGCGCGGTCGAAGTCACCGATGCTGCGTGCCGGTGGGATCTGCGCTATCACCAGGCCGTAGGTGGGCAGCACCTTCTGCTCGACGCCCTCGCTGTTCTCGGTGGTGAACTCCAGCTCGCGCAACGGATCGTCGAGGCCGGCGCCGACGCCGAGGGCGTACAGCAGCGCGTCCTTCGAGGTCCAGGACCGCTCGCACGGTTCCCCGGGTACGCCGACGAGACTGTGCTCGAGCGACATCGTGACCTCCAGGTGCTGACTGCGGTACGGCGGCTACAGGCTGACGGCCAGGTCCTCCGGGGTGCGGCGGGGAGGGCCGTCGCAGTACGCGTTGTAGGCGTCGAGGTGCTTCTGCGCCCGGCGGGTCGCCTCGACGAACCTGGCGTGGGGGTCGGCGTCGCCGGTCAGGACGTCGTGCATGGCACTGGTGATCTCGCCCATGATGCCGGCCTGCCCGCCGAGCAGAGGGCCGAGCGCCGCTGGCGTCCCGTCCGCGGCCTCCAGCTGCTCGCCCGCGACGCGCAGGCGGGGATTGTCGCGGTACGGACCCTTGCGGAGGATGTCGACCGCTTTCCGGGTGATCGGGATGCGGTAGTGGCGCTTGGCCCACTCGGCGGCGTTGCTCGGCCGGTTCAGGTACTGCATGAACGCCAGCGCGCCGTCCCGCTTGGCCGGGCTGAGACCGGCGGCGAGCCAGAGCGCGAACCCGCCCATCATGTTGCCGGCCAACGGAACCTCGTCGTTGTACGGCAGCGGACCCACCGCCACGGTGAACCCGTGCCGGTCGCCCCTGTCCAGCAGGTGCGACGCGTCCACGGAGGAGCTGAGGAAGAGCGCGATCCGCTGCTCCTCGAACGCCTCGTAACCGCCCGGGAAGTCGAGCAGCTTGCCCGTGTACAGGTAGTGGCCGTCCCGGTGCAGGCCCTGCCACCACCGGACGTAGTTCATCATCTCGGTCGAGGCGAGGTCGACCTTCTCGGCCCGGCCGGAACGGCCGTTGTCGTGGTCCGCGATCAGCCCACCCTGCTGGGCCACCGCCTGGAGGAAGACCCAGTAGAAGTTGGGCCAGGCGATGCCGTGCGTGGGCCCGTTCGGCAGTTTGGCGAGCGCCTCGCAGGCGGCCGTGACCTCGCGCCAGGTGCGCGGCGGCTCGGTCACGCCGGCCTTGGCCAGCAGGTCCATGTTGGCGTACAGGACGATCCCGGAGGCCGTACGCGGGATGGCCGCCAGCTCGCCGGCGTAGCGGAAGTAGTCGCGGGCCGCCGGCACCATGTCGTCGAGCACGACCGCCTCACCGAGGATCTCGGACCGGCCCGCGATGGCGCGCTCGACGGGTGTGAACAGGGGGTTCCCGTCCTTCCCGAGGGTGTCCATGGCGCCCCGGGTGGCGGTGAAGTGGTACTCGGCGATGTCCGGCGCCTCGCCGCGCTCCGCAGCGCGGGCCACCTCGGCGGGCATCGTCCGGAAGTCGTACCTGTTGATCTCGACCTGGTACTCCGGGTGTGCCGCGTTGAACTCGTCCGCGGCGGTGACCGCGATGTCCGCCTCGTTGGTGGCCCAGCTGGCCGGGTCCGTCAGCCAGACATTGATCTTGATCGGTCGTTCCTCTGCGACGTCACTCGAACTGCGTGCTGCTGTCATGTCAGCCTCCATCTTGCCGGCACGGCGGGTCACGGGCGGGCGCGCACGTCCACCGTGTCAGCGATGCGCGGCGGGCCGCGCCTTCGCGTTTGCTCACCAGCAGTGGAGGTCGGGCAATCGGGAAGCTGGCCGCTGCGCGGCACCGTGCTCTGATGGCTGCGGTTGCGGCGACGCACCGCGTGAGGAGGCAGGATGCAGCGCACGGTACGGACTCCGGATGGTCGGCTGCTGGTTGTCGAGGAGCGGGGTGACCCCGCCGGCTGGCCGATCCTGGTCCACCACGGCACCCCGAGTTCCCGCGGAGCGGCCTTCTACGGGCCGTGGGTACGCGACGCCACCGCGCGCCGGCTCCGGCTGATCAGCTACGACAGGCCCGGCTACGGCGGGTCCTCGCCCCGGCCGGGCCGCACCGCCGCCGACACCGCCGCCGATGTCCGCGCGATCTGCGCCGAGCTGGACATCGACCGCCTCGGCACGTGGGGCTTCTCCGGTGGCGGTCCGCACGCGCTGGCGTGCGCCGCCCTGCTACCCGACCTGGTGACCGCCGCGGCCGTCCTGGCCGGGATGGCGCCGTTCGAGGCCGAGGGCCTCGACTGGTTCGACGGCATGTACCGGGACGACGTCGAGGACACCCAGCTGTACCTCACCGATCCGGTCGCGGCGTGGAAGAAGATGAGCCAGGACCGGGACGAGTTCCTGCTCGCGTCGACAGGCGGGATGTCCGGCGCGGACGGATCACCGTTCATGGCGGAGGACGCGGTGGACACGCTTGGCGTGTTCCACGAGTTCCACTCCTCCTGCCGGACCGCCGGGCTGACGTCGGGCATCCGGGGCTGGTGGGACGACAACGGCACCCAGCTGCGGCCGTGGGGGTTCGACGTCGCCGACGCCGCCGTCCCCGTCCTGCTGATGTACGGCCGGCGGGACGTGTTCGTGCCGTCCGGTCACGGCGGATGGCTGGCCCGGCACATCCCGGGCGTCGAGGCCCGGTGGTTCGACGAGGACGGGCACGGGACGCTGGCGCGAAAGCGCGTACCCGCGGCGCAGGAGTGGTTGTCCGATCGGCGGTAGCGGTCGCCGATCGGCGGCTGCGGCACCGCCGCAGCCGCCCGGCGCCGGGCTCAGGCCGCTGGAACGGATGTGCCGGCCAGGGCGTGGGCCACCGCGTCGAGGCTGGCCGAGATTGTGAACACGGCGCCGGGCCGCGCGGCCTCGACGGGCACCGCCGGCAGATCCGCGCCTGTCACCCAGGCGACCACCGTCTCCTCCGGACCGACCAGACCCGCTGCGCTCGCCCGACCCAGGCCGGCGACCGCGGCGGCCCCGGCCGGCTCGGTCGGGAGCCGCGCCGCGTCGGACAGCAGCGCCACCGCGTCCAGGATCTCCGCGTCGCTGACCGTGACGAAGTCGCCCCCGGCGTGGCGGACCTCGTCGATGGCCCAGTCGCCGAGCATCGGCTCGGGGACCTCGATGCCGTCGGCCACCGTGCCCGGCCACCGGGCGGGCTCCTGGGCGCCGTGCCACCGCGCGGCCAGCGGCGCGCAGTCCCGCGCCTGCACCGCGATGATCCGGGGAACCGTCGCCAGGACGCCGCACGCGACGAGTTCGCGGAAGCCCTTGGCCGCGCCGATCAGCGTCACCCCGTCACCGACGGGCAGGACCACCGCGTCCGGCGCGCGTCTCCCGAGCTGCTCCCAGACCTCGAAGGAGGCCGTCTTCTTCGCCTCGATGGTGAGCGGGTTCAGCCCCGTGCACCGGTCCAGCCAGCCGAAGTGGGCTGCGGCACGCCGGGACAGCTCGAACGCGGCGCGGTAGCCCTCGCGGACCCGGAAGACGTACGCCCCCATCGCCGTCATCAGCTCGACCTTCGCCGGCGCGCAGTCCTCGGGTACGAAGATGACGACTGCGACGCCGGCGGCCGCGCCGCCGATGGCGGTGGACAGGGCGGCGTTACCTGTCGACGCCGTGGAGACCACCCCGACGCCGAGCCGCAGCCCCTCGTCGATCACGAGAGCCGTCGCCCGGTCCTTGTTGGAGGCGCTGGGACCGGCGGTCTCGTCCTTGAGCCACAGCCCCGGCAGGCCGAGCCGCCGTCGTAGTCCCCGCGCGGGGCGCAACGGCGTGCCGCCCACCGGCAGCGGATACCGGGTGGGCACGTCGGGTCGGGGCAGCAGGCCCCGGTACCGCCACATGCCGGTCCCCGAGTCGGGCCCGGGCAGCAGCGACTGGTCGTAGTCATAGGTGTACGTCTCGTGCCCGTGCGCGACGGACTTTAGCCGTGCCTCACCCACAGGTGCCTCCCAGCACGTCAGTTCCCGAAGAAGTCCGTCACCGAGACGGTGCGCGCGTCGCTCTTCGCGCGGTCCAGGACCAGGGCGCCGATCGCGATGTCGAGAACGCCGAGTCCGAACGGCGAGAACACGACTGCCTCGTGCGGCTTCAGCTCACACCTGCCCCGCAGGACGTCGGCGAGGGTGCCGGTCACGAACCCACGTCCGCCGGACAGCTGCTCGGCCAGGTGCGGTGAGGTCTGGGCGCGCAGGCAGTGGTCCACGTCGTCGACGATGTTCTGCGTGGCGAGCAGCGTCCGCGGGTGGATGTCGCGCAGGGAGACGTTGAGAACTGTCTGTCCCGGCGCGAAGCGCAGGCTCTCCGGCAGGTACGGCGTTCCCGCGGTCGTGGCGAAGACGACCACGTCGCAGCCGAGCGCGGCGTCCAGGTCCACCGCCTCGCCCGATCCCGGCCAGTGCTTCTCCACGTCGCTGACGAACCGCTGCGCGCGCTCGGGCACGAGATCGTGGCACACGAACCGGGTCACCGGAAGCTCCGTGTGCCTGAGGTACTCGGCGATGGTGCGGGCGATCACGCCCGTACCGACGAAGCCGAGAGTGACCGGCCCACCCGACGGTCGCAGGGCCCGCGCCGCCAGGGCCGCCGAGGCGGCGGTACGCACGGCGCTGATGTGGGCCGACTCGAGGCAGGCCACGGGCCGGCCGGTCCGGTCGTCGTTGAGCAGGAGCACCGCCGACGCCCGGGGCAGACCGAGGTCGTGGTTGCCGGGGAAACTGCTGATCCACTTGAGCCCCGGCATCCCGACCTCGCCGCCCAGGTACGCGGGCAGGGCGATGATGCGGTTCGCCGGCCGGTCCGGGAAGCGCAGGAAGTGGCTGGACGGGTTGACTGTCTCGCCCCGGTCGTGGGCGAGATACGCCTTCTCGACGGCCGTCAGGACGGCGTCACGGGCGCCGTCGAGCGCGTCGACGGCGACCGCGTGCGGCACGATCTGAAACATTCGGACTCCTCACCACCGCGCCAGGACCGAGTCGATGCCCGGGAAGTGCTCAGCCACCCACTTCTCGGAGTAGATGGTGTCGACGTACCGCTCGCCGGTGTCCGGCGAGATGGCCACCACCGGTTCACCGTTGTGGAACGTCGGCGCCAGGCGGCGCACAGCGGCGAGCACCGTACCTGTGGACCCGCCGACCAGCAGGCCGTACCGCCGCGCCACGATGTGGCACGCCGAGACCGTCTCCACCTCGGGTACGACCACCCGCTCGTAGTCGCCCCGGTCGACGAGCAGCTCGGGACGGAGGCTCGCGCCCAGGCCGGGGATGAGGCGGGGGGCGCCGTGATCCGCGAAGAGGATCGATCCCTCCGAGTCGACGGCGATGATCCGGGTGGCCGGGCGGTTCTCGCGGAAGAACTCCAGACAGCCCATCAGCGTGCCGGAGGTGCTCACCCCGACGAGCACCGCGCCGACATCGGGCAGCTCTTCGAGAATGCTCCGGGCGGTCTGCCGGTAGTGGGCGGAACTGTTGGCCCGGTTGGCGTACTGGTTGGGCCAGAACAGTTTGCGGTCCTGCTTGAGCTGGGACCGGATGTAGTCGATCCGGGTCTGCAGAAAGCCGCCGTTGGCATCCCGGTCGGTGACGATCACCACAGTGGTGCCCTGCGCCCGCATCGTGCGGACGGCGGCCGCGTTGGTGTTGGGATCGGCGACGATCGTGAGACTGATCCCCCGGTTGACGCACACGGTTCCGAGCGCGATACCGAGGTTCCCGGAGGACGATTCGATGAGCCGGTCGCCAGGTCCGATTCCGGATCTGTCGATCAGATCCTCGATCAGCGCGACGGCGGTCTTCAGTTTGATGGACCCGGCGGGGTTGAGACCCTCCAACTTCAGGCTCAGGTCGACCCCGGGCACGAATCCGGCCAGGTCGAGGAAGATGTCGTCGGTGACAATCTCGTACGCGGCGTCAAAGATCATCGGGCCTCGCTACGCCAGTGGTGCGCGGTCGGCATCGGCCGGTGGGCCGGCTCGGTATCCGCTGGGCACTCAGCCATCCTGGGAGTGGACAAGGCTTGCCGGACGCATGTCCGTCCAGTGCTTCTCGATGTACTCGAGGCAGGCGGAGCGGGAGTCGTCGTCGTGGACGACCACCCAGCCGTCGGGACTTGCGACAGCGGCCGGCCACAGCGAGTACTGGGCTTCGTCGTTCACCAGCACGTGATATCGAGCGTCGGCGTCTTCGAACGGGTTGGACACGAGCACTCCTCGTTTCGTCGTTGATCACTTTCGCTCGACTGGCGCACCGGCCGTCTGCATCGATCGTCCGCGTCGCAGGCGGACCGGGCATCTTGCCCGTTGCCGACGCCCTCATCGACGGGATCCGCTGGTCGAGGCGTCGACAAGCACGTCGATCCGATCGGCGAGGTCCTTGAGCACCGGGGTGTCGACGAGCACCCGGACGTTGAACTCCACGTTCCAGGTGCGGCGGGCCGACAGCACCAGCCTGGTCGCGAGCATCGAGTCGCCACCGAGGTCGAAGAAGTTGTCGCCACGACCCACCGCGTGGACGCCCAGGACCTCAGCCCACATGCGGGCCAGGGCGAGTTCGGTGTCGGTGATCGGGTCGGCCTGCGCGTCGCGCTCCCGCACTCCCCCGTCGGCGGGTACGGGCTGCGCGACGCCGTGCAGGAACTCGAGCACTGCGGCACGCGCCTGGTCGTTGGCCGCCAGCTCCGGCCTGTCGCAGGGGACGCGTACGGTCCGCAGGTCGGTCGCGCCCAGCCAGCCGGCGTCGGCCGGATGGCCCTGCGAGATCACCTGGAGGACAGGGCCACGCGGCGGCGGCTGCTCGTCGTGGTGGGCCGACACGAGGAAGGTGAGCCACTCGACGTACACGCCCACCACGTTCTCCACCGGGCCGCTGACGTCGGCGTCGCCGAACCCGAAGGCGGCCAGCGCGAGCCTCGCCCGCAGGCGCAGGTCCTCCCCGATCCGCCGCACCAGGGTCTCGGGGGTGGCGAGCAGCCCCTCGATGTCGAGCAGCGGAGGTCGTTCGACATTCGGCGCGCGACCCTCGACCTGCCGCACGACCTCGTGGTATTCGTGCAGAATCTCCGACGGCGGGGTCCGCTGCGGGTCGAGCAGCACGATGGGTACCGGACCGGCGGGACCGGCCAGGAGCGCGGCCATCGCGACGGCCAGGGGCGCGGTCGCGCAGTAGGCGATCAGGGCGACCGGGCGGTCCGGCCCCAGCCGCGCGAAGAGGTCGCGGGCGTACGCCGGAGTCGTGAGCGCGGTCGGCATCGGCGAGGTCAGGACCTCCTGGCACTCGAATCCGGACCGGTCGAGGTGCATCTCGCTGATGTGCGCCTCGGGCCGTCGACCCGGGTAGTCGAGGATGAGAAGCAGTGGTTTGTCGGTCACGGTCTCATCGCTCCCCTGCGTCGGCGGCTACCGCTGTGGTGCGGTTCGCCGGAGCCAGCAGCCGCGCGATGGCGGCACGATCGGCCTTTCCGCTCGACGTCCGTGGCAGGGACGGCAGCACCGAGATGGACGGTGGGACCGAGTACCAGGGAAGTTCCTCGCGGAGCGCGGCGAGCGCTGCGGTCGCGTCGAACTCCGCGCCGGCGGTGACGGTGACGGCGGCGCGCAGTTGGCGGGAGCCGGCGCCCAGGCTCACCGGGACGCAGATGGCCTCCACCACCCCGGGCTGCCTGCCCAGACATGCCTCGACCTCGAGCGGGTTGACCCGGTACCCACGGATCTTCACCTCGTCGTCGGTACGGCCGAGGAAGTGCAGCACCCCGTTCTCCACGCTCGCCAGGTCGCCGGTGCGAAAGGCCCTGGTGTGCCCGTGCGCGGTCGGCGGGATCCGCACGTACCGCTGCGCGTTCAACGTCGGCTGGTTGAGGTAGCCCAGTGCCAGGGGCGAGCCGGCGACGAGGAGTTCACCGACGTTCGAGTCACCGGAGTCGACGATGTCCAGCAGGACCTCGCAGCCCGGCAGTGGCAGGCCGATCGGTGCCAGCGCGGGCCACGAACTGCTCGGTCCGGTCAGCGTGTGCACGGACACGGTGTGCGACTCGCTCTGCCCGTAGTGGTTGTTCAGCACGCATCCGGGCAGCCTGTCGAAGAAGTCCCTGATCGCCGGCGTGCAGACCAACTGCTCGCCAGCGGTGTTGATCTCACGGAGGGCGAGGTTCGCCAACGAGTCGAACGCCGTCGCCGCCGTCGCCAGCATGTGCAGCGCGACGCAGGGCAGGAACAGCCTTTCGATCCGCTCGCGGGCGAGCCAGTCCAGCAGCTCGATCGGGTCCTGCCGCAGCTCCTCGGGCATGATGACGAGCGATCCGCCGCCGCCGAGCGTGCTGAGCGTCTCCTGGAACCAGATGTCGAAGTTCAGCGGTGCGAACTGCGCCGTCCGCAGGTCCTCGCGGACCGAGTGCTGCCGCTGCCAGGACGCCATGTTGTCGATGCAGCTGTGCGGCAGGGCCACCCCCTTGGGGTTCCCGGTCGACCCGGAGGTGTAGATGACGTAGACCGGCGTCTCCGGAACGCAGCGGACGAACCGCAGGTCGGTCCCGGCCAGCGGGTCCACCTCGCTCCACGCCGGGATCGTGATCCGGCGCGGCGCCGGCAGCTCCGGGTCGGGTCCCGTGTGCAGCAGAACCTTGGCTCCGCTCTCGGCGAGCATGTAGGCCAGGCGTCGGCGCGGAAAGGTGCCGTCCAGCGGCAGGTAGGTGGCGCCCGCGCCGATGACGGCCCAGGCCGCGGCGACGATCGCCGCGGACCGGCGTCCGGTGACGGCGACCGTGTCGCCCGGGCCGACACCTGCGTCCCGAAGCAGCTCGCCGATGCGGGCGATCCAGGCGGCCAGCTCGCGGTAGGTCAACTGGTGTTCCGGGTCGGCGACGGCGAGCGTCGCCGGCCGGAGGTCGAGCGATCGCTCGAACGAGTCGAGTACGCAGGACGGATCGGCCGTCCCACCCCAGAGTCCGGTTTCGGTGATCATCGCGAGGTGCCTCCCTCGAACGCGCTCACGATCTGTCCCGCACGCCGTACGTCCTCGACGAGTTCGTGCGCCGCGCGGTCCACGTCGGACTGTGCGCGCTCGAAGCGTTCGGGTGAGGTGAGGTAGCCGTTGTAGAACGTCGCGCCCTCGCAGAGCAGGCCGAACGTCCAGATCCGGGCGACGGAGGTGCCGTCCTGCGCGACGGGATGGCCCAGCGCGTCCACGTCGATCGACGCCACGACCTGGCTGTCGGGCCGGAACCGCCGGAGCACACCCTGTCTGGCCATCGCGCCGACCACTGTCGTGTCGTCGTGCAGGGAGCTGAGGCGGTCGGTGTAGCCCCGGTAGAGCCAGTCCGCGTGGACCGTGTGGCGGTCCGGGAACGCCGTCGAGGACAGGGCCCAGGAGCGGCTGTCATCGTCCCAGCTCACCAGGGGGTTCGGTCCCAGGGACATCGACACCACACCTGACCGCAGCAGCGTCAGGATGTTGGCGGACCGCTCCTCCTCCGGGCCGATCACCAGGCGGTTGATCGTCTCGGCGTGGTAGCGGTAGAACCGGTCCAGCGACGCGTCAGTCAGTCCCCCGAACTCGACCGCGTACCGGATGGTGTCGCGGACCTCGCGGCACATCTCGGTCGCCGCCTTGAACGGGCTCCCCTCGAATCCCCGGGCCGCCTGGGCGATGTCGGCGGCCATCCACGACTCCAGCGACCGCTGGTACGCCTCGCCGTCCGCCGGCGGCGGGAGGTCCTTGGCGCTCGGCGTCACGGTCCCGTGGTACGCCAGCTCGGGGTCGAACTCGTCAGGCCCGGGCAGGTCGTCGAGCGCGGGCAGGCGCCCGTCGGCGACCGCGGCACGCGCACGCAGGAGGAACGCCTCGGCGTCCTCGGTGCCGGTCTGCTGGAGGATCGTCGCCCGGCGGTACGCCACCCGCAGTTCGAGCATGAGCAGCGGCAGGACATCCCTGTCGAAGTCCAGTTGCGGCGTGGCGGCCCGCAGCCTGTCGATCGCCGAACGGGTGAACGCGACGGGCTCGTACGCCACGACCGACGACGGCGCGGGCCGCGCGCGGTACGGCAGGCCGGACCGGGAGAACACGACGATCCGCGGCTCACGGCCGCTGGGCACGTACCGCTCCGGTGTGACAGTGCGGTCGAACCTGCCGCCCCGCCCGACGGTCAACGCGAGGATCGCGTCCGTCGCCGTCAGACCGAGGCCCGCGATGGCGACGGTCTCCGACGGCTGGACGGACGCGAGCTGCCCGGGCAGCGGGTAAGGCCTGCCGATCAGTCGCCCCGCCGAACCGTCCCGGTCGTCTGGCGGCCGGGAGGGGCGCTGGCCGACCGTCACGAAGACGTAGTCGGCCTCGATGTGGTCGCCGTTGTCGAGCGACAGGATCGACGTGTCACCCTTTCGCCGCAGATCCGCGGCGGCGGACACGTGCGGGATCAGTCGCACGTTCTCCGGGGCGTTGTCCCGCAGACGCCTGTAGAACGACAGCAGATACTCCCCGAAGACCCGCCGGGGCAGATTGTCGTTCGGGCGTACCAGACGCCCCTGCGTGCCCACCGTGAAGCCGTCCCGCGCCACCCGCAGCCCTCGTTCACGCGCCCAGTCGAAGAGGGTGGGCCCGCTCAGCGGAGGCGCCTGGGAGACGGACCTGGGGGACGGGTACATCGAGACGTACGCGCAGGCGTGATTGAGCAGCAGGTAGTCCGGCTGGTGGACGTCGTACTGCTGGGGCTGGGCGGGGTTGGGGTCGACCAGGTGCAGGTCGAACGTCAACTCCTCGTCGACGAGGGCCGCGTGGCTGATGAGACGCTCCAGAACACTGAGCCCCCGGACACCGACGCCCACGATCGCAACAGTGACCGATTTTCTCCGTTGGTCCGGCGCGTACTGCTCATCCATCGCAGACCCTCCAAATAAGCGGCAATGGGCCGACGACCGCACACCGCATCGGCGGCCGTCACTGACAATTCCAGTCCCGTACGATCCGTCACACCTTCGCGATTGCCGCCGTCAGCGCTGCTGGCCCGCCATCGCGCGGCGATCACACCCGCAGGTCGGCGGCTATCCGCTCGAGCACCGCAGGGGACTTCTCGAAGATCGCGAAATGGTCACCGTCGAGCACGAGTTGCGCGTACCTGTCGCTGGTCTCCCGCTCCCAGCCGGCGACCTGTTCCGGAGCCGCGAAATGGTCACGCGTGCTGGCGAACGCCGTGATGGGGACCGGCAGACGCGGTTCGGGGTGGTAGCTGTAGATCTCGTTGACGTGGAAGTCGGCGACGAGCAACGGCTGGATCAGCTCCAGCATCACCGGCTCCGCCAGGATCTCCTCGGGCGTTCCACCCAGCCGGCGCAGCACCACCGCCAGCTCGTCCGCAGGCAGCCCGGCCAGCTCGGTCCTGATCATCGGGATGCTCGGTGCACGCCGGCCGGCCACGAAGAGGTGGACCGGCAGGGGACCGCCCAGACGGCGGATCTCACGGACGACCTCGAAGGCGCAGAGCGCCCCGGTGCTGTGGCCGAAGATGGCGTACGGCTGTCGTACCGTCCTGAGCACCTCCGGCGCGAGCTGCCGGGCGATCTCCACGGCCGAGGTCAGGGGCTGTTCGGAGCGTCGTGTCTCCCGGCCTGGCGGTTGGACGGGGCAGGCCGCGATCGTCGCCGGCAGGTCGCGGCCCCACGCCCGGTAGACCGCCGCACCGGCGCCGGCATGTGGCAGGCACAGCAGGCGGACCGCGGCGTCCTCACCGGTCCCGAACGGGAACCACTGGTTTCTGGGCCGCACCCGTCCTGCGCTGCTCCCCGCGCCGCTACGCACGGTCGCTCCCGGCGGCGGCGGAGATCCGGCCGAGCGGCTCGTCGGGCGCGGCGACGCCGTACGCCAGCAGTGACAGGAACCGGCCGGCCGCCTCCGCCACGGTGGCCGGGTCGAAGGTCTCGGCCTCGTAGTTCCACTCGCCCGAGTACCCGCCGTCCCGGCCGGCCACCAGGTTGAGCTGTAGCGCGAACTTGGCGTACCGCTCCGGAAGGCGGATCACCTCCGCGGTGACGTCGGGAAGCGAGAACGGCTCCCACTCCATGTCGTCGACGACGATCGCCACGTCGCACGGCGGCGGCGCGTCGGGAGCGGTGCCCTCGCGCGCCAGCTGGACGATCACCGGGTACGGGACGCCGCGATGCTGCATGGCGCCCAGGATCTCCGCCTTGGCGCCCCTGGCGAGTGCCCGGAACGACATGTCGGCCGTGACGGCCAGCCGCATCGGCAGCAGGCCGATGAGGACGCCGATCACGTCGTCGACCTCGGCTGACCCGCGCAGCGACATCGGCGTCCCGAAGATCACCTCATCGGACTCGCCGTACTGCCACAGCATCGCGGCCATCGCCGCCGCGAAGACGCCGAACGGTGTGGTCCGCAGTGCCCGGCTCGCGTCGCGTACCGCCTGGCCGAGTTCGGGGCTGATCTCGAAGGCGTGATGTCCGGCCATCGCGTTCCGCCGTCGGGCGTACTCCGGCCACCAGGCCGGCAACGTGCCCGGGAGTGGCTCGTCGTCGCCCGTCGCCGCCACGGATACCGGCCGGGCCGGCGGGATGGTGCACGACCGGGGAGCGTCCCGCACCCGCTCGCGCCAGTAGTCGAGGTTCCTCGGGTCCAGCCCCGCGGCCCGCTGGGCGATGGCGAGTTCGCCCGCCTGCACCGGCAGCGGCTCCAGGCCGGGCTCCAGGCCGCGTACCCGGGCGGTGTAGAAGTGCCTGAGTTCCCGCTGGAAGATGTTCAGCGACCAGTCGTCGATGACGGCGTGGTGGAGCTGCACCACCAGGACGACCTCGTCCGGGGACACGCGGACCAGCCACGAGCGCATGGGCGACTCGCCCAGGTCGAGCGGTTTGCCGACGATCCGGCCCAGTTCGTCGTCGAGCGCCGCCGGCGGGCAGGAGAGCTTCTCCAGGCGTACCGGATCCGGGCCGGTGACCAGCTGCACCGGTTCCTCGTTCCACTCGGTCAGCCGGGTACGGAGCACCTCGTGACGAGCGACGATCTGGCTGAGTGCCCATTCGAGCGCGTCGACGTCGAGTCGCCCGGTGATCCGGCACACCCAGGCTTCCACGTGTCGGGACGATCCGTCCCACAGGGCGTCGTCGATCCACAGCCCCTGCTGCTCGTGGCTCATCGGGAAGATCCGCGAGCGCGTACCCGCGCCGGGGTTGGCGTCCAGTTCACCGCTCATCGTTGCGCCCCGCCCGGACTCGGGTGGCGGGCCGCGAGATCCGGGCGATCTCGTGCAGCGCCGCGCGGTCGACCTTGCCGTTCGCGGTCACCGGATACCGCGTCAGGCCGCGGATGGTCTGCGGCACCAGGTACGCGGGCAACAGCCGACGCAGTTGGTCGTGCACCCGCAGGGGATCGTCCGATGGGGCGGACGGATCGGCGTCCGATGTCGGGACCTGGTACACCAGCGCCAGCCGGACCGGGACACCGTCGCTGTTGGTCACCGCGAAGGCGACGCAGTTGCGCACGCCCGGCAGCGAGCCGGCCACCGACTCGATCTCGGCGAGTTCGATCCGCTGCCCGTTGATCTTGACCTGGCGATCGCGTCGGCCGCGGTAGTGCAGGACGCCGTCGTCGTCCCACACCCCCATGTCGCCGGTCCGGTAGATCCGATCCGGGACCCCGTCGATGTCCACCGTTGGGAACTTCTCCCGGGTCAACTCCGGCTGCGCCAGGTAGCCGTTCGCCAGGCCCTGACCAGCGATGCAGATCTCGCCCTCCCGACCGGGGCCGCAGCGCGCGCCCCGCTCGTCGAGCAGCACCACGCCGGTACCCCGGACCGGCGTGCCGACCGGCACTCCCCCGGGCACGTCGCAGTCCGCGGGCACCAGCCGCCGCAGCGTCGTGATCATGCAGCTCTCGGCGGGCCCGTAGGCGTTCCAGAGCGGCAGGTCGGGATGGTGGGTCAGGAAGCCGCGCACGTGCTCCGGCGACGCCTTCTCACCACCCGTGTAGACGTGGGCAAGCCCCTCGAAGCAGTCCGGCGCCACGTCGACGAACAGGTTGAACACCGAGGTGGTGATCCACAGTGTGTCGACGCCGTGCCTCGACACGACGTACCGCAGCGTGTTCGGCAACAGGTGGCTCTCCGCGACCAGCACCACGGTGCCGCCCGTCGTGAGCTGCCCCCACAGCTCGAACGCGTACATGTCCCAGGGCAGCGCCGCGAACTGCGGCGTCGCGTGGCCGGGGCTGAAGCCGTCGAGGCCCTCGGGGCCGAAGAGCCGCGTCACCGCCTGGTGCGGCGACAGCACACCCTTGGGGACGCCCGTCGTGCCGGAGGTGAAGAAGACAGTCGCGGGCGAGTCCGGTGGCACCGACACCGGGTCGTACGCACGGGCGCGCCACGCCGCGTCGTCGATGCCGCCGTCCGAGGGCTGGTACCTGTCGAACCGGCCGTCCCACCTGTCGTCCGTGGTGACCGTCACCGCCGGCGAGATGAGATCGAGGATGAGTCTCTGGCGCTCCGCCGGCCAGCTCGGGTCGAGATTCGTGTAGGCCGCGCCGGTCTTGAGGACTGCCAGTTGCAGCGCCACCATCTCCGGCGAGCGGTCCAGCAGGATCGGTACGACCTGCCCCGGCCCGACACCACTGTCGGCCAGGTCGGCGGCGTAGGTGTTCGCGGCCGTGTCCAGCGTGCGGTAACTGATCGCCCGGTCCTGCCAGATCAGTGCGGGCGCGTCGGGGTCGCGCGTCGCGTGCGCGGCGACTGCCTCGTGGATCAGCGGCTGGGAACTGCTCGGTGCGCTCATGCCTCGGCCGCCAGCACGGACTCGGACCACACCCGCAGGGCGAAATCCGCGACGACGTCGTTCATGAACAGCCAGGCCGGCTCCGCCCGCCAACCACGCTCCTGTTCGAGGCGAGCGCAGATCTTGATGGCCGCGAGCGAGGTGCCACCGAAATCATAGAAACTGTCGGTACGACCGACCCGGTCGACAGCAAGCACGTCAGCGATGATGTGCGCGACCGACTGCTCCACCTCACCATCCGGCGCTACATAGGCACTGTCAACGAACTGTTCCCTGGATTCACTCATCGAGATCCTCTGGTCGATCCACGATTGTCGGTTGACTGTGGTACCGGTACTACTCACCCGTGGCGGACGACCCGACCCGCGCGCCGCTGGGGACATCGCCCAGGTGCGCGCTCACCGCGCCGACCGACGGGTTGGCGAAGAAGGTCTTGAGGGGCAGCTCCACACCGAAACGATCCGTGATCCGCGCGACGAGGACTGCCGCCAGCAGGGAGTGCCCGCCCAGGTCGAAGAAGCTGTCGCCGACCCCCACCCGGTCCACGCCGAGCACCTGCGCGAACAGCTCGGACAGGATCTCCTCCTGCGGCGACGCCGGCGTCCCGTCACCAGCATCCGCCTCGGCGGCTGGTGAGGTCTGCTCCTCGACAGGCGCCGCGAACTCCAGGGTTCCGTCCGGACGCCACCGGACCACATCGCCGGTCCGGAACATCCGCTCACCCACGCCGAACGGGCAGGCGACGAACCGCTCCGCCGTCGCCCCCGGCCGACCCAGGTACCCCCGGGCCAGCGGCGCACCGGCCACGTACAGCTCACCGTCGACTCCCGGCGGCACCGGCCGCAACCGGTCGTCGAGCACGAACACCCGCGTGTTCCAGATCGGTCGCCCCATCGGTACGACGAGACCGCTGTCGTCGCCGGCGCGGTGCGCGACACAGCCGACTGTGCACTCCTCCGGTCCGTACTCGCGGTGGATCTCCGCACCGCCGCGCGACCAGTCGTGTGCCAGCGACGACGGAAGGGTCTCACCTGCGACGACGAGCACCGTCTGCCGCTCGGCGACCCGGTCCTCCTGCCCGGCCATCGCCCGCAGGTCCGAGGGCTTGAGCCGGACCGGCGCCACGGGACCCGCCGCGCCATTGAGGACTGCGGTCGGCGGCCCTCCGTCCGGCGGGAGCAGCGCGACGGTGGCCCCGGCGAGCAGCGGCACCAGGATCGAGCTGATGTCGGGGCCGGACGACACAGGGGCGGCCACCGGCGCCGTGCCTCCCGCCTCGACGCGATAGGTGTCGGCGGCCCAGGCGCAGTAGTTGACGACGCCGCGGTGGGTGACAGTGACGCCCCTGGGGGCGTCCGTCGGGTCGGCCGGGTGGACCACGTACGCCGGGTGGTCGGGGCGCAACGCGGCGGCCCGCTCGTCGTCGGCGAGGGCGGTCCCCGGCGCGCTCGCCAGCGCGGCGCGGGTGGCGGGGTCGTCCAGGATCATCACCGGGGGGCCACCCGCCGTGGGTACGCCGGCGGCAGTGGCCTCGTCGGTGAGCAGGACCGCCGGCCGGGCGTCGGCGAGGACGAGGTCGACCTCCCCGGCGGGCCGGCCCAGATCGACCGGCAGGTACGCGGCACCGGCCTTGAGCACGCCCAGCAACGCGACGGCCAGCAGCTCGCCGCGCGGCAGAGCGACAGCCACCGACTGCTCCGGGCCGACCCCGCCGGCGGTCAGGTGCCTGGCGAGCTGGTTGGCGCGGTGGTCGAGCGCGGCGTAGGAGAGGCTGCTCCCGCCGGAGAGCACCGCCGTGGCGTCCGGCGTCCGGGCCGCCTGCTGCTCGAACAGCCGCGGCAGGGTGTGCTCGGGCACCGACCGGGAGGTGTCGTTCCACTCGTGCAGGATCCGCTGCCGCTCGGCGTCGTCCAGCAACTCGTGCTCGCTGACCGGCCGGGCCGGGTCGTCGGCGACCTGGCGCAGCAGTCGGGTGAGTCGTTCGGCGAGGGCCTCGACAGTCGATTCGTCGAAGAGGTCGGTGGCGTACTCGAAGGTGGCACGGATGCCCGCAGGTGAGCCGTCGGCGTTGTGCAGCGGGCGGACGAAGAGCGACAGGTCGAACTTCGTCGTCTCGTGGCCGACCGCCTCGGGCTCGATCCGCAGGCCGGGCAGCTGCCACCGGCGGGTCGCCGCGTTGTCGGAGATGAGCATCACCTGGAACAGCGAATGCCGGGACACCGAACGGGCCGGGTTGAGGATCTCCACCAGGCGCTCGAAGGGCACGTCCTGGTTGCTGTACGCGGCGAGGTCGGTCTCGCGGATGCGGGCCAGCAGCTCGGTGAAGCTCGGGTCGCCGCTCAGGTCGGCGCGCAGCACGAGGGTGTTGACGAAGAAGCCGACCAGGTCGTGGACCGCTTCGTCGGACCGGCCGGCCACCGGCGTACCGATCGGGATGTCGGTGCCCGCGCCGCACCGCGACAGCAGGGCCGCCAGCCCGGCATGCAGCACCATGAACAGCGTCGTCTTGTGCGCGGCCGCCAGCCCCTCCAGTCCACGGTGCAGTCCGGCGTCCAATGTGATCCCGACGGCGCCGCCACGATCGGTCGGTTCGATCGGGCGCGGCCGGTCGTACGGCAGCCTCAGCTCGTCGGGCAGGCCCCGCAGCGTGGAGGTCCAGTAGTCGACCTGGTCGGACAGGAGGTTGCTCGCCTGGACGCCGTCACCGAGCAGGTCACGCTCCCACATGGTGTAGTCCGCGTACTGCGCGGGCAGCTCCGCCCACCGTGGCGCCTGGCCCTCCGCGCGGGCCCGGTACGCCTCGGCCAGGTCGCGCATCAGGATGCCCATCGACCATCCGTCGCAGGCGATGTGGTGGGTCATCAGCAGCAGCACATGCTCCTCGGGCGCCAGCCGGAACAACCAGGCCCGGACCGGCAGCGCCGTCGCCAGGTCGAAGACGTGTCGTGTGGCCTGCTCGAGAAGGCGGGGCAGGGTCGCCGGATCCGCCTCCACCACCGTCACGTCCGGCGTCGCCTCGGCGGCCTCGAGGATCTGCTGGTACGGCTGGCCGTCCACCTCGGGGAAGACCGTACGCAGCGACTCGTGCCGCCCGACCACATCGTGCAGCGCCGCCCTCAACGCGTCCGCGTCCAGCCGGCCCTGCAACCGCCAGGCGAACGGCATGTTGTAGACCGAGCTCGGTCCGTTGAGCCGGGCCAGGAACCACAGCCGCCGCTGGGCGAACGACAGTGGCAGCCGCTCGGGCCGCGACGTGGCCACCAGCGCAGGCCGGGAACTGCCGGCCTCCCCCATGGCCTTGGCCAGCTGCGCCACCGTCGGATTCCAGAACAGCGCACGGACCGGGACCTCCACGCCGAACACCGCGCGGATGCGGCTGATCAGCCGGATGGCCCGCAGGGACTGGCCGCCCAGATTGAAGAAGCTGTCCTCGACTCCCACCCGGTCGACGCCCAGCACCTGTGCGAACAGCTCGCACAGGATCTCTTCGCGTGGCGACGCCGGCTCCCGGCCGCGAACCGGGCCGTCGGGCGCCGGAATCGGCGGTACCTGCGCGTCAAGCTTCCCACCATCGGCGTCGAAGCGATTAGCCATGGTCATCCCCATCCTGGCTGGAACGAATCGATCCGCGCTGGCTAACCGACAGGCGGAAGCAGGTGCTGGTTCGCTGCGTGCAGCGCTCTGGGAGCGTCGCAGCCGCGCCACCCGCCTCCACCTCCGATCTTGCTCGGGCGGATCGACGGGATCAGGCGACCGGTGTCGGCCGCTGGGCGCCATGAACACTCGTGCCACTGCCGAACGGTGTTCGAATCTGGGCCGCCGCGCCGTCCCCCGGCATCTCCGGTGCTGCTCCACACTGAGGTGAGTCAGCCACGCCGGCCGAGCAGCAACCGGGAAGGCGCGGCGGACCGTCCGGCCTGGAAACGTCTGGAAGGCCGCTGGTTCCGATCTCGGGCCCTGACGCAGCGCGGCAGCGGGACACCTGCGAAGGAGAAACTCGATGGAGATTACCCAGGCGCCGCCCAAGGATGAGCTCGTTCGCCGCGCCTCCGCGCTTGTCCCGCTCCTGCGGGAAAAAGCTCTCTGGATGGAGGAGAACCGGCGGATCCACGACGAGGTCATCGAGGCGATCACCGACGCGGGCATCCTGAAGATGCGGGTGCCGGTCCGCTACGGCGGATACGAGTCCGACATGGGCACTGTCGTGGACGTTCTGGCGGAGCTGGGGCGCGGCGACGGCTCGACCGCGTGGACGGTCGCGGTGTGGTCGATCAGCACCTGGATGACGGGGCTGTTCCCCGACGAGGTGCAGGACGAGATTTTCGCGACTCCCGACGTGCGGATCAGCGGGATCCTCAGTCCCGGCGCCGTGGCCGTCCCGGCCGACGGCGGTTTCGTCATCAACGGGAAGTGGTCGTTCAACACGGGCGCTCAACAGAGCACCTGGAACACGAACGCCGCCGTCACGCCGACCGGGGACGGTGGCTTCGCACCGATCATGGTGGCGGTCCCGATCGCCGACCTGGAGATCATCGACGACTGGCACACCTCGGGTCTGCGCGGTTCCGGCAGCATCACCACGATCGCCAAGGACGTCTTCATCCCGGCGGAGCGGGTGCTGCAGATGGGCCCGGTGCTGCAGGGTCAGCACCGGTCCGAGCGGAACGCGAACGCGACGATCTACCAGGCCCCCTTCATGCCTACCGCGTGCGCCACCATCAGCGCGCCGGCCCTCGGTCTGGCCATGGCGGCGAAGGACGCCTTCCTGGAGCGACTGCCCGGCCGGAAGATCACCTACACCAACTACGAAAACCAGGCCGAGGCGCCCATCACCCACCTGGAGATCGCCGAGGCGATCACCAACATCGACGAGGTCGGCTTCCACGCCCGCCGCGCGGCGAACATGATCGACACCAAGGGTCGGGCGGGCGAGGCCTGGACCCTCGAGGAGCGGGCTCGCGTACGACTCGACCTGGGCGCAGCCTGCCAGCGGGCCAAGGAGGCGGTCGACATCCTGCAGGGTGCGAGCGGCGGCTCCTCCATCCACCAGGACGTGCCGATCCAGCGCATCCAGCGGGACGTGCAGGCGCTCAACCTGCACGCCATCCTGCACCCCAAGACGAACCTGGAGCTGTACGGCCGGATCGTCTGCGGGCTGGACAGCAACACGCTGTTCGTCTGATCGGCGCGTCCGTCAACGTGCCGCGACCGTGGACACCGCCACCGGTGGTGGCTGGACGGTAGGCGACACCTGATCTCACCGCCCCGGAAGGCCGTCCGCCGTTCGCCGTACGGCACCTGTGGTGCCGGCTGTGGACAGCGGGCGGCCTCCGGGGCGACCACCAGGCGCGGCCGGCTCAGAGCGCCAGCCGCGCCGCTGCGCCCTGCTGCGGCCCCTCATTGTCAGGAACGGCCGGCTCTACTGGCCGGTCATACTCGAAAGGCGTCGTCGTGATGCTGGCATCAGTGTGTCCCGCAGTCGGTCAGGCCTGGGAGTTGCGCGAGGTTCCCACGCCCGTGCCGGGTCCAGGCGAGGTGCTCATCCGCGTGCACGCGAGCGGCCTGTGCCGCAACGACGTGTGGCTCACCGACGGTACGTATCCGTATCCGCCGATCGAGCCGACAATCGTCGGGCACGAGCCCGCCGGTGAGGTCGTCGAGGTAGGCGCCGGTGTGACCTCGCGCAGGGTCGGCGACCGGGTCGGCGCCACCTGGATCCAGGGTGGCTGCGGCTCCTGCGACCACTGCCGGCTCAACCTCCCGGTCACCGGCATCACGGGCATGAACTGTGTCTCCCCCGCGATGACCGGGCTGACCAGGCCCGGTGGTCATGCCGAGTATCTGGCGGTGCCGGCGTCCTCCACAGTGCTGCTACCGGACGACCTGCCCTACGAGATGGCCGCGCCGCTGCTGTGTGCCGGGTACACGTCCTGGTCGGCCCTGCGGGCCGGGAACCCGCAGCCGCACGAGCGGGTCGCCGTGCTCGGCATCGGCGGCCTCGGCCACCTGGCCGTGCAGTTCAGCAGGGCCTGCGGCTTCGAGACCGTGGCGGTGACCAGCAGTCCGGACAAGACCGAACTCGCCCGCGGGCTCGGCGCCGACCACGTGGTGTCCGACGGGGAGGGCCTCGCGAAGATCGGCGGCGCGGACGTCGTCGTCGTCACCGGCACCTCCTACGAGGCCGCCGCCGAATGCCTTTCCGGCCTTCGGGTCAATGGCCGCATGGTGCTCGCGACAATTGACCCGGCGGGCTCTTTCACCATTGATCCGTCACGACAGTTCTTCGCCAAGGGTCAGACAATTCTCGGTGCCACCCACAATGGCCTGCCCTATCTCGTCGAGGCCCTCGACCTGGCGGCCAGCGGTGCCGTCACGGCTCACATCGAGGTCTTTCCCAAGGAAGAGATCGCCGAGGCCGTCGACCGCGTAGCCGCTGGCGATGTCCGCTTCCGGGCCGTCGTCACCTACTGATCGGATCACCGTCCAGGACCCGTCGGCCACTCGGGCGGTCCGGCAGGGCCGTGGGCGGGATGCCGGGAACGGCAAGCGGGCGCCAGCGGCAGCATTCCGCAAGATGTGTCCGTGGGAATGCCATGTCATCGTCATCGAAGAATGTCCGCCAATTCGGGCGCAAGGGCTGGTCTAACTGAGCAGCGAGGACGGCGTTATGCAGAAAGAAACCCTTCCGGTCGTCATCGACACCTCAGGTGTCGATATCCATGCGGAGAACGCGAGGATTCGCGAGCACGGGCCAGTCGCCCAGGTCGAGCTCCCGAACGGTGTACGGGCGTGGTCGATCACCGGTTACGACGCGGGTAGGCAGGCGCTGAGCGACCATCGCCTGTCCAAGGACGGGCATCAGCACTGGACCGCGTACGTCCACGGCGAGGTCGACCCGAGCTTCCCACTCATCGACTGGGCGCTCATGGACAACATGAACACGACATACGGAAGCGCGCACAGTCGCATGCGCGCGCTGGTGGCGAAGAGATTCACGCCGCGACGGATCGAGGCGATGCGGCCGACGATCGACAAGATCGTTGCGAGCCTGCTGGCGGACCTCGCGGGCAGCTCGGCCGGCGCGGTGGTGGATCTCAAGGCGAGATACGCCTACCCCCTCGCCGCCCGCGTGATCTTCGATGTCGTCGGTATTCCCGAGGCGGCCCGCGGAACCATCCTCGGCGACGGCGAGGCGCAGATCGACACGACCAAGACCAGCGAGGAGATCGCGGCGAGTGTCGAACGGGGACTGATGGAGCTGGCCGCGGTGGTCGACGCAAGGCGCCAACACCCCGCGGACGACCTCATGAGTGATCTGATCGCCGCCCAGCAAGAGGACGGCTCGGAGCTGCGCGACGGCGAGATCATCGGCAATCTGTCGTTCCTGCTGGGTACCGGCACCGAAACCGTCACGAACCTGGTGGTCAATTCGGTACTCGCCCTGCTCTCCCATCCTGACCAGTTGCAGCTGGTCAGGTCCGGGAAGGCCTCGTGGCAGGACGCGATCGAGGAAACCCTTCGCGTCGAGGCGCCGGTGGCACATCTGCCATTCCGGTTTCCCACCGAAGATGTTCAGCTCGGCGGCGTGACGATGAGCGCGGGCGATCCGGTCCTCATGAATTTCGCCGCCATCGGACGCGATCCCGCCATCCACGGCACGAGCGCCGGTTCCTTCGACATCGCCCGGCCGTCAAAGGACCATCTGTCCTTCGGCCACGGCGCGTACAGCTGCATCGGCAAGGCCCTCGGCCGCGTGGAGGCCGAGATCGCGGTCTCCGCGCTGTTCACCCGCTTCCCCGACCTTGCGCTCGCGGTTCCGGCGTCAGACATCAAGCCGCAGAGCACGTTCATCATGAACGGCCGTGACGAGTTGCCAGTCCTGCTGGCCGCGCCCCCTGCCGAGTCGGCGTGACACCACCAGCCACCTCCCAGGTGCGGGACCGCTTACGGGCCGAGGTGACGGATGCCGCCGCGCGCGTGGCCGATCTGGTGTCGACGTTGCCCGCTCCCGCTGACCGCAGCCCCGACCAGCAGGCCCGAGCCACCTCGGCACAGGTACGCGCCCGGACCGCGAGGCGTCGGCTTCTGCGCGACCAGTCCGAGCTGCTCTACCGCGAGGCCGTCGGAGCGAGCTCGCGACGGCTGTCCTTGACCGATCTGTCGTACCTGCTGGCCGACATCGTTCCCGGCCTGACGCCGAACCGGGCGGAGATGGAGGTGGAACGCGGCCGCCGCCAGTCCGCCAAGGAAGGCCTTGAGATCGACCAGGGCATCGCGTCCTCCGCGCTGCTCAGATCCGGTGCCGGCGGCGACCTGCTGCGCTCGCAGCGGTTGCCGACCGACGAGGCCCGTTCGCGGCTGGCGGAGTTCCAACGGACCGGCGCGGTCGAGATGCCGGTGGTGTCGGTACGGCGCACGGACGGCGTGGCCGAGATAACTGTCGCCAACCAGCGGTACCTCAACGCGGAGGACGAGCCCCTGGGTCAGCAGCTGGAGATCGCGATCGACCTGGCCCTGCTGGATCCGGGGGTACGCGTGGGCATCCTGCGGGGCGCCGTCATGGAGCACCCGAGATACGCCGGCCGTCGGGTCTTCAGCTCGGGAATCAACCTGAGCCTGCTGTGCGCCGGGCAGATCCCCTTTCTGGGCTTCGTCATGCAACGTGAGATGGGCTACCTGAGCAAGATCCAGCGTGGCCTGTGGGATCCCCGGCAGCAGGCGGATCCGACGGCTCGGGGCGGCAAGCCGTGGATCGCGGTCGTCGACGGGTTCGCCATCGGCGGTGGCATGCAGCTGATGCTGACCTTCGACTACGTGATCAGCTCGGACACGGCCTACTTCACGCTGCCGGCGGCGCGTGAAGGCATCGTGCCCGGTGCGGCGAACCTCCGGCTCGGCCGCGTCCTCGGCCCCAGGCTGGCCCGACAGGTACTCCTGGGTGGTCGGCGGATCGGGGCCCGCGAGCCGGCTGCGGCCCTGCTGTGCGACGCCGTCGTGGCGGAGGAGGAAATCGACGGCGCGATTGACGAGGCCGTGCACGCCATGGACAACCCGGCCGTGCTCGCCAATCGACACATGATCACCGCCTTCGAGGAGCCCGAGGATCACCTCCGCGGCTACCTCGCCGAGTTCGCCGAGGTCCAGGTTCAGCGGTTGTACAGCCAGGACGTCCTGCACCGGTTGGAGCAACAGTGGATGCAACGGCAACGGTGAGCACCGGCGCGCATCTCCACGCTGATGACCTGCATCGCAGCGTGTCGAGCCGGCAGGTCGCCGCGATGACCATGCTCAACGAGATCGTGGCCGCGTTCCCGGACGCGATCTCGTTCGCGCCGGGCGCCCCCTACGAGCCGTTCTTCGCGGACATCGCCGTCGGTCCGCTGCTGGACACCTACGTCGAGGCCCGGCGGGCCGCCGGCCTCGGCGAGGAGGCGGTACGCCGACAGCTGTTCCAGTACGGCCCGAGCAAGGGGATCATCAACGATCTGGTCGCCGCCGCCCTGCGGGTGGACGAGGCCATCGACGTCTCGCCTGACGCGATCGTGATGACTGTCGGTTGCCAGGAGGCGCTCTTTCTCACCCTGCGTGTCCTTCATCCGCCCGGTTCCAGCCTGGCCGTCCCCGATCCGTCCTATGTCGGCGCTGTCGCAGCTGCCGACTCGCTGGACATAGTGGTCCACCCGGTGCCAGACGACGGCACCGGCCCGGACCTGGCGGCCCTCCGTACGGCGTCGGAGCGGGAGCGGGCGGCCGGCCGGCGCCTGCGGGCGCTGTACGTCTCCCCCGACTTCGCGAACCCGTCGGGATGCCGGCTCTCGCTCGCCGCCCGACAGCGTCTGCTGGCCGCGGCGTCGGACCTCGACCTCATCCTGATCGAGGACAATCCGTATGCCTTCACGGCCGCCTCGGACGACCGGCTGCCCAGTCTGAAGGCGCTCGACCGCGAGGGTCGGGTGGTGCACACCGGCACCTTCGCGAAGGTCGCGGTACCGGGAGCCCGGGTGGGTTACGCGGTGGCTGACCAGTGGGTCACGTCGCCGTCCGGCCCACCGGTCCGACTGGCCAGCATGATCGCCGCCGCCAAGAACGCGGTCACCCTGAACACCTCCCCGCTGGCTCAGGCCCTGATCGGCGGGCTCCTCATTCAACACGGGGGCTCCATCGCCGCGCTCGGCCAGCGTAAGGCGGCGCATCTGCGCGGCAACCGGGCCGTCCTCCTCGAGCGGCTTGCCCACCACTTCGGCGAGCCCGGCCAGCGGGGTGCCCGGGTTCGCTGGTGGGCACCCGAAGGCGGTTACTTCGTCCAGGTCGAACTCCCGGTCGAAGCCGACGACGCGCTGTTGCGGCAGTCCGCGGAGACGTTCGGCGTCCTCTGGACCCCGATGCGCGGCTTCCACCTCGCCGGGGGTGGCGAACGACGCATCCGGCTGTCGTGTTCCGCGCTCGAGCACGACGAGATCGTCGAGGGCACCGCCCGGTTGGCTGACTTTGTCAACGCGTTGTAGGGCACATGCCGGTCGCGCTCGGCGCGGACACGCCGCTGGCGCGGCCGCGCCGGTCGCCCGGCTGCGGGACCGGTCGTGACACGGATGCCCGGTCCGGCGACGACACCCGGTGTCGGCGACGACCGGCGCGCAGGCGAAGGAGGAGCAATGAGCAACGACATCCCGTCGTCCGCGCGGCGACCGACAGCCAACCAACTCTGCCTGTATCTGGGCGAACAGACGGCTTTCTGGGCCGGCGGTCTGCACCACAGCCGGGCGGTTCTGGTGGCGGGTGACGTGGTCCTCGCGGCGCTGGCTGCCGCGTGCGCGGATCTCCAGCGTCGCCACGCCGCGCTGCGCAGGCACTTCCGCGACGTCGACGGAGAACCGCTGCTGGTGCCGAGTGAAGGATGGCCCGTCGAGTTCGTCGCCGGCGTTCCGGGACCGTTGGCGACCGCGCTCACGGTGGCCGCCGCCGACGCGAGCCGTCCTTTCGACCTGGACGACGGGCCCGCCATCAGGGTGGGCGGGTATCCGGTGCAGGGCGGTGGCACCCTGGTGGCGCTGACCATCCACGCGGCGGTGGGCGGCCGGTCGGCAGCGTCGCGGCTGCTCGACGAGCTGGGTGAACGGTATCCCGCGGCACTCACCGGGCCGCCCTGGCCGTCGACCGGCACGCCGTTGACCGAGCAGGACGGCCCTGACCGCGTCGCCGACGCTGCCGCCACGCTCGACAGCGTCGGTGCCCTGACCGCGGCACCGCAGGCGATCGCCTGGCCCGCCAGCCGTGGCCGTGGGCGCAGTCACGGTCGGTCGATCACGACGCCCTGGTCGCTGGAACCGAACCAGACCGCACAGGTACGACGGTTCGCCGACCAGGTCGGCGTCTCCCCGGCCACCGTCCTGCGGTGTGCCCTGCGCGTCCTTCTCCTGCGCGAGACCGGCGAGTCGGACGTCCCGATCGGCTCACCGACGCCCACCCGAACCGGCGACACCGAGGTCACGCCCGAGGACATCCAGATTCTTCGCCACGCCCTCGACGCGCACACGTCGGTCGTCGACGCCGTCCGGGCCGAGCACACCACGGCGACGCGGCCGGTGGACCATCCGGGCGTGCTTAATGCGCTGCTGACGCGGGCGCTGCGATCCGAACGGGACGCCGGGGTCGACGTCCAGGTCGGGTTCCGGTGTGACACGGCGACTGACCGGCCCACCACCTGGGCCGCCATGGGGGCCAGGGACATCGATCTACAGGTCACGCACTCGCCGTACGAGCTCGAATTCGACGTGACGTTCGATGACGATCATGTCGTCGGGGCGTGGCGAGGTGCGGTCGGGCTGTTCGACCAGGACACCCTCGATCGGATGGGGCGCAGCTACTCCACCCTGCTGCACGAGCTGGTCCAGTCCCCCGCCGGAGCGATCGGCGCGCTCGACGTGATCCACCCGACCGACCGGGCCCGGCTCGCGACGTGGGAGGCGCCAACCCCTGGCGCGAGCGGTGACGACACACTCGTCGAGTTGGTCGGTCGGTGGATCAGGCGTACGCCCCAGCGAACGGCAGTGGTGATGGCCGACGTCGCACAGACCTACTCGGACCTGGACGCGGTGGCTGACCGGATCGCCGCCGGGCTGACGGCGCTCCAGCTCCCCCCGGAAACACCGATCGGCATTCTCGTGGCCCGTCGTGTGGAGCTACCGGCCATCCTGCTCGGAGTCGCCCGCGCCGGTCTGGCCGCCGCGCCCATGGATCCGGACCATCCCATCGAGCGCCTGTCGTACATCGTCAGCGACAGCGGATGCGGAGGGGTGATCACCGACGGCACCCTGCCGGCCGACCGGGTGACGGCGCTCGGCGTACCTGTGGTGCCGCTGGGCGACCTGCTGACGGCCACCCCGGCACCGATCCGCCGGCCGCCGCACCCGGACTCGCTGGCCTACGTGCTGTACACCTCCGGGTCCACCGGCCGTCCCAAGGGCGTCGCGGTGACCCACCGCGGCCTGGCGAACTGCCTGGTCGCCACCCGGAAGCTCCTCGACTTCCAGCCGGAACAGTCGCTGCTCGCGGTGACCACGATCTCCTTCGACATCGCGATGCTGGAGACCTTCCTCGCCCTGACCAGCGGCGGACGGACGATCCTGGCGACCAGCGCCCAGGCGCGCAACGGAGCCGAGTTGCAGGCCGTGTTGGAACGGCATCGACCCGATGTCATGCAGGCGACGCCCATGACATGGCGGATATTGTTCGCGACGGGTTGGCCGGGCGATCCGCGGTTGACCGTGTCGTGTGGCGGCGACGTCGTCTCGCCCGAACTGGCCAGCCGCCTGGTTGCCTGCACGAAGGAGTTCTGGCACACCTACGGGCCCACAGAGGCCTCGATGTACGCGGTGTGCGAACGACTGCCGCGGGAGCCGCAGCCGTCGATCGTGCCGGTCGGCCGTCCGTTGCCCGGCGTCTGGCTGCGGATCCTCGACGCCGCGGGTCTGCCGGTGCCACCCGGTGTGGTCGGCGAGCTCTACATCGGCGGCGTCGGGGTGGCCCGGGGTTATGTCGGTGCGCCCGGGCAGACCGCCGAGCGGTTCGTGCCCGACCCGACCGGCGAGGGCGGCCGCCTCTACCGCACGGGTGACCTGGCCCGGTGGCGCGCCGACGGCCGACTGGAACTGCGGGGACGCAACGATCGTCAGGTCAAGATTCGCGGGCATCGCATCGAACCGGACGAGATCGAGCGCGTCCTGAGCGGCCATCCGGACATCGCGGTCGCCGCGACTGTGGTGGCCGGCCGGGACCGCGACAGCAGAAGCATCGTGGCGTTCCTGCAGCCACGACAGCCGGGGGCCGGCCAGGAGCTGGTGAGCCGGGTCGCGGCGCACGCCCGCCAGGTGTTGCCCGCGTACATGGTGCCGTCCTCGTACGCGCTGATGAGCACGATGCCACTGACCGCGACCGGCAAGATCGATCGGACTGCACTCTCCCGCATCAGGCCACCGCGACGCGACGACGCCGAGAGCGACCAGGAGACACGTTGGGTCCAGAAGGCGTGGGAGTCGGTGGCCGGGAAACGCGTCGACCACGATGAGGACTACGGCCAGCTCGCCGGGAACCTGCCGAACGCCTGGAAGCTGCGCGCCCACGTACGACGGGAGTTGGGCGTCCAGCTCCGTCTGGACGACATCGTGGCCGCGGCCACCGCCGCCGACCAGGCACAGCGGATCCGGCAGGAGCAGCTCGCCGCCGGCGCGCCGCCGCTGCGGTGGTCTGGTCCTACGGACCGGGCCGCACTGGTGCTGCTGCAGGGGGACGCGCCCTGGCCGGCGCAGGCTGTGGCGGAATTCGAGCGCTGGTTCAAGGTGGCGGTCCTCGAGGTGCCCGACGGGCGCCCGCAGGACGTGCCGGCGTGGCTGGCGACGATCGACGCTCCGGGCGGCACCGTTCTGGCCGCGTACGGCGAACTGGTGACACAGGCGGCCGAGTTCGCCCAGACGGTGCGCGGGCGGATCGGCGTGGGGCCGAAGGTGCTGGCCGTCGAACCGGCCGCGCCGAGCGGACCGCACCCGCCGGAGCACGCTCCACAGTGGGTGGCGAGCCGCGACCGGGACCTGCTCCGTTCGTGGCGGGCGACGGCGGCGGAGGCCGACGTCGTGCTGGTGGCCCTGGACCACGACGCACCGATGGACTGGTCGCTGCTGGCGTCCGTCGTCGCCGGGATGAGATGACCCGGCCCTCCCACGACTCCCGTCCGGCCAGCGGTGGGGCGACCGCCACCGTTCCGGACGGTGGCCCGGCAACCGCGAAGTGGTCGACAACGGCGGTCAGGGACGACGGTGGACCTGTGGAGGCGACCAGTCGTCCCCGTGCCAGCGGCGATCGTCAGTACACCAGAGATGGATGGTCAATGACCGCGAACATGAACACCGCCGAACTCGACCTCCCCTCGCTGCCCGAGCCGGGCCTCACCCCGGCCCAGGTGATAGCGAGAGCCGAGGCGATGGTCCCCGAGCTGATCGAACGCCAGGCCGAGGTGGAAGAGCGCGGTTTCTACGCCGAGGACATCCACGAACGCTTCGCCCGCAACGGCTTCTACCGGATCCTGGTGCCCCGTCGCTACGGTGGGTACGAATTCGGGGTGGAGACCTTCCTGCGTGTCTCCATGACTCTGGTACGTGGCTGCTCCTCGACCGGCTGGATGTACAGCCTCGGGGCCTCGCACGCGCTCATGGCCGCGACGATGTTCGACGAGCGGGCGCAGGCGGAACTCTTCAGCGGCGGGGACTTCGTGTGTCCCAGTACCGCGGTTCCCAGCGGATCCGCAGTACCCGCTGCCGGCGGCGGCTGGACGGTCAACGGCACCTGGTCGTACTGCTCCGGGGCGCCGTACGGGACCCACTTCATGGCGCACGCACTGATGCCCGGGGAAGGTGGACGCCCCCCGTCGACGCTGCTCTTCGTGGCGCCGCGGCGCCAGTGGGTGCGGCTGGACGACTGGGGACAGCTTCTGGGCCTGCGGGGTAGCGGTTCGCACAGCATCACGATGGAGAACAGCCACATCCCCGACCACCTGGCTCAACCCGGCGTACGGATCGTCGAGCACGACGCGACGTCGGGCACGCCTGGGCGGACCCTGCACGGCAACCCGGAGTACGGTGGCACGCTGCATGCCTTCATCAGCCTCCTCAACTGTTCCATGGCGGTGGGCATGGCGCGGGGAGCGCTCGACGCGTACGAGGACCTGCTGCGCGACCGGACGACTCTGGCGCCGCCGATGGTGCCCCGCTATCAGGACCCGGACTACCAGCTCTGGTACAGCGACGCCTTCGGGATGATCGGTACCGCCGAGGCGGCCCTGCTGAACGCGATTCAGCAGTGGCACCACGTGGCGGCCCAGGGTCCGGCCGCCGCGACCAGGGAATCGGACCTGCGCCTCTCGGCCATCTGCCGTCAGGCCGCCAACCTGTGCTGGGAAGCGATGGGGCAGTACATCATCCCCACGGCGGGCTCGAGTGCCCTGCGGCACGGTGAGCGCCTCGAGCGGGTGTGGCGGGACATGTCCACGCTGCGCACCCACGCCGGCCTCTCGGTCCTGCTGCCCACTGTCGCCCTGCGCGGGCTCGCCAGGACCCTGGCGCGCTGACGCGCTGCGCGAGCCTGGCGCGCTGCCTGCCCTTGGCGCACGACGACCCCTGAGTCGGCGCCGACGACGATCCCGACCCGGTGCACCACCGCCTGGAGGGATCGTCAGGCGTGCCCATGGTCGCAGGATCGGTGTCGGAACGCCGGCGTCGAGGGCTGTCGCACCACGACACCGCCGGCCGATCGAGCCGACCTGCGGTGCGCGGACGGCGGCCCGGCCACCGCAGGATCTCCGGTGGTCCTCACCGGCTGTCCGGTGGCCGCTCCCGTACCGGGCGTACGCACGAGTCAGCACCGCCGCGCGGGGGACTCCCGGCGCGCGGCGGTGCTGCCCATTGCGGTGGAGTTCGGAGCGCGATCGGCGTCGACCGGCCGGTCGCACGAACGCCCGGCCGGCCCTTCGGCCGTCAGCCGCTCGACCCGCTCGCGGCCGATGCGGATGCCGTCACGGCGCCACCGCCGGTGAACCCGGTCCGTGCGGGTGCGACAGGCCACCGCCCGGATCGCGTCACGCGGTCAACAGCTCGAGCCGCTCGGGCCCGTCGCTGATGATGTCGAGGAAGTGCTGCCTGATGTCATCGACGAGGCTGGAATCGTGCAGGTCGGTGCGCACCTGCACGGCGACGTGGAGCCCCTCCGGGGTCGGCGTCACCAGGAGCATGACGACGAAGAAGGACTTCGTGGCGAACGCGGTGCCCTCGCTCACGAGAACCCCGTCCATGTCACCGAGGCTGAGGCTGGGCGTCGAGTTGTAGTTCAGCGCCACCATCCGGTCGAGGGGGATCACTCCCTCGGAGCCGCTGAGCGCGTCGGCCAGATCCTTCGGGGCGAGCAGGGCGTCACGCGCGGACATGGCCTGCTGATACGAGCCGCGCACCCGCGCGAGGAGGTGCCGACCCGAGCGGGACGGACCATTCGGCCGCAGCAGGATGGTGCCCACCCTGTTGGTGACGGTCCTGTCGATCACCTCACCGGAGTTGTTCGCGATGGGCACCATCACCGCGAAATCCGGCAACGCGCCCGCCCGGACGATCGACTCCACGTAAACCGCCGCTATACCGACGGACGGCGGCATGCCATTGGCTCGGGCGTAGTCGTTCCAGGACCGTAGCTGGGACTCCGGTACCTGGAAGCTGCGCAACACGGCCGGACCCGCGGGCGAGTACCGCGATCCGTCATGCATCGGGGTTGCCTGTGCCGCCCCGTCGCTGCGGCCCGGGAACTGGCAGGTCGGCAGCTCATGCAGTTCGTCGCGCCAGTACTGACGCTGAGCCTCGATGTCCGACGACGCGAGCTGGTGCCGGAAGTCGCAGGCCATCTCGGCGAGTGAAGCCGTCCGGCCCGGCCACTGCGGCGCCTTTCCGGCCACCCGCGCCGCGTAGGCCACCGGTAGTTCTGCCGTCAGGATGTCCCACGAACGACCGTCGAAGCCCGAGTGGTCCACCGCCACCCCGAACAGGGTGCGGCCGCTCTCTCCACTGCGTACGAGCACGCACCGCCAGACCTTCCCCTCGTCGACCCGCAGCGGTATCCGCAGGGTCCGCCTGAGTGCCTCGGCCGCTGCCTTGTCACTGTCCTCGTCGGCCAGCCGATGAAACTCCGCCTGTCCCGGATCGGCAGGCACCTCAGCGAGGCCGAGCTCCGGACCGTGCAGATACCGGGCGTGCAACGCCTGGTGACGGCGGTGAACATCGGTTGCGGCACGCTCCAGAGCGGCCACGTCGATCTCGCCGTCGAACCACCAGGCGATCTCGACCACGATCTTCTGCGGAACCGTTTCGGCCTGGATCGGAGTGATGGCCACGAGTTCGTCGCCTTCGGCGGCGGAGGGCGTGGTGGGGACGTCCGGTTCGATTCTCGCGGGGGCTCGGTTGGTATCGATCCAGGCGGCGAGCTGGGCCACGGTGGGAGTCCGGAAGACCTGGGTGAACCTGACCCGCACCCCTGTCATCTGCTCCAGCCGGGCACAGGCGACAGTCACCCACACCGAGTCGAGCCCGAGATCGAATACGGAAGCCGTACGCGGCAGGCCAGGAACGTCAAGCATCTCGGCGAAGAGGCGCTCGACCATGACCTCCGTCTCGCCTCGTGGGCGCTCGTCCCCGACAACGCCGGACCCAGCAGCGGTATCGGAGGCCTCCAGGGCTTCTTGCTGCGTCATTTCCACTCCTCGAAGGGATGGCAAGGGCTGGCAACAACGGTTGCCCAGGAGCCGAGGATCGCTCGACCCTCTCCGGCGTGGCACCTCTCGGGTTGCCTCCCCCACCCACGTCAGACACCGTCACGACTTCGCCGGGCCCGGGGCAATCCCTGAGGTGCGTCCCGGCGAACCGGCTGCCACGTTGGGACCCGCACAGGACCTTCAGCTCCGGCATCGCGAATGGGGAAAGGTATGGGATCCAGCTCCGACCGGGAACAGCTCGCCACACAAGCCACTGAGGCACCGTCGGCGGAGCTGCCCGAACCACTGTTCGCCAACCCGTCGGCCTACCGGGCCCCCGGCACGCGCCAACAGGAGACCCTCTGCTCGCTGTTCGCGGAGGCCCTCGGCGTGGCCAGGGTGGGAATGGACGACAGCTTCTTCGACCTCGGCGGCCAGTCACTAAACGGCGTCCGGCTGATCAACCTCATCAACAAGGAACTCGGGTCGGAGCTGTCGATCGACGAGTTGTTCGACTTCCCGACCGTCGCCGAACTGGACCAACACCTCGGGACCGACGGGTACGGGGCTCCCACTCAGCATCAGACGGCAACCAGCAGGAGGCAGGCGTGACCACAACCGACGCCGAGGGTCGGGCCGCAGCGGCCACGGTGGCCCCGCTATCTCTCAACCAGGAGTTCAACAGCCTCTTCGACGGGGGCGGCGACGACGGCCCGTTCGGTTGCCGCAACCACGCGGTCTCCGGGTGGCGCGTCACGGGCGGTCCCGTCGACAGTGACGTCCTGCGCGATGCGCTGCTCGACGTCGTGACCCGGCACGAGGCGCTCCGGACGCGCATCGCCGGGCCGCCCGACGACAGGTACCAGGAGATCCTGCCGCCGAGCCCGGTGCGGTTGGATGTCCGCGACTTCCCCGCCGTTCCCGAGGCGTCCCGCGAGGAGCTGGCCGAGGCGCTGATCCACGAGATCGAGACGGAGACGATAAGCGCGTACGATTCGCCGTTCCTGCGTGCCACGCTGGCCAGGTTCGATGACCGGGACGCGGTCCTGGTCCTGATGGCGCATCACATCAGCGTCGACGGACAGTCCCTGACGGTGATCGTTCGGGACCTGGCCAATCGCTACGCCGCCCGGACCGGGCACAGCGTTCCGGACCTGCCAACGGCCCCGCAGTACCGCGAGTACGGCACCTGGGAGCGTGAGGTCGCCACATCGGAGGCGGCGCGCGAGTACTGGCGCCGGCGGCTGGACGGCGCCCTGTTCACGGCGATGCCGACAGACCTGCCGCGCTCGATGGGTCTTGCCGAGTCGACGGCCCGGCACCGCTTTCTGGTGCCGGGTGACGTGGTGTCGGCCGTCGACCGCGTGGCCAGGTCGAACCGGGCCACCCGCTTCATGGCCATCGCCGCGATCTACCAACTGCTCATCAATCGGCGGACCGGCGTCACGGACGTGGTGATCGCGACGTTCACGCCGGGCCGCGGTGGAGGGCTCTTCGACGAGACAGTCGGTTCGCTCTACAACTTCGTACCGCTGCGAACGGACCTCAGCGGGTGCAGGTCGTACGAAGAGGTGCTCCAGCGGACCCGGCGGACGTGCCTCGAGGCGTTCGCGCACGACATACCGTCCATTCAGATCTTCAACGAGGCGCCGCAGCTCATGGGCCCGGTGATGACCGACAACGCGACGGCGATGGTCCTCCAGAGCGTCCCCCTGAACCCGATCGTGGACGCGCCCGGTGACCTGAGGTACGTGCAGATCACCCGTCTGCTGAAGTCGCAGGAGCTGGCTTCCGCGGTGCCGGACGGCGCGCTGTGGGACGTGAACAAGGATCTGTCGGGCGATGCCATCGGGTCCGTCTCCTACAAGAGAAACCTCTTCCACGAGGAGACCATCGCCTCCATGGCAGCGGAGTTCGGTGAGATCGCACGCGCCTTCAGCTCGTCCGCTGACGCTTCACCGGGTCTGGTCTGACATCCGCGCCGCGAGGAAAGGACGTGCTTCGTGACAAGTAACCCGAACAGCATGCGATTCGGTATGTTCGTCCCCCAGGGTGGCGATTTCGAGCTGGCCGGCATACCGGCGACCAAGCAGTGGGACGTGATACTCGATCTCGCCAAGGCCGCCGACGCCGGGCCGTTCGAGTCGATCTGGGTCTTCGACCATTTCATCACTGATCCGCCGTCCGACGAGTCGACGTTCGAGGCATGGTCGATGATGGCGGCCTTCGCCGCCAGCACGTCACGGGTACGGCTGGGGCAGCTCTGCACGTGCGTGGGCTATCGCAATCCGGCCTACCTGGCAAAGGTCGCGGCCTGCATCGACGTCATGTCCGGCGGCCGGCTGGACGTGGGCATCGGCGCGGGCTGGTACGAGCACGAGTGGCGTAGTTACGGCTACGGCTTCCCCAGCGTCGCGGACCGGCTGGGCATGCTCGACGAGTGCGCGCAGATCATGCGGCAGATGTGGACGACAGGCTCGGCCACCCTGCTGGGGAAGCACTACCAGATCGACGGGGCGATCAGCCGGCCGCTGCCCCTGCAGGAGGGCGGGATCCCGCTGTGGATCGGGGGCGCCGGTGAGAAGAAGACCCTGCGGACCGCGGCGAAGTACGCGCAGTACACGAACTTCGGGGCGTCGCTTGAGGGGTTCAGCCACAAGTCCCAGGTCCTGGCCGAGCACTGCAAGGATGTGGGCACCGACTTCGACGCGATCGTCCGCTCGGTCCTGCTCAATGTGACGATCGGCGAGACCGAGAAGGATGTCGCCGACAGGTTGGCCTGGGTCCGGGCCCACTACGAGCCGCTGCTGCCGGCCAAGCAACTCGAGGCTCTCCTCGGTTACTGGACGGACGGCCTGATCGGCACACCGGAACAGATCGTGGAGCAGCTGAACAAGGCCGGCAAGCTCGGCGTCGGGTACGTGATCGCCAGATTCATCGACGCCGCCTACGACCGGACGAGCATGGATCTGTTCGCCACCAAGGTGCTGCCGGAACTGACCAGGTAATTCTCGCCCGGAACAGCACCCGGGGGTGGCTCAGCGGGCGGCCGGCGCCACCGTCGCGTGGCGCGACCCGGTCCAGCAGCGGTGACGCGGTCACCGCTGCTGGACCCTTTCACGAACGGGGGCGGCCGAGCGGACCGTGACGCTCGCCGCCAGCCCGGCAACGCCGAAACCCGACCTGCCCGACCTCGTCGTTCGGACCACACAGCAGCTGAAGATTTCACTCTGCAGCGGTTACCATCGATTGCCGCACCGGCCTCGTGGCCGAGGCGGCGGTCGCTGTCGAACGGGCGGGCTGAGTCGCCGATCGGGCGAGTTGAGGGGGCGGCGGGTGTCGGCTGGCGGGTTCTCGGCGAAGCGATGGGTTCGGGTACGGGACCTGCTCGAGCGTCTCGTCGGCTCTGGTTTCGTTCCCGGCGCCCTGGTGGCGCTCTCCCGCCACGGCGAGGTTGTTGTCGAAGCCACGGGAGCCCTCGCGTTCCAGGGCGCCGGGGCGGGGATCCCGATGGCGGGAGACACGATCGTTCGGTTGGGGTCGATGACGAAGCCACTCGTCGCCGCGTGCGCGATGACCCTGGTGGAGGACTGCACACTGCGTCTGGACGACCCGGTGGACGACCTCCTGCCGGAGCTCGCGGACATGAGGGTGCTCGCCGATCCGGCTGGGCCGCTGCACGACACGGTCGCGGCGAACCGCCCGATAACGCTGCGGGATCTGCTGACCTTCACCCTCGGTACCGGCACGATCATCGCCGATCCGGGAACGGTTCCGATCGACGAGGCGCTGAACGCGATCGGCAGGCGGGATCTGGACGAGTGGGTGCGCGACCTGGGGGCGCTGCCGCTGGTCCATCAGCCGGGTGAGCGCTGGATGTACGACACCGCCGCCGACGCCACAGGTGCGCTCATCGCCCGGGCCACAGGCATGTCCGTCGGGGAGGCCCTGCGCGAGCGGATCTGTGCGCCGTTGGGGATGAGGGACACCGGGTTCAGTGTGGACGGTGACAGCCTCGGCCGGTTCGCGACGGCGTACGAGCGGGACAGCGGCCCCGCCGGCGAGGCGGTCGTCGAGGACCGTCCGGACGGTCGGTTCAGCCGGCCGGTGACGTTCGAGGGCGGTGGTGGTGGGCTCGTCTCGACTGCCGACGACTACCTCGCCTTCGCTTCGGCTCTGCTCGCCGGAGGCACCCGCCATGGCGAGCGGGTCCTCTCACGGCCGTCGGTCACCCTGATGACGACCGACCATCTGACAGCCGCGCAGAAGGCGGTGTCCGGATTCGAGCCCGGGTATTTCGACAATTTCGGCTGGGGTTTCGGGATGGCGGTCATCACCCGGCGTACCCGCCTGGGTCCCTCGGTCGGCAGCTACGGATGGCCCGGCTTCTACGGCACGGCCTGGTACAACGATCCCGCTCAGGACATGGCGATGGTCGTCGTCATGCAGCGGGCGCACATGGGGGATCAGAAACTTCCGCTGTGGAGCGACTTTTGGACCGCCATCTACCAGGCGATCGACGACTGAGCCGCACAGCACCGTCGGCAGCCACCGCTCGCCCCCACCTCGGTCGTCAGGTTGGTCGGAGGTGCCGACAGGTACGCCGACTCGCGCATATCGGTCGATGGAGTTGACGGTGCCAGCCAGTCGATCGTGTTAACGTCTCCCAACCACTTTCATCCTGCGGCCAGTTCGGAGGGTTGACGATGCCGACGAGCGAACGCGTCGACAGGCGCTACAGCGATGAGGCCGGCCGGCTGGTCCCGTGGGCCGAGGCCGAGGCGAGGCTGGCCGCGGCGGATCTCGCCTGGGTGGTGACCGTACGACCGGACGGCCGTCCCCACGCGACGCCTATGGTGCCGGTGTTCCACGACGGGAAGGTCTACTTCCACACCGGCAGCACCGAGGTGAAGTACGCCAATATCCAGGCCAACCCCCACGTGCTCGTGCTCGCCGGCGACACCGCCTGGGAGCAGGGTCTCGACGTGGCCGTCGAGGGGATCGCCGTGCCGGTCACCGACGACGCTCTGCTGCGCAAGCTCGCCGAGCTCTACCGCGGTCGCTGGGACGGCCGCTGGCAGCTCGACATCAAGGACGGCGCCATCGTCTCGGATATGCCCGACACCCAGATCGTGGCCTTCGAGGTGACGCCGAGCAGGGCGTTCAGCCACGCCAAGGGCGACCCGTTCAGCCAGACCAACTACCGCCTCTGACCCCAGCGGTGCCGACGCGGCCGGGCCGAGCGCAATGCCGCTCGGTCGCAGTTGACGATGAGCCCGCGCACCACGCGACACACCCGCGCAACGACGCGGCTCGCGGCAGCCGGCCCCGCCCGTCAGGCCGCCGACACCGTCTTGCGACACCGTGATCACCGCCGCTGCGCTGCGCTGTGAGCACCTCGACCACCGCGCCGGCCTGCCCTGACGCGCGCCATCCGGACGCCTTTCGCGACTCCGGCCGCCGTGGGATCCGCACCGTGCGGGCGCCGACATCTCCACCGGGCGCCCGGCAATCTCAAAGATGCCGCATCTGCTGCTCAAGCCGCATTGTCGTAGAACGAGCACAATGCGGCCCTGGTCAAGGACGCCAGGGCAGCTGAGATGCGGAAGGAAGATCTGCGTGTGACCGTTGACATCGCCAACACCCCGGGGCAATACGATCGGACACTGGCAGAAGAGTTTCCCATTCTCCCACCCACACAGTACGACTCCACGATTGTCGGGGTGGGCACGGCCTCGTCCGCCACGTCCTACTCGCAGCAGGACCTACTGGACACCTTCGCGATCTCCGACCCGAAGATCCGCTCGGTCTTTCTCAACAGCGCGATCCGCCGGCGCTTCCTGGAGCTACCGCTCCCGGCACCGGACGGCACGCCGTCCTCGGAGACGCAGGCGGACCTTCTCGGACGGCACAAGAAGCTCGCCGTGGACATGGGAAAGCGCGCCCTCCAGGCATGCCTGGACGACGCCGGTGCGACGATTTCCGATATCCGCCACCTGTGCTGCGTGACATCCACCGGATTTCTCACGCCGGGGCTCAGTGCCCTGCTCATCCGCGAACTGGGCATCGACAGGCACTGCAGCCGGACCGACATCGTCGGGATGGGATGCAATGCCGGTCTCAACGCCCTGAACGTGGTGTCGAGCTGGTCCGTGGCCAACCCGGGCGAGCTGGCCGTGGTGTTGTGCACCGAGGCCTGTTCCGCCGCCTACGTCCTGGACTCGACCATGCGCACCGCGGTCGTGAACAGTCTGTTCGGCGACGGCGCCGCCGCGCTGGCCGTGGTGGGCCGCCCCGCCGGCGAATCCGCGGGCACACCTGGTCGTCCGCGCATCCTCAAGTTCGCCAGTTGCATCATTCCCGACGCGGTCGATGCCATGCGCTACGACTGGGACAGCGTCCAGAACCGGTTCAGTTTCTTCCTCGACCCACAGATCCCGTACGTCGTCGGCGCTCACGCGGAAATCGTCGCGGACCGCCTGCTGGCGAACACCGGCCTGCGTCGCAGCGACATCGCGCACTGGCTCGTGCACGCCGGAGGCAAGAAGGTGATCGACGCGGTGACTGTCAACCTGGGACTGAACCGTCACGAGGTCCGGCACACCACAGGCGTTCTACGTGACTACGGCAACGTATCAAGCGGATCGTTCATTTTCTCGTATGAACGGCTCCTGCAGGAGAGAGTAACCGCCCCGGGCGATTATGGAGTGCTGATGACCATGGGTCCTGGTTCCACGATCGAGACGGCGCTGGTCCAGTGGTGAGCGCGGAAACCGTCCGGAGAGGTAGGGGTGAGCAGGATGCCGCCGACGGCGCGCGAGATGACGTGGCGCTTCGCATCGACGGCTCGAAACCCCTGACGATGGAGTCCGTCGCCGCTGTGGAGGCCATCTGCGCGGCGGCCGAGTCGGAGATGTCCACCACCATGCTTCCGGTGCAGGTGACCGGGACGCCTGGCAAGGACTGGGCCCACGGCCTGGACGTGGCACTTGTCAGCAAGTGGGAGCGGTCACTGCGCCGGCTCGAGCGGCTCACCGTCACGACTGTCGCTGTGGCCTCCGGCGACTGCGGTGGCCTCGCCCTGGACGTCCTGCTGGCGACCGACTACCGGATCGCCACGCCGGACATCCGGCTGTCCCTGTTCGTTGACGGGGAGGCCACCTGGCCGGGCATGGCGGTCTATCGACTCGCCCAGCAGGCCGGCGGGACCCGGCTGCGCCGAGCGATTCTGTTCGGTGCCCACCTGGACGCGCAGGAGAGCGTCGACCTGGGCCTCGTCGACGAGGTGACCGACGATCCGACCACGGCCCTGGCCGCCACCGCCGAGATGATCAGCGGTCTCTCCGGCCGGGAGCTGGCCATCCGCCGGCAACTGATGTTCGATGCGGCGAGCACCAGTTTCGAGGACGCGCTCGGTCGCCACCTCGCAGCCTGTGACAGAGCCCTGCGGCGGGCGGCCGCTGCCGGGACGCCGTAGCGGATCCCACCCCGAGGTCGCGCCGGGAATCCGGGTGAGTTGGGGCCGTGGCTGGCGAGCCACGGCCCCAACTCACCTTTCGTCATGTGGGCGGGCAGCCGGCGGCCCGGGATGGTGGAGGCGGACCGGCACACCGCGGCGTGGAGGCACCCCGCCGTCAGGACCCGCGGACCTGTGGCTACGCCGAGCTGAGCAGGCGATCGACGTGTCGGTGGGCAGGCCCCTGGCACTGTGAAACCGACCTGGTCCGGTGACGGGCTCCGGTCACGCGGAAGGCGACCGGCGCTCTGGTGAGCACCGGTCGCCAGTGACGTCCCGTCGGACAGCTCAGTCGCGCGGGCAGTTCTGGTAGACCGCCAACTGCCACCTGTCGTCGCGCCGAACCAGGATCCAGGAGGCCCGGATGGCGTCCCGGTCCGCCAGTTCCGTCTCACCGGACGCGATCACCCCGCCCGTGGTCAGCAGCGCCACGGCGCCGTCCGCGAGCGGCTTGAGGTCGATGGGCGTACCGGTGACCCGGGTGCCCTCGTACGGGCCGGCGTAGCTGGCCGACATGAACTTCCGGATCTCGTCGCGGCCCTTCTTGTAGACGCCGGGAAGGATCAGCGTTCCGTCCTGGGTGAACAGGTCGGCGAACGCGTCGGCGTCGTGCGCGGCCCAGGCCGCGACCATCCGCGCGGGTACGGCGGCGATCTCGGCCTGCTCGGCGCCGGAGATGGACGGCGCGGCGACCGGGGAGGAATTGGTCGTCATGGTCTCTCGCTTTCGTCGTACCGGATCGGACACTGCTCTGCTGGGCTGGTGCACGCTCGGGCGCCGGTGACCCGGGCGCCGGCGCGGTCAGCGTCTGAGGGAGCGGGCGAACGTGCGGATGTCGCCGACCAGCAGCTGCGGCTGCTCCAGGGCCGCGAAGTGGCCGCCACGGTCGAACTCGGTCCAGTGGGTGAGGGTCGGCATGATCTGTTCGGCGAACCGGCGTATCGGCCGCACCGCGTCCTTGGGGAACGACGCGACACCTACCGGCATCGCCAACGGCCACGGCCCGCCCCAGGTCCTGGCGAAGTCGGCGTCCATGTGGCTCGACTCGTAGTACAACTGGGCGCTGGACCCGGCGGTCGCCGTCAGCCAGTAGATCGACACCGCGGTGAGGATGGCGTCGCGGCTCACCGCGTCCTCGGGCACCTTCGCCGAGTCCGTCCACTCCTTGTACTTCTCGGCGATCCAGGCGAGCTGCCCCACCGGTGAGTCGGTAAGCGCGTACGACAGCGTCTGCGGACGGGTCGACTGGATCCGCTGCCAGCCGGTGCCGTCCTGCATGAACCGGCCGGTGAACTCCAGCCGGGCCAGGTCCGCCTGGTCCAGGCCGGCCATCGCCGCCGGGTCCTGCGGCGGGAAGGTGACGCACATGTTGAGGTGGATGCCCACGACGTGCTCGGGGTCGGCCAGGCCGAGCCGCAGCGAGATCGGCGTGCCCCAGTCTCCGCCCTGGACCGCGTAGCGGTCGTAGCCGAGGCCGCGCATCAGTTCCTTCCACGCGCCGGCCACCCGGCCGGTGTCCCAGCCCACCTGCCCGGTGGGGCCGGAGAACGCGTACCCGGGGATCGACGGGATGACCAGGTGGAACGCGTCGGACGGGTCGCCGCCGTGCTTCACGGGGTCGGTCAACGGCTCGATGACGTCCAGGAACTCCGCCACGGTGCCCGGCCAGCCGTGCGTCATGATGAGCGGCAACGCGTTCGGTTCAGGTGACCTGATGTGCATGAAGTGCACGTTCGCGCCGTCGATCTCGGTCACGTACTGCGGGTACGCGTTCAGGCGTGCCTCGGCTGCCCGCCAGTCGTAGCCGCTCTGCCAGTAGTCGGCCAGTTCCCTGAGGTACCCCAGCGGTACGCCTCGGCCCCAGCCGACCCCTGGCATCTCGTCCGGCCAGCGGGTGTTGGCGAGCCGCTGCTTCAGATCGTCGAGTTGGGACTGCGGAACCTCGATACGGAATGAGCGCATCCTGCACCTCCAAAACTAGTCACGGGCCTCTGCGAGCGGCGCGGTGGCCGCAGGCGTACGGCCACCGGATTGCCGGAACGTCCGAAGAACCCTGCCGGGGCGAAGGAGAGCCGACGGCTCGTCGACGAGGCCGGCGACCCTCATGAAGGCATTGGTGAGGCTCTCGTCGTGGACCGCCGCCCGCTGGAGCCGGGCGACGTAGCTGTTGATCATGCGGACCTTGGCGGTCCGGCGGCCCTCCACTCCCGAGTAGCCGAGGTCCGCGATCGCCGCGAAATCCCAGGGTGAGTCGATCTGGCGGGAGATCGCCTGGAAGAACTCACGCGCCGGTGGCACCTTGGCCTTCGTGAGCTGATCGGCCAGGACCTGGGACTCGATGGCGGCGACAGCCATGCCCTGTGCGTACACCGGGTTGAAGCTGCACACCGCGTCCCCCATCACCAGCAGGCCCTCCGGGAACCGGGACAGTCGCTCGTAGCGACGGCGGACGCTCGCCGGGAAGCGGAACATCACCGGGTCGTCGATCGGCTCGGCCTCGCGGATCGACTCGTAGATCTCCGGCACGGGCAGCGACCGGACGAAGGCGAGGAAGCCTTCGGGGTCGGTTGGCGGGTGGTCACCGAGTACACCGGTGAGGGACAACTCGACGCGGCCGTCCTCCCCGGGAAGCCGGTAGTAGAAGGCGCCACGCGGATGTGAGGGGGTCGCCGCCGCGATGATGGCGATGTCGCTGCCGAACGGATCGCGAGGTACCCGGTAGTGACGCGTGGTGTAGGCGAGATCGACCTTCACCCGGTCCTCGGTCGGCCGGGAATAGCCCAGCTCCTCCAGCCAGGCCGGCGTCCGTGACCCTCGGCCGGTGGTGTCGATGACCAGGTCGGCGGAGAGCACCTCGGGGCCCGAACCTCCGTCCCGGGCCTGCACGCGCACCCCCGTGACGCGGGCCGCGTCGGGGGTCGTCTCCAGCCCGACGATGTCGTACTGCTGGAGGAACCGGACATTGCTTATCGCTTCCACCCTGCCGCGTACGAACCGCTCGATGACAGGCCGGGTGCAGGGCACCGAGAGCAGGCCCGTCTGTGCCTGGCGAAGCTGCATGCCGTTGAAATACCAGCGGATGTCACCGCTGAAGTCGCCCGGCCGGACACCGGCGGCCTCCAGCTCCGCCATGAGGCCGGGGAACCGCTTCTCGAAGATCTGCTGGCCGCGGCCGACGAGGCCGTGGGCGTGGCGGCCGTGCGGCACGCCGCGCCGGGGGCCCGTCACACCGGCCAGCTCGTCCCGATCCACCACGACCACTTCCGGGTAGACCCCGGCGAGTACGTCGGCGGCGAGCAGGCCAGCCAGGCTCCCGCCAAGTACCACCGCCCGGTTACCGAGCTGATCAGGCATCGCGATCTCTTCCTTCCCTGTGGGGCCAGGAACGTGCGCCTTGACGTACCGGCGGCCGCCGTATCGGGCAGGCGAAGGCCCGTCATTCGCCTCGTGTCCCGGCGGAACCAGAGCCAGAATCGGGGATGGCGGCGGGCCGGGCACCTTGCGCTGTGCTCCGGGACCGGGACCTGACGCCCCGTGCGCAGGAACCGATCGAGCACCGTCCGACAAGGCTCCGGGGGCTCATCGGCGAAGACTGGCTATGGACGACGGTCAGTCGATTCGATCATGAGCTGGCGATGACCTGGCGGCACCGATCCCTGGGCGGCGGTTGGCCCTCGGACGGCGGGGCCGCCAGCCGCATCGGCGGCGCGAGTGCACGAGGGAGCGGCATGACGCATTCGGGCGACGAGCGGATCCTCAAACGGTTGAGCCCCGGCGACACCGATCCGATCCTGGTAGCCGACTTCCAGGCGATGTCCATGTCACCGCGCCTGAGCGAGATGCTCAGCGAACGGATCCAGGGCCGGGCCGTGTTTCAGATCGATCCCATCGGCGTGCTGTCCGAGGACCGCCGGTACCTTCCGCTGCCGGAGCTGGCCGCAGCCTGCGTGGCCGAACTCCTGGACGCTGGCGCGGACCACGGCCAGGTGCAGGTCATCGGGCACTGCAGCGCCTCGCCGCTGGCCCTGCGGGTCGCGGGCCTGCTGTCAGCCACCCTTCCGGTCACCGCCGTTCTGGTGAACCCGACGTGGCCCGACGACGACCACGTGATCGGGAAGTTCACCGAGTTCCTCGGCAAGTTCGGTCCGACCACCCGCACTCCCCCGGACCTGACGGCGGACCCCGAACTCGTCGTGTCGACAATGGAGCGGACCCTCCTGGACGAGGTGAACGCCCTGGCAGCCAGCAGGGGTCTCAGCGGCTCGGCGGGAGCGTTCTCCGACCTGGTGGTCTGGTATCGCGCCTGGCTGGCCTTCGTGCTGGCCGGCCGGAACGACACGCAGGCCGGGCCGGCCGCCGGACGAGCCGCGGTGACGGTGCTGTCCGACTCGCCCTCGACCCTCACGGTGCCCGGCCGGAACGAGGACTCCTACCTGGTGCGCGAGCTGCCGGCGCAGCCGGTCGGCACTGTCACCCCCGAGCTGGCCGAGATTGTCGCCACGACCATCGTGCCGAACCTCCGGACGGCGTGACGAACCCGTCCGAGAGCGACGACCACGAACCCTGTTGCGGGCCGCCTGTGCGATACGGGCGGCCCGCATGTCGTCGACCGCCTGGTGGACGGCGGACCCGACGGTATCCACATCGACAGCCGCAGGACCGTCCCGTACGTGTCGACGTAACGGCGGTGACGGCAGGGCCGGCCGGACCGATCCGTCGGTCCAGCCGGCCCTGCCCCGGTTCCGTGGCCCCGGCCTGGCGCGTGGGGCGCCGGCCAGGGCCTGTCCGGATCACTTCACCGCATCGACAGCTGTCAGATCGAGGTCTTCCTGCGCCTTCGGCCTGGTCCGCTCACCCCACCGCGTCACGGCCGGCATCAGCAGGCTCGGCAGGAGGAAGAACACGCCGAGTCCGATCAGCCCGGGCACACCGAGGCTCAGAACCACACCGAGGAGCAGCGCCGGAGCGGCCGCGTTGCCGGTGCCGGCGAAGATCCCGCTGAAGCCGTCGTACTGTGCCTGCGCGTGCGGCGGAGGCAGTTTCAGGGCCACCGAGAAGAGGCCTGCCGTGTGCATGATCTCGCCGTAGCTGTGCAGCACCACTGCCGCGATCACCACCACCAGCGCCGCCCAGCTGGGCAGCCCGGCCGCAACGGCGAGCACGCAACAGCTGAGGAGGAAGGCCAGCCCGGCCCGCCGCCAGGCGAGCCCGCCCTGCCGGATCGTCTGCACCTGACTGCCGAGACGGACCTGGAGCAGGATGATGAAGACCGTGTTGATCGCCAGGGACACCGGGATGGTCCACCGCGGGGCGTTCGTGTTGTCGACCACCCAGAGCGGAAGCAACAGCGTGAGGACGTAGAACTGCGGGTGCATCAACGCCTTCAGAAGCGCGAACGTGACGTACGGCTTGTCACGCAGGGCGATCCAGCGCGGACCCGTGGCCGGCCTCGGAATCGGCTTGTAACGCGGCAGCCTGTCGAGAACCAACCAGGCGACCAGGAAGCTGAGCAGGTTGATGACGATGAGCGTGCGATACGCGTTGGCGGTGCCGAGCTGGATCGCGATGCCGGAGGGTATCAACCCGAGCGACAGGCCCACGTTCGTGACCGCGTAGATCGAGGAGCGGAAGGCTGGCGCGTCCTCGCCGGCCACCCGTCGCAACAGCGCTCCCTCGACAGTCCCGAGCGCATTCGACGCCACCAGGTGCACACAGGAGGCGACGAGGAAGCTGATGAAGTCGCCGATGAAGAGGATGCCCAGCATCGACACGGTCTCCACCAGCAGCAGGGCCCTGATCACCTGGACGGGCCCGCGCCTGTCGGCGAGTTCACCGAGCGGGAGAGCCATCACCAGCGCGGCGGTGAGCGCGATGGTCAGGCCCAGCCCGACCTGCGCGGCGGAAAGGCCCACGACGCGGGTGTAGTACAGCGGCAGGCTTCCAATCAGCAGCCCACTTCCGAACGTGTTGATGAGCGTGGCCACCACGTACAAGCGCTTGGGGCCCGGCTCGCTGGGAAAAAGGGAGCTGACAACGCGAACGGGATTCCATCGCGGCATGGCTCGGCCTCCGATCTCTGTGTCGGTCGCTGGCACACGATCTCGGATTCGGCCTCACGGTGACATCTCCGGGCTTGCCTGGCCGTACGCCCGCCCGGCGTCGGTTACGCCTGGCCGCCCAGGGCAGTCAGCTCGAGCAGGCTGTCGGCCTGGCTGAGCTCTTCGACGCGGCGGTCATAGGCGGAGTACGTGTGGAACACGTCGCCGCTGTCCCGGATGAAGCAACTCAGGCCGACGATCTCGACCGGGATCTCGCTCACGACAAGCTCGATCGGCGAGCCGGCAGCCAGGATCTGCGCCTTGGAGTCGAAGTTGTACATCACGGGGGCGACGCGCTCGTCCAACGTGGCGTGAAAGTCGTAGTTGAAGTCGCTACCGAACGACGAATACCACGGGAAATGCCACCGCTTCCATCCCGGGCTGGCCCTGAGCTTGGTCAGCGGCGCGCGGGACACGGCGACGAACGCCGTGTCCCGCGTCCGCATCGACGCCAGAAGTCCCGGATGGAGTCTTCCGGAGAACGCCGAGCAGCTCGGGCACGCGTCGTCCCAGTCCGGATCGAACATGAGGTGGAAGACGATCAGCTGACGGCAGCCCTCGAACAGCTCCGGCAGGGTCGCCCACCCACGGGCGCCCTCGAAGACGTAGTCCTTGTCGATCCGTACCATCGGCAGACGACGGCGGGCGGCGACCACCGCGGCATGCCGCGGGGGGAGCTGCTCCTCCCTGGCGAGGAGCGCCCTACGGGCCGTCAGCCATTGATCGCGGGAGACCACCTGCGGCAACACCATGAGCATCTCCTCTTCGGTTGATCGGGCCCATCAGACGCGGCCAACCTCGACCGCTGCCGACCCGTCGACCCCAGGGCCATCTGCCGTCGCCCGTCCGAGTCCAACGGGAAGGGTCAGCTGGCCAGCTGGTCGCGTCGGCGGGTGAGGTAGGCCCGTTCCGCGGGGTTGCCGGCGAGATCGATGGCCCGGTCGTAGGCCGTCCGCGACTCGCCGCCGCGCCCGGCTCGCCGGAGCAGGTCGGCGCGAGCGGCGTGGAAGGCGTGGTACCCGTCGAGGATCCCGGCGAGCCGGTCGATCTCAGCGAGCCCGACCAGGGGGCCGTCGACCTCGGCGACCGCGACCGCCCGGTTGAGCCGAACGATCGGCGACGGGTCGAGGAGCACCATGCGGCCGTAGATGGCGACGATCGTGGACCAGTCGGTGTCCCGGGCGGAGGGGGCGTCGGTGTGGACCGCGTTGATGGCGGCCTGGAGCTGGTAGCACCCGGGTGGGTCACCGCCGGTCGCCGTCGCCCTGACCCGTTCGTGGACCAGGGCTCTGCCCTCGGCGATGAGGGCGCGGTCCCATGCGCCGCGGTCCTGCTCGTCGAGGGTCACCAGTTCCCCGGTACGGGACACGCGCGCCGGCCGCCGGGCATCGGTGAGGAGCATCAGGGCGAGCAGGCCGGCCACCTCGCCGTCGTCCGGCAGGAGGGTCCGGAGCAGGCGGCCGAGGCGGATCGCCTCGTCGGTGAGGTCGACACGCAACGGGTCGTCGCCCTCGCTGGCGAGATAGCCCTCGTTGAAGATGAGGTAGACGACTGCGAGCACGCCGGCGAGCCGCTCGCGGATGTCGTCTTCCGAGGGCACCCGGTACGGGATGTGCGCCGCTTTGATCTTCGTCTTGGCGCGGGTGATCCGTCGCGCCATCGTCGTCTCCTGCACCAGGAAGGTGCGCGCGATCTCGGCGACGGTGAGGCCGCCGAGCAGCCGCAGGGTGAGCGCCACCCGGGCCTCGATCGCGAGCGCGGGGTGGCAGCAGGTGAAGATCAGCCTGAGTCGGTCGTCCTCGACCGGACCGGTCGGCTCAGGAGGGGTGTCGTCGTACACCATCAGGGCCTCCTGGTGCTTGGCGTCGCGCTGCAGCTCCCGACGGAGACGATCGATCGCCTTGCGGGTCGCGGTGGTGGCGAGCCAGCCGCCCGGGTTGGGCGGCACGCCGTCGCGCGGCCACCGCTCCGCCGCCGCCGCGAACGCCTCGGCCGCGGCCTCCTCGGCTATGTCGAGGTCGCCGAAACGGCGTGCGAGGCTGGCGACCACCGGTGCCCACTCCTCGCGGTGGGCACCGGTGATCGCCTGCTCGACGGTGGGGCCACTCACGGTTGCGGCAGCGTCCGATCGGATCCCTCGGTGCGGAAGGGACGCACCTCGACGGCGCCGCCGCACGCTCTCGACCCCTCGGCGGCGAGCACCAGGGCCACGTCGAGGTCGGCCGCCTCGACGACCCAGAAGCCGTCGAGTTGCTCCGCCGTCTCCAGGTAGGGCCCGTCAGTGAGGACCGGCTTGCCGCCCTGTCCGTCGACGGTGGTGGCCGTCGTCACGGGCTCCAGGCTGTCGGCGAAGACGAAGTGACCGTCCCTGCGGAGCCTCTCGGTGAAGGCGCCGGCGTCGGCGGACGCCTGCGGTGTGGCCTTCCCGGAGGGGCAGGTGCCGGACTCGGTGTGCTCTGCCGGTCCGTAGACGGACAGCAGGTACCTGGGCACCAGACTCACTTGTCTCCAGAACCGTTGAACCGGTTCTGCCCGGGATTCGGGAAGCGGTGCACCTCCTGCGGCCACTCGAGCGCGGTCGCCAGCTTGCCGGCCCAGTGCCGCGCCGCCTCGTCGTCAGCGACCTCGATGACGGCGAAGCCGCCGAGGTGCTCCTTGGTTTCCACGTAAGGGCCGTCGCTGAAGACGGGCTTGCCGTCGACCGACTCGACACTGCACACCGCGGTGGACTCGTCGAGCCCGCCGTTGCTGGAGATCAGGACACCCTCGGCCCGCATCTCCTCGATGACGGCCAGGACGGCTACGCCCTTCTTGCCCATCTCCTCCGCCGTGTGCGGACCCACCCACTCATCGTTGAAGGCGATCAGGTACTCCGTCAAGGTCGTCTCCTCTCATTGCCCGGACGAGGGCCTCTCCCGACTCCTCGTGCACGGCGGTCCGGCCGTCGCCGCCGTACGTTAGTTCTACGAACGGGTGCACCTTGATACGACACCATCCCGGCAACTCGTTTTCAAGCAGCCTCGAAGTAGAGCCTGAGGAAGGGGATCCCCCCGTCCTCCGAAGGGCCCTCGGCCCTGGTCACGGCATACGCCTGGCGCTGCGCGACGCCACCCGCGGGCACCCCCCGGATCACCGCCGGTGGCCCCAGCCGGCCTCGACCACGGCCCCATCCGAGCCCAACCGGCTCTCGAGGTCACCCGGGCAGAGTGATGACGGATCGTGTTGCTCTGCTCACGGAGGCCCCCATGAACAGTGCCATCAAGTCCGCCATCGCGCGCATCTGGGAGGGCTACAGCGAGCCGCTGTCGCTCGACGAGATAGCCAAGAGCGCAATCCTCAGCAGGTTCCACTTCTCCCGCGTGTTCCGGGCCGCGACCCGGGTCTCCCCCGGGAGGTACCTGTCTGCGGTCCGCATCTACCAGGCCAAACGCCTGCTCGCCACCACCTCGATGAGCGTCACGGACATCTCCCTGGCGGTCGGCTTCAACAGCCTGGGGTCGTTCACCAACCACTTCACCGACAGCGTGGGCACCTCGCCCAGCCGCTTCCGACGAATGTGGACCGAGGGCATCCGCGGGACACCCCAGCCCGAGGACGAGGCTCTGCCCGAGTCGGGCACCATCACCGGCACCGTCACCCTGCCGGCCGGGTACGCCACGGCACGCGTCTACATCGGCGCGTTCGACACCCCGATCATCCAGCGGCGGCCGGCGGCCTGGACCGTCGTCGAGGCCGAGGCCGGCACGAAGGCACGCTACTGCCTGCCCGACGTCTCCCCCGGGCAGTGGTTCGTCAGGGCTGTGGCGACGGCGGACAGCGTCGACCCGGAGCCCTGGACCCGACGCTCGCTGCTCCTGGGTGACGTCGATCCGGTCACCGTGGCGGACCGGTCCACCAGCATGGTCGGCATCGCGTTGCGGCCGAAGCGCACGACGGACCTGCCCATCCTCTACGCGATTCCCGACCTGGAGGCTCACCGTTCGGGCCGTCCCGTGCGGGCTGCGGCGGGCCGTACCGCCGAAGTGGCACCCCGGGGCAGATAGCGCGACGCGCGTCGGGACCGGTGGCGCGACGCGCGCCGGTCCCGACGCCGCGTGGGGCCGCACCACGGCGGTGACGCAGGCACACACGAAAAGGTCCGCCTCCGCGGCGCCCTCGGGCGCCCGCGGAGGCGGACCTCTGTGTACCTACCGCTTGGCGAACTGACCGGGACGGCGCCCCGGCCCGGCCGGCCCCCGGTACGCCTGGGCGACGTCGAGCCAGCGGTCGGCCTCCTCGCCCTGCGCGGTCAGGGACAGGTCGTCGCGGTGTCGACGGCGGCTGACCAGCAGGGCGAAGTCGACGGCCGGGCCGGTCACCCGCTGGGTCGCGTCCGGCGGCCCGAACTCCCAGACCACGCCCGAGGGACCGGTCAGCTCGACCCGGAACTCCTGAGTCGGCGGCGTCAACCCGTGCGCCTGGTAGCCGAAGTCGCGGGTACGGAAGCCGAACCAGGCCAGGTGGCCGATCCGGTCGGTCAGCTCGCGGGTCCGTCCCAGCGCGTCGGCGATGTCCTGCCCGTGGCCGAACAGCTCCATCATGCCGGCCGCGGCCAGCACCGACGGCGGCAGCGGGGTGACCAGCCACGGGACGGTGCCCGTCGGATCGACAGCGGCGAGCGCCTTGGCGGCGGTGTCGCGTTCCTGCCGCCACCTCTGCACGAGCGCGTCGGTGGGCAGCTGCATGTACGCGGTCAGGGCGTTGTTCACCGCCGCCTGGAAGTCCCGCCTGGCGTCGGCCACATGCTCGGCGAAAGCGTCCGGGTCGGTTGCCGACAGCGCGGCCAGGTGGGACACGAAGGCCAGGTGGGCGATCTGGTGCTTGACAGTCCAGCCCGGCGCCGGCGTGGCAGTGGACCACTGATCCGGGCTCAGCCCGGTCACCAACGCCTCGACGTCGTCGCCGTCAGCGATCAGATCATCGTAGACACTCGTCTGGTTCGACACGGATCCTCCTGATGTTCGGCTAAACCGAGGGGACTGACACGGGCTGGCCGTCACGGCCGTTCACCGCCACAGGTGTCCGGCGGCTGGCCCGCTCCCCCGGCGGCAGCGACCCGAGATACCTGACGTCGACGCCGCGGGACTGGGCGGCCCGGACGATGTGCGGCACGGCGCGCTCAGCGATCGCGGCGATGGTGAACGCCGGATTGACTGTCAACGCCCCGGGCACCGCCGAGCCGTCGGTCACGAAGATCCCCGGGTGGTCGCGCAGCTCGTTCGTGTCGTCCAGCGCCGAGGTCTCCGGGTCGTCGCCCATCCGGCACGACGCCAGCGGATGCACCGTGTACGCCCCGATGACCTCGTTGGTCCAGGGCATCACCCGGGCGAGGCCGTCGCGCTCCAGGATGTCGCGGATGTCCGCGTCGGCAAGGGCCCACCCGCGCCGGGTGTTGGCGGTCGGCTCGTACCGCAGGTTGCCCCGGCTGAGCATCTGCATGGAGATGCGGTCGGCGTTCCCGGTCTCCGGAGGAGGACCGAAGACGCCTTCGTTGTCGTCCTCGGACATGATGAAGATCGTCAGCCAGGACTGCCAGCGCCGCAGGATCTCCTTCTTGTCCAGCCCGAACCAGCTCGGTCCCTGCGCGTCGGGCGCCTGGGCGAGAATCGTGCCGAACCCCGGGGGGAAGTACAGCTGCTCCAACGAGTAGCGACTGAACTCGGGCAGCGAACCGTCGAGGCGGTCCCAGCTCGCGGCGGACGGCCCGCGACCGATCTGGTTGGCCGCGTACGCCAGGCCGTCGCCCCGGTCCAGTCCCAGGACGTCACGGACCCGATCCTCGTTGAGGATCGCCGTGTTGAGCCGTTCGCCGTTGCCGGAGAAGTAACGCCCGACAGCTTGTGGCATCGCCCCGAGGGTCTCCTCGGACCGCTGCAGGATGACCGGCGTCGCCGCAGCCCCGGCCGCCACCACCACCAGCTTCGCCTCGATGACACCCTCGTCGACCTGCACCCGGTAGTCGACCGGGTCGACCACCGTGTAGCGGACCAGGAAGTCACCGTCGGCGGACCGCTCGATGCGCTGCACCTCGTGCAGGGGCCGGATCTGGGCGCCGTGGTCGACCGCCGCCGGCAGGTAGTTCAGCAGCAGCGACCGCTTGGCGTCGAACTTGCAGCCGGACATCATCCAGTTGCAGTTGGTGCACAGGTCGGTGTCGATGGCCGCCGCGACCGGGTTGGCCGTACGACCGGCGTGGTCACAGGCCGCCGCGAACACGCCACCGGCGTACGTGACGTCGTCCCACTTGCTCTGGGTGATGGGCAGGGCCTGAGCCACCCGGTCGTACCAGGGCTCCAGCGCCTCCCGGGTGATGGACTTCGGCCACATCCTCCGGCCGAGGCTGCCCTCGCGTTCGAACACGAAGCGCGGGGCGCGGGGCATGGCCGCGAAGTAGACGACGCTGCCGCCGCCGACGCAGTTGCCGCCCAGCACGTTCATCCCCTCGCCCATGGTGAACTCGAACACCCGGGTCGACGACGAACCGAACTTGAAGTCGTGCTCGAACTCGTCGGCGGTCAGCCACGGGCCGCGTTCCAGGACGACGACCGAGGCGCCGCCGGCCGCCAGGTGGTACGCGGGGATCGCGCCGCCGAAGCCGCTGCCGATGACCAGGACATCGGTCCGTTCGTGGGCTGTCACTGCGGATCTCCTCTCGGGGTCGTCCGCGGGTGGATCGCGGCAAGGGCACGGCCATAGGAAAATCGGGGGAAGCGCCACGCACCGTCCGGGTCGGGTGGCATGAACCCCATCTGGGTCAGACCTGGGTGGCCGGCGGCGAGGGCGTCGGTCGTACTCATGTGGGCGCCGGTGTCCCAGGCCATCGCGCTGAACATGGCCAGCGCGACCCACAGCTCCTGCTCCGGGTGGCCGGGCGCCAGCAGTTCCCGGGCCAGGGCGATCCGGTCGGCGAAGGACAGCGCCACGAAGGGCGGCACCGCGGGATCCAGGTCGAGACCGGTCCGGGTGCCGTAGTCGCGGGCGTGCTCGTTGAGCCCCTCGGCCAGGCTGTCCAGGGTGCCCGCCAGCCCGCCCTCGGGTGAGAGCATCAGGTCCACGGCTCCGGAGGCGACGGCGCCGCCTCCGCTGGCCGCGCCGGCGACCGCGCGGTCGCCGGGATCACGCCGCTCACCGGGAATGATGGTGTCGGCGTACGCCTCCAGGGTCATCACCTGGTCGGCGGTCAGGGCGTCGAAGTTGTCCACGTACCTTCCTTTACGGCCGCGGCGTGTCGAACAGGCTGGGAAAACGCGTGGTGAGACCCAGGTCGCCGCGGGCCTTCATACGGCCCCGCAGGAACAGGATCTTGGCGTTGGCGTTGCCGGTGACCATCCTCAGGAAGTCGACCGGACCGAGGGTCAGGGTCAGACGGGCCGGGCGTGTGGGCTCCAGCGACGCCGTGAGCGTTCCCTGCGTGATGACCAGCTCCAGCGTGTCGGTGCCGCCGTCGGGACGCCCGGTCACCTTCCAGTGCACCACCGCGTCGAGGTCGCCGGCCCGGTCGGCCCGGAAGACCGCCGGCAGGTCCTCGACGATGTCGTGCACGATCGACGCGCGGCGTGGTGACTGCATCAGGGCCAGCAGCTCGCCTGTGGAGGCGGCCTTGACCTGTCGGGCAAACGCGAGCCGGTCCTGCAGCGGGCTCGTGTCGACTGGGCTCATCCGTCGAATCTCCTGTCGGGGTGCGCCACGGGTTGCACCGCCTGTCATCGGCGTCGGTGGGAACGAGGCGGTTGCCCTCGACCATGGCACCGCCGGCCGTGGTCGGCCCTCTCCCACCGTGCCGTCCGCACGAACACGAGTGCCGGACGCCTGGGCGCCCGGCACTCGTGTCCCGTCTCGAACGGAAGGACCGCCCTATCGCACGGCGATCCGTGAACGGTCGCGGACGAGTTCGGCAGCGGTGGCGAACGCGTCCGCCCCGTCCAACTCCCAGACCCGTACGGGCCGGGCCGACAGCACAGTCACCGCCCCCACGTATCCCGGCTCGGGCCGCAGGTCCACGATCTGTGCCGTCTCGACCAGCTCCGGCCGGTCGGTGAAGCCGGTCAGCCGCACCTGTCCGTGCGACGCCCCCACTGTCACGTTCGACATCGGGAGGCGTAGACCGTCGCCCGTCGCCTTGAGCACCGACTCCTTGCGGGTCCAGCAGTGGTAGAAGGCCTGGAGTCGGGCCGAGGGGTCCTCGATGGCGCTGAAGTCCCGGCGCTCGGCCTCGCCGAACACGAATCCCAGCATGTTGTCCATGTCCACGTCGGGGTCCACCTGCTCCACGTCCACCCCGACCGGCCCGTGCTCGTACAGCGCGACCGCGACCCGGTCGCCCGAGTGCGAGAGGGAGACGTTGGGTGTGCCTCCCACGACCTCGGGGCGGCCGTGCAGCCGTCCGCAGTCCGGGCACTCCCGCCGGAGCCACACATCGAAGGGATCACAACCGGCCCACCCGGCCACCGCGACCTTGACGAGCGCGGTGGCCGAGGTGAACCGTCGTCGCGCCACCACGTTGTGGAACGACTCGGCGCGGGCCCGTTCCGGTTCGCTGAGCAACTCCTCGCACCAGTCGGGCGCGTCCGTCGGGTCGATGCGCCACACACAGCAGTCCGTGGGGCGGACCGCCGCGCCTGTGTCACCGCCCGAGACACCTGTCGTCACGTCAGCTCGCGGGTGCCGGCGCGGCGACCGCCGGCCGGCGGCGCTCCCGCAGCCACTTCAGCCACCACATGGCGCCCCGGCCGAGGCAGACCAGTGTGGTCGCGAAGAACAGGGTGTACACGATGTTGAACTGCATCAGCACGCCGTACACGACGCCCACGCTCATGCCGAACATGAACTGGTGAAGCGGCTTGCTCGGGGTGGTACCGGGGTCGGTCACCATGTAGTTGGTGTAGAGCAGGAACGCCACACCTGTCATCGGCACCAGCGCCGCCCACAGGTTGACGTCCCAGACCCAGTGCCGCACCAGGGCCTGGATGACGAACGTGCCGACCCAGCCCAGGATCAGCGGGACCTTCTTGGTCAGTACGGCGTTCAGCACCGTACCGGCGGTCAGCAGAACGATCGGGATCATGATCCGGAACACGTCCGGAACATGCTCGGTGAAGTGGTACGGCGGGGCGATGTTGACCCAGGAGAACAGGACGAGGCTCATGGTGATGCCGAAGTTCGACGGGTTCATGAAGTGCCGCATCCGCCCCTTGATGGGTGCGACGAGGACCGCCTTCTGACCGACACCGATCACCACGGCTAGGGCGATCGGCCAGAACCTGTCGTTCGCGTACAGCAGCATGTTGACCGCGAGCGTGGTGATGTAGGCCGGTAACAGGAAGGTGAAGACACCCCACGCTCCATGCCCGGCGAAGGCCGGGGTGCTCCGGGTCGCCCAGGCGGCGATAAGCGCGATCACGATCTCCAGGCCCAGACCGATGGCCAGGGCGAAGAACGGCCAGGCCCACGGCTGCTCGAACCCGAGAACCGTGTAGCCCAGGATGTTGAAGATGCTCATCGAGATGGCGAAGTTCCGAAGCGCCAGGTAGCGCGGGTCCCGGCTGTCCACCCGTGGTGGCCGGCCGGCTCGCCTGTCCTCCGCGCGCCGCAGCGCCGGCGGCACCGGCACGTCCCTGGCCGGCGACGGGAGGGTGATGGTGCTGGATAGGTGGTTCTTGCCGCGCCCGTCACCTGTAGAGATGCTGTCCGTCGCCGTCATTTCGCTGCTACCTCCTTGACCTGGTCGGTCAGCATCAGGTCGTGCCAGCCGGCGGCCAGGTCGACCTTCTGCACCCGGGCGTTCCCCTGAAGGTCCCGCCAGCTGATCTCGGCCGACACCGGTTGCGAGCCCTGGTCGCCGAGACCGAAGAACACGTCGAAGCTCCGCTTGCCGGAGTGGCCGCCGCCGCCGTCGAGCTGGGCGACCTGCCGGCGGCCGTCGGCCGTGGTCACCACGACCTTGGCGCCGTACGCAGGGGTGCCGATCGGTCCGGCCGCGGCGCCGGCCGTGGCCGGTCGGTGCAGGCGCAGGCCCACGAAGTCACCACGGTCCGCGCTGTCGTTGCGGTAGAAGGCCGGCGCACCCCACTGGCGGGCGATGGCGAACTCCTGCCCACCGTCGCCGTCGGTGTCGGCGACCGCCACACCCCGGGTCGGGATCGGCACGTCCAGGCCGAGCTTGGCACTGATGTTGACGAACCGGTCGCCGTCGCGCACCCAGAACGCCATGGGCTCGTGCCCGGCGATGTCGTCACCCGGCTCGGCCTTGGGCCACATGTCCGGGTTCTCCAGCAGCAGGTCGTTGCTCATGGCCAGTTCCTGTAGCCAGTTGAACCGGTTGATGGTGCCCTTGACGAAACCGCAGGCCTGTACGACGGCCAGGTGGCCGCTGTTGTCGAAGTCGGCCATCTTGGAGTCCCAGCCCCAGCCGGTCCAGGCCATGTCGAGGTCGGCGGCCTCGTTGCGGAACGGCGCGATGCCCTTCTCCAGCTTGGCCTTGGCACCGGCCTCGCTGCTCTCGGTGTTGATCCAGGTGAGGTTGCTCTCCTCCAGACCCCACGGAGTGGTGATGTTGCTGACGAACGCGTCGAACTGGCCGTTGCCGTTCAGGTCACCGAACTCGATGGACATGCCCTTGAACGAGTCGTGCCCGACGACCAGGGACTTGGGCGTGAGCGCGTCCCGCTCGCCCTCCACCAACTCGAACCTGATGTCGCCCCTGGTGGACCGGTTGTGGAACATCCGGTCCTGACCGAAGTCGTTGGCCAGGTAGAGCTCGGGCAGCAGGTCGCCGTCGAGGTCGGCGGAGCTGGCGCCAAGCGTCCAGCCGGTCGCGAAGCGGGGGTTGATGGCCGGTTCCTCCTCGAAGGACACCGACGTCGCGGTCGCCCCGGTCCAGCGCAGGATGTGCGCGCCACCGGCGTTGGTGGCCCGGGACATGGAGTGGTTCATCTGGACGTTCGGCTGCCCGTGGGGGTCCAGCACGCCGCTTTCCGGGAAGTAGTTGAACACCCCGAGGTCGGGGTGCCCGTCGCCGTCGAAGTCGGCGACCGCGACGGCGTTGGTGTTCCACTGCTTGCCCTGGTAGGTGCCGCCGGGGCCGGTGGACGGCGCGATCAGTTCGGTGGGCTGGTAGCTGGCCAGGGTCAGCGGGCCCTGCTGGCCCCGGTGCAGGAACACCACGGGGGTACGCCCCCAGTAGTAGACCAACAGGTCGTTCCAGCCGTCACCGTTGTAGTCGCCCGGGACGCAGCCCATCGGCGCGATGACGTCGTTCATCGGCAGGGGGGCCGGGTTCAGCACGAAGGGCTGGTAGTTCTCGCCGCCGGCCGGGGCCGGGGTGACGATCGCCGCGTCGGTTCGCGTGTCGACGAGACAGAGGTCGTTCGCCACACCGCGACCGTCCAGGTCGTTGATGGAGATGGCGGCGCCGACCGACGAGATCCACGACCGGATGTGCTTGTACCTCGGGTTGACCACCCGCACCGACTTCTGCGGGAGGTTCTCCGGCAGCGCGATCGGCATTTCCGTGAACCGGAACTGCGAGGCCAGTGCGGCCTCGTCGGCTGCGGAAATTGAGGGCCGCTGAGCCACCACGAACAGCGTGGTGCACAGGACGAGGACGAATAGTGCTGGGGCGAGTCTGCGGACCACCGCGACTGGGCTCGATCGCATTGGATCCTCTCATCTCGACGGAGAAGGCGTCAGCCGACGCCGGACGGCGGCAGCGGTTCCTGCCGAGGAAATCGTGGGTTCTGCGCCGCGGGGCGTCTTCTCGCGAAATGCGCAATGGTCCGGTGGTGAACACGCCGAGGACCCGGCAGGCCACCGAAATGGCCGAGCCGGGTCCGCGGTTTGGAATGGGACGGAGTTTGTGAACCTGTCGGCGGCCGTGGCCGCCCGGTCGTGCCGGTCGGTCCTACGCGGCGCCGGTGGACCCCGGCTGGGCGGGCACCGTCTCCGGCGACTCGTCGGTACGCAGGAACTGGCCGTTGAGGAACAGCAGTGCGTCGTCGCCGGGTCGGCGCCACAGTGACAGCACCCGACCGACGTAGATCGTGTGGTCGCCCGCCTCGTGGTACTGCTCCAGCTCGCATTCGAGATGGGCGAGCGACCCGTCGATGAGCGGCGCGCCGCTGTACGCCCCCGGAGACCACGACACCGCGTTGAACTGATCCCGGCCGACCGGCCGCCGCTTGTCGGCGAAGTACCTGGCCAGCGCGCTCTGGTCGGCGGCCAGGATCGACACCGCGAAGGCCGGCCGCTGCTCCAGGACGTCGTGCATGAGGGCGTCGCGCCCGACGCAGACGAGGATCAGCGGCGGGTCGAGGGAGACCGCGGTGAAGGAGTTGGCGGTCATGCCGTGCGCGATCTCTCCACCCACCGTCACCACCGTGACGCCTGTGGCGAAGGCGCCGAAGACCCGGCGCAGTGACGCCTTCTCGTGGACCACGTCCTGGGTTGGCTGGAGCCTTTCCACATTCGCCTCCGGGGGCCGTCTAGGCATAGGGCTGCAGGGCCTTGGCCAGCGCCTCCGGCACGCGGGCCGGAGTCGTGCGGGTGTTGGGGCCCCGCATGCAGGCGACCCGTTGACTGCCGCGCGCGACGAGCGTCTCCCCGCTCCCGTCCACCCGCACGTAGTCGAAGCCGAACTGCACCTGGGTCTGCGCCAACTCGGTCAGGCGCATCCGGATGGACAGTTCGTCGAAGGCCGCCAGTTCGGCGAAGAACTCGCAGTCCACCTTGAGGGTGAACAACTTCAGGTCCTGCTGGAGATCTTCGAGGACCTCCGGCGCCCGGTCCTTGAGGAACATCTCCCGACACCGGCCCTGCCACCGCAGATAGTTGACGTAGTAGACGTTGCCGACCATGTTGGTTTCCTCGAACCCCACGGTGTGGCGATACTCGTAGTATTTCGTCACTGCCTATTCACGCCCTCCGCTGAGAATGGCCACGGCGACCGTTTCCGGTGCGCCGGACACCCGGGTGACAAAGGTGGCGACCTGGCGGTCACCGCATCCGAGCACGACCCATCCGACCGGTTCGGTCGAGACCAGGTGCCACTCGTCGGCGGCGGGCAGGCAGTCCAGGGCGGCCTGGATCCGCGTCGCCGCGGCGTCGAGCGGTTCCCCGGCGGCCTCGGCGACCTGACGTGCCAGCTCGATCCGGGAACCGAGCCGGTCGGCCCACTCCGCCGGGGTCTGGCGCGTCACCGGGGTGACCGCGCACCCGGTCTGGTCCGCGGCCGCGACGCACAGGGCGAGACCGGCGGCCGAACTGGCCGACACGTTCCGCTCCCCGGTGACCCGGGGCTGGCCGTCCCTGGTGTAGCGGACCTTCGTCGGCGCACCCAGTGCCCGACCGACCGCGATGGTGGTCGTCGACTGGGCCGGTCCCGCCGGAGCGGGTTCGACCGCGACCGAGACCGGGGAACCCAGCACGTCCCGCATCGCCCGTTCCAGGTAGCAACCGAGCAGGACCGGATGCCAGGGGCCCGAGCCGTCCTGCCTTCGTACGGCCCGCAGTCGCAGGCCCTCCCACCGTTCGACGACGGTGCCGGCCGCGTCGCGCAGCGCGATGTCGTACACGTAGGTGTCGCCGTCGCGTGAGCGTTCGGTGGCGCGGAAGCGCAGGGAGTCGGCGTCGAACATGGCCGGGCCGGCCGGCACGATCCGCTCGATGCCCTGGGGCAGCAACGTCGCGTCGGGTACGCAGACCTGGTTGCCGTGCATCATCGCGTCCCGCACACCCGGATCGCCGAGCAGCAGGGTGGACGGCAGGTAGGCGGCGAACCAGTCGGTCGCGGCGTCCGCCGCCACCGTGGCGTCCACGTCGCGCGCGGCGGCCAGGTGGTACGCGCGCAGGCGCTGGAACCGGCGTCCCTGGAACAGGACCGGACCGTAGAGGTCGGTCGCCGGGTCGAGTGGCACCTCGGGCAGGCCGGGTTCGACAGGTTCGGGTGCCCCCGCCGCCGGAGGTGTCGGCGTGAAGCACAGCCGGGCCCGGAAGTGGTCGGCGTTGAACCCGGTCTCCTCGCTGCGCAGCGCGACCTCCACGGTGTCCGGGCCGGTGACGACGGCCGCGATCCGGATCCGGGTGCTGCCGTGCGGCGGCACGACGATCGGTCGGAGGAACTCCGCGTTCTCGATCACCGGCGCGTTGACCGCACCGGTGACCGCCGTCGCGACCTGTGCCATGGCCTCCATGCCGAAGACCGCGGGGAAGAGCTGGTTGCCGTCGAGCAGGTGATCGGCCAGGTACAGGTCGGTTCCGTCGCTCAGCTCCACCTCGCAGATCAGCTCGACCCCGTGGTAGCGCACCACCGGGCGTTCGACGAACCGCAGCAGCGGCAGTTCCGGCTCGTCGTAGCGCATCGTGTCGATGCCGTGGGTCCGGCCGCTGATCACCACGGTGTTCGGGCTGTCCGGGTCGGCCAGCAGCCGACGGAGCACGGCGATCCCCTGCTCCGGTGGGATGGCGCTCACTCCGTCGCGGTCGAGTTTCTCGACCACGTCCAGCCGTTCGCCCATGCCGACGCCCGACCACACCGACCACTCGAGGCAGAGTGTGCGGCAGTGCGGATTCTGCCTGCCGAACTCGGCGGTGGCGTCGTCCAGCCATTCGTTCGCCGTGGCGTAGTGGGCCTCGCCGGGCAGTCCGGCGCGGCCGATGATGCTGCCCAGCGTGACGAGCAGGCGTACCTGTCCCGGGTCGACGGCGGCCAGCACCGCGCGCAGGCCGCCCACCTTCGGCGCGAGCGTACGGCCGATGGTGTCCGCCTGCAGGGTGAGCAGCGAGGCCGGCTCGTTGCGGCCGGCGCCGTGCAGCACCGCGGTGATCGGGCCGAGCGTCGCGGTAAGCGTCTCGACCGCACGCCTGGCCGACTCGGGATCGGTGACGTCGGCCCGGGCGTACTGGACTGTGACACCTGCCTGCGCCATCCGCTGAAGGTTCGCCGACAGTTCCGCGTCCTCCGCCGGGTCGGACCGGCCCAGCAGCGCGAGACTGGCCCCGCTGTCCTGGGCCATGGCCAGGGCGCACTCGGCGGTGATGCCCTTGCCGCCTCCGGTGACCAGCAGCACGTCCTGCGCCGCGAGGGCCTGGACGGTCCGGGCCGGTTCGAAGGGCAGCACCCGGAGGGTCGGGGTGCGGCGGGTGCCGTCCGCGTCGTAGAACACCTCGGTGAAGGACTCCGTCACGGCCGTCTCCGCCGTGACCCGTCCGACCGCCTGATCCGCGTCGGCCAGGTGGACCACCGTCACCCGGGTCTGCGGGGACTCCAGGTGCAGCGTCTTGGCGAACCCGGCCGCGCCCCGGCCCTGCTGGACCAGGACGAAACGGCGGTTCGGCGGGCCGGCGAGGACCACCTTGGCTCCGCGCAGGGCGAGTTCGATGTCCTGCTCGGCGCAGTCCGGTGGCAGGCAGACCAGCACGCCCGCGCCGACCCCGGCCCGCGTCAGGGCGGCGCTCAGGTCCTGCGCGTACGGGTGACCGGCCGGCGCGAAGACCTGCCACTCGCCGTCGGTGTCCCTTGCCGTCCGGGGCGGAATCGGTGTGACGTCCAGGTCCACCGACCAGGGGCGGACCCAAGGTGCCGCTCCGGCGGGCGCCACCGGAGCGGCCGCCTGGGCGGGTTCGGTGTCGCGGGCCATCGCCTCGTAGGCGTCCGCCAGCTCCCGTACGGTCGAGGTGGCGAAGTTGGGCGGTGTCTGCCCGACCGGGATCTTGAGCTGGGTTGCGACCTGGTTGACGATCTGACCCACGGTGATGGAGCTCAGGTGCAGGTCGTCGAGCAACCGGCTCTCCGGACGCACCAGGTCCAGTGGCAGCTCGGCCCGTTCGGCGGCGAGCCGCCGCAGCAGCTCCAGACTGGAGGTCGCGGCATCGCCGGCCACCGCCGCGCCCGCGCCGCCCGCCGGTGAGTCCGTCGGGGCCTGGACCGACGGCGCCGCGACGGCCGGCTGGACCGGTACGTCGATGTCGAGTGCCGGGACCGCCTCGCAGGGACTGGCGAAGAACGACTGCCTGGCCCCGATCTCCAACGGCTTGAGCAGCCGGCCGTGGAACAGGCTCGAGTCGACCTCGGCGGCGCCGACCACGAACGCCGCCCCGACCACCCGCAGCACGCCGGTCAGCGACTCGTCGTCGCTGTCCAGGGCCACCGCGCGCAGGTCGGCGGCCGTGGCGAGCCCGGTGAGCACCCGGCCGGGACCGACCTCGATCAACAGGTCGACCTCCTTGCCCACCTGCGCGAGAGCCTGCTGGAACAGCACCGGATCGGTGATCTGGTTGCGCAGCAGCCCGGTGAGGTCCGCGTCGGCCGGCAGCAGTTCGCCGGTCACCGAGGACATCACCCGGCCGGTCAGCGGCGCCCAGGTCTGGCCGTCGAGCGCCGCGGCGAACACCCCTGCCGCCTTCGCGACAAGCGGCGAGTGGAACGCGTGCGACACCGGCAGCCGCCCGGCGACGTAGCCGGCTTCGCGGGCCCGGACACAGGCCGCCTCGACGGCCTGGACGCGCCCGGCGATGACCGTCTGCTGCGGGCTGTTGTAGGCGGCGATGACGACGTCCGTGCCGTCGATGATCTGCTCGACCTCGACCGCCGGGGCGCTGATCCTGGCCATCGTGCCGGTCACGCCGTGCTCGCTCATGGCCTGGCCGCGCTCGGCGGCGAGCCGTAGCAGCGCGTCCTCGTCAAGGGCCCCGGCCCAGTGCAGGGCCGTGAGCTCGCCGAGGCTGTGACCGAGGGCCACCGAGGCGTGCAGCCCGAGCGAGGCCAGGACCCGCAGACCGGCGATCGACCCGGTGACGATCCGGGGTTGCGCCACCTCGGTGGCCACGGTGTCGCGGTCGGCCGGCAGGGCGGCCTTTGCGTACACCGCGTCCGCCTCGGTGAAACGGCGTCGCATCGCGCCGCCGCTGGTCCCCTGCCCGGAACCCTGGCCGGGGAACAGGAAGCCGACCTGACCCCGCCGGGCGAAGTACCCGAGCAGCGTCCGCCCGTCGGCGCTGAAGCTTGTCGTCTCGCCAGCCTCGACCTTCTCCAGCAGGCTCCGCAGGCGGTTGGTGGCGTCCGCAGGCGAGTTGGCCACCACGGCCGCGCGGAACGGCAGGTCACGCAGCCGCTGGTGCAGGGTCGCGGCCAGGTCTCCGAGCTGGGCGTACGAGATCACCGGCACGAAGTCGACGAGCTCCCGCAGCCGGTCCGACAGTTCGGTGGCCGACGCCGCGTCGATCAGCAGCAGCTCGTGGTCCTGGATGGCGGTGGCCATGGCGCGGGTCCGCACATCGAATCCGTTGCGCCGCTTGGTGTTCTCCAGCACGACGTGGGTGTTGATGCCACCGAAGCCCATGGCGGTCACGCCGGCGCGGACCGGGCCGGTGGCCGGCCACGGCTCGGCCTGACGCAACACCCGGAGCGTCGCGTCCGGTGCGGTCAGCAGGTCGTGGGGATCGCTACAGCCCAACGCCGGCGGCAGGACCTGGTGGTGCACGGCCATCGCGGCCCGGATCAGACCTGCCACACCGGCGGCGGCCTTGGTGTGGCCGATCATCGCCTTGACCGAGCCGACCACTGCCGGCGTCCCGGTGGCACCGGCCGCCCGCCGCGCCTCGGACAACGCGCGCAGCTCGGTCGCGTCGCCGACGGAGGTGCCGGTGCCGTGACCCTCGAACATGCTTACCGTCTCGACACCGAACCCGGCGCGCTCGTACGCCCGCTGCATCGCCAGTTGGTAGCCGCTGAACTCCGGCCGGGTCATGCCACCCTTGCCGTCGGAGGACATGCCCCAGCCGGCCACTGTGGCGATCACCCGCTGGTTGCTGCGCAGGGCGTCCTCCTCGCGCATCAGGACGATCATGCCGCAGCCCTCGCCGGGCCAGAACCCGTTCGCTCCCCGGTCGTAGACCTTCATCTCGCCACGGGCCAACGCCCCGGTCTTGGCGAAACCGATCATCTCGAACGGGTCGATCGACAGGTCGACCCCGCCGGCCACCGCCACGTCGACCACACCGTCGACCAGGTTGTTGCAGGCGGTGGCCACCGCCAGCAGCGACGACGAGCAGGCGCCGTCGACGGTGAAGCCACCGCCGTTGAGGTCGAAGTAGTTGCAGATGCGGCCGGCGATCGTGTTCGACAGACCGCCGGCGAGGGTGTCCTCGTCCACCTCGGGGAAGGGTGCCTTGTAGACGCCCTCCAGCTTGGCGATGAACGCGCCGAGCCGATCGTCGTCCCAGCCCTCGCGGCGCAGCGCGGCGGCGACCGTACGCCTGACGAACGGCCAGCGCAGCCGCATCTGACCGGCGCGGGAGAACTCACCGGTCAGGCTGTTGCCGACGACGACGGCCGTACGCTGGCGGGGCAGCCCCTCGCCGCCGGGGAAACCGGCGTCGGCCAACGCCTGCGACGCGACATCCAGGGCGAGCCAGTGGGTCAGGTCGGTCGACCGGTACGTGCTGCCGGCGACCTTGAAGGCCAGCCGGTCGAACTCGTAACCCTCGATGACGGCGGCCATCCGGGCGTAGAACCGGTCTGGTGCGTCCGGGTCGGCCGACCAGTAGTCGTCGAGGTTCATCCGCTCCGACGGCAGTTGGCGGAACGCGCGTCGCCCGGCGACGGCGTTCTCCCACAACTCGCGTGGGCTGTTGGCATCGGGGTAACGGCAGGCCATACCGACAATAGCGATCCGGGTCATTTTTGCTCCGTGGCGGTTTGTTCGTAGTGTCCGGAACGAGCAAAGGCATCCGAAATCCGTTGGCGCCAGACTTCGAACGCCGGTACCTGGTCGTCGCCCGGAAGGTCCACCATCGCCTCATCGGTGACCTTCTGCGCCAGCGCCACCGGCTGGCCACAGAGGATCCGGGTGGCCGTCTCGTTGTGCGGGCAGACCAGGTTGGCTCTGGCGCGGGCACCTGCCGCGAAGGCGGCGCCCTGCGCCAGCTGGGGTCGATAGTCCTTGGCCTGCTCCCACAGGGCGGTCAGTTCGGCCTCCGTGGCGCCACCGGCGTAGGTGGCGGCGAGCCCGATGCCGCTGTAGAGGTCGGCCCACCGCTGGCGGGGGTAGCGCTCGACCAGGCCGATCACGACGTCGACGTCGGTGCCGCCGATGAACCAGAGCGCACGACCGATGCCCTGGTCGATGGCCCGTGCGGCGTAGTCCCGCGCGGTCCCGTCACGCCACGGGATCGAGCTGTCCTCGTACCTGTCGTAGACGTACCGCTCGGTGCGGAAGTAGGCCTGGTGGAACCCGTAGCCGTCGAGCACCAGCCAGCGCAGCAGCGGATCGGGCGCGTGCAGCCTCGACCAGCAGATCCGGGGCAGTCGCGCCATGGCCCACCCGACGCCGACGTACGCCATGTAGATGTGGTCGGCGCCGGAGCCGGCCAGATAGCGTTCGACATTGCGCCCGCCGGGGCGCATGCCGTCGCGGATAGCGAAAGCCATGGCGGCGCCCTCATTGGCGAAACCACGGAACCGGGGGGTTATGGCCGCCAGCGGCGCTTCGGCGTCAGCCGGTGTCCGAGCCTGGGCGGCGATTCCGAAGCCGTCAAGAAATGTGCCACCGACGGTCTCCAGCAGCGTGCGCGCCTCGGGGCTCTTGACGTGGAATCCGCGGACATCCATCCTGGTGGCGGATCGGTTGGGTGTCATTACCTTGCGGCGAATCACTCGAAGAGCGTTCATCGGTGGGCTACTCCTGTGCCACTAGGCCGACATTGGAAAGCGTTGTACGCCTCGCCATCTACCTGAGCCTGGCAAGACGTCGCTGAAGTGTCTTCTTTGGTGTTGCCGAGGGCCGGCCGGGTCTAACGGTCGGATCCGGGCCGAAATCCGCAAAGGCGGAAACGGTCCGGATGCGATACCGCATCCGGACCATTCAATGCGGCCGGTGGCCACCGGGAGATGCCGTGGGCCAGCTGGTGGACCCGGCACACGGCCTAGGGCCGGTGGGGCTGGGGCCGGTGGATGAGCATGACCAGCAGCGCGATGACGGATCCCGCGGCGACGACGGTGAGCACGACGCTCAGCGGATCGCTGCCGAAGTGGTCGTGGCCGCCGGCGGCCGGTCGCGCGGCGTCGGCGGGCGCCTCGGGGGAGGCGATCGACGAGGACACCCGGAAACGGTTGGTGCCGGTGAAGGTACGGCCGTCGGTCAGGACGACGTGGTAGGCGAGCACGTAGTCACCGTCGGCCTGGATGGTCACCGACTTGTCGATCTTCGCGCCGGACACCACAGGCGCGCCGGACGGCACCAGGTGGCCGCCGTCGTCGGAGACCCCGATGTGGATCTGCGCGGGCCGCACCGCCTCGTCGAAGGTGAGCGACACCTGGCGGGGCGGCTCGCGCAGGGCCGCGCCGTCGGCCGGGTAGACCGGCCCGAGGTCGGCGCCCCGGCTCCCGGCGTACATCAGCACGCCGATCGCGACGACGACGACCGCTCCGGCCGCCGCCGCGAGCCGCCCCCACCGGGTGGTTCCGTTCATCGCCGTCAGACCCGGACCAGCTCGCGGGCGCACGTGCAGGTGGTGAGCTCCCGCTCGGCGGGCTTGGGGCGCAGGTGGAAGTACATGGCCACCACCATCGGGACGAAGACGACGGTGTTGTAGAACAGGTGCAGCTCGACCCGCGGGTAGAAGTACTGAAGGATGCTGGTCGGCACCGCGGCGCCGAACAGGTAGCTGTGCGTCTGCGCCTGGATCAGCAGCAGCAGGTGCTCGATGTGGTGCCAGAACTGGATGGCCAGCGCCACGGTCCACCACGTCCGGGCCCGGCCGACGAATCCGTCGCGCAGGGCGAACAGGCCGATCAGCATCACGATCGCGTAGCCGTAGTGCAGCAGCTCGGACGAGACGAGCCACGGATAGAACTGGCCGAGAACACCCCGCGCCTGCGGGCGCGGCTGGTTGAAGGCCCAGATCTGCGCAGCCTGCACCAGGTGCTCGGCCCAGTGGGCCAACACAATGAACATGAACACACCGAGCGTCAGTCGATGACCCGCCCCGTTCATCCAACTGACAGAACGCTGGTTGTTTCTCGCTAGCGTGGCCACATGCCCCTCCGCACCATTTTGAAGGCACCCGACGGCGCCGACTCAACGATGGGATCATACCGGCGGCGACCCATCTCGTAAATTGCTCCGATGCGTACCGGACGGCCGTCGTATTGGCAGTTGTAAGTCGCAATACCGGTCACTCGGCAGCTTGTGCAAGCATTTTTCCCTGCCCGTCGGCGCACTGCGCGCAAGAATCGACGGACTGCCCACCACCATGCCAAAACGGGTGATTACACACCTGCGGCAGTGCGTTTTTATCCCGGATTGCCGGCCCGTCCGGAGCAGGAGCAATCTGGAACAGTCCACCGGCCCGATTCGGCCAGACAATGGCGTCCATGACTCTGCATGATCACCGCCAGGCAATCACCGTGCCGCCGAGCAGCGGGCCCCAACGCCGGGGCCGGATCATCCTCGGCAGCGTCGTGGCCGGCGTGCTGCTGGCCATCCTCTGGTCGTTCGAGTTCGTCGACCACGTCATCGGCGACAACGTCGCCAACACCCTGCTCGGCCACGACGCCAAGGCCACCGCCATCGGCGGCACACTTGCCGGCCTCGCGTTCGCGTTCGTCTCCGGTCTGGCCGGCACGTTCACCGCCTGCAACATCGCGATGGCGGCGTCCATCGGCCCGATGAGCCAGGCCAGCGCCGACTCCCCCACCCGCAGCGGCCTGCGCAGCATGCTCAAGCCGGTGGGATGGCTGACTCTCGGCATGGTGACGGTCTCCGGTGTCTACGGTTTCGTCGGAGTGCTCATCGGCGATCGACTGCCGCAACTGTCGACCGAGACGGCCGGCGGCATACCCGTACGCCTCTGGCAGTCGATTGTGGTGTTCGGCCTGGTGGGTCTGGCCTTCGTCTACCTGGGGCTCGCCGCGCTCGGCATCCTCCCCGACCCCTTCGCCCGGCGCCCGGTAGCCCGCGTGGTCACCCTCGGCGCGCTCGTCGGCGCCTTCCTCATCGGCCGCCCGTATCCGCTGTTCAACAAGCTGTTCCACTGGGCCGTCGACAGTGGCAACCCGCTGTACGGCGCCGGGGCCTTCATCCTCCAGTCCCTGGGCAACATCGTCATCGTGGCGGCCCTGTTCAGCCTGATCGTGCTGCTCAGCCGGGGGCGCGCCATCGCCTGGCTGTCCAGCGACCCGGCCCGCACCGTCGCGGTGACCGGCGCGCTGCTGATCGCCCTTGGCGTCTTCACAGTCGTCTACTGGGACGTCCGGCTGCCCGCCATGTTCGGGCACGGATGGTTCCCCACGATGCCGTACAACAACTGACCAGGAGACGCCGGCCGGCGGGGGTGGACAGCCACCGCCGGCCGGCTAGGAGTTCGGCATGTGGACGACCCGGAGGTAACCGGGCAGCAGCCACGGCCGGGGCCCGCCGATGACCACGTCGCGGCGCAGCACCGCCGAGAGCATGCTGATGCGCCCGAACAGCATGAGGTTGAACCGCGCCGGACGGTAGGTGATGCGCGCGTCGAGCGGGGCGTCGGGCGGAGCGATGGTCAACCGGCCGTCCTTCAGGACAGTGGTGGTCTGCGCCGTGTACGCCGACCGGTACGCCACCGCGACCGGGCGCGCGGGCTGGCGCGCGCCGGTGTCGATGAGGACACCGTGGTCGTGCCGCACCATGTCGAGAAAGAACAGGTCGAAGAAGAGCGCCGCCTCGGCGTCCGGCATCGACCACGGTCGGCCCGTCGCCCGGGCGATGTCCCAGCCGTGGACGAGGAGTTCGTTCGTCAGGTGGGCGAACAGGCCCGCGACGGTGACCGACGCCCCGCCGAGCCAACGCACGACGCTGCCCGGATCGGTGTGCGCGCTGGCCCGGAGCAGGCGTTCGACGGTGTCCGACAGGTCCCGGCACAGCACGTCGGCGTCCCGCTCGGTCAGGTGCCTCATGACGAGCACGTTGAGCGACGACACGGTGTCCACCGTCGTCCTTTCCAGCGCGCCGGCGAGCCCGGGCACCGGCGGCGGCTCGACATCGGCGTCGACAAGCGAGACGTAGAGCATCGCGATGGACAGCACGTGCACCGCCGTGTCCGACACGGTCCAATCCTTGGTAACCATGGTGCTCGCCGGCGTCGGGCACGATCTGACAAGCGCGATGAAGCGCTTCGTGGCCTGGTGCACGGCGGTCCGGGCATCGGGCCAGCGATCGAGGGCGTTCGTCGTCACCGCACCACTCTCACATCGGACCGGACGGCGGCGGATCCTCCAGCGTGCGCGGTTCGGCATGTGTGCATCGAGACGACACGGACCCCTTGGGCGTGTCCGTCCCCCGTCCGGCAACGCGCGAGGTGGGCGCCCCGGCACCCGATGCGAAGGTGTCGACATGACCGAATTCGACGCCGGAGCCGCACGGCGAGGGTGGGCACCGGCACTCGCGGTCCGCACCACCGCCGCCGGGGACGTCGCGGCGGTGGCCTGAGCGAGCGCCGCCGCTGCGCCGGACGAGCCGGTGTGGCGGCGGTGTTTTCCACAGGCACCGACCCTCACCCACCACCTGACGCAGAGACGGGATCGGGATGACCACACTGTTCGCGCGCGCGACACGCCGCGCCGGCCGTTCGCACTTCCGGTACGTGCGGCCGGTGCCGTTCGCCTCGGCCACCGGTCTCGTGGGCACCGTGTACCGGCGGATCGAGGCGGAGTTCGGGATGCTCGCCCCTCCCGTCGCCCTGCACTCCCCCGCACCGTCGGTGCTGGCGGCCAGCTGGTCGATCCTGCGTGAGGTGCTTGTGGTGCCCGGGTTGGTCGCCCGCGCGGACAAGGAAGCCGTCGCGGCTGCCGTGTCACTTGCCAACAACTGCCCGTACTGCGCCGAGGTGCACAGCACGACGCTGCGAGGGCTGGTACGCGGGAGAGACCCGGAGGCCATCGCGGCGGGCCGTCTCGAGCAGGTGGCCGACCACCGGTTGCGGACGCTCGCCGGCTGGGCGGTCACATCCGCCGAAACTCCCGGCCCGGCTCCCTTCCCCCGCGCCCAGGCGCCGGAGCTGGTCGGCACGGTCCTGACGTTCCAGTACATCAACCGCATGGTCAACGTCTTCCTCCAGGAGTCGCCGCTGCCGCCGGTACAGGGCATCGCCCGCGATGTGGTGCGGCGAGGAGCCGCCCGGGTGATGCGGCGGTTGGCCTCCTCGGCTCCCCTGCCCGGGCTCGACACCGACGACCTCCTGCCCGCCGCGCAGCTGCCCGACGACCTGCGGTGGGCCGAGAGCAGTCCCACCATCGCCAGTGCCCTGGCCCGCGCGGCCAGCGCGATCGACGAGGCTGGCGAGCGGCGGCTCACGACCGCGGCACGCGACATGGTCCGCGCCGCCCTGCGGGAACCGGGTCGCGACGCGGGAACGGCACCGTGGCTCCAGGAACGGCTCGACGCCCTGCCGGCCCGGGACCGCCCGGCGACCCGCCTCGCACTGCTCACCGCCGTCTCGTCGTTCCGCATCACCGATCCCGTCGTGGCTGGCGTACGGGCGACAGGCGCGGACGACGCGGCGCTCATCGAGATCACGTCGTGGGCGAGCCTGACCGCCGCCCGCCACATCGCGGCCCGTCAGGACATGGGGAGCGACGACCACGGCGGGTGATGTCGTCAGGCCTGCGAACGCCGCGTCTCGGCGGGTGGACACGGCACGGTCACGTCAGGGGCAGGGTGTACGCGCGCAGACGTCGATGACCTTTCCGGTGAGCAGGAAGACCGCCTTCTGTTTCTGGGCGCCGGGCTGGGCGCGCGGGAACTCGTGTGGGTCGTCGCCGTACTCCGGCCCCGCAGGGGCGAGGTTGGTCGGCGGGGGGGCGTACGCCGCGCCGCTGTTCCAGACCACCATCGCCGAACCGGTGTACGGGTAGCTGCGGATCGGCGCAATGCCCCAGTACGGCCGCACGTCCGCTGACCAGCCGTCGGCGAGCGCCGGGGTGTGCAGGCGGGCGCCGATGGTGCGCGCCTGCACCTCGGCCGCCGCGGGCGAGACCTGGTGGTCGCCGAAGGCCACGTGCATCAGCACCTGGTGTGCCGGGGTGTTCGGCAACGGCTTGTCGGTCATGTGCTGGGCGTACCCGTTGGCCTCGGAGCGGTCCCACAGCATCTGGAGCAGCGCGAGGATCAGCTGCTGGTCCACCCTGTCCGGGTAGTAGCCGTCCAGGACCGACTGGAACGGCGCGAAGTCCACGCTGCGTTGCAGCAATGTGGAGTAGTTCATCGCCGGTACGCCGAGCACCGACCGGGTCCAGTCCTGGGCGATGGCGGTGAGCGCGCCGCCGTTGATGCCGCCCTGGCTGTTGCCGTCGTAGCGCAGCCCGCCGGCCACGTCGATGAGCGGTCGTGCGCTGTCGTCCCGGAACGCCGGGTGGGCGGCGAACCCGCCGGGGTGGATCATCGCGCGGCCCAGGAAGAGGAAGTTCAGGAAGCTCTGCTGCAACCGGTCGGCCACGGCGGGGAAGGCGCTGAGGTCGGTGAAGGCGCCCGCCACGTAGGGGACGTCGGCGGCGGCCATGCCGATCCAGCTGGTCGCGCAGAAGGTGAAGTCGTGCGTGTTCGACATCGTCTTGACGTTGCCGGCGTTGATCTCGGTGGGCCTGCCGAGCAGACCGTGGCCGTAGAGCGAGAGGTGGGCGGGCCTCGCGGCGGAGGCGCTGCGCGGGATGTTGCAGACGAAGTCGGCCGCCACGGTGGCGCCGGACGGCGTGGGCAGGGCGTTCGGCGTCGGTGGCGTCCCGTCGCCGCCGGCCGGGCCGTAGTGCAGCCGGGAGCCGGGGCCGCCGTCGCCGCTCAGGTAGGACGGCACCCCGATGGTTCCGGTCACCTGCCGGGCGATCAACGGGTCCTGCTCGGGCGCGTAGTCGGTCACCTGGGTGACGGTGAACGAGGGTGCGGCCCGGCGGAGGTCGGCGAAGGCGCTGTCCCGCATCGCCAGCATCCGCCCGGTCAGGCCCTGCCGGCTGGCGACTGTGAAATCCCAGGCCAGGTAGAGGCTGTGCCGCTTGACGCCGGTCCGGTTCAGATCGGCGAGGATCCGCTTCATCTGCGGGACGCGGGGATCCCGATGACCGAGGCCGACACCCCTGGTGTACGCCGTGAACGCCTTCGGCGCCGGGATCAACGCCCCCGTACCGTCGCGCATGCTCCGCAGGCCCACGACGTACCGGGTGCCCTCGGTAAGCGCTACCGCCGGCCGGATGATCAGCGACTGCCGGTCCGGCTGGCCGGCGGCGTGCGCGTCCAGCTCGGCCCAGTAGGGGGTGCGCTCGCCGGTCCGCGTGTTGAGCAGCACGATCGGGGCGTCCGGCGCCAGCGAGCGACCGATGTCGGTGACAGGTGCGATCCGGGTGGCCGTGGCGTCGAGGCCGGGCACCCGCACCAGGATCGGCGAGCCGGGGCTGAACCCGTCCTGCCTGTTCCATTCCGTCGGGTCGATCGGCGTCCCCTGGACGTTCGCGGGCATCGCGGACGCCGAGAACCGCACCCGCTTGCCGGTGGGGCTGGTCCGGTCCGGCACGGTGAAGTAGTCGTTCGGGAACGGCAGCAGGCAGGCCGTTGGGTCGATCGGGTCGCAGCCCGGTTGCCCGGTCGCGCCGGGAGTCGCGGGCGGTGCCGCGGCAGCGGCCGGAGCAAGCAGGACGGCGACCGCCGTCACCAGCACGGACACGGCGGAACGGAGCCGTACGGGGGTCACACGCATCTCCTTCGACGGTGGACGATGGCTCGGTGCGGGGGCGAGGGTGGTGGGTGGTGGGTGGTGTTCTTCCTACGCTCGTGAACGGATCTCAGCAAGGTGTGGTGACACTCCCCCGGGCGGCGGTGGCAGCACCCGGGCGACGCCCCGGCTGAGGACCAGCCGGCCGGTACCGTCCACGGCCTGGAAGGCGGCGCCGTGGCGGCGGCGCCAGATGCGGATCGTCAGGGTGTCGCCGGGATACATGGGTGCCGTGAAGCGCGCGTCGACGCGGCGCAGCCGGGCCGGGTCCGATCCGGCGACCGTGTGCAGCAGGGCACGCCCGGCGTAGCCGTACGTGCAGAGCCCGTGCAGCAGCGGCCGGGGCAGGCCGGCGCGCCCGGCGACCGCTGGATCGCTGTGCAGCGGGTTGCGGTCGCCGCTGAGGCGGTAGAGCAGGGCCTGGTCGGCTGGCACCTGGTAGCTGATCTCGTGGTCGGGTGGTCCGGCGAGGGCCGGCCGGGCGGGCGCCGGAGCCCGGACGCCGCCGAAGCCGCCAGCACCTATGACGAAGAAGCCGGCGGTGGCGGTGGCCAGCGGGCGGTCCCGCTCGTCGCGGATCCGGGAGACGACGCGGACCAGGGCGCCACTGCCCTGGTCGTACACCGAGGTGACGGCGGCGGTGGTGCGGGCGGTGCCGGCGGCGGGCAGTTCGCGGTGCAGCACCAGGGACTGCTCGGCGTGCCGGACGGCCGCCGGGTCGCCGAGCGGGGGTGGGTCGGCGGCGAGCAGGGCCGCGAAGGTCGGTAGTGCCGCGTGTGGGTGGCCGGCGGAGTTCTCGGTGGTGAAGCGCAGTTCGGCGGCGGGGTCGGGCTGTCCCGCACCGACGCCGAGGGCGTACAGCACCGCGTCGGTGCTACTCCAATGCCGTTCGACTGTGCGCTGCCAGTGGCGCAGCGAGGCGGGGCTGGAACGGTCGCCGGGCAGTTCGGCGCCTGCGCGACGCATCATGGGAAGCCCTTGGTCGTGAGTCTGGACGGTAACGAACTGCTGGTCAGGGGGTCGTGATCTCTTGACGGTGTGCTCGGCCACACAGTACCGTCCCACATTAAGCAACACGGACCACCATATGAGCCGGTCGAGGACTGAGGTAGCCATGAAGATGCGAACGTTGCGGGTAGCGGCCGCGGCTCTGCTGATAACGGTCTCCGGGGCCGCATGCGCCGAGAACCAGACGGCCGACGAGGCCGGTGGCTCCGCCGCCGCACCGTCCGCCAACGTCACGTTCGGCGTGGGCGTCGACCCCGCGTACTCGCCGATCTACCTCGCCGACCAGGACAAGCTGTTCGCCGAGGCGGGCGTCAACGTGACGGTGACCCAGTTCCAGGAGGGCACCGGCGGCCTGGACGCGATCCTGGCCAAGCAGGGCCAGTTCACCGCAAGCACCGAGTCCAGCCTGCTCAACCGGGCCACCCGCGGCGACATCAAGGGCCTGGCGGTGTTCTCCCAGTCCCCCAGCTTCATCAAGCTCGTCGCCCGCTCCGGGATCGCGGACGTGGCCGCCATCAAGAAGTACGGCGTCGTGCCCGGCACCGTCAACGAGTACGCCACCAACAAGGTCCTCGCGTCCAAGGGCATCAGCCGCGACGCGGTCGAGTTCGTCAAGGCCTCCCCGGCCGAGATGCCGGCGCTGCTGCAGCGCGGCGACGTCGACGGCTACATCATGTGGGAGCCGTGGCCGTCGCGCGGCGTCGCCAACGGCGGCAAGGTGCTGCTCACCAGCGGCGACATCGGCTACGTCTACAACCTCGTGATCGGCGTCGACGGCGCCTGGTACGAGGCGAACAAGGACGCCGCCAAGAAGGTCGTCGACACCGTCGGCAAGGCGTGCGAGCAGCTCACCGCCGATCCCGCGAAGTCCGGCACGGTCACCGAGAAGGCGATCAAGGTCCCGGCGGCCGAGGCGCAGACCCTCCTGGAGGGCGTGGAGTGCAAGGTTCGCGACTTCACCGACGAGGATCTGCAGCGCTACGCCGAGATCGCCAAGTTCCAGCAGGACAGCAAGATCGTGCAGAAGGCGGCGGACCCTGCGACGGTGATGGTCAGGGGCCTGGTGTGACCTCCGACGGCACGCGTACGGCCATCCCCACCGGCCGGTCGTCCTCGACCGGCCGGGGCGGGGACCCCGTCTCCCTGCGGGACGTCGACATCCGCTTCGGCGACTTCGACGCGGTGCGCGGCGCGACGCTCGACATCGCGGCGGGCGAGTTCGTCTGCCTGCTCGGGCCCAGCGGCTGCGGCAAGTCGACGCTGCTCAACGCGGTCGCCGGGTTCGTCACACCGGCGGGCGGCGAGGTCACCTGCGGCGGCGCCCCGGTCAGTGGGCCGGACGTGGCGCGCGGCGTGGTGTTCCAGAGCGCGGAGGCGCTGTTCCCCTGGCTGACCGTCCGGCAGAACGTCGCGTTCGGCCCCCGGATGCGGCGCATGCCGAAGACACAGCGCACCGCCGTCGAGGACCGCTACCTGGCGATGGTCGGGCTCAGCCACAGCGCCGACAGGTTTCCCAGTCAGCTCTCCGGCGGCATGCGGCAGCGGGCCCAGCTCGCCCGGGTGCTCGCCAACGAGCCCTCCGTCATCCTCATGGACGAACCGTTCGGGGCCCTGGACGCCCAGACCCGGCTGGTCATGCAGGTCGAGCTGGATCGGATCTGGCGCGACACAGGCGCCACCATCCTGTTCGTCACCCACGACATCGGCGAGGCGATCCTGCTCAGCGACCGCATCGTCACCATGACGGCCGGCCCCGCCGCCGCCATCAAGAACGTGTACCCCTGCGATCTGCCCCGGCCCCGCGACCTCACCGACCCGGCCAGCGCCGCCCTGTTCCGGCAGCTGCGTGAGGACATCGGCGAGGAGGTGGCCCGGACCCTGCGGGCCCAGGGACTCGACGACGGGCACGACGGCCGACCGGCCGGCCACCAGGAAGGGGCGAGACGATGACCGTCGACGTGCGTACGGACCCGGCGCCCACCCCCGTCGAGCCGCGCCGCCCGGCGCGTCGGGCGAGCGCCCGGCCCCGACTGACCAGGATCGGGCTGTCGCTGCTCTCCGTGGCCCTCGGCATCGCCGTCTGGGACCTGGTGAGCCGCAACTACACAGCGTTCTTCCTGCCGTCGCCGATGCTGACCTGGCAGGGCGCGGTCGATCTGGTCCGTGACGGCACGCTGTGGGACTCGGTCAGTGCCTCGTCGACGCGCATCCTGACCGGCTGGGCTCTCGGCGTCGTGATCGGCGTGCCGGTGGGGCTGCTCATGGGGTGCATCCCCTGGTTGCGACTGATGCTCGACCCGTACATCCAGTTCTTCCGGTTCGTCCCGCCGATCGCCTTCGTCACGCTGGCGATCATCTGGCTCGGCCCGGGCGAGGCGTCCAAGGTCGCGCTGATCTTCTACACCACCGTCTTCATCGTCGCGCTCAACACCCTGGCCGGGGTGCTGGCCGTCGACGATCTGCGACTGCGGGCGGCCCGCGCCCTGGGCGCCTCCCCGCTGCGCAGCCTCGTGTCGGTGGTGCTGCCGTCCACCGTGCCGCACGTCGTCACAGGTGCCCGGCTCGCCATGGGCAACTCGTTCCTGACGATCGTCTCGGCGGAGATCGTCGCGGCGCAGAGCGGGTTGGGCTCGCTGATCTGGACCGCCCGCAACTACGCCAAGACCGAGTGGGTCTTCGTCGGCATCCTCGCCCTCGGCCTGCTCGGCTACCTCTTCGACTGGATCCTGCGGACGGTCGCGCGGGGCACCCTGCGCCGCTACGGCGTCACCTTCTGACGCCCTCAGGCGTCACCGCCGCACGGTCCCCCTCCCACGAAAGGCACTCCCGCATGCTCTGCATCGGCGTCGACATCGGCGGCACGTTCACCGACGTGATCGTCTACGAGCCGGCCACCGCACGGCTCGCCGAGGCGAAGACCCTGTCGACGCCGCACGACCCCGCCGTCGCGATCTTCGAGGGGCTGGCCAAGCTCGGCGTCTCGCTGGACGCGGTGGAACGGTTCGTGCACGGCACCACGCGTGTGACGAACGCGCTGTTGGAGGGCTCCGGCGACCCGGTAAGCGTGGTCACCACCGCCGGCTTCCGCGACGTGTTGGAGATGGGCCTCGGGCATCGGCCGAGGCTCTACAGCGTCAAGGAGGCGGCACGTCCGTCGCTGGCGCCCCGCTCGCTGCGGCACGCCCTGCGGGAACGGATCGCCGCCGACGGCGAGGTCACCGAGCCACTCGACCCGGATCACCTGGACGAGGTGCTGGACCGGGTGGCGGCCGCCGGGCCAGGAGCCGTAGCGGTCTGCCTGCTGCACTCGTACCGCAACCCCGCCCACGAGCGGGCGGCGGCGCTGCGGCTCGCCGAACGCCACCCCAACCTGGTCTGCACCGTCTCCTCCGACGTCGTACCGGAGCAGGGCGAGTACGAACGGTTCGCCACCACCGTGCTCAACGCCAGCGTCCGGGGCGCCGTGGCCGACTACCTGCGCGGGCTCGGCACCGCCCTGGCGGGTGCCGGGTACGTGCAGCCGCTGTCCATCATGACCAGCAGCGGAGGCGTCGTCTCCACCGACGAGGCCAGCCGCCTGCCGATCAACCTGGCGCTCTCCGGGCCGGCGGGCGGTGTCGCAGCCGCCGTCCACGTCGCGGGCCTGGCCGGATACTCGAACGTGATCACCTGCGACATCGGCGGCACCAGCACCGACGTCTGTCTGATCAAGGGCGGCGCGCCGCTGATGACCAGCGACGGGACGATCGCCGGGTACCCGAACAGGACATTCCAGGTGGAGATCAACACGATCGGGGCGGGCGGTGGTTCCATCGCCTGGCGCGACCTCGGCGGCGAGCTGCGGATCGGGCCGCGCAGCGCCGGTTCCACGCCCGGCCCCGCCTGCTACGGCCGTGGCGGCACCGAGCCGACCACCACCGACGCGCACCTGCTGGTCGGGCACCTCGACCCGCAGGAGAGCCTGGGCGGTGAGGTACAGCTGGATCCCGCGCCGGCGGCGGAGGCCGCGACGGCGCTCGCCGGGCAGCTCGGGCTTGACGACATGGAGCTGGCGCACGGCATCCTGCGCCTGGCCACCATCAAGATGACCAGCGCGATCAAGGAGATCTCCGTCGCACGCGGGCACGACCCGCGCGACTTCGTGCTGATGCCGTTCGGCGGGGCCGGGCCGATGCACGCCACCGCGCTCGCCGACGAGTTGGGCATCCGCCGGGTGCTGGTGCCGCCGGTGCCTGGCAACTTCTCGGCCCTGGGGTTCGTCACGGCCCGCGCCCGTCACGACTACGTCCGTACCGTCCTGGTGGCCGCCGACGAGCCGGGGCTGGCCTCGGCACGGGCGGTCGTCGCGGAGTTGCAGGACGCGGCCCGGGCACAGCTCAAGGCGGAGGACGGCGTCGAGGCCGACCAGGTCTCGTTCGCGCTGACCGTGGGAATGCGCTTCCGCGGACAGAGCCACGACCTGGCGGTCGCGGTGGCCGACCTGCCCGCCACGGCCGAGGATCTGGTGTCGGCGTTCCACGACGCGTACGCCGAGCGGTACGCCTACGTGCGCACCGGTCACCCGGTCGAGATCGTCAACTGCCGGCTGACCGCCTTCGGGCCCAGCCCCGAGGTGCGCTTCGCCGCGCCGTCCGGCGACGAGGCCCAACCGGGCCACACCCGGCTGTACGGGCCGGACGGCTGGGTGGACGCCGTGGTGTGGCGACGCGCCGAACTGGCGCCCGGTGTCGCGGTGACCGGCCCGGCAGTGGTGCGCGAGAACGGCAGTACGACAGTCGTCGGGGCCGGCTGGCGCGGCGCCGCCGACGAGCACGGCAACCTGCTGCTCACCCGGGACTGACCATGTCGTCACTCGCCCTCGACGCCGTCCTGCTCGACGGGGCGGCCCGGCACCCGGACCGGCCGCTGTACGCGTTCGCGGAGCTGGACCACCCGGTCACGTACGCCGAGTTCGCCGAGCTGGCGGGTCGGGGCGCCGCGGTTCTGGCCGCCCACGGGATCGGCCGCGGTGACCGGATCGCCGTGTGGTCGGAGAACAGCCTCGCCTGGCTGACGTTGCTCGCGGCGGCGGCCTGGCGCGGTGCCACTCTGGTGACCCTGCACCCGGGTCTCACCGCCGCGGAGTTGGCCGAGACGGTGGCCCGCGCCCGGCCCCGCCGGCTGTTCGCGGCCGGTCGGATCCGCGACCGGGACGCGACCGCCGACGCGGCAGCGGCCCTGGCCGGCTCGCCGTACGCGCCGGACGGTGTCCACGCGCTCGCCGACGACGGCGGCCGGGGCGCGCTGGCGACGTTGGCCGGCTGGTCGGAGGCGCCGCCCGAACCGGCAGGTGACGCCGACGCCGTGCTGAACATCCAGTTCACCTCCGGCTCCACCGGCCCGGCCAAGATGGTGGCGCTCAGCGCCCGGAACCTGGTGCGCAACGCGCAGTGGACGGCCCGGGCGGCCGGGCTGCGCCAGTCCGACACCCTCGCCTCACCGCTGCCGCTGGCGCACGCCGCAGGGCTCAGCAGCGGCGCGGTGCTCGCGCTGGTCACGGGGGCGCTCTGGGTGTCGACGCGCCGGTTCCGCTCGGAGACCGTGCTGGACCTGGTGGAGCGGCACCGCTGCACAGTGCTCCAGGCCGTACCGACAATGGCCACGATGCTCGCCGACCGGGTCGAGGGCGAGCCCGGCCGGTGGGACCTGTCGTCGCTGCGCGTCGGCTTCCTCGGCGGCGCGCCGTGCCCGCCCGCGCTGCGCGAGCGCACCGTGCGCGTGCTGGGCCTGGACCGCACGGCCGTCGTCTACGGTCAGACCGAGGCAGGTCCCACGATCAGCGTCGACCCGGGCGACGGCAGCTGCGCACCGGTCGGCCGGACCGTCGGCCGGATCGTGCCCGGCCTCGACGCGGCAGTGGTACGGCCCGGCACCGGTGACGCCGTACCGACGGGCGAGGCGGGCGAGCTGCTGGTGCGCGGTGAGTCGGTCATGTCCGGCTACGTCGACGACCCCGCCGCCACCGCCGCCGCCCTGACCACCGACGGCTGGCTGCGCACCGGCGACCTCGGCGCGATGACCGCCGAGCGGGTGTTCACGCTCACCGGCCGGGTCAAGGAGCTCATCATCCGTGGCGGCGAGAACGTCAGCCCGGCCGAGGTGGAGGCCGCGCTGCTCGACGACGCCGCCGTCGGCCAGGCGTGCGTGCTCGGCGTGCCGTCGGCGCGCTGGGGCGAGGAGGTCGGCGCACTGCTTGTCGCCGCGCCCGGCACCCGGCTCGACACCGAGGTCGTCGTCGCCGCCGTCGCCGCGAGGCTCGCCCGACACAAGCAGCCCACGCGGGTACGCGCGGTCGCCGCACTGCCCCTGCTGCCGTCCGGCAAGGTCGATCGGCGCGCCGCGCTGGCGCTCCTCGAGGGGGAGAACTGATGCAGCTCGGGTCGTGTTTCCTCGATTCGCTTACCGTCACCAGCTTCTTCGGCAACGCCGAGATGCGTGGAGTGTTCAACGACAGGCAGCTCATGCAGTCCTGGCTGGACGTGGAGGCCGCGCTGGCCCGCGGGCAGGCGTCACTCGGGATCATCCCCCGGGCGGCCGCGGAGGCGATCACCGCGGCGGCACGGCTGGAGAAGCTGGACACCGCGGCGCTCGTCGCCGACGCCGAGGACACCGTCCACCCGCTGGTGCCGCTGGTGCGCGCCCTGACCGCCGCCTGCCCCGGTGACGCGGGACGCTACGTGCACCTGGGCGCCACCACCCAGGACGTGATGGACACCGGGTTCGTGCTGCGTGCCCGCGCCGGCCTGGACGTCGTCGGGCGCCAACTCGACGAGCTGGTGCGGCTGCTGCGCCGGCTGGCGCTGCGGCACCGCAGCACACCCATGCCGGCGCGTACGCACGGCCAGCAGGCCCTGCCGACCACGTTCGGGCTGCGCTGCGCGGTGTGGCAGAGCGAGCTGCAACGCCACCGGGACCGGCTCCGGGAACTGCGCGCCCGGCTGCTGGTGACCAGCATGGGCGGGGCGGCGGGCACGATGGCGGGATACGGGCCGCAGGCGTTCGCGCTGGAGCGGACCGTCGCGGATGACCTGGGCCTGGCCGTGGCGGACACCCCGTGGCACGCCACCTCGGACCGGTTCGCCGAGTGCCTCATGGTGCTGGGCATGGTGGCGTCCAGCGGCGAGAAGCTGGCCCGAGAGGTGTACTTCCTGGGGCGTACCGAGGTCGGCGAGGCGTACGAGCCGCAGCGCACGACCCAGGTCGGCAGCAGCACGATGCCGCACAAGCGCAACCCGATCCGCTGCGAGGCGGTGATCGCGGCGGCCGGCACGCTTCGCGCGCAGGTGCCGCTGGCCCTGCAGACGATGGTGGCGCAGGACGACCGGGACATGGGCGTCGGCATGACGCTGTGGAAGCTGCTCCCGGAGTGCTTCATCCTCATCGGTGGTGTCCTGGAGCGCCTGGTGGAGGTCTTCGGTGACCTGGGCGTGAATCCGGACCGGATGCGCGCCAACCTCGATCTCACCGGCGGGCTGGTGCTGTCGGAGGCGGTGATGCTGCGGCTGGCGGGCGCGCTGGGCCGCGAGGAGGCGCACCACCTGGTGATGCGGGTGGTGCGCGACAGCCTGGAGCAGGACCGCCCCTTCGCTGACGTGTTGCGCGCAGACCCGCAGGTCGCCGCCGCCCTGCCCGGCGAGGATGTCGCCGGGCTGCTCGACCCGCTGTCGTACGTCGGTCACGCCGCAGCCCTGGTGGACCGCGCCCTGCTCACCTCGGAGTCGCCATGACCAGCGCACCGTCCGCCTCGTCGCCAGTGCTCCTCGACCGGGCGGGCCGGCTGGCCCGGATCACGCTGAACCGCCCACACCGGCGCAACAGTTTCGACCTGGCGATGCTGGCCCGGTTCGAGGACGTGCTGCACGAGGTGGGACGCGACTCCGAGGTGGAGGTGGTGGTGCTCACCGGCGCGGGGCCGGCGTTCTGCGCTGGCACCGACCTGGACGAGCTGGCCGGTCTGGACGCGGCCGCCACCATGCAGGTGCAGCGCCGCACGGCCGAGCTGGTGGAGCGCTGGTACCGGTTGGAGCAGACGACGGTGACCGCGTTCAACGGCCCGGCGATCGGCTCCGGCGCGGTGCTCGGGCTCGCCGCCGACCTGCGCGTCGCGGCGGACAGCTGCTTCTTCACGTTTCCGGAGGTCACCTTCGGCATCCCGCTGACGTGGAGCGGCATGGCGATCCTCGCCGACCTGGTGGGGGCGGACCGGGCGAAGCGCTGGCTGCTGCTGGGAGAGCGGATCGGCCCGGCGGAGATGCTGCGCCACGACCTGGTCACGGCGGCGGTGCCGGCCGACGAGCTGGGCGCGGCGTGTGACGCGGTGGTCGAGCGGCTGCTTACCGTCTCGCCGGTGGGCCGGTCCATGACGAAGCGGGCCGCGCGCCTGGCCGGACCGCGGTTCGAGGCCGCCGCGAACGACTCCTACCTGGGTGCGCTGAGCGTCGCGTTGCGGCCGGCCGGCCCCTACCCGAAGGGCGGGCAACGGTGAAGGTGTACCAGCTGCTGGCGGACGCGCTCGTCGCGCACGGCGTCGACACGGTGTTCGGCCTGCTCGGCGACGCCAACATGTTCCTCGTCAGCGACCTGGTCGGCCGGCACGGGGTGCGGTTCGTCGCGGCCCGCAACGAGAACGCCGCAGTGATGATGGCCGACGGGTACGCCCGCGCGACAGGCCGGTGCGCCGTGGCAACTGTCACCCAGGGGCCAGGGCTTGCTGTGGCGGGTGCGGCGCTGACGATCGCCCGCCAGGCGCGTACCCCGCTGGTGCTGGTGGCGGGCGACACGCCGCCCGGGGATCCGGGGCACGTGCAGAACTTCCCGCAGCAGCCGTTCGCCCTGGCGACAGCGGGCCACATGGTGCCGGTGGTGGACGCGGCGGGGGCGGTCCGTGACGTCGCGGCGGCGTTCCGGCTGGCCCGCACCACAAGTGGGCCGGTGGTGCTCAATGTGCCGATGGACCTGCAGGACGAGGACGTCGCGGATGACGTGCCGCCGCCCGTCGCGGTGGCCGAGCCGCGCCCGCCGGCGCCGCTGGCGCCGCACCCGAACGACGTGGCGATGCTCGCGCAGCGGCTGCGGAGCGCGCAGCGCCCGGTGGTGCTGGCCGGTCGGGGCGCGCAGGGAGCCGAGGCGGCGGTACGGGAGTTGGCGGATCGCAGCGGAGCGGTGCTGGCCACCACGCTCATGGGCGCGGGCCTCTTCGCGGACCACCCGTACTGCCTGGGGGTGGCGGGTGGACTGGCCCGGCCGCTGACCCGGCGGGTGCTGGGCGAGGCGGATCTGGTGCTGGCGTTCGGTGCCGGGCTGAACCGGTGGACGGCGGATCACGGCCGGTTGTTCGCCCGGGCCGAGGTGGTGTGCGTCGACACCGACGGGGCGGCGCTGGGTGCGCGCTGGCCGGTGGACGCCGGCGTGGTGGGCGAGGCGGCGGCGGTGGCGGCGGCGGTCTCGACGGCACTGCCGCCGGTCCAGCGGCCCCAGTGGCGTTCCGCGGAGCTGGCGCGGGAGGTGGCGGCGGCCGACCCGTTCGCCGGTCTGGTCCCCTTGCGGGCGGCGGACCGGATCGACCCGCGGGCGTTCCTGCGGGTGTGCGCCAGGCGGCTGCCGGCGCGCCGCACCACAGTGGTGGGGGTCGGGCATTTCGGCGGCTGGCCGAACCTGCTACTGGATTCACCCGCGACAGACCGGGCGCTGATCGCCCCGTGGGACTTCGGCAGCATCGGCGTGGGGCTGCCGTTCGCGGTGGGCGCCGCGGTGGGCCGCCCGGACCGGCCGGTGGTGGCGTTCGAGGGTGACGGGAGTCTGCTCACCGGGCTCGGTGAGCTGGACACGCTCGCCCGCACGGGTGCCGCGGTACTGCTGATCGTTCTGGACGACGCCGCGTACGGCGCGGAGGTGCGCAAGCTGCGACCACGGGGGGTGGATCCGTCGCTTGCCCGTTTTCCCGAGCGCGACCTCGCCGCGGTGGCGCGGGCACTGGGTGTGCCTGCCTGGACGGTGACGGACGAGGCCGGTGCCGACGCCGCGTTCGACGCGGTGCTGCCGGTCACCGGCCCTGCCCTGCTGCACGTGCGGGTGCACCCCGACGCCGTGCAGGAACACTTCTGAGCCGGTCAGTCCCCCCAGATCGCGCCGACGCCGTGGCCCATCTGACGCGACAGTTCGTCAGCGGTGCGGACGGCGGCGGCGGCCAGCTCGGCGACGCGGGCCTCGTCGAGGCGGAAGATCGGCCCCGAGACGCTGATCGCGGCGGTGACGTGGCCGAGCCGGTCGCGTACGGGCGCGGCGACGACGCGCAGGCCCTCCTCGCTCTCCTCGTCGTTGAGTGCCCACCCCTGCTCACGGACCTGGTGCATCCGCTTGGCGAACGTGTCGAGGTCGGTGATGGTGTTCCGGGTCAGCGGCGTGAACCGGGTGCCGGCGAACATGGCCCGGATCTGCTCGTCGTCGAGGTCGACCAGCAGGGCCTTGCCGGCCGCGCTGCACCACAGGGGGATGCGTCGGCCGAGGCGGGAGACGAGCTGCACGTTGCGCGTGCCGTGCTCGATGTAGATCGACAGGGCGTCCGAGCCGTCGCGGATGGACAGGTTCACCGACTCGCCCTCGTCCTGGGCGAGTTGGTGCAGCAACGGCCGGGCCAGGGCGTGCATGTCGAGCCCGGCGAGGAAACAGGCGCCCAGCTCGAAGACGGTGACGCCGAGCCGGTAGGCGCCGGTCTCGTCGTTGCGTTGCAGGAAGCCGGTGTCGGCGAGGGCCCGGAACAGCCGGCTGGCTGTCGACTTGTGCAGCCCGAGTTCACGGCTGACGTCGCTCACCTTGCGTTCGACGCTGCCGCCGCGGAAGGCCAGCAGCACGCTGAGGGCGCGGTCGAGCGCCTGGGTGCCGGACTCCCGGGTGACGGGTTCCTCCGCAGCTGAAGAGGGTTCTGCGGCCTGCGACATCTTGCTTCCCACTTTCTCGGTTGATAGTGTTTCACAATATAAACCACGGACCACATTATGGTCCACGTGAGGTCAAGGCCGAACCGCTCGGCACAACGAGCCGGAACACATGAGGCGTCGCATGACCAAGACGTTGAACCCGATCGACCTCGAGATCGTCACCGAGGGTCTGATCTCGATCGTGCGCGAGATGCGCCAGACGATCTTCCGCACCGCGCACTCCCCCGTCATCGCCGACGCGCAGGACTTCTCCTGCGCACTGTTCGACCCCAAGGGCCAGATGGTCGCCCAGGGGCGCGACATGCCCGGGCACGTCATCGCCATGCCGGCCTCCGTCGCCGAGATCTTCGCGGACTTCGCCGACGAGATGCGCCCCGGCGACCTGTACATCGTCAACGACCCGTACCGGGGCGGCAGCCACCTCAACGACGTCACCCTGATCACCCCGGTCTTCGTCGACGGCGAACTGTTCCTCTTCCCCTGTGTGCGCATGCACTGGGCCGACATCGGCGGGATGACCCCCGGCAGCGTCTCCGGGCAGGCCACCGAGATCCTCCAGGAGGGCCTGCGCATCCCGCCGATCAAACTGATCGAGCAGGGGCGCCCCAACGCCGCCGCGTACGCCATCCTCTTCGCCAACGTGCGGATGGCCGACGAACGGCGCGGCGACCTGGAGAGCTGCATCGCCGCCTGCCACACCGCCGAGCGGCGACTGCGCGAACTCGTCGGACGCTACGGTGCCGAACTCCTGCTCGACAGCGTCGCCGCCAACATGGACCGCACGGAGCAGCGGCTGCGCGACCGCATCCGCGAGTTGCCCGACGGCGTCTACCGCTACGAGGACTACCTCGACCTCTACACCGACGGTCGGTACGACCCCGCGCTGGTGCGCTGCGTGCTCACTGTCGACGGCGACGAGATCGACGCCGACTTCCGCGGATCGTCCACACAGGTCGCGGCAGTCGTCAACTCGTCGCATGCCATGACCGTCGCTGGCGTCTTCATCGCCGTCAAGAGCGCGCTCGACCCCGGCGGCCTGGTCAACCACGGCGCCTTCCGTCCGCTGCGGGTGCACACCGAGCCGGGCACCGTCGTACACGTCGCCTATCCGGCGCCCGCCAACGCCCACAGCGAGGTGCGCAAGCGCGTCATCTCCGCCGTCATGGCCGCGCTGAGCCAGGTCGCGCCAGACCTCATCGCGGCCGACCAGTTCGGAACCACCTTCCAGAACCTCATCGGTGGCGTGGACCAGCGCACCGGCCGGCCCTACCTGTACTACGACTACCCGGCCGGCGGCAACGGCGGGTTCCTCGAATCCGACGGGCCGAGCGCGATGAACCCCGTCGACCTCGGGGACATCTCCACAATCCAGTCCGTCGAACGGCTGGAGACCGAGATCCCCATCCTCGTCGACGCGTCCGAGCTGCGCCTCGGCTCGTGCGGCGACGGAGTACGCCGAGGCGGACTCGGCAGCCGACGCGAAACCCGACTGCTCGCCAGCACCGGCGCCTACTCCGTACAGACCGACCGCACCACTGTGCCGCCGTACGGTCTGCACCACGGCGGCCCCGGTGCCCCCACCGTCACGTTCGTGGTCCGCGCGAGCGGCGAGCGTGTCGACTTCGAGACCCCCGGCAAGGTCGCCGGCTTCCCGATGCGCGCCGGTGACGTCCTCGTCATGGAGTCCGCGGGCGGTGGAGGCTGGGGTGACCCGCTCGACCGGGAACCCGCAGACGTCGCCGACGACGTCGCGCAGGGATACCTCAGCGCCGCCGAGGCCGAGCGCCGCTACGGCCTGCGGCTCGACGACGACGGCCGCGTCGACACCGCCGCGACCGCGGCGGCCCGGCGGGAGATGCGCGGGGAGCGGCGGTGGCTGCGCGTCACCACGAGCGACCGCAGGCCGTACGCCGGGGAGCGCGGCCGGCAGCGGCTCGCCTACGTGGCCCCCGGCACCGGCCTGGCCGAGGGCGCCCTCGTGGAGATCCACGGCGCGCACCCCGCACCCCTGCGGGCCTGGGTCCGGCACGACGCCGGCCTGGCCGACGACCAACTGGCCCTCGACGACGACGGGCTGCAGATCCTCGGCGCCGAACCCGACGAGCGCACGTTCGTGCGGGTGCTGGCCGACCGGGGCACGACCGGGGAGGGACAGGCATGAGCAGAGTCTTCCGGGTTCCCGTGGCGCCCGCCCGCACGGGCGGTGCCCACCGCACCGACAGCGCGGACCGGCTGCCGGAGGTGCCGTCCGCCCGCGCCGGCATCGTCGCGGGTGTGCTCAGCCCGCATCCACCACACCTGATCTACGCCGAGAACCCGCCGCAGAACGAGCCACGCTCCACCGGTGGGTGGGAGGTGCTGCGCTGGGCGTACGAGCGGCTGCGGCAGCGCATCCGCGAGGTGCACCGCCCGGACGTGCTGATCGTGCACGCCCCGCACTGGATCACGATGGTCGGCCACCACGTGAACTGCGTGCCCAACCCGCGTGGCGTCTCCGTCGAGCCGATCTTCCCGCACCTGTTCCGCTACTCCTACGACTTCCGCTCCGACGTGGAGCTGGGTGAGGCCATCGCCGACGAGGCCAGCGACCTGGGCCTGGTCACCCGCAAACTGCGCGACCCACGGGTACGTGTGGACTACGCCACCATCGGCGCGCTGCACCTGGTCAACCCGGCCTGGGACATCCCGGTGGTGTCGCTGTCGGCAAACAACAACCCGTACTTCTACTCCGACGCGTCGCTGGAGGAGATGGAGGTGCTGGGTGAGGCGACCCGCCGGGCCGTCGAGCGCACCGGGCGCCGCGCCGTGCTGCTGGCCTCCAACTCGCTGTCGCACCTGCACTGGCACGAGGAGCCGGACCTGCCGGAGGACATGGAGCGCGAGCACCCGTACAACAACCACCAGTACCGCTGGGACATGAAGTTGCTGGAGGCGATGCGCCGCGGCCCGACCGCGCCGCTGCGGGAGCTGATCAGCGAACACATCGAGGCGACCTCGTCGGAGACCAAGGCGGGCAGCCTCACGTGGATGCTGGCCGCGATGGGCTGGCCGAAGGTGCCCGGTGACGTCCTGGGCTACGGCACGATCATCGGCACCGGCAACGCGGTAGTCGAGTGGACCCCCAAGGGAGGACACCGTGGCTGACACCGGGATCGTCGCCGGTGCGCTGCTGCCCGGCATGCCGCACCTGCTGGCGGAGAAGCCCGCCCAGTGCTGGGCCGACCTGGCCGGCGCCGCCCGCGACGTCGGCGACCGGCTGCGCCGCCTCAAGCCCGACGTGGTGCTGCTGCTGTCCACGCAGTGGTTCACCGTCCTGGGCCACCAGTTCCAGTGCGACCCGAACCCGCGCGGCGAGCACGTCGACGAGAACTGGTACGCCTACGACTACGGCCTGCTCCGCTACGACCTGCGCTTCGACGTGCCGTTCACCGAGCGGTGGGCCGATCACGTGCAGAAGGGCGGCATGCAGGCCCGGCGTACCCGCTACGACGGGTTCCCGATCGACACCGGCACCATCATCACCTCGGCGCTGCTCGACCCGGACCGCGAGCTTCGCTGGTCGCAGGTGTCGTGCAACCTCTACGCCGATGCGCAGACGCTCGCCGACGTCGGCGCGGCGGGCGCCGCCGCGGCCCGCGAGGCTGGCGTACGCGCCGCCGTCGTCGTGGTCACCGGCATGTCGTCAGGCCTGATCCAGCAGTGGATCGAGCCGCACGAGGACCACATCGGCGACCCCGCGCACGACCGCTGGAACCGGCGGGTGCTGGACCTGCTGACCGCCGGCAAGGTCGACGAGGTGCTGAAGATCCGTGAGGACTTCGCCCGCCAGGCGCAGGCCGACAGCCAGTTCCGCGCGCTGGCGTTCGCCGCCGGCGCCGGGGCGGCTGCCGGTCCGGCGCAGTTGCACGCGTACGGACCGCTCTGGGGCACCGGCGGCGCCGTCCTGTCCTGGAATTTGCCCTGAACACTGGAGAAGGAGAACTCATGCGGAACATGGCTGCCGGCTTCGTCGAGGCCGAGGGCTACACCGCCATCTTCGACGCGGTCGACGCGATGGTGAAGGCCACCGAGGTCGAGGTGACCCGCGTCGTCCGTCTGGGCGGCGGCATCGTCGCCGTCGCGCTGCGCGGCGACCTGGCCACCGTCGAGGAGGCCGTCGACATCGGCGAGGCAACCGCCAAGGCCAAGAGCCGAACGGTGCACTCAATCGTCTTCGCCAGCCCCTGCGACGCGGTGTCGGCGCTCGCCGTGGACCCCCGCCTCGTCGGCAACTGATCCGGTAAGGAGAACAGAACATGCCTTCTGACATCGCCATCGGCATCGTCGAGACCCGGGGCGTCGTGGCCCTGTCCGCCGGAATCGAAGCCATGATCAAAACTGCGGACGTCCGTTGCGTCGCGGTGGAGCGGGTGACCAGCGGCTACCTGGCCGTCGCCGTGCAGGGCAGCCTCGCTGCCGTCCGGCAGGCCGTCGCCGCGGGCGAGGCCGCCGTCCGGGCGCACGGCGACCTGCGCAGCTCGCAGGTCTACCCCAAGCCGCACCCCACCACGGCCGCGCTGCTGGAGGATCCGGAGGCCGCCCGGATCCGCGAGGTCATGGCGAGCATGCGGGGAGAGGGCTGATGCTCCTCGGTGAGGTCGTCGCGAAAGTCTGGCCGGACAAGATCCTGCCGTCGCTGCAGGGCCGCCGGCTGGTGCTGGTCCGGCCCCGCGGCGACGGACCCGACCTCGTCGCGATCGACCCGCTGAACGTGGGCGTCGGCACCGTCGTGCTGGTCGCCACCGACGAGGCGGCCGCCGCGGCCACGGGCGAGCCGACGGCTGACGCGGCCGTCGTGGCGCTCGTCGCCGACTCCGCGACCAAACGATAGGGACCGAGAGGCGTTGCCCATGACATCCGGGCGTACCACCCGCTGGCCGAGCGGCCTGATCGACGGCCGCCCGAGCGGAGATCTGCTGCTGCCGAACTACGTCGGCGGCGAATTCGTCACCGGCGGCACCCCGTTCGCGAAGGTGTCACCGGTGACCGGCGAGACGATCCTGCACGTCGCCGAAGCCGACGCGTCCACCGTGGATGCCGCCGTGGACGCCGCCCGGGCCGCGCTGCGCGGGCCGTGGGGCGCGATGGGCGAGGGCGAGCGGGCCGTCGTGCTCCGCCGCGTCGCCGACGAGTTGGAGCGCCGCTTCGACGACCTCGTCGCCGCCGAGGTCGCGGACACCGGAAAGTCGGTGACGCAGGCCCGCACGCTGGACATCCCGCGCGGTGCCGCGAACTTCCGGGCGTTCGCCGACATCATCACGTCCACTCCGACGGAGTCCTTCACGACTGTCACGGCGGGTGGCGGGCGGGCGCTGAACTACGCGGTCCGCAAGCCGGTAGGCGTGGTGGCGATCATCGTCCCGTGGAACCTGCCGCTGCTGTTGCTGACCTGGAAGGTGGCGCCCGCGCTGGCGTGCGGCAACGCGGTGGTCGTCAAGCCCAGCGAGGAGACACCGTCGTCGGCGACCGTTCTGGCCGAGGTGATGGCCGCGGCCGGTGTGCCCGACGGCGTGTTCAACCTGGTGCACGGCTTCGGCCCCGGTTCGGCGGGCGAGTTGCTCACCCGCCACCCAGGCGTGGACGCGATCACCTTCACCGGCGAATCCGCGACCGGCTCGGCCATCATGCGCTCCGCCGCGGACGGCGTGAAGGCCGTCTCCTTCGAGTTGGGCGGCAAGAACGCCGGGCTGGTCTTCGCCGACGCCGACCTGGACGCGGCAGTCGAAGGCTCCGTGCGGTCCAGCTTCACCAACGGCGGCCAGGTGTGCCTGTGCACCGAGCGGCTGTACGTACAGCGGCCGGTATTCGACGAGTTCGCGGCCCGGCTGGCCAAGCGTGCCGGGGAGCTGGCGTACGGCTGGCCGTCGGAGGCCGCGACGATGACGATGCCCCTGATCTCCGGCAAACACCGGGAGAAGGTGCTCGGCCACTACGACCTGGCCCGCACCGAGGGTGCCACGGTGCTCGCCGGCGGCGGCGTGCCCGCGTTCGGCGACGACCGCGACGGCGGCGCGTACGTGCAGCCCACGGTCCTGACCGGGCTCGGGCAGGACGCCCGCACGGTCCGCGAGGAGATCTTCGGACCGGTCTGCCACATCGCGCCCTTCGACGAGGAGGACGAGGCGTTCGCGCTTGCCAACGACAGCGAGTACGGCCTGGCCGCCACCGTGTGGACCCGTGACGTGGGCCGCGCGCACCGGGCCGGGGCGCGACTCGACGCCGGCCTGGTGTGGGTGAACACGTGGTTCCTGCGGGACCTGCGCACCCCGTTCGGTGGGGTGAAGGCGTCCGGCGTGGGCCGTGAGGGCGGCGTGCACTCGCTGCACTTCTACTCCGAACTCACGAACGTCTGCGTGGACCTCGGATGAGCGCCGACATCGACGGCGCGGCCGCTGCACTGCGGGACGCGTACGCCACAGGGGTCGCCCGCAAGCCGCTGCGCGACGACCTGCTGCCGGCCGGGGACCTGACTGCCGCGTACGCCGTGCAGCAGGCGCAGGTCGAATCCTGGCTCGCCGGGGGCCGCCGGCTGGTCGGGGCGAAGGTGGGTCTGACGTCGCGGGTGGTGCAGGAGTCGTTCGGTGTCTTCCAGCCCGACTTCGGCGTCCTCTTCGGCGACATGGCCGTCCCCGACGGCGCCGAGATCGACCCGCGAAACCTGCTGCAACCGCGCGTCGAGGCGGAGGTCGCGTTCGTCCTCGGGCGCGACATCCCCGACGAGCAGGTCACCGTCGCCGACGTGGTGCGGGCCACCGATCACCTGCTGCCCGCCATCGAGATCGTCGATTCGAGGATCGCCGGCTGGGACATCTCCATCGTGGACACGGTTGCGGACAACGCGTCCAGCGGCCGGTACGTGCTCGGCACCACCCCGCGCCGGGTGCGCGACGTCGACCTGCGGCTGTGTGGGGCCGTGCTGGAGCACGCCGGCGAGCCGGTCTCCGTCGGGGCGGGGGCGGCCTGCCTCGGCAACCCGCTGCACGCCGTCGCCTGGCTGGCGGCGACGCTCGCCGCGAACGGTCGTCCGCTGCGCGCCGGGGACACCGTGTTGTCCGGCGCGCTCGGGCCGATGGTGGCGGTCACCCCGGGCGCCGCGTACGAGGCCCGGATCTCCGGCCTGGGCAGCGTCCGGGCCTGCTTCTCGAAGGGCGACGCATGAGCACCGGCGTGGCGGTGATCGGTTCCGGCAACATCGGCACCGACCTGATGATCAAAGTGTTGCGGCTGTCGGAGTCGCTGCGGATGGTGGCGATGGCCGGCATCGATCCGAACTCCGACGGCCTGGCCCGGGCCCGCCGGCTCGGCGTGGCCACCACCGCGGGGGGTGTCGACGGGCTCGTCGCGATGCCGGAGTTCGCGGACGTCGGCATCGTCTTCGACGCGACGAGCGCGGGCGCGCACCGGCACAACGACGCGGTGCTGCGCCGGCACGGCACGCGGGTGGTCGACCTGACACCGGCCGCGATCGGCCCGTACGTCGTACCCCCGGTGAACCTCGACGCCCACCTGGGTGAGCGCAACGTCAACATGGTCACCTGCGGCGGGCAGGCGACCGTGCCGATCGTCGCGGCCGTCGCGGCGGTCACGCCCGTGGCGTACGGCGAGATCGTGGCCTCGATCGCCTCCCGCTCGGCGGGGCCCGGCACCCGCGCCAACATCGACGAGTTCACCGAGACGACGGCCCGCGCCATCGAGGTGGTCGGCGGGGCCGGCCGCGGAAAGGCGGTGATCGTACTGAACCCGGCGGAGCCGCCGTTGCTGATGCGCGACACCGTCTACTGCCTGTGCCCGGACGCGGACGCCGACCGGGCGGCGATCGCCGCGTCGGTGGAGGCGATGGCGGCCGCGGTGCGGCAGTACGTGCCCGGTTACCGGCTCAAGCAGGAGGTGCAGTTCACCGAGGTCGACGCGCACGTGCCGGCGCTCGGCGGGCACTTCTCCGGCGTGCAGGTCTCCGTGTTCCTGGAGGTTTCCGGTGCCGGTCACTACCTGCCCGCGTACGCCGGCAACCTCGACATCATGACCAGCGCCGCGCTGCGCACCGCCGAACGGATGGTCTCGTCGTGACCGACCTCTACATCCAGGACGTCACACTGCGCGACGGCATGCACGCCATCGGGCACCGTTACACGGTCGGTCAGGTCACCGAGATCGCGGCGGCGCTGGACGCCGCAGGGGTGGCGGCGATCGAGGTGGCGCACGGCGACGGCCTCGCCGGGTCCAGCGTCAACTACGGCCACGGCGCGGCGACCGACGCCGACTGGATCAGCGCGGCCGCGTCGGTGCTGACCCGCGCGAAGCTGACGACGCTGCTGCTGCCCGGCATCGGCACGATCGCCGATCTTCGGGCCGCCCGCGATCTCGGCGTCACGAGCGTGCGGGTGGCGACGCACTGCACCGAGGCGGACATCTCCGCTCAGCACATCGCGTGGGCCCGGGAGAACGGCATGGACGTCGCCGGGTTCCTGATGATGTCGCACATGGCCGACCCGGTCACCCTGGCGCGGCAGGCGAAACTCATGGAGTCGTACGGGGCGCACTGCGTCTACATCACCGACTCCGGTGGCCGGCTCACCATGACGGACGTGGCGCAGCGGGCGGACGCGTACCGGCAGGTGCTCGACCCCGGGACGGAGATCGGCATCCACGCGCACCACAACCTGTCGCTCGGGGTGGCGAACAGTCTCGTCGCGGTCGAGCACGGGGTGCGCCGGGTGGACGCCTCCCTGGCCGGGATGGGTGCCGGGGCGGGCAACGCGCCGCTCGAGGTGTTCGTCGCGGTGGCCGAGCTGAACGGCTGGCCGCACGGCTGTGACGTGTTCGCGCTGATGGACGCCGCCGAGGACCTGGTGCGCCCGTTGCAGGACCGGCCGGTACGGGTGGACCGGGAGACGCTGTCGCTGGGCTTCGCCGGGGTCTACTCGTCGTTCCTGCGGCACGCCGAGAGCGCGGCCGACCGTTACGGGGTGGACGTGCGCACGATTCTGCTGGAGCTGGGCCGCCGCCGGATGGTGGGCGGCCAGGAGGACATGATCGTCGACGTGGCGCTGGACCTGGTCCGGGACGCCGGGAAGGACATCCAGTGATCGACACCCTCGCCGGCCGTCTCGACGAGGCCGCCGTGTCGCGGACGGCGGTGGCGCAGTTCGGGGCCGACGCCGGCCTCGACGTGGCCACCGCGTACTCGGTGCAGGAGGCCCTGGTGGCGCGGCGGCTGGACCGCGGCGAGACGGTGGTCGGGCTCAAGCTGGGCCTGACCAGCCGCGCCAAGATGGCACAGATGGGCGTCGACGAGGTGATCTGGGGCCGGCTCACCGACGCCATGCACGTACCGGACGGCGGCACGGTGAGCCTGTCCGAGCGCATCCATCCGAAGGTCGAGCCGGAGGTCGCGTTCCTCGTCGAGGGCGGTGCGATCGTCGCGGTCGCTCCCGCCATCGAACTCATCGACTCCCGCTACCTGGACTTCCGGTTCACCCTGCCGGAGGTGATCGCCGACAACACGTCCGCGTCGGGCTTCGTCGTCGGGCCGTGGCGGCCGGTGCCGGACGGTGTCGACAACCTCGGCGTACTGCTGGAGGTCGACGGCCGGGTCGCGCAGGTCGGCTCGACGGCGGCGATACTCGGCGACCCGCGTCGCGCCCTGCCCGAGGCGGCCCGTCTCGCCGGGGAACTGCGGGACGGCTGGGTGCTGCTGGCTGGCGCGGCGACCGCCGCTGTGCCGCTGACGCCGGGCGCGCACGTGCGGGTCACCGTCGAGCAGATCGGCACGGCGTCGCTGCGGGCGTCGGCATGAGCGGGGCCCGGACCGTCACCGGCAAGGCCGTCCCGCGCGGCCGGTTCCCGCATGTCAAGGTCGCGGGCGGTTTGGTCTTCGTCTCCGGTACGAGCAGCCGCCGCCCCGACAACACGATCGCCGGTGCGACTGTGGACGCGCTGGGCACCGCGTCGCTGGACATCGCCGTGCAGACCCGCGCCGTGATCGAGAACATGCGCGACATCCTGCGCGACGTCGGCGCGGACCTGTCCGATCTGGTGCAGGTCACCACGTACCTGGTCAGCATGAACGACTTCGGTGGCTACAACGCCGTGTACGGCGAGTTCTTCGACGAGACGGGGCCGACGCGCACCACCGTGGCCGTGCACCAACTGCCCCACCCGTACCTGCTGATCGAGATGCAGGGGGTCGCGGTGCTGCCGCTCGGGTGACGTCCCCGGCCGGCCGCCCCGCACCGACGGACCGGGGACGGGCGGCGATGGTGTCCCGTTTCACCGCGGTCTGCCCGACAGGACCACGGTTGGGGGCCGTACTGTTGATCGGGTCCAGACTGCACCCAAATGTCCGCCATCCGGAGGGGTGACCATGCCCGATCACGCGTCTGACCGTATCGATCTCGCAGGCCTTCAGGACGTACTCGACGGACCGTGGGCCAAGGTGCGCAACGCGCACCGGGAGCACCTCGACGAGCGCTTCCTCCCGGTGTACGGCGAGACCGGTGACCAGGCACGCGAGCGGATCACCCGACTGCTCGGCGAACTCCCCGCCGAGCTGGGAATGGCGTCCGCCTTCCCCGCCGAGTACGGCGGCAGCTCCGACATCGGTGGCTCGATCATCGCCAGCGAGATGTTGGCGCAGGTCGACCTGTCGCTGATGGTCAAGGCGGGCGTGCAGTGGGGCCTGTTCGGCGGCGCGGTCGCGGCCCTGGGCACCCGCCGGCACCACGACGCGTACCTCCGGGACATCGTCTCGGGCAAGATCTTCGGCTGTTTCGCCATGACCGAGACCGGGCACGGCTCGGATGTCCAGCAGCTGCGCACCACCTGCACGTACGACCCGCAGACGCAGACCTTCGACCTGCACACCCCGCACGAGGCGGCCCGCAAGGACTACATCGGCAACGCCGCCCGCGACGGACGGATGGCTGTCGTCTTCGCGCAGCTGATCACGAACGGTGAGCGGCACGGCGTACACGCGTGGTTGGTGCCGATCCGCGACGCGCAGGGCAACCCGATGCCCGGCGTGAGCATCGGCGACGCCGGGCCCAAGGCCGGCCTGCTCGGCGTGGACAACGGGCGGCTCACCTTCGACCACGTGCAGGTGCCGAGGGACATGCTGCTGGACCGTTACGGTCAGGTCGCCGAGGACGGGACGTACGCCAGCCCGGTCGAGAACGACTCCCGGCGCTTCTTCACCATGCTCGGCACCCTGGTCCGCGGCCGGGTGAGCGTGGGCGGCGCCGCGTCGGCGGCCACGAAGTCGGCGCTGACCATCGCGGTGCGCTACGGCGACATCCGGCGCCAGTTCGGCACGCCCGACGCGGAGCGCGAGGTGCTGCTCAACGACTATCTGGCCCACCAGCGCAAGCTGCTGCCCGCGCTGGCCACCACGTACGCGCTGCACTTCGCCCAGACCGAGCTGGTCGCCGCGCTCAGCGAGGTGCAGGGCGGCGACGGGCCGGTCGACGAACACCGGCAGCGGGAGCTGGAGTCCCGGGCCGCAGGTCTCAAGGCCGCGCAGACCTGGCACGCGACACGCACCATCCAGATGTGCCGCGAGGCGTGCGGCGGCGCCGGCTACCTGGCCGAGAACCGGCTGCCCAGCCTCAAGGCCGACACCGACGTCTTCACCACCTTCGAGGGCGACAACACGGTGCTGTTGCAGCTGGTCGCCAAGGGGCTGCTCACCGGCCACCGGGACGAGTTCGGCTCGCTGGACGGCTGGGGGCGCGCCTCCTTCGTCGCCGAGCAGGTCCGCGAGATGGTGCTCGAACGCACCGCCGCGCGGTCGCTCATCGAGCGGCTGATCAGCGCCGTGCCCGGTCGCGACGAGGAGGTCGCCGTCACCGACCGCGGCTGGCAGCTCAAGGCCTTCGAGGACCGCGAGAGGCACCTCCTGGACGGCGCGGTCCGCCGCCTGCGGGGCGGCGCGACCACGAAGAAGGACCGCCCCTTCGACATCTTCAACGACGTCCAGGACCACGTCCTGACCCTGGCCGCCGCGCACATCGACCGGATCACCCTCGAGGCGTTCGTCGCCGGCATCGAGGACACCGCCGACCCGGCGGTCCGGGCGCTGCTGTCCCGGGTCTGTGACCTGTACGCGCTGAGCGTCATCGAGGCCCACAAGGGCTGGTTCCTGGAGCACGGCCGTCTGACACCGGCCCGTTCCAAGGCCATCACGGGCGTGGTCAACGCTCTGCTCAAGGAGCTACGCCCGCACATGCGCACCCTCGTCGACGGTTTCGCCATCCCGGATCCGTGGCTGCACGCCGCGATCCTGCGCGAGGAACCCCTGCGGCAGGACACCATGGCCGCCGACGACGAGCAGACACGCGCCGCGGCGGCGTGAGGCAGTTCGCGGACAGGACGGAGTTGTGATGCGCTACGCCGTTCACCACGTACGCAGGCCGAGCCTGACCCGGGACCTGCCGTACGGCCCCCAGGACCTCTTCTGGGTCACCAACACCGCCACGCTCCTGATGGGAGACGAGGACGCGGTGCTCGTCGACACGTTCGTCACCGTGGAACAGAACGAGCAGCTGATCAACTGGGTGCGGTCGTTCGGGCGCCGGCTGACCCACGTCTACGTCACCCACGGCCACGGCGACCACCTCTTCGGCCTGAGCCAGTTGGCGCAGGCGTTCCCCGGCGTGCGCGCCGTGGCAACCGAGGCGACGGTGGCGGCGGCGCGGGTCCAGACGGGGCCCGAGATGGTGAGCTCGTTCTGGCAGCGCCTGTTCCCCGGCCAGATCCCGGCCCGGCTGGCGATCCCCGAACCGCTCGGCGACGACCACCTCGAACTCGAAGGGGAGCGGCTGGAGGTTCTCCAGGCCGGCTTCAGCGACACGGCGGGAAGCACTGTCGTCTGGGTGCCGGGCCTGCGGCTGGTCGTGGCGGGTGACGTCGCCTACAACGACACCCATCCGTACCTGTCGGAGACCACCGCCGCGACACGTCGGGAGTGGGCGGCGACGCTCGACCGGCTCGGTGGACTCGACCCGGCCGCCGTGGTGGCCGGGCACAAGAACCCCGACCGGCCCGACGACCCACGGATCCTCGCCGAGACGGCCGCCTACCTCCGCGAGTTCGACGAGCTCGACGCCGACACCGCGACCGCCGACGAGTTGTACCGCGCGATGCTCGACAGGCATCCGCGACGGGTCAACCCCGGCTCGCTCTGGGGTGCCGCGAAGCAGGCGAAGCAGCAGCGCTAGCACGGCACCCGCCGGGGCGTGACCTCACCGAGGTGTCAGGGCGACAGGCAGGGTGCTCAGTCCGCTGATGAAGTTCGACGGCAGCCGCCGGACCGGCCCGGTCACCTCGACGGTCCGCACTGTCGACCGCAGTTCGGCGAGGAGGGCACGGATCTCCTCGCGGGCCAACTGGGCGCCCAGGCAGAAGTGCGGGCCGTACCCGAAGGTCAGATGACGGTTGGGCCGCCGCGCCAGGTCGAAGGTGTCCGGGGCGGGAAAGACCTCCTCGTCGCGGTTCGCCGACACCATCCACAGTGTCACCACGTCGCCCTCGGACAGCGCCCGGCCGCACAGTTCGGTGCCGGCAGTCACGGTACGGCCCACGTGCGCGGCAGGTGTGGTCCAGCGCAGGATCTCCTCGGTGCCACTGTCGACGAGGGCCGGGTCCGTCATCAGCCGTACCCACTGATCGTCGTGTGTGGCAAGGGCCAGCAGTCCGCCCGCGAGGGCGAGCCGGGCCGTCTCGTCCCCGCCGATGACGAGGTTGTAGCAGTTCAGCAGCACCTCCTCGTCGGTCAGTGGGCGATCGTCGACGGTGCCGCCGACCAGCAGGCTGATGACGTCGTCGGCGGGTGCGTCGCGGCGCGCGGCGGCCAGCCGGGTGTAGTAGAGCAGGATGTCGCTCTGCGCGATGCGGGCCTCCATCCCCGCCTGGTCGGCGGACTCGCCGAGCATCGCCGCTCCGGTCAACTCCAGGACGCGCGGCCGGTCCACCTCGGGTACGCCGAGCAGTTCGCAGATCGCCTGAAGGGGCACCTGCGCGGCGACCTCGGCGACGAAGTCCCCGCCGCCGCGCTCCACCAGGCCACGAAGGAGTTCGCGGGTGGCCCGCGTGATGGAGTGGGTCACCGGCCGCAACGCCCGCGGACCGAACCCGCCGGCGAGCAGACTGCGCAGACCCGTGTGGAACCGACCATCGGTGACCACGAGCATCCGGCCCGCACCCGGGTCGCGACCGCGCAGCAGCGTACCGAGCATGTTGCCGCGCATCGAGGTGAAGGTGTCGCTGTCCCGGACCACCCGCAGTACGTCGGCGTGGCGAGTGACCACCCAGAAACCCGTCGCGGCGCCCGCCTGATGCCAGTGCACCGGGTCGTGGCGGCGCAGCCACCGCCACCTGTCGGTCAGATCCCGGGTCGCGTGCACGTACGGGTCGAGCAGGTCGACAGCCTCCGGCTCTCCCGTCACTGCGACGACTCCGCCTCGTCGAGCAGGGCGGCGAGCAGGTCGTCGTCCGCGCCAATGCCCATCGCGGTCAGCCGGGCGACGAGTTCACGGAGGCTGACCGGTTCGAGGAAGAGTTCGATGGGTGCCCGGACGCCCAGGTCGTCGCCGAGCCGACCGATCAGGTGGACAGCGGTGAGCGAGTCCCCGCCCACGCTGAAGTACGACTTGTCGAGGTCGTCCGGTCCGGTCAGCCCGAGGACGGTGACGAGCAGCTCGGTCACGGCGGCCTCGGTGACCGGCCGGGCGGGACCGGCAGGCTCGCCAGGAGGTGGCGACGCCACCGGCTGCGGCGCCGGGGTCGTGGTGGCCGCCGTGGTGAGGCTCAACGCGCCGAGGCTCTCCCCGGCGAACGGATAGGTCGGCAGGTGCGTCCGCCGCGCCCCGTCGGCCGGCGCCGGCCACCGTACGTCCGCGCCCCGGACCCACGACTCGCCGAGCATCCGCAGCTCCTCGGCCTGCCCGGCGTCCGTCACCCGCCTGCCCTCGGCCAGGGCGTCCAGCGCGTCGGCCGCTCCGGCCGTGCTGCCGGCCACCACGTACGCCCGCGCGGCGTGCGCGCTGCGCCCGCTGCGCAGGGTGTACGCGACGTCCGCGAGGATCGGCGGCGCGGGCGCGCGCAGCGCGGCGGCCAGCTCGGCGGCCGCGCGGCGCAGTTGAGTGTCCGTCCGCGCGGAGATCGGCAGCAGCTCGGCACGGTCCGGCGGAACCGGGCGGTCCGGTTCGGGCGCCTCGGCCAGCACCACGTGCACGTTGGTGCCCCCGATGCCCAGTCCCGTCACCCCGGCCAGCCGCTGGCCGCCGTCCGGCCGGTCCCACTGGCTCAGCGTGGTGACCCGCTCGAACCCCGGCATCCGCGCCAGGTCCGGATGCGGCCCGCTGGCGTTTGCCGTGGGCGCCATGCTCCGGTGGCCCAGCATCAGCACGACCTTGATCAGGCTCGCCACCCCGGCCGCCGCGTCGAGGTGCCCGATGTTCGACTTGACCGAGCCGATCCCGCAGGGCCGGCCAGGTCGGGTGGCGCCGACCGCGGCGGCGGTAGCGGCCAGCTCGACACGGTCGCCCAGTTCGGTGGCGGTCCCGTGCATCTCCAGGTACTGGCCGGCGCTCGGGTCGAGGCCCGCCGCCGACCAGGCCTCGACGATCGCCCTGCTCTGCGAGTCGACGCCGGGCGCGGTGAAGCCCACCTTCGTCGCGCCGTCGTTGGTGACCGCCGAACCCAGGATGACGGCGTGGATCGGGTCCGCGTCGGCGAGCGCGTCCGCCAGCCGCCGCAGCACCAGCACCCCGACGCCGTTGCCGCTGACCGTGCCGGCCGCCTTCTCGTCGAAGGGCCGGCACCGGCCGTCCGGCGAGAAGATGCCGCCGTCGCGGTACAGGTAGCCGCGCGGGCGCACCGAGTCCACCGAGACCCCGCCCGCCACGGCCGCGTCGCACTCGCCGAGCAGCAGCGCCTGCGCGGCCAGGTGCACCGCGGTCAGCGAGGTGGAGCAGGCGGTCTGCACGCTGAGGCTGGGACCGTCCAGCCCGAGACGGTACGACACCCAGGGCGCCAGGAACTCCCGGTCGGTGAGGATGCGCAGTTGCAGCGGCCCCAGCTCGGCGGCGAGCCGGCGATCCACCGCGGCGGCGAGCATGTGGTCGGTGGGGCTGCCGCCGACGTACACGCCAGTCCGGTGGGGCACGTGGCGGGGGTCGTAGCCGGCGTCCTCCAACGCGCTCCAGGTGGTCTCCAGGAGCAGTCGGTGCTGCGGGTCCAGGATCGCGGCCTCGGTGCGGTTGAAGCCGAAGATCTCCGCCTCGAAGCGGTCCGCGCCGGCCAGGTGCCCCTTCGCGGGCACGTACGCCGGATGGGCCAGCTCGGCCGGGTCGACACCCGCGGCCCGTAGCTCCTCGGAGTCGAAGGTGGCGATCGAGCAGACACCTGAGCGGAGGTTCTCCCAGTACTCGCCGAGGTCCCGGGCGCCGGGGAATCGCCCGCTCATCCCCACGATCGCCACTGCTGGCGCTTCGGTCATGTCAGGCCACCTTCCACTGTGTCGTCACCGGCCGGCCGGGCTCGCGCCGTACGGGTCATGAGCCGGGCCCGCCGGTCCTGGCCCCGACGCCGACCCGCGTCGACGCCGGCTGACGGATCGCCGGGACCGTCCAGGTGCGCGGCGAGGGCGGCGACTGTGGGGTACCGGAACAGGTCGACCATGCTCAGCCCGGCGTCGCCCTGCTCGTGCAGCGCGGACAGCACCCCCAGCAGCCGCAGGGAGTTGCCGCCCAGTTCGAAGAAGTTGTCGTGGACGCCGACCCGGTCCAGCTCCAGCACCTGACGCCAGACCGTCGCCAGCCGGAGTTCGGTCCCCGTGGTCGGCGCCACATACCGGTGCGCCAGGTCGGGTCGGGTGGTCGGCGGTGCCGGTAGCCGGGAGCGGTCCACCTTCCCGGTCCGTCCGGTCGGCAGCTCGGCGAGCGGCACCACGCTCTCGGGCACCATGTAGCCGGGCAGCCGCTCGGCGAGCCAGCCGCGCAGTTCGCCGGCGCCCGGCGGCGTGCCGTCCACGCCCACCACGTACGCCACCAGCCGGCGCAGGGCGCCGTCACCGAGCACCGCCGCGACGGCCGCCGACACCGCCGGATGGCGGACCAGCACGGTCTCGATCTCCCCCAGTTCGACCCGGAAACCACGGATCTTCACCTGGTTGTCGGACCGGCCGAGGTAGCTGAGCGTCCCCTCGGCGTCGTACCTGCCGAGGTCCCCGGTGCGGTACATCCGCTCCCCCGGCCGGCCGAACGGGTTGGCGACGAAGCGCTCGGCGGTGAGCCCGGGCTGGTTGGCGTACCCCCGGGCCAGGTGGGCTCCGGCCAGGTAGATCTCGCCGACGACGCCGACCGGCACCGGCCGCAGCCGGCGGTCCAGCAGGTACGCGCGGCCGTTCGCCACCGGCCGGCCGATCACCACGGGCTCGCCGGGGCGCAGCTCGGCGGTGGTGGCGTAGATGGTGGCCTCGCTCGGCCCGTACGCGTCGAGCAGACGGCGGCCGGCCACAGCCCACCTGTCGACGAGTTCCGCCGGGCAGGGCTCGCCGCCGACGGCGATCGTGCGCAGGTCGGGCAGGGCGTCCGGCGAGCAGGGCAGCGACATCGCGGCCGTGGGTGGCAGGAAGACGTACGTGATGCGGGAGTCCCGCAGCCGTCGGTACAGCGCCTCGCCGAGCCGTTCGTGCTCACCGGCGATGTGCAGTTCGGCTCCGGCGACCCAGGTGAAGAACAGGTCGGACACGGCGACGTCGAAGCCGAACGCGACGTACTGGAGGACCCGGTCCGTCACGGTGACCGGGAACTGTGGACGCACCGCGGTGGCCAGGTTGGTCAGCGCCCGATGGGGCACGCTCACGCCCTTGGGAGTGCCTGTCGAGCCGGACGTGTAGAGGATGTACGCCGCGTTGTCCGGGCCCGGCGCTCCCGTGCCGATCCGGGGGGCCGGCTCCGGGCGGCTGAGCACGTCGGCCGCGCCTGCCGTCACCACGAGCGCCGGCAGGCCGAGTTCCCCGGAGCGCCGGGCGGTGCCGACGCCCAGCAGCACCAGTCGGGCACCGGCACCGGCGAGCATCTCGCGCAGCCGCGCCGACGGCTGGTCCGGGTCGAGCGGCAGGTACGCGCCGCCGGCCCGGAGCACGGCGAGCGCGCACACGGCCATCTCGGCGGACCGGGGCAGGCACAGTCCGACCGGAACCTCCGGGCCGACCCCCGCGGTCACCAGCTCGGCCGCCAACCGGTCGGCCCGGGTCAGCAGCTCGCGGTAGCTCAGCACGATGTCGCCGCAGACCAGCGCCGTCGCCTCGGGACGTTCGGCGGCGCGGTCGGCCACCAGGTCGGGAACGAGGCGGGCCGACACTTCCGCCGTGGTGCTGTTCCACTCGTGCAGCATCAGGTGCCGCTGCCGCGCGTCGAGCATCTCGGCGGCGGCCGTCGGCCGGTCCGGAGCGTCGAGCAGGTCGTCCAGCAGCACCTGGAAGCCGCGTACCCAGTGCCTGACGGTGGCCGGATCGAACAGGTCGCTGCGGTAGATGAACTGCCCGACCAGGTCGGTCCCCCAGCGCTCGACGTACAGCAGGAGGTCGAACTTCGCCACGTCCAGCACGAGCGGCACCCGCTCGACCCGGGCCGGCGGCAGGTCCAGTTCCAGCACCGTCTCGTCGTCGTAGGCGAACACCACCTGCACGACCGGGTCGTGGCTCGGCTGACGTTGCGGGGCCACCGCGTCGACCACGGCGCTGAACGGCGCGTCCTGGTAGTCGCGGGCGTCGTGCAGCAGGTCCCGAACCCGGTCCACGAGGTCGGTGAAGCTCGGCCCGTCCGCCAGGTCGACACGCAGCACCTGGGTGTTGGTCAGCAGGCCGACCATGCCCTGCACGTCGGGGTGGTCCCGGCCGGCGACCGGGATGCCGACGACCAGGTCGTCGTGGCCCGACAGCCGGTTCAGGAACGCGGTGTAGGCGGCCAGCAGGACCACGAACGGCGTGGTGTGCCGGGTACGGGCCAGCCCCGCCAGCCGTTCCCGCAGCCCGACAGGCAGGAGGAACGACTCCACCCCGCCGGCCGGGGTCTGCACCGCGGGGCGGGGCCGGTCACCGGGCAGGGCGAGCACCGTCGGCGCTCCGCACAGCATCTGCCGCACCTGGGCCACCGAGTCGGCGTACCCGCCGGTGGCGAGGCGGTCCCGCTGCCAGGCCGCGTAGTCGGGGAACTGGATCGGCAGCGGCTGCGGGGGCGCGCCGTCGCCGTCGCGTTCGGCCCGGTAGCTGTCGGCCAGCTCGCGCAGCATGATCTCCATCGCCCAGCCGTCGCAGACCAGGTGGTGGACGGTCACCAGGATCCGGTGGTCGCCGTCGGTGAGGGCGTACACGCGGCAGCGCAGCAACGGGCCGCCCGCGAGGTCGAACGGCCGGGCCGCCTCGGCGCGCATAGCCGCGTCGACCTCGGCCGGCGACACGTCCCGGTCGACCCGCACGTCGGCGGTCGCCTCGGCGGCCACCACCTGACGGTGCTCGCCGTCGACGGTACGGAAGACGGTGCGCAGCGACTCGTGCCGGGCCACCAGCGCGTCGAGGGCGCGGGTGAAGGCGTCGACGTCGAACGGGCCGTGGACGGCGAACGCGACAGGCACATGGTATTGGGCGCTGCCCGCGTGCAGCCGCTCCAGCACGAGGAGGCTGGCCTGCGCTGGTGACACCGGAAACTCGTACTCCACCGGTTCGTCGGCGCGGCCGCTCACGTCAGCGGGCAGCATGGTCGGCCCTTTCGAGAAACGGATCGATGGTGGCGGCGATCTCGGCGACGGGCCCCGGCCGGAGCACGTCGCGGTGGGCGCAGTCGAGGTCGCGTACCCGGACCCTTCCGGCGGTCCGTCGCCAGGCGGCGGCCTTCGCCTGCGAGGTCAGGCCGCCGGGTTCGGCGGTGGCCGAAAAGAGCAGCACCTCACCGTCGTACCGCGACGGCTGGTAGCTCTGGGTCAGCCGGAGATGATGGCCGCCCAGCTCGACAAGCGCGGTGAGCCGCTGCTCGGTGGCACCCCGCAGCGGGCCGTCGGCGGTCCGCACCGCCGCGAACACCTCGGCGCGGCGCAGTGGGCCGGGTCGGTCGAGCAGCTCCGGTGGCCCCGCCTGGAGCAGGATGCGCAACATCTCCTGCTCCAGCAGGTAGTCGTCGGGCGGCGCGGGCGGCGGGTCGGCAAGCGCCGTGACCGGCACGGCGTCCAGCACGGCCACCAGTCCCACCTGCTGCCCGGCCCGGCGCAGCTGGCCGGCCAGCTCGTACGCCAGCAGGCCGCCGAACGACCGGCCCATCAGCAGGTACGGCCCGCTCGGCTGCGCCGCCCGGATCCGGGGCAGGTACTCCCGGGCCATCTCCTCGATGCTCACCGGCGGCGGGGTGTGCCCGCCGAGCACTGTGGACTGCAGGGCGTACACCTGTCGGCCCGGCAGGTACGGCAGCAACGCCGTGTACGACCAACCGAGCCCCATCGCCGGGTGCAGGCAGAACAGCGGCGTACGGTCGCCGTCGCCGCGCAGCGTGAGCAGGGGCGCGAGCCCGAGGTCGCCTCGGGGGGCGTCGAGCCGGCCGGCGAGAGCGCGCGGGGTCGGCGCGTCGAACAGCGCGCCGATCGGGATCCGGCTGCCGAGGGCACCCTCGACGGCCGCGACGAGGCGCATCGCGAGCAGCGAGTGACCGCCGGCCAGGAAGAAGTTGTCGTCCGGCCCCACCGCCGGCACGCCCAGCACGGTGGCGAACAGCTCGCACAGCTTCGCCTCCCGTGCCGAGGCCGGCGTCGTCGCGGTCGGCGGGCCGACCTGGTTCACCTGCTGTGGCAGGGCGGCCCGGTCCAGCTTCCCGTGCCGGGTCAGGGGCACCTCGTCGACGCGCTGGTATCCGGTCGGCAGCAGGTGAGCGGGCAGCCGCTGCGCCGCGTACCCGCGAACGGCCGCGAGGTCGCCGTCGCCGTCCAGGACGAGGTAACTGACGAGCTGCCGGCCTCCGTCCGGTCCGGCCGTGGCGGCGACCACCGCGTGGCGGACGCCCGGGCCGGAGCGCAGGACGGCCTCGACCTCGCCCGGCTCGATCCGGTAGCCCCTGACCTTCACCTGGTCGTCGGACCGACCGACGAACTCCAGTTCGCCGTCGGTGTTCCAGCGCGCCAGGTCGCCGGTGCGGTACATGCGGGCACCCGGTTCGGGCGTGTACGGCGAGGCGACGAACCGCTCGGCCGTCCGGGCCGGCTGACCGAGGTAACCCCGGGCGAGGCCGGCACCGGCCAGGTACAGCTCCCCCACGACGCCTACCGGAACCGGGCGCAGCCGCGCGTCCAGCACGTACGCGCGGGTGTTGTCCAGTGGACGGCCGATGGGGACCGGGCCGGCGGCCGGTGGGCGGCGGATCGGGTGGCGGGTGGCGAAGGTGGTGGTCTCGGTGGGGCCGTACCCGTTCACCACCCGCAGCCGGGGAGCGGCCCGCTGGACCCGGCGCACCGCGTCGGGGTCGACGACGTCCCCGCCGGTCCACACCTCGGCGAGCCCGGCGAGGACGTCAGGGGCGAGCTGCGCCACGGTCCGGAACAGCTCGGCGGTGAGCCAGAGCGCGGTGATCCGGCTGTCCGTGAGGATCCGTTTGAGGGCGTCCGGTTCGAGTGGTCCGGGTGGCGCGACCACCACCGTGCCGCCGGTCAGCAGCGGCACCCACAGTTCGTAGCTGGCCGCGTCGAAGGTGTGCGGGCTGTGCAGCAGCACCCGGGCGTGCGCGCCGCCGTCGAAGCACCTGTCGGCGGCCAACGCCAGCAGGTTCCGGTGGGTCGCGACCACGCCCTTCGGGGTGCCTGTCGAGCCGGAGGTGTACATCACGTACGCGGCGCGGTCGGGGTGGGACGCCGCCGGGGCGGGCAGGGGTGCGGTCGCGTCGGTGCTGTGTGCGGTGAGGGCGCGCATGTCGTCGGGGAGCCAGTCCGGCACCCGGTCGGCAAGGACGATCCGTACTCCGGCGTCCCGCATCAGGCGGACCAGCCGGGACCGGGGTTGGGCGGGGTCGAGCGGCACGTAGTGCCCCCCGGCCACCAGCACCGCGAGCTGGCCGACCACCAGCTCCGTCGACCGGCCCAGCAGCAGCGCGACCGGCGACTCCGGGCCGACGCCCGCCGCGGCGAGCCGACCGGCCAGGTCATCGGCCCGGGCGGCCAGCTCGCGATAGGTGAGGACGCCGCCGGGGGACTCGACGGCCACCGCGTCGGGAGTGACTGCCACCTGGGCCGCGAACCGCTCGGGCACGCTGTCGCCGGGCACCGGGCGCGCGGTGTCGTTCCAGGCGCTCAGCAGGTCGCGCCGCTCGGTCGCCGGCAGGACGTCGATCCCGTCCACGCGTGCGTCCGGATCACCCGCCAGCAGGTCGAGGGCGCGGACCAGCCGCCGCGCCACCAGATCCGCCTCGGCGGCGCCGAAGCAGTCGGGGCGGTAGCCGAGCCGCAGCCAGAGGCCGTCGGCGGCCACCAGCGTGACGGTAAGCGGATAGTGGGTGGCGTCCCACACCTCGACCAGGCGTGGACCGGTTGCCTCGTCCGGGGCGGTCGCGCCGCGCGGGAAGTTCTCGAACGCCAGCATCGTGTCGAACAGCTCGCCCACGCCGGCCAGGCGCTGCGTCTCGGCCAGCCGTACGTGGTGGTGCGGGGTCAGCGCCACCTGCTCGTCCCGCACGCGGGCGAGCAGGTCGCCTACCCGCTCGCCCGGACGAAGCCGGACCCGGACCGGCACGGTGTTGATCAACAAGCCGACCATCGTCTCCACACCGGTCAGCTCCGGAGCGCGACCCGACACGACCGCACCGAAGACCACATCGTCGGTACCTGTCATCCGGGCGAGAACCAGCGCCCAGGCGACCTGGACGATGGTGTTCACCGTCAGCCCGGCCCCGCCGGCCCGCCGGCGTACCGCGGCGACAAGCGCGGCGGACAGTTCACACTCGACGGTCGCGGGTTGGGCCGGAGTGCGGGACGCCGGGCCCGGCGCGACAAGCGTCGGCTGCCCGAGGCCGGCCAGGGCGTCCCGCCATGCTCCGGTGGCGGCCTCGCCGTCGAGGCCGCGAAGCCAGGCCAGGTACTCCCGGAACGGCGGCGCGGACGGCAGCTCGGCGCTCCGACCCGCGTACAGCGCTGCCAGGTCCCGGGCCAGGATCGGCATCGACCAGCCGTCGACAAGGATGTGGTGCAGCGTCACAATCAGTTCGGCCCGCTGCGCGCCGAACCGGACCAGGGCGCACCGCAGCAGCGGCGGGCGGGTCATCTCGAACCGGCGGACGCGGTCGGCCGCCAGCAGGCGCCGCAGCTCCTCCCGCGCCTCGGCCGGATCGCGTCCGGTCAGGTCGACCTCGGTCCACGGCACCGACACCTCGCGCGGCACCACCTGCACCGGCCGCGCCAGGCCCTTGTGCCGGAAACAGGCCCGCAGGTTCGGGTGCCGCACGAGCAGCGCCGCCACCGCCTCCCGCAGCCGGTGCGGGTCCACCGGGCCGTCGATCCGGAACCGGACCTGCACCAGGTAGACGTCCAGCCCGGAATCGTCGACCAGGGCGTGGTAGAGCAGACCCTCCTGAGCCGGTGTGAGGGGCAGCAGGTCGGCCAGGGCGCCGCCGCTCACCACGAACCGCCCCCGTCCGGGGCGTCCAGGTCGTCCACCAGGGCGTCGAGCTGCTCCTGACTGAGATCCACAAGCGGAAAGTCGGAGCGGGTCACGCCGCCGGCACCGGCGGTCGACGCGTGGTCGGCGAGCACCAGCAGGGCTGACCTCCAGTGCCCGGCCAGCTCGCGTACATCCGCCTCGCCGAGCGTGCCGCTCGCGTACGACCAGGTGGTGAGCAGGTACGGGCCGTCCGGGCCAACCCGTGTGACGGCGTCCACGTCCAGCGCGTGGGTCACCGGCAGCGCCTCGGCGCACACCACACCGAGCAGCTCGACGCCGCCGGCCGTGGACTCGAAACGACCCAGGTAGTTGAACCCGACGTCCGGCTCGGGCAGCTTCGCGAGCGTCGAGGCGGTCTCCGGGTTGACGTACCGCAGCAGGCCGTAGTCCAACCCGCCGGCCGGCACCGCGCGGAGCTGCTCCTTCACCTCCTTGAGCGCCGCGCCGGTGTCCGCCCCGCCCTGCCAGAACGCCTCGGTCGCCGCCGCCGGGGCGTCCAGCCGGACCGGGTACCTGGTGGTGAACCATCCGACGGTGCCGGCGAGGTCCACCCCGTCCACAGGCGCGTCCCGGCCGTGCGCCTCGCGGTCGAGCAGCAGCCCGGTACCCCTGCCCCGCCACCGTACGACGGCCGCGAGCAACGCCGTCAGCAGCACGTCCTCGGGCCTGCAGCGGAAGGCCTCCGGGATCTGGGAGAGCACCGGCTCGGTCTCGGCCGCCGGCAGGCTGACCGTCACTGTGGCCCGCAGACCGGTGGTGGCCCGGTCGGGCAGCAGCCTGGTGTCCGGCCCGGTCAGCACCTCGGTCCATCGTGGAAGCTCGTCGGCGACCTCGCCGGCCCGCGCGTGGAGAAGTTCCGCCCAGCGCCGCAGCGACGTACCCGGCGCCGGGCCGGCCAGCGCCGACCCGGCGGGCCGGTCGGCTGTCAACAGCTCCACCAACTCCCGGTGCAGGACGTGCAGGGAGACCGCGTCGACGGCCAGGTGATGCACTGTCAGCAGAAGGCGCCCGTCCTGCCCGGGACCGTTGTCGAACCACACCGCCGCCAGCAGCCGGCCGGCCTCCGGTGCCAGCCGCACTCGGGCCGCCGCCTCGCGTATCGCCGTCGCGCGCTCGGCCTCGCTCATCGCGCCGGCGTCCACCCGCACCACAGTGTCGATCCGGACCGAGCCGGGCGGCGAGATCTCCAGGCCCGGGTCGTCGGCCGCGGGCCGCAGCAGCCGCAGCCGCAGCGCGTCGTGCCTGTCGGTCAGGATCCGCAGCGCCTCGTCGATGCGCCAGGCGTCGAGCGCGGCCGGGACCGGGAAGTGCACCGACAGGGCGAACGCGGCAGGCTCGGTGCCGTGCTCGCACCACCAGGACATGACAGGGGTGAGCGGGAACCGCCCCGGACCGGACCACTCTGGCGCACCGGCGACCACACCGGTACGGGCGAGCACCGCCAGACCGGCAGGCGTCCGGGCCGTGAAGACCTCGCGCAGGGTGAGTTCCCACCCGGCCGCCCGGGCTCTGCTGACCAGCAGCAGCGCCATGATGCTGTCCCCGCCGAGCTCGAAGAAGCCGTCGTCCACGCCGACCTGCGGAACCCCCAGCACCTCGGCGAAGAGCCCGCAGAGCACCTCCTCTGCGGCGTTGCCGGGCCGGGCCGACCGGGGCTTCGGCGGGATGACCGGAGCGGGCAGCGCGGCCCGGTCGAGCTTGCCGTGCGCCGTGGTGGGAAGGGCGTCGAGCGTGACGAACGCGCTCGGCACCATCTGCACGGGCAGTGCGGCCAGCGCGTGCGCCAGGACCTCGTCCGGTTCGAGTCGCGCTCCGGGGCGCGGCACCAGGTAGGCGACAAGTCGGCGGTCGCCCGGGGTGTCCTCACGCAGCAGCACCACCGCGCGGGCCACCGACGGGTGCCCGGCCAGCACCGCCTCGATCTCGGCCGGCTCGATCCGGAATCCGCGCAGCTTCAGCTGCTCGTCGGTGCGGCCGAGGAAGTCCAGTTCGCCGTCCGCCCGCCACCGCACCAGGTCACCGGTGCGGTACATCCGGGCACCGGGCCGCCGGGCGTACGGGTCCGCGACGAACCGTTCGGCGGTCGCCGCCGGTTGGCCCAGGTACCCCCGGGCCAGGCCCTCGCCGGCGAGGTACAACTCGCCCGGCACCCCGACCGGCACCGGGCGCAGCCGCGCGTCGAGCACGTGCACAGTCGTGTTGGTGATCGGGCGGCCGATCGGCGGGGCGCCGCCGCCGGCCGCGAGCGGATCGCTTACCGTCACACCCACAGTGGTCTCGGTCGGCCCGTACGCGTTGTGGAACCGGCGACCCGGCGACGCCCACGCCGCGACCAGCTCCGGTGGGCAGACGTCCGCCCCGACGCACACCGTCCGCAGCTGCGGGTACTCGTCGGCGGGAACGCTTGCCAGCACGGCCGGCGGAAGCAGCACGCAGGTGACCCGGCGCTCGCGCAGGACGTCCCCGAGGGCGGGGCCGACGAGCGGCCCCGACGGTGGGATCACCAGGGTCCCGCCGGAGCCGAAGGCCATGCACAGCTCACTGACGGAGATGTCGAAGCTGGGCGAGCTGAGGTGCAGGACGCGGCTCTCCGGGGTCAGCCCTAACCGGCGTACCAACGCCTCGGCCAGGCTCGCGATGCCGCTGTGGGTGACCACCACGCCCTTGGGCCGGCCGGTCGAGCCGGAGGTGTACATCAGGTAGCCGGCGGCGGCGGGCACCGTCCGGACGGCCGCGCCGGCCGGTTCGCCGGCGAGGTCCGCAGGATCCAGCACCAGCAGGGGTACGCCTGTCTCCGGCAACTCCGCCGCGCCGTCGGTGACCACCAGCACCGGCGCGGCGTCGTCGACAAGCAACCGGATCCGGTCGACCGGATAGTCGAGGTCGATGGGCAGGTACGCGCCGCCGGCCCGCTGCACCGCGAGCACGGCGACGACGGTCGCCACGGTACGGCCCAGTGCCAGCGCCACCACGCTCTCCGCGCCGACGCCGTGCTCCCGCAGGCGGCCCGCCAGCCGGTCGGCCCGGTCGAGCAGTTCGGCGTACGTCAGGGAAAGGTCGTCCGATTCGACGGCGACCGAGTCGGGTGTCTCGGCGGCCCGGCGGGCGGCCAGGTCCGCGATGGACGCCGCCGGTAGGTCGAGCCGGTCGCCGTCGCCAGCCGTCCGCAGTCGCCGCCGTTCGTCAGCGCCGAGCAGGGCGACGGCGTCGACAGGCGTCTCCGGTGCGGCGAGCAGCCCGGCCAGCAGGACCGGGAAGCTCTCGGCCCAGCTCCGCACCACCTCGGCCGGGTAGACGTCGGTACGGATCTCGAACGTGCCCTCGATGCCGTCCTCGGTGTCCCTGGTGATGCCGACGAGGTCGTGTTCGCCACCGGTGTGGACACGCTCCGGTTCGGCGATCTCCCGCAGTGCGCGGACGCTCTCCTGTCGGTTCAGGTGCATGAACACCCACTGGAACAGCGGGGAGCGGCCGTGTGTGCGCTGCGCGCCGACCGCGCTCACGATCCGGCCCACAGGCACGTCGGCGTTGGCAAGCATCCGGGGAAACCCGGCGGTGAACCGGCCCAGCAGGTCGGCGAAACTGTCGGTGGGTCCGATCCGCCAGCGGGTGGGCAGAGCGTTCATCACGTAGCCGATGACCCGGTCGAGACCCGTGGCCGAACGGTTGGCCGTCGGGGTGCCGATGACGAAGTCGGCCCGCCCGGACAGCCGGTACGCCAGCACCGCGAACGCGGTCATCAGCACGCCGTACGCGGTCGCGCCGCGCTCCCTGGCGAACGCCCGCAGGGTCGCCTCGGTGCCGGCGTCGATGTGGAACGGGATCTGCCGGATCCCGCTGCCGGTCGCCGGTGCGACGGCCCCGGTGCCACCGACGGTCAGCGGCCCGGGTGGGTCGGCCAGGCGCTCGCGCCAGAACCCGAGCTGCGCGTCGAACACCCCGGCGGCCTCCAGCTCACGCTGCCAGGAGGCGAAGTCGGCGTACTGGATCCGCGGACGCCCCCGACGGGGCGCGACGCCGTCCCGCACCGCCCGGTACGCCTCGACGAACTCGCCGTGCAGCACGTCGAAGGACCACCAGTCGGTGACGATGTGGTGCAGCGCCAGCACCAGCGACGAACGGGTGTCGTCGACGGTGATGAGGCATCCCCTCATCAGTTCGTCGCGGGTCAGGTCGAACGGTCGGCGGCTGAACGCCGCGAGTTCCTCGGGCAGGGTCGTGCCGCGGTCCCGAACGTCGATCCGCTCCAGGACGAACCGGTCGGCGGGAAGGAGTTCGAGGCGTAGGTCGCCGACGTCGCCGACGATAGTGGTGCGCAGGATGTCGTGCTGCTCCCGCACGATCGTCAACGCCCGCTCCAGGTCGGCGGCCGCCACCGGCCTGTCGAAGTGGTACGCGCAGCAGAGGTTCAGCGCCGCCGTACCCGGATAGAGCGATTCGTAGACCCAGAGGTCCTCCTGGGCGAGGCTGAGCGGTACCGGGCCACCGTCGTCACGCGGTGGCACGACTGCCGGGATCTCGCCGAGCCGGTCCGCCTCGACGAGCCGGCGCAGAAGGCGGATCCGCTGCTCGCCGCGGAGCGCGGCGAAGCGGGCGGCCGTCGAGGTGCTGGCCGGGCCCGCGCCGGGCCCACCGCTTGGCACCGTCATGCCGTCAGGTCCTTTCGCAGTTCGGCGAGCCGGTGCAGCCCGGCGAGGATGTCCGACCGGTCGAGGCCGAAGTCGACGAAGCAGGCCACCTCGTCGCAGCCGAGGTCGCGCAGGTCGAGCAGGGATCTGCGGCAGGTCTCCGGTGAACCGAGCAGGCTCCCCCAGCTCAGGTAGCGCTGCCTGGCGAATTCCACGAGCGCGTCGGTCTGCTCGGCGGTGAGCGCCGCGGCCCGGCCGTCGCCGGCCCGGTTGGCGGCCGTCTGCGCCACGTACGACCGCAGGTACGCCCGCAGCGACCCGCTCGCCAGCCTGGTGGCCTCGGCGTCGTCGGCCCCGACGTACGTGTGCGCCATCAGCGTGACAGTGCCCCGGTCGGTGGTGCCCAGCTGCTCGGGTGCGGCCTGGTACGCCGTCCGGTAGCGCCGGATCTTCTCGGCCAGCTCCTCCCGGGTCTGCCCGATGGTCGCGCCGAGCACGTTCGTCCGGAGCCGTCCGGCGGCCTCCCACGTCTGCGGGCTACCGGAGGTGGTCAACCAGATCGGAAACCTGGGCGACACCGGTCGGGGCTGGGGTCGTACCGCCACCGGACGCCCGGTGCCGTCGGGCAGTTCGACCGCCTCGCCCGCCCAGAGCCGGCGCAGCAGCGGGATGTCGGCCAGGGCCCGCTGCCGCCGGTCGGCGTACCGGTCGGGGGCCAGGACGAAGTCGGTGGAGTGCCAGCCGGTGGCCACCGAGATGCCGGTCCGGCCCCGGGACAGGTTGTCCACGACCGACCAGTCCTCGACCACCCGCAGCGGGTGGTGCAGGGGCAGCACCACACTGCCGGCCCGTACGGCGACCCGGTTGGTGACCGCGGCGAGGGCCGCGCAGAGCACCGGCGGGCTGGGGAAGACCTGCCCGACCTGCTGGAAGTGCCGCTCGGGGGTCCACACGGCGGTGAACCCGAGCGAGTCGGCGGCCCGGGTGATCTCCAGGATGTCGTCGTACTTGGCGGCATGGCCGCCTGCGCCGTCGCAGTCGTCGGCGCCGAAGAACATCACGCTGAGGTCCATGGCGTCGGTCACTCCTCACCGTGGGAGGTCCGGCCGGAGCGGACCCGTGGGATGCGGGGCAGGCGGGGAATCGGGGTCGTGGCGACCGTCGGGGCGGCGGTCAACGCCCGGGCCAGCTCGGCGATGGTCGGGGCGGCGAAGATGTGGCTTGCGGTCGCCGGCAGCCGTTCCACTGTGGCGATCCGCGCGGCGACACGCACCGCCCGCAGCGAGTTCCCGCCCAGGGCGAAGAAGTTGTCGTGCGCCCCGACGCGCTCGACGCCGAGCGCGTCGGCCCAGAGCGCGGCCAGCCGTCGTTCCAACTCGGTACGCGGCGCGACGTGGACCGGCCGGCCGGACGGCTGCCGGGGCGGCGGAACCGCCGCGTCCGCGCCCGCCGGCAGGGCCAGCCGGGCGTCGAGGTCGGTGAGCCGGGTCCACGGCGCCCCGGCCATCGTGTCGAGCACCCGCAGCAGGACGTCCGCCAGCCACTCCATCACGGGCCTGCCGAAGACCTCCGCCTGGTACTCGACAGTCACCGCGATCCCGGCCGGCGTACGGTCCGGACCGTAGTCGTCGGTCACGTCCACCAGCAGCTCGAACCGTGCCGCGCCGGTGCGGATGACCTCCACCCCGCTCCGTACGCCGGCCAGGGCGAGACTGCTGCGCGCGTTGTTCTGCAGCGCCAGCACGACATCCACCAGCGGGTGCCGACCGGGCGACCGCGGCGGGTTGAGGTCCGCCACCACCTGTTCGAACGGCACGTCCTGGTGGGCGAACGCCGCGACGTCGACCTCCCGGACCCGGACCAGCAGCTCGGCGAGCGTCGGGTCGCCGGACAGGTCCGTTCGCAGGGCCAGCATGTTCACGAAGAACCCGACCGCGTCGGTCGGGGCGACTGTCCGTCCGGCGATCGGCGCGCCGACCGCGATGTCGTCGCCCGCGCCGGCCCGCCTCAGCACGACGGCCAGCGCCGTGTGCAGCACCATGAACAGGGTGGCCCGATGCCGCCGGCCCAGCTCGACGAGCTGGGCGTGCACGGCCGGGTCCACCTGCCGTACCGCGGTCTCCGACCGAGGGCCGGGGGCGGCGGGCCGGTCGGCGAGCCGGGGCAGGGCCAGCCCGCCCGGCAGGCCGGCCAGGACCGAGCGCCAGTGGGCGAGCTGCCGGGCGGCCACGCTGCCCGGGTCGGCCGGGTCGCCGATCCGCGTCCGCTGGTCGACGCCGACGGCGTGCCGTTCGGGCGCCGGCAGCGCGGGCGCCGCGCCGACCCGGCGGGCCTCGTACGCGCCGGACAGGTCGTGCAGCAGCGGCGCCAGCGACCAGCCGTCCGCGGCGATCTGGTGCATCACCAGCAGCAGCGCCGCTCCGGGCTGGTCCTTCTCGACCGTGAACACCACGGCCCGGAACGGAAGCTCGGCGCTCAACCGGAACCGGTACCGGGCGGCAGACGCGACCCGCTCGGCGAGTTCGGCGTCGTCGGCGACCCGGACCACCGCGACGTCGAGCCGTGCCCGCCCCACCGGCAGCACCCGCTGCTCGGGTTCGCCGTCGTCGACTGTGAACACCGTCCGCAGCGCCTCGTGCCTGTCGACCAGATCCTGGAGCGCGACCCGCAGGGCGGCGGTGTCGACCTCGCCACGGAGCCGGACGAGGATCGGCATGTTGTACGCGATTCCCGCGTCGACCTGGTCGAGGAACCAGAGCCGCCGCTGGGCGAACGACAGAGGCGTACCGCGCCCGGCGTTCCCGGTCCCTGTCGACGGCGGCTGCTCCGTCGCGGGGCCGCGGACCTCGTCCAGGCGCCGTGCCACCGCGGCCACGGTGGGCGCCTCGAACATCGCCCGTACGCCGATCTCGGCGCCCAGCACGGTGTGGATGCGGCTCAGCAGTCGCGCCACCCGCAGCGAGTCACCGCCCAGGTCGAAGAAGTCGTCGTCGACCCCCACCGACGGTACGCCGAGCACCTCGGCGAAGAGTTCGCACAGCGCCTTCTCGGCGTCGGTGCCCGCCGGGCGCGACGGACCGGAGCCGTCCGCCCCGAGCGGCGGGTGCGCCGGCAGGGCCGCGCGGTCGAGCTTGCCGTTCGCGGTGAGCGGCAACGCGTCCACCGCGACGACCACCGCCGGCACCATGAACTCGGGCAGCATCCCGGCCACGTGGGTCCGCAGGTCGTCGCGCCCGGGCGGGCGTTCGCACCCCTTCGCCGGCACCACGTACGCCACGAGCTGCCGCTCCCCGTGCCTGTCGTCGGTGGCCGCGACGGCGGCCCGTTCCACAGCCGGATGCCTCGTCAGCGCCGCCTCGATCTCGGCCGGTTCGACCCGGAAGCCCCGGATCTTGACCTGGGCGTCGGCGCGTCCCACGAAGTCCAGCGGACCGTCCTCGCCCCGGCGGACCACGAGGTCCCCGGTGCGGTACATCCGTTCACCGGGCCCGCCGAACGGGTTGGCGACGAACCGGTCGGCGGTCAGCCCGGCACGGCCGAGGTAACCGTCGGCCAGGCCGGCCCCGGCGGCGTACAGCTCACCGACCTCGCCGTCGGGCACCACCCGCAGCCGCTCGTCCAGCACGTACGCGTCTTTCGCGGCCAGTGGCCGGCCGATCGGCACCGAGGCGCCCTCCGCCTCGGCCCGGACCACCGGGTGGGTGGTCACGAAGATCATCGCCTCGACCGGCCCGTACCCGTTGCGCAGCCGCAGCCCGGGGAAGCGGTCCAGGGCCCGGCCGACGTGCGCCGGCGAGAGCGCCTCGCCGCCCACCAGCAGGTCGCGGACGCCGTCGAGCGCGGCCGGGTACTCGTCCACCACCACGTTGAACAGGCTGCTGGACAGGTACATCGTGGTGACGCCGTGCTCGCCGGCCAGGCGGGCCAACACCACCGGGTCCACGCGGCGCCCCGGGTACAGCACGCAGGTGCCACCGTGCAGCAGCGCGCCCCACAGCTCCAGCACGCAGGCGTCCCAGGAGACCGGCGCGCACTGCAACCACACCGCGTCGGGCGCGGCCGGCAGGTCCTCCTGCCCGGTGAGGGTGCCGACGATCGCCAGGTGCGGCGCCGCGACGCCCTTGGGCCTGTCGGTCGAGCCGGAGGTGAACATGACGCACGCGACGTCTCCGGGCCGGGCCCGACCGGCGCCCCGGGGCAGCTTCCGTCCCTGGTCCGCGTCGACGCCGACGAACCGCGCCCCGTTCCCGAGCCGCCGCACGGCCGCGTCGGTGGCGGCGACCACAAGGGCCACGCCGGCATCCTCCGCCATGCCGCGCAGCCGGTGCGGTGGAAAGGCGGGGTCGAGCACCAGGTATCCGGCCCCGGCCTTCAACACCGCGAGGACCGCGACCACCAGGTCGACGCCGCGCTCCAGGTGCACCCCGACCACCGCGCCGGGCCGCGCGCCGGCATCGGCGAGACACCGGGCCAGGCGGTCCGCCCGGGCGTCCAGGCCGGCATAGGTCACCCGTTCCGAGCCGTGCACCAACGCTGTCGCATCAGGGGTACGGGCGACCTGCTCCTCGAAGACCTCGTGTACGCAGTGGGCGTCCACCTCAGGAACCCGTGGACGCGGTGTCCGACGAGACCGGGTCGGCTCCGGAGCGGTCACCCAGAAGACTCGCCGGGCGGATGTCCGACCAGTGGGTCTCGACATAGGACAGGCAGTCCGCCCGACCGGCCGCCCCGTGAACGGTCCGCCATCCGGCCGGCACGTCGATGTCGGCAGGCCACAGTGAATGCTGGTTCTCGTCGTTGACCAGCACCAGGTACTCGCCGTTCTCGTCCTCGAACGGATTGCTCGTCATGTCGGCACCTTCCTCTCTTCCTTCTGCTCGGCAACGCCGTCCCAGTCGGGAAGGATCACGTCGATGTCGCGTACCTGGCGGTTGGCCATCCCCCACACGGCGACAGCCATCCCGCACGCGCCGGCGATCAGCAGCATCGTCGCCATTCCGCTGCCGGGGCCGCTCCCGACGACCGGCCGGAGCAGGCCGACCAGCCCGGTGCCCGCGGCGGCCTGCGGCTCGAAGACCCGGTCGGCGACCAGGCCGGAGCAGACCATGGCCAGCGGCGCGGAGATCTGGGACACGAACATCACCGCACCGAAGACGCGGCCCTGCCGCTGCGCGGGCACCTTGGTCTGGATGATCGCCTGCATGGTGCCGTTCACGATCGGCATGAGCAGTGCCCCGGCCAGGATGGCCGCGCACCAGGCGGAGACGTCGCGGGACGCGGCCACCAGAACCTGGGAGGTCAGACACATGCCGACCACGCCCAGCAGCATGCCCCGGATCCGTGCCTTCGGGCCGCCCCACACAACCATCAGCAGGCCACCGAGGATTCCGCCGACGCCGATGCTCGCCATGACACTCGCCAGCGCGGACGCGTCGTTGCCGGTGCGGGCCAGGATCATCGGCTGCACGATCGCGTACCCGAAGACCATCACCAGGTTGACCACGAAGATGACGATCACGAGGCCACGCAGGCTGGGCCGTGCGAACAGGTATCGCAGTCCGTCGAGCGACTCGGCGCCGAGCCTGCGGCGAGGCTCGGCTGTGGCGCCGTCGCGGGGCTGTTCGTGCAGGCCGGCCGCCTGGATGGTGAGCAGGGCGAGGACGAAGCTGAGCAGGTCCACCAGGAGGATCGTCCCGAGCCCGGAGGTGGCGACGAGCACCCCGGCCAGGGCGGGTCCGCAGATCTCCGCCGTGCTGCGGGCCGTCCCCAGCAGACCGTTGGCGCGTTGCAGCTGGTCCTTGGCGACCAGCAGGGGGATCGCCGAGAAGAGCGCCGGGTACTGGAAGGCGGCGGCGGCGCCGAGAAGCGCGACGGCCACGTAGATCTGCCAGAGCTGAAGGTGCCCGGAGAAGTGCAGGGCCGCCAGCGCGCCCACGACCGCCAGCCCACCGATGTCCGCGAGTTGCAGCGCCGTCCGCTTGCGCAGCCGGTCGACAAGCGCCCCCGCCGTGGGACTCAGCAGTACCTGCGGCACCACCGCGAGGACCGAGAGGAGCACGACGGCTGTGGCCCGCTGGCCGGACGTCCAGGCTTGCACCACGAAGGCGAACCGGAGGACCGAGTTTCCGATCAACGTGACGAGCTGCCCTGCCCAGATGATGCTGAATCTGCGCATGAACGGGCCAGCCCCCCGAAGTCACTGCCCGGCTGACAACGTTCGCCCGCCCGACATGATCGCTTCCCCGAGGCTAACGACGCGCATGACAACGGTCAATGTCCGTACCCGTTGATCATTCGCATGCGTGGATCAGCGCCGGGTCAGCGGTCCTCGTCGTCGAACGCCGTACGCGGGTCGAGACGCTGACCCTGCGCGTACTCCTCGGCGAAGCCGGCCGGGCCGAGCGCCTCGACCGCGGCCGCCCGTACGGCGGCCAGGTCTGCCGCGTCGTCGGGATCGGGCACCTGACCCAACGCCGTGAACGCGTCGTCCGCGACGGCGACCATCCGGGCCGCCCGGGGATGGTCGCCCTCGGCCGACGCGAGCGCGGCGCCCGCCACGCAGACGTACGGCACGAAGTCCGCCCAGCCGTTCCGGAACGCCGTCGCGCGACTCGTGGCGAACAGTTTTCTCGCCGCGTCGAGGTTGCCGAGACCCAACTCGCAGAAGCCGAGGTTGTGCGTCTCCGAATTGACGATCGTGGGCTGGCCCAGGGCCTCGTTGAGCGCGATGCTCTCCCGGTACAGGTCCCGGGCGCGGGTCAGGTCGCCGGACATCCGGGCGACGGCCGCCAGGACGTGCCGCGGCCGCTCCTCCAGCCTGCGGTCGCCCGAGCGCAGGGCGACCTCGAGGGCCTCCCGGGCGCGGGCCTCGCCGCCCGGCAGGTCGCCCCCACGGATGGCGACCCGGGCGAGGCTGTACCGGGCCTCCACCTCCCCCGCCGGATCACCTGCCGCCCGCGCCCTGTCGATCTCCGTCTCGCTCATCCGCACCACGGCGTCGGTCTCGCCCCGCCGAAAGGCCGCGCGAACGTCGTCGCTGAAACCCATGTCTGTCACCTCCTGCGTCGCTCCTGTGCTTGCGGGCGTGCGCACCCGTCACAACACCTCGAACACCGTCCAGGTCTCCACGAGCCGGAACCCGATCGACTCGTAGAGCGGCCGGCCCATCGCGCTGGAGTGCAGGTACGCGGCGTCCGCGCCGGCCGCGATGCCGTCCAGCAGCGCGACCTCCGTGAGCGCCCGTCCCAGCCCTCGCCCCCGGGCGGCGGGAACGACGGCGACGTTGAACACACCCACCACTCCGGAGGTGAGCACTCCGAGCCCGGTACCGACGGCCTGCCCGCCCTTCTCGCCCAGATAGCCGGTGACGGGACCGGCGTCGAGCACCCCACCGCCCATCAGCGAGCCGAAGAGTCCCTCGGGAGCATCGAAACCCCTGGTCAGAACGTCTGTGTAGAGGTCCGCCTCCGCCGCACCGACCCGGCGGACCAGTCGCCGCTGCGCCGCGCCGGCCCGGACCACGACGTCGTCGGCGGCGCAGGCCATCATCGGCACCTCACGGCGCCCGAGCAGCCCGTGCCGCGCCGCGAGGTCGGCGACCCCGTCGGTCGCCTCGCCCCGAACCATGATCGACCAGGGCACGGCCCGCCTGCCGACCTCCGTCGCCAGCTCGTCGAGCGAGCCCAGGTCCGGCGCGAGCGACGTGTCGTAGGCCATGTTCAGAGACGCGACCCCGGCGTACGTCACCGCGGCGCGGGCGGTGCCCCGCTCCGCGTACCAGCCCTTCGGGGTGACCCGAAGGAGAGCTTCGATGGCGTCGACATAGGCCGCCGCCACGAGTTCGGCGGTGCTTGTCACAGCGTGCTCCTTCCGTCTTCTTCGACAGCTCACAGCACGCTAGCCCCGGCGACTTGACGAACTCTGGATCGTGCGGTCAGAGCGGCCCCGCCGCCGGCTGTCTATGCCGTCCAGTCCTCGACAGGGGTGAGCGGGACGGGCGCGGGCCGTCGTACCACAGTCGTCAGCTCGATCCGTCGCCCTTCGGCTGCCGAGCGCAGCAGGGCGGTCATGGTGTCGAGGACGTGCAGCGCGAGGTCGCCACCGGCGCGCGGCGGACGCCGACCGTCGGCCCGGACGAGGTCGATCAGACCGACGCCCCGGGAAGCCCCGACGTACCCGGCCAGCGGTTCGAGGACCCGCCATTCGCCGACGCCGAGCGCGAACAGGCGGACCTCACCGTCGAAGACGTTCGGATCGGGTACGGCGAGGGTGCCGGTCTCGCCGTGCACCTCGATCGGCGCGGCGCTCGTCGCGACGCCGTCGAAGCTCGTCGTGATGGTGGAGAGCGCGCCGTTGGCGTGTTCGAGCACACCTGTCACGTGGCTGTCCACCTGCACGGGGATCCGCTGGCCGGTGCGGGGGCCCGAGCCGATGACGCGCTCGGTGCGCAGCCGGCTGGCGGCCCCGACGACCGCCCGGACCGGCCCGAGCAGGTGCACGAGCGCCGAGATGTAGTACGGCCCCATGTCCAGCAACGGGCCGCCGCCCGGGGCGTAGTAGAAGTCGGGCTGGGGGTGCCAGCGTTCGTGCCCCGGCGTGACCATGACGGCCGACGCGGACAACGGCCGCCCGATGAGCCCGTCGTCGATCGCCGCCCGCGCGGTCTGCGTACCCGTACCCAGAACGGTGTCCGGAGCGCACCCGACGCGGACGCCTGCCGACGCGGCCCGGCTGATGATGGTTCCGCCGTCCTGGAACGTCACGGCGAGCGGCTTCTCGACGTAGACGTTCTTGCCGGCGCCGATCGCGCCGAGCGAGATCTCGGCGTGCGCCGCGGGGATCGTGAGGTTGAGGACGGTCTGCACGTCCGGGCGGTCGAGCAGGCGCGGCACGCTCAGCGCCTCGGCGCCGGGAATCGTGGCGGCGACAGCTGCCGACCGGGAGGCGTCGAGGTCGGCCACCGCGGCGATGGACACCGCGGGGTGGTTCGCGAGCGTGTCCAGGTACGCGCGGGAGATGACCCCGAGACCTACTACGCCGACGCGATGCGGGTCGCCCACACCATGCCCCTCTCGATGACGGTACGGACGCTCGGGTGCTCCAGCACGTCGAGGCTGTGCCCCGGGGTGGTCACGACGATTCGCCCGGCACCCCACAGCCGGGTCCAGATCGCCGGGGACGTGACCGGCCGCTGCCACGGATGCCAGGCCCGCGTCGGGTGGGTCGTGGTGGCCAGGACGTCGATCAGGTCGTCGTGCAACACCCAGTACTGCTCGGTGACCAGGTCGAAGTCCTCGACGCCAGTGGTGACGGGGTGCTCGCGACCGAGGTCCGTGATGGCCACCGTGTGCGGCAGGAAGTTGTCCTCGGCCCCACCGTGCCGCTCGCACGGCTCCTTGCCCGGGTGGGTGGCGAACTGTCCGCCCACCAGGTGCAGGTAGTCCGACGACGCGCGGAACGAGTCGACGATGCCGCCGTGCCAGCCGGTGAAGCCCGTTCCGGCGGCGACCGCCGCGCCGAGGCCCGCCACCTGCTCCGGGGTGATCTGCGACATCGTCACGCACTGCACGACGAGGTCGGTGTCCGCCATCTCGACGGCGTCGGCGTAGATCTCGGTCGACCCCTCGACGCGTACCGTGTAGCCGTTGCCCTCGAGGAACGGGATGAACAGGTCTGTCGCCTCGACCGGCTGGTGCCCCTCCCACCCGCCTCGAACCACGAGTGCTCTCCGCTGCGTCACGCTCGCTCCCTCCCCCGTCCGTCGTCGGTGGGCTGGCCGCTCCCGCCCGGCGACGAACCGCCGATGCCTGTGCTCGTCGAGCATCGAAAACCGTACTCGTCGTTGCCGCCGGAACCACCGGGGGCCACGATCGACGCGTTCTCAGTGCGTCAACCAGGGTGGGTACGGCCGTTCGGGTGGCTTTCCGTGGGCACGGATCGCGTCGGAGGTCGCGATGCCGGCGAGGACGACGACGGCGGTGACGGCGGCGGCCAGTGGGGGCAGGAGGGTCATGACGGGCGCGGCGCCGACGAGCGCCAGTGCGCCGATGATCCGGGAGCGGGACACCCTGTTGAACACGGCGTGCTCGACCAGGGACCGGCCGATCAGGAACAGCGTCGGTCCGCCGAGGACGACGAAGATCCACCCGGTGTCGGTGTCACCGAACGGGTGATCGATCACGATCTCGTATCCGACGGCGACGGCCACGATGCCGGCCACCATGAGTACGTGAGCCAGAAAGACCTCCCGGATGAGGCGGGCGGGTTCACCGGAGACCCGGATCGCTTCGGGCAGCAACTGGCCCGCCCGGAAGAGGTAGACCCGGAACAGCAGAATGGTCGTGACGAATGACACCGCGAAGGCCGCCGCGGCCCCACCCTGGCGAAAGGACGTGTCGCTGTACGCCGAACCCGTCGTCAGAATCAGCTCGCCGAGCGCGATGATGAAGAACTGCCGGTAGCGCTCGGAAAGGTACTCGGCCAGGACGGGCCATTGACGTTGGGTGGGGCGGGTCCACGGCGCGGGATAGAACAGCAGCAGCGCCGCGCAGTCGATGCTGATCGCGAGCGCCCACAACCACCCGCGTGCCGGATCCGACACGATCGCTCCGGCGATCCACGGCACGGCGGATATCGAGAACCAGAGAAACACCCCTGCCGCTCGGCGCTGCGCTTCGTGGCCGCGCAGCCCGGGCACGATGACCAGCCCACGGACGATGTGCACGGCAACGTACGCGCCGGCGAAGGCAAGGGCCCGGTCACCGAACGCCTGCGGCACCGCGACCGCCATCATCATCGCGCCGAGCATCGCCGCGTAGACAAGCAACTGGAGTCGCAGTCTCTGCGGATCGTAGAGGTCGGTGACCCAGGCCGTGACGAACCACAGCACCATGAAGGCCAGCAGCAACAGCAGCGATTCGCCGACTTCGCTGGGGATCATCCGCCGCTCGGTCAGGTCCTCGACCAGCCTCTTGGAGACCCGGTTGAGGGCGAAGACGAACACCAGATCGAAGAAGAGTTCGAGAAGACTCGGTCGCTGCGGTTGCCCCGGTTTACGAAGCAGCGCCGCTGCCCTTGTCGACATGGCCGCCCGATTCTGCCGGTCTCGTCTACTCGGGTATTGGTACCACGGCCGGCGGGGACGTCGAGTCGATACGACGGTCTCCGGAAGGGCCCGGACCGTCGGCACATCGACCGGCGCCTCTCCGGCGTGTCGCGTGACGACATGGCCTGCTCACGGGCGATCCCTTGGGAGCGGTACCAGTCGGGGCCGAAATCCATCCCTCCCTGTCGCTACACTCGCCGCAACCCCGGCACCGCCCGCAGCTTCGGCGGGCGCTGATCCGAATCGAATGGAGACGCCTGTGACCGGCGACAAGGCGGCACCCCCCGGCATCGACCCCAGTATTCCCAGCGTGGCCCGGGTCTACGACTTCTTCCTGGGCGGCAAGGACAACTTCGAGTCCGATCGAAGGGTCGCCGAACACGCCCTGCGGATCACACCGGACGGGCCGGCGGCCGGCCAGGCGAACCGCGCCTTCCTGCGTCGGGTGATTCGCTTCCTCGTCACCGAGGCGGGCATCGACCAGTTCCTCGACATCGGCTCGGGGCTGCCCACCCAGGGCAACGTGCACGAGGTCGCCACCGAGCACAACCCGAAGGCCCAGGTCGTGTACGTGGACAACGATCCCATCGTCCTGAGCCACGGGCGCGCCCTGCTCGCCGCGGAGGGCACCGCGACGGTGATCCAGGCGGACATCCGGGCACCACAGGAGATCCTCAACCACCCGGACGTACGTCGGTTCCTCGACTTCGAGCGGCCGGTCGGGCTGCTGCTCTTCGCGATCCTGCATCACCTCGGAGACGACGAGGATCCGCGGGCGGTGGCGGCAGAGTTGATCGACGCGCTGCCCTCCGGCAGCTACGTGGCGATCTCGCACTTCCGCGACCCGGGTGAGCGGGACCCGGAGGGCTCCCGCAAGGCCCGCGAGGTCGAGCGGGTCTTCAACGAGTCGCTGGGCACCGGTCGCTGGCGTACGGACGAGGAGATCGTCTCCTTCGCCGACGGGCTGACGCTGCTGGAGCCAGGTCTGGTGCCGCTGGCCGAGTGGCGTCCGGAGCCGGGTGCTCCCGCCCCTACCCAGACCGACACCTACCACACCTTCGTCGGGCTCCTCGCCCGCAAACCGTAGGCCCCGCCCTGCGGTGAGGCGGTCGGCGGGGACCGCCCCGCCGGCGCCGCCGAACCTCCCCCGCCGATCCATATTTTGCGTGGCACGCATATTTGCGTGCCACGCAATAAGTGCTAGCGTGATGGCATGACGGGGCTGCGGGAGCGCAAGAAGGCCGAGACGCGGGCGGCGCTCGGCTGGGCCGCGATCCACCTCACCGTCGAGCGCGGCTACGACAACGTCCGCGTGGAGGACATCGCCGAGGCGGCCGGCGTCTCCCCGCGTACCTTCAACAACTACTTCTCCAGCAAGGCCGAGGCGATCGCCTCCCGTCACCTGGACCGCAGCCTGCGCACCGCCGCCGCGCTGCGCGAACGCCCCGCCGACGAGCCGCTCTGGGCGGCACTGACCCAGGCCGCGCTGGAGCAGTTCACGCCCGGCCCCGAGGTCGAGGCGATGCCGTCTCCCGCCCATACCCAGTGGGCGGCAGGCATCCGCACCATGCTCGCCGAGCCCGCGCTACAGGGCGAGCGACTGCGCGCCGTCGCGACAGCCGAGGCCGAACTCGCCGCCGCGGTCGCCGACCGCACCGGCACCGACCTCGCCACCGACATGTATCCGCGACTGGTCGCGGCCGCCGCCAGCGCCGCCGTCACCGTGGCCATGCAGCACTACCTCGACAACGCCGACCCGCCCACCCCGATCGAGCGCCTCATCACCGACGCCTTCACCCAGGTCGCCGCCGGCCTTCCGCCGCCCCGCCGCTGAAGCACGCACTCGACGCCGACAGCACCCACATCCTCAGCCGCGCACACCCCGCGGCGGGCCGGCCGCGCGCCGCCGCCCGCCGTGGCGATGACGCACGTCCGAAAAGGATCACGATCATGATTGATGTCCTCATCGTCGGGGCCGGCCCCAACGGCCTCATGCTCGCCTGCGAGCTCGCCCTCGCCGGCGTCCACCCGGTCGTCCTCGAACGCCACGCCGCACCCACCGACGAGCCCCGCGCCAACGGCCTCGTCGGCCAGGTCGTCCGCCTGCTCGACCGACGCGGCCTCTACACAGGGCTCACCGGCGGGAGCACCCCGCCGCTCCCCCAGCCCGCCTTCGTCTTCGGGGCGTTCCCGCTGGACCTCACGGTGCTCACGGAGAACCCGCACTACGCGCTCGGGGTGCCACAGGCCCAGCTCGAGGCCGCCCTGGCCGCCCGGGCCGTCGAGCTGGGAGTCGACCTGCGTCGCGGTCACGAGGTCGTCGACCTTGCCCAACGCCCCGACGCGGTCGAGGTCCGACTTGCCGACGGTACGCGGCTCACGTCCCGTTTCCTCGTCGGCGCCGACGGCGGCCACAGCGCGGTGCGCCGCCTCGCCGGCATCGACTTTCCCGGCGTCACCAACGACCGGTCGGTCTCCCGTACCGCCACGGTGACCGTCCCCGCGTCCTTCCTCGATCCCGGGACCGGCGGCCTGCGCGCCCCCGGCTATGGCGTCGTCCCGCCGTTCCAGCACACCCGCACCCCGCGCGGCCTCATCGCCTGGGCTCCGTTCCCCGGTCGCCCGGCGATCCTGAGCACGACGGAGTGGCCCGACGCGCCGACGGGTGACGAGCCCCCGATGACCCTGGCGGAGCTACGGGCCAGCGTCGCCCGGGTACTCGGTGCCGACATCCCTCTCGGGCCGCCCGACGGTCCCGGGCTGCTGCGGCGGCTGACCGCCGGCAACACCCGCATCGCCACCGGCTACCGCGCGGACCGCGTGCTGCTCGTCGGCGACGCCGCGCACGTGCACCCCGCGATCGGCGGCCCCGGCCTCAACCTGGGCCTGCAGGACGCCGCCAACCTGGGTTGGAAGCTCGCCGCCACGGTGCGCGGCCGGGCACCGCAGGACCTGCTCGACACGTACGAGACCGAGCGCCGCCCCGTCGCCGAACGGGTGGTCATGTCCACCCAGGCGCAGTCGGCGCTCATCGGCCCCGGCGACGAGATCACCGGCCTGCGGGAACTCTTCGCCGAACTGTTGCGCATCCCGGAGGTGACCGGGCACATCGCGGCGCTGATCTCGGGCGCGGACGTCCGCTACCCCGCCGACCCCGCCGACCCGCTGGCCGGCCGTAACGCCCCCGACGTGGTCGTGCACGGGGAGCACGGCCCGACCCGTCTCGCCGAGCTGACCCGCGCCGCCCGGCCGCTGCTGCTGGATTCCACAGGCGCCTACGCCGAGGTCACCGCGCCATGGCGTGACCGCGTCGACGTGGTGACCGGTCCACTGGAGGGCACGACCGCCAGCGCGCTGCTGGTACGCCCCGACTGCTTCGTCGCCTGGTCGGCCGGAGACGCCGGTACGCTGCGCGCCGCCCTCACCCGCCACTTCGGCCGTCCACAGTGATCAGCGCACTCCCCTCGTCCCCGACGGGCTGGCTGCGACAGCGCGACCGGCGGGCGTACCGGAGGGCCGCAGTCATCCGGCCGACGCCCGCGCTCCGACGAGGAACATCGGCACGGCGAGGAAGAGGCGGTCCCTGCGCGCGCGTTCGGCCTGCCGACGCATGTCCTGCGGCACTGGGAGTCGGTGGGCCTGCTCTCCCCCACCCGCGCCGACGGCGACCGCCGCCGCTACACCCGCGACGACCTCTTCCGGGTCGCGTCGATCCTGCGTGCGAAGCAGTCGCGGCGCTGACGGCGATGCGCTGGTACGACAGACTCGCTCGCATGCTCACGTCATTTGCGCAGTGTCTCGGCAGCAGCGCCACGACATCGTGGTGGCCGGCAACACGGCGACGTTCGGGCAGGATCCCGCGCTGCGCGCCTACCTGCTCGGTACCGGTGAGCGGGTGGTCGTGGAGGCGAGCCTCTCGACCGGATCTGGGCATGGGCCTGGTCGCCGGGTGAACGGCCTCGTCTGCCGACAGCGTCACGAGGCCGGCGCTTCCTGAACGGTGAAGGCCGCGCGGGTTACCCACGCCGCGGAGGGGCCGACGGAAGGTTCCCGCCGGCCCCTCCGAGCCGAGGTCACCGTCCGTACAGCTCGAACTCGTAGAGCGAGAACCCGTAGGAGGTTGCCCGCTTGACCCCGTACACCCGCACGTAGCGGGCGCTGACCGGCGCGAAGGTGGCGTTGTCGACGCCGCCGTTGCCGGCGGTGGTGGTGAACACCGGCGTCCAGGAGTTGCCGTCGCCGGAGACCTCGATCCGGTACGACGTGGCGTACGCGGATTCCCAGCGCAGCACCGCCCGGCTCACCGTGCGGGCCGCGCCGAGGTCGACCCGGAGCCACTGGTTGTCGTTGTAGCTGCTGGCCCACCGGCTGCCGAGGCTGCCGTCGACCGCCTTGTCCGGCGTGTAGCTGGTCAGGAACTGGGTGCTCGACGCGCTCGCCGGGCGTCCCTGGGCCAGGTTGGTGACGTCGTCGCCCCGGCGTGCCGGGAACGAGACGACCTGCTGGTAGGTGGGGCGGTTCTGCCAGGCGATCAGGGGGTGGGTGATGCCGCCGAGGCCGGACTGGGCGATCGAGTCGGCGCACCACTGGTCGCCGGCCCCGCAGGACGTGTCGCCCGGGTAGACGGTGGTCGCCGGCACGGCGGCGGCCTGGCCGAGCGTGCCGGTCAGCGACTGCCGGCACGCGCCGAGGTTGCCGTTGCCGCAGTACGCGCGGCCCAGTCCACCGGCGACGGGGTCGCCGAGCACGGTACGCAGGTCCTTGTCGACGTAGCCCCACCAGCCGTACTGGAACGACGATCCCTTGTGGGCCTGGCCCTGGGGCGCCCAGCTCACCGCGCCGTCACGCCCGCCGTTCTGGCCGCCCGACGGCGCCTCGTTCACCTCGATGGCGTCGACGAGCGCGCCGTAGAGGTCCGGCCCGAGGCCGGGGCGGAACTCCGCCGAGGCCAGCAGCGGCCACCACGCGTCGAAGATCCGGATGGCGTCGGCGTGCTGGTAGACCTTCGAGCCGGGTGCGGTCTCCACCCGCCGGGAGCCGGCCTGCTGCCAGGCCCGCAGCTTGCCGATCGCGTCGGCCAGCGCCGGGTCGGTGACAGGCGCGCTGTCCAGCACCCGCAGCAGGTCGCCGAGGACCTGCTGACCGCGCAGGTCGGTCACCGCCGCGTCCGCCATGATCTTGACGAGGTCGGCGCGGCCGAGCTTGCGCTGGGCGATCGCGGCGCGCACCGGGCCGTCGAGCAACTGACCCCTGTGTACGGAGCCGAAGCTGAAGTTGCCGTCCGCCGCCCCGAAGTCCCGCGCCTGCTTGTTGTTCCAGCTCACGTAGTAGTCCTGGTTCACCGACTGCGGGTGCGCCGACGGCGGGGCGTACGTGGCGTCGTTGGTGTCCGGGTTCCAGCCGACCCACTCGTACGCCGGTTCGGCCTTCGCTGGCAGGTTCGGGTCGGTCATCGACGACCGGATCGGGTTGGAGCCGGAGTTGTAGTACGCCGCCTCGGTCGAGTTGACGTAGAACCAGTTGAACGCGTAGCCGACACTTGCCGCGGACGCCTGGAACGCCGCCGCGCTGCCCATCGCCGTCGGGTCGTTGAAGGCCTGGAAGCCGATCGCCGAGTCGGCCTCGTGCCGGTAGGTCGAGCGCAGCTTGGTGAACGCGGTCGGCTGCCCGTTCACCAGGCCCCGGTAGGAGACCAGCCCGTACTTGGTGCGCAGCGCGCGCAGGGTGTACGAGCCGGCCGGGGTGGAGTCGGCGATCGTCGGCGACCAGGAGTTGCGCTGCTCCAGCGCCTCCATGGCGAGGCACTGCCCGTGGTAGAGGTAGCGGTTGGACCGCAGCGTCGGCGCGCTGCCGTCGGTGGTGCACAGCGGCACCGCGTACGTGTCGGTGAGGTCCTGGGAGGCGGAGGTCGCGCTCCACGCGTAGTCCTGTCCCCGACCGAGCAGCACGTAGAGGTTCAGCCCGGCGAACGCGGCGCCGCGTGCGCTGATCCCCGGCCCCTGCAACTCCTGGAGCATCAGCAGTTGCGGGGCGAAGTAGCCGGTCTGCGGGCCGAACACGGCTACCGGATTGCCTGTGGTGGTGTGCCGCCCGGAGACCACCACGGCGTTGGACATGCCGTGCGCGCGCAGGTTGGACAGCCCGCCGATCAGCCCCTCGGTGGTGGTGCTGGTGCCGGTGCGGGCGGCGGCGCCGCCGGTCTGGTCGTAGGCGAGCGGCTCGGCGACCACCGAGCCGGCGTCGGGCAGCACCGCGCTCGTCGCACCGGGCGGCGTCGCACCGTACGGGAAGCTCTGCCCGTCGTGCAGAGTGAGCACGGTCTCCGGGTCGTTCTGCGACCGGAACGCCGCCCACACCCGGTCGCCCTCGGTGGCGCCGTACTTGGCGCGGGCGGCCACCCGGACCAGCGCGGACTGGATCTCGCTGCCGCCGCCTCCGCCGAAGAGCCCGCCGACGACACCGGCGGTGGCGATCAGGTCGGTCATGGTGAAGTGCTTCGGCTTGCCGGCGCCGGCGAGCACGTACTCGCCCGGGTAGTTGTCGTCGGCGATCGACTTGTCGATGTAGGCGTTGATGCCGGCGATGTAGTCGACCACGTCGGTGTAGAGCTGCTGACCCCGCGCGCCCTTGGTGCGCAGCGCGTCCACCTGGGCCTGGAGGTCCGCCTCAGTGTAGGGCGAGTTGGCCCAGACGCTCTGCTCCAGTTCCCGGTTGCCGGGGGCGCCACCGGCGAACGAGGTGACGTTGCCCCGGCCGACGTGCCGCAGCAGGTCCATCACCCAGAGCCGGTCCTGGGCACCGGCGTAGCCGGCGCCGAACATGGTGCCGGCGCGGGTGGTGCCGGTGATGTGCGGGACTCCGGTGGCCTTGTCCCGCACGATCGTGACGTCCGCGCGCGGCGAGACGGTGCTCTCCACCTGCGCGGCGGGTACGCCGAACGAGGCGTCGTTGTAGAAGTGCGCGATCTGTTCGTCGGTCAGCCCGGCGTAGTTGTAGACGAGGTTCGCGTACTCGTCGAGCTGGTCGCTGGAGTGCGCCGGGCGGGTGCCGAGCGCCTGGTGCGCCAGGATGTCGACGAGAGTGGCGTTGCCGTTCTGCCCGGGGGGCAGGATGTCGGCGCACTGGCCGAGGCAGTAGTCGTTTGCGGCGAACGTGCTGGCGGCCAGCGCCGGTGACGGCGGGATGACGGTCAGGACGCTCGCGGTCAGGGCTGCGGCGGTGAGCGCCGCGAGCCGGGCACGGAGAGCGGGACGGGGCATGGCGATCCTCCGGGGGACGCGGAGTCGGGCCGTTCGGTACGCCCGGCTACCGGTGCCGACGTCTCGCCCTCCGCGCCCGGGCGTTCCACCCGGAGGTGAGAATGACTCATATCTATCTCCGGGCAATGATCGACGCACTGCCGCCGTCCGGGATAGCCGTCGTTCACCAGTCGCCAATGCCGACGTTTCGTCACCTTCCGGCGCGGGGGCGGGAGGCGATGTCGTGGCTGGCCCTCGAACCAAGGGATCGCCAACCTTCCCGCCTGTAACACAGCCGAAACTACCGGTTGAAAGGCCCGGAATTTTCTGCGAACCTAGGGCCATCGATGAGTGTGAACGCTAACAAGATCATCCGGCTCCTGGAGGCGCCCCACCCCCGACCATCAGGTCCATTCACCACCAGGTGACCACGTCCACCACCTGGAGAGCCACCAGCCCGCACCCGCTCCCGGCGGGCGACCCGGCCCACTCATCGCCATCTCGATCCGCTGGTCAGCAACCCGGGACGACTCGCCTCCGGGAGGGCAGCCGAGGTGGGTCCGTGGTCCGGTCAGGCGGACTCAGCACTGTGGTCGCTGCCATCCGCGCGGGATCCACCCCTCTCGGCCAGCGACGCGATTTCCCATCCACCACTGGAGGATCAGCATGGTTTCCCGGACCCGCTCGACGGGACGCACCCGACTACGAACACTCGGTATTTCCGGAACAGCGGCGATAGTTGCGGCCCTTGTGGTGTCGCTGCTGCCCAATCTCGCCCAGGCCGCCGAGACGACCCTCGGCGCCGCCGCGGCCCAGTCCGGCAGGTACTTCGGTGCCGCCGTCGCCGCCAACAAGCTCGGCGACAGCGCCTACACGACGATCCTGAACCGCGAGTTCAACGCCGTGACGCCCGAGAACGAGATGAAGATCGACGCGACCGAGCCGCAGCAGAACAACTTCACCTTCGGCAACGCGGACCGGATCGTGAACCACGCCCTCTCCCGGGGGTGGAAGGTCCGCGGCCACACCCTGGCCTGGTACTCGCAGCAGCCGGGCTGGATGCAGAGCATGGAGGGCACCGCGCTGCGCAACGCCATGCTGAACCACATCAACCGGGTGGCCGGCTACTACAAGGGCAAGATCTACTCGTGGGACGTGGTGAACGAGGCGTTCGAGGACGGCAACAGCGGCGCCCGTCGTAACTCGAACCTCCAGCGCACCGGCAACGACTGGATCGAGGCGGCATTCCGCGCGGCGCGGACGGCCGACCCGGACGCGAAGCTCTGCTACAACGACTACAACACCGACAACTGGACCTGGGCCAAGACCCAGGCCGTCTACAACATGGTGCGGGACTTCAAGTCCCGTGGCGTCCCGATCGACTGCGTCGGGTTCCAGTCGCACTTCAACGCCAACTCGCCGTACAACAGCAACTACCGCACGACGCTGTCCAGCTTCGCCGCCCTCGGGGTGGACGTGCAGATCACCGAACTGGACATCGAGGGCTCCGGCACGACGCAGGCCAACACCTATCGCAGCGTCGTCAACGACTGCCTCGCCGTGGCTCGCTGCAACGGGCTCACCGTCTGGGGGGTGCGGGACTGCGACTCGTGGCGCTCCGGCGGTACGCCGCTGCTCTTCGACTGCAGCGGCAACAAGAAGGCCGCCTACACGGCGACCCTGGAGGCGCTGAACAGCGCCGGCCCCGGTACCACCCCCACGCCCACCACGCCCGGTCCGACCCCCACCGTCCCGCCGGGCTCGGCCAGTGAGATCGTCGGCACCCAGTCCGGCAGGTGCGTCGACGTACCCAACGCCTCGACCACAAACGGCACCCGCGTGCAGCTCTACGACTGCAACAAGCAGACGAACCAGGCCTGGACCTACACCTCGGGCAAACAACTCCAGGTCTACGGCAACATGTGCCTCGACGCCGCCGGCACCGGCAACGGCGCCGCCGTGCAGATCTACAGCTGCCACAGCCAGACCAACCAGCAGTGGAACGTCAACTCCAACGGCACCATCAGCAACGTCCAGTCCGGCCGCTGCCTGGACGTCTGGAGCACCTCCAACGGCGCCCAGATCCAGCTCTACGACTGCCACGGACAGACCAACCAGCAGTTCCGGCTCGCCTCCCTCGGCGGTGGCACCCAGACGCCCACCCCGACGCCGACCACGCCGCCGCCGACCGGGGGCGCGTGTGACCTGCCCTCGTCGTACCGGTGGTCGTCGACCGGCGCGCTGGCCCAGCCGAGGTCGGGATGGGTGTCGCTGAAGGACTTCACCGTCGCGCCGTACAACGGCCAGCAGCTCGTCTACGCCACCACGCACGACACCGGCACCACGTGGGGCTCGATGAACTTCGGTCTCTTCAGCAACTACTCGCAGATGGGCTCGGCCAGCCAGAACGCGATGAACTCGGCGACCGTCGCGCCGTCGCTGTTCTACTTCGCCCCGCGCAACATCTGGGTCCTGGCCTACCAGTGGGGCGGCACGGCCTTCTCGTACCGGACCTCGAGCGACCCGACCAACCCGAACGGATGGTCGGCGGCGCAGACGCTGTTCACCGGAAGCATCTCCAACTCCTCGACCGGCCCGATCGACCAGGCGATCATCGGTGACGACCAGAACATGTACCTGTTCTTCGCCGGCGACAACGGTCGGATCTACCGGGCGAGCATGCCGATCGGGAACTTCCCCGGCAGCTTCGGCTCCTCCTACACGACGATCATGACCGACTCGACGAACAACCTCTTCGAGGCCGTGCAGGTCTACAAGCTCCAGGGCCTGAACAAGTACCTCATGATCGTCGAAGCGATCGGCGCGAACGGGCGCTACTTCCGCTCGTTCACCGCCAACAGCCTGGGTGGCACGTGGACGCCGCAGGCCACGTCCGAGAGCAACCCGTTCGCGGGCAAGGCCAACAGCGGTGCCACCTGGACCAACGACATCAGCCATGGTGAATTGCTGCGGACCAGCGCCGACCAGACCATGACCGTCGACGCGTGCAACCTGCAGCTGCTCTACCAGGGTCGTTCCCCCAGCTCCGGAGGCGACTACGGCCTCCTGCCGTACCGCCCGGGCCTGTTGACGCTGCAGCGCTGACGATCGGAAACCGCCGGGGCGGGTGGGCTCGCGCAGACCGAGCCCGCCCGCCCCGAATCCATCCACCACCAGGAGGTACGACAGTGCCAGGACACGCCAACCACCAACCACCCCGGGGAGTAGCCGGCACGACCCCGGTGTCCCCCCGGCGCCGGAGAGGGTTGTTCACGCTCGCCGCCGCCGGGCTCGCCGCCGTGGTCGGGTTGTTCACCATCACCGTGGCGACCGGATCGGCGTCGGCCGCCGACAACCCGTACCAGCGCGGCCCGGACCCGACCCGGACGAGCGTCACCGCGGTCAACGGCCCCTTCGCCAACACCTCGGTCAGCGTCCCCACCGGGTACGGCTTCAACGGCGGCCGGATCTACTACCCGACCGACACCAGCCAGGGCACGTTCGGGGCCATCGCGATCTCGCCCGGCTACACCGCGTTGTTCTCCGCCGAGCTGGCCTGGATGGGACCGTGGCTCGCCTCCCACGGCTTCGTCGTGATCGGCATCGAGACCAACAGCCGCAACGACTTCGACACGGCCCGAGGCACCCAGCTGCTCGCGGCGCTTGACTACCTGACCCAGCAGAGCCCGGTACGGGACCGGGTCGACCCCAACCGGTTGGCGGTCGCCGGGCACTCGATGGGCGGGGGCGGCGCGCTGAGCGCGGCCATCAGGCGTCCGTCGTTGAAGGCGGTGGTCGGCATCGCGCCGTACTCGCCGTCGTCGAACCTGGCCAACGACCGGGTGCCCACGATGATCTTCGCTGGGCAGGCGGACACGGTCGTCACACCGTCCTACGCAACAGGCCTGTACAACAGCATCCCGGCCACCACGGAGAGCGTCTACGTGGAGGTCGCCGGCGCGGACCACGGGTTCATGGTCGGACGGTCGAACCCGGTGATGGTCCGCACCATGCTGCCGTTCGTGAAGATGTTCCTCGACAACGACACCCGGTACAGCCAGTTCCTCTGCCCGCTGCTGGACTCCAGTGGCGTGGTCACCTACCGCAGTACCTGCCCGCTGCTGCCCGGGACGCCGACCACCCCGACACCGACCCCCACCACGCCCGGTCCGACCCCCACCGTCCCGCCGGGCTCGGCCAGTGAGATCGTCGGCACCCAGTCCGGCAGGTGCGTCGACGTACCCAACGCCTCCACCACAAACGGCACCCGCGTGCAGCTCTACGACTGCAACAAGCAGCCAAACCAGGCCTGGACCTACACCTCGGGCAAACAACTCCAGGTCTACGGCAACATGTGCCTCGACGCCGCCGGCACCGGCAACGGCGCCGCCGTGCAGATCTACAGCTGCCACAGCCAGACCAACCAGCAGTGGAACGTCAACTCCAACGGCACCATCAGCAACGTCCAGTCCGGCCGCTGCCTGGACGTCTGGAGCACCTCCAACGGCGCACAGATCCAGCTCTACGACTGCCACGGACAGACCAACCAGCAGTTCCGGCTCTCGCGTCTCGCGTAACGGTCATTACCGGTCGACGATGACGGGTGGGCGCGGCGTCACGCCGGGCCCACCCGGATCGCACGGGGCTGCCCCAGACCGCCCTCACCCGTCGTCGGCGCTGGCGGCGTGCCGATTTTGCAGTGATGCGCGTCGATGTTTTCAGCGCGTATCCAGACGTGTTGGCAGGTCGCCGTCAAGGCCGTGGTCGCCCGACAGCGGCCGGCGCTGCTGCTCACCGATGTGCTCCTGCGAGAGACGATCAGCGGGCGGTACGGATTTCCCTCGGGCCACGTCGCCGTCGCGACCGCCCTGGCGCTCGTCGCGGCGCGAGCCGGGGGGCAACCGGCCAGCTTCGAGCGAATAGCTTATTTCTTCACCTTTCCATCTGGACGATGGAGAAACCTCCGGACTGGAGATAATTCCTGACTCACCGCTGAGCAGGCCCGGATCGCGCCGTCACTCGGTCGCCCGGGCTGTGCGGACGGTCCTGCTCAGTGTCGCGACGAGGGCGATGAGTGCGAGCCACCCGGCCAGGACGAGCGTCAACGTCGTCGTGCCGAGCAGAGCTATCAACGTGCCACTGGCCATGGTGCCTATCGCTGCGCCTCCGGTGGTGAGGGTCTCGATCGCGCTGGTGACTCGGCCGCGCAGAGCATCGGGCGTGACGGCGAGCCGGTACGAGTCGAGGGCGACGGTGTAGACCGGCGACACCACCGACTCCGCGAAGGCCACCAGCGAGAGCAGCCACCAGGTAGGCGCCACGGCGTAGAACGGAAAGGCCAACGCCTCAACCCACAGCATCGTGATCGAGAGCGCCCCGAGGGGGAACCGGCGGGCGAGCGTCGGCGCCATGACGCTGCCGAGAAGTGCGCCCGCGCCGGCACTGGCGAACACCGCGCCGACCTGGGTGGGGTTCGCATGCAACTCCTGGGCCAGGATGATGATCAGCAGATAGCCGGCGCCGTACCGCAGGCTGTCCGCCGCATCGAGCAGGGCCAGCGTCCGGATCACCGGCTTGCGCCACAGCCAGGCCAGACCGCGGCCGATGTCGGCCAGCAGCGCTCTCGGCGAGGTCGGTGCCGTGACCCGTACCTGCTGGAAGTCTGTGCGGATGGCCCGCAGGGTCGCTGCCGACGCCAGGAACGAGACGACGTTGAACGCGAACGGGAGCATCCGGCTCACGGCGTAGGCGGTGCCCGCCACGGCCGCGCCGGCGATACGCAGTGCGTTGGACATCGCGCCGAGCGTCCCCAACGCGGCGGGGAGGTCACGGCTGGGGACGATGTTCGGTAGCGCCGAGCTGTTCGCCGCCCCGAACACGGTACTGAGCACACCGTTGAGCACCGCCACGGCGTAGAGCTGCGGCATCCCCAGCGATCCGAAGACGGCGGCGGCGGGGATGGTGGCGGTGAGCGACCCACGGCCGATCTCGCACCAGATCATCGTCGCCTTGCGATCCCACCGGTCGACCAGAGCGCCCGCGAGCAGCCCGAAGACGAGGTGGACCACGGTTTGCAGGCCGAGCAGGATCCCGGCCTGCGTGGAGGACCCGGTGAGGGCGATGACCAGGAGAGGTAGAGCGAGGAACTGGAGCGAGTCGCCCAGCTGCGACACCAGCCGCCCGCCGAGCAACAGTCGGAAGTCGTGCCGGCACCACAGGGGCTCAGGCAGCGTCGATGAGAGAATGTCCACTGTGCACTCCGGTCGATGAGTGCGCCTGTCCGGCGCGCCGTCACGGGCTGACCGACACGCGGGCACCGCGAGGCCCGGGGCGTCACAGTGAATGGGTGCGGAGCACCAGGAACCGCCGGAGAACGGACAGACTCCACCCGCGTGTCGAAGCGCGACAGCTAGACGTCACGGGGGGTGAACATGAGCCGAGACGGTACGGGGTGCGGCGACCGCCAGCAACACAATTCGTCCGGCCCCGCGCCGGTCTACCGGAGAACGGGCTGCGGACCTGCCGCGGCGGTCAGTGATCCCCGCCCGGGTGCAGGAAGCACGACAGCAGGTGCCGGAACTCGTGCGGGTGTTCGATCGCCGGCACGTGCCCGCATCGGCCGAACACGTGCAGGCGGACATCGGCCAGGTGTTCGAGCAAGGGCTGGGCCGTCGTCGCGAGCGGGGTGACCCGGTCCTCGGCGCCGTGCACGAGCAGCACGGGCGCGCGCACCGCGGCCAGCCTCTGCGCCGAGAGGGTGAGGTCGGCGACCCACCGCGCCCTGGGTGGAGGGAACAACGACGCGTAGGCGGACGCTCCCGCCCGCATCGTAGCCGCCCGCGCGGCGATGGCCGAGTCGGTCACGAGCGCCTGGTCGAGGACGAGGCGACTCAGCATGTCCCGTGCCCCGAGCGGGCCGGCGGGGGCAGCCCAGATCGCGTCGAGGTCGGCGGACAGCGGCGCCCCGGGGGCGCCCATCGTCGAGACCGCCACGACACGGGTGACCTGCTCCGGGCGCGCGGCCGCCAACGCCAGCGCCACGGCGCCGCCCATGGAGTGACCCACCACGGCGTACTGCTCGACACCGAGAGCGTCCATCAGGCCGGCGGCCTGCTCCGTCCACAGCCGGAGCCCACCCCTGGAGCCCGCAGGGACAGGGGTACGGCCGAACCCGGCCTGGTCGGGAGCCACCAGGTGCCAGGACGCGCCCAGCGCCCGCGCCGTCGTCGCCCAGGCGCCGGACCCGGTCGTGCCGGGCCCGGAGCCGTGCAGCATCAGCACCGCGGGCCCGGTGCCGCTCTCCAGGACGTGGACCGGGGAGCCGTCGACTGTGACCGTCCGAAGTGGGGTCACCGGGGCGGGCCAGGTGCGCTCATGCCGATGCGGGGTCGACCGACTTCGAGAAGACCTCCATCATCGCCCTGCCGAACTGCGGCATGTCGGGCCACCCCCGGCAGGAGACGAGATTGCCGTCCACGACGTCCGGAGCGTCGATGACCGTCGCGCCCGCGTTCTCCATGTCACCGGTGATGGGGGGAAAGCACGCCGTCTTGCGGCCCTTCAGCAGCCCGTACACCGCTGGTACCTGCGCGCCGTGGCATACCAGCGCGATGGGGAGGTTGCGCGCGAAGAAGTGCTCCGTGATGCGCCTGACGTCGGCGTCGACCCGGATCCATTCGGGGGCACGTCCGCCGGGGATGATGAGGGCGTCGTAGCGCTCGACGTCGACCTCGGCCCAGGGCACGTCGACCGGCAGCTTCCGGCCGTTCTTCTCCACGTAGGCGTCGGAGTTGGGGTCGAACTCGTGGATGACCAGTTGCACGTCACGCGTCGTCCGTGACGAGACGTCGACGTCCCAACCGCCCTCCTGTACGCGGTAGTAGGGATACATGGTGTCGAGTTCCTCGGCGGCGTCGCCGGTCAGGAGCAGCGCTCTGGGCACCTGCTTCTCCTCGCATCTGGGGGCGGTGAGGTAGATCCAATCGGATCCGATCCGGTGGGCTTAGCATTCCTCGGCCCCGCCCGGCCGTCAAGACTCGACCACCACTCCGCGCCCGTCCCTGACCTCGTCGAACAATCGGCGGAAGCGCTCGCCGGACCGCAGGATGTGCCGTCGCATCGCGTAGGCGGCGGCGTCGGGGTCCCGCGCGGCGATCGCGGCCACCACGTCCTCGTGCTCGGCCATCGCCAGGTGGGTGACCTGGGTGTCGTGGTGAAGCCGGAAGAGGTGCACATGGCTGTGCAGGCGGGCGAGCGCTTCGCGGATGACCTGGTTCTCCGCGCTCAGGGCGACGAGATCGTGGAAAGCGGCGTCGCGTAGCCCGAAGGCGCCATAGGCCATCAGCCCGTTGCCCCCCTCCAGCTCCGCCATCTCCTCCAGCATCCGTCGCAGACCCGCCACCTGCTCCGGAGATGCGCGTTCGGCGGATCTGCGCGCCGCCGCCGGCTCGAGGAGCAGGCGGACCTCGAGCATGTCCTCGAATCGGTGACGGGTGATCTGGGGAGGGATGCGGTAGCCGGCGTGGGGCACACGTACGACAAGGCCTTCGGCCTCCATGCGGTTCAGCGCGTCCCGGATCGGCGTCTGCGAGACCCCCAGCTCCCGAGCCAGGACGTCGATCGTGACGCGGGAGCCGGGCTCGATCCGGAGCGACATCAGCTGCCCGAGCAGCGTGTCGTACACCTCGTCGGCGAGCCGGCCGCCAGATCGTCCGGGCGGCGTTCCGCCCGTCACGGCCCTACGGCCCCGCGCGATCATCGCTTCGTCGTCCATCGTGACCTGAGGTCCTCTCGTGCGTCCTCGCGAACCCGTTGACATCAGTCACAATGCTGCGGCATGCTGACGCCCCCAGCAGATCGTATAGGAAAAGTGGCAGATGATCTTCATCGGCCACCATCGCGGAACCGCCCGCCGTCGCCACGTCGACCCACCTGGAGGACGTCGCCGCGGCAGACGACCCCGTACGTCGCGGCGTACTCGTGACGCCGGTACGTGGGTCGGCCCCGCGACAGCTCGGCAACACGCCTGAACGACCAAGCAACTGCTCGGCGAAGCGCATAGCGAGGCTCCTGGAAGTCCCCAGCCAGAAAGCAGGCGAGAAGATGCGGCATCCACAGCGAATAGGACGAATGTCCACTCCCGGCCGGAAGGTGCGGCTGGCGGCGGCTGCCATGCTGCTTGTCGCCACGACCGCGGCGTGCGGCGACGGCAAGGACGACGACGCGAAGGCGAGCGCCCCCAAGGCGCCGGCTGCCGTCCCGGAACTCAGCAAGGACCCGCTGACCCTCAGCTTCATCTGGTTCGACTGGCCGCCCGCCCAGGCACTGGAAGCCTTCGCCAACGCGGAGTACAAGAAGGAGCGGCCGAACGCGACCATCAAGGTCAACACTGTGCCGAACGCGAACTGGCACGACGCCATGTTCACCCAGTTCGCCGCGCGCAAGACCGACTTCGACATCGCGATCCTGGACTCGCAGCACATCGGCGAGGCCGTGACGAACGGCAACATCCTCGACCTCACCGACTTCGTCAAGAACAACATCGAGGTCCAGGCCTACAACCCGTACCTCCTGGCGGCCTACGGCCAGTTCCCCCAGGCGGAGACCGGCAAGCGCGACGAGAACGCCAACCTGTACGGACTGCCGCTGCTCGGCGACACCTGGACGATGATCTACCGCAAGGACCTGATCGGCGACAAGCCGCCGCAGACCTGGGACCAGATGATCTCGGTCGCCGCGAAGTGCCAGGCGGACAACCCAGGCGTGAGCGGACTGGCCTTCCACCAGGCCAACGGCTCCGACGCGGCGGCCGTCACCTACAACACTGTGAACGGCGTCTACGGCGGCAACCTCTGGGACCCGAAGGCACGCAAGATCCAGGGCGTCCTCAACGACGCGGCCGGCCAGCAGGCGATGGACGTCCTGGTCAACAAGATGAAGCCGCTGACCGCCAAGGGCTCCGGCAACTGGTTCATCGACGAGGTGAACGCGGCTGTCGCCCAGGGCAAGGCGTGCGTCGCGTTCAACTGGATCGCCGCGAGCGGCGGCCTGCTCGATCCGAAGCAGTCGACGCTCGGCACCACCCGTGAGCAGATTCTCGACAAGCTGGGCTTCGCCACCCTGCCGACCCAGAAGACGGACCTGGTCCCGCTCGGCGGCATGGGGATGCACGTGTCGGCCTACTCCGGCGCGGCGAACCAGGCGGAAGCCCTGAACTTCATGAAGTGGTTCCAGCGGGCCGACATCCAGAAGAAGTGGGCCGCCGCCGGTGGCGTGCCATCGCGTACGGACGCGATCCAGTCACCCGAGTTCCTCAACGCCGGCCCGTTCAACAAGGTGTACGCCGACTCGGTTCCGCGGATGCGGGACATGTGGAACGTGCCCGAGTACGCGCGCCTCGTCGACATCGAGAACACCAACGTGAACGCCGCCCTGAACGGCGCGAAGAAGCCGAAGGACGCGCTCGACGACATCGCCAAGGAGCAGCAGGGAGTGCTCGACTCCAGCAACCGCAAGGGCGGCGGCGGGCTGTGAGCGACGTCCCCCTGACGACCGATCACGCCGGGCCTGTGGCGTCTGCGACGCCACAGGCGCCGGGTCGATCCCGCCGGCTGAGCGACCGCGGGCTCGCCGTGGCCTTCATCTCCCCCGCGATGCTGCTGTTGCTCGCCATGTCGGTGTTCCCGTTGCTGTGGGCGTTGTACCTGTCCTTCACCGACTACTCGGCGACCCGTGGCGGCCCTGCGAACTTCATCGGGTTCGGGAACTACACGGCCATCCTGACCTCGGCGCAGGTCCACCAGAGGGCCCTGACGACGTTGATCTACGTGGTCGGCGCGGTCGGTCTGCAGACCGTGCTCGGTTTCGGTATCGCCTACCTGATCTCGCGACGCACGCACGGACGAGGAGTGCTGACCACGCTGTTCCTGGTGCCGATGATGCTGTCGCCGGTCGTGGTCGGGCTGTTCTGGCGATTCATGCTGGACGCCCAGTTCGGCGTGGTCAACAGCATGCTCGGCTCGGTCGGTCTGGGGCAGGTGGAGTGGCTCACCCGGCAGCGGACGGCACTGCTCTCCCTGATCGTGGTGGACACCTGGCAGTGGACGCCGTTCATCATGCTCATCGCCCTCGCGGGCCTCACCGCGGTGCCCAGGTACCTGTACGAGGCCGCCTCGATCGACCGGGCGTCCGAGTGGTTCCGGTTCCGCACCATCACTCTTCCGCTGGTGTGGCCGCTGCTCCTCATTGCCGTGATGTTCCGGGCCATCGAGGCCTTCCGGCTGTTCGACCTCGTCTACATCCTCACCAACGGCGGCCCGGGCGTCTCCACCGAGACGATGTCGTTCCACATCTACAAGGTCGCGTTCCTGGGCTTCAACACCGGAACCGCGTCGGCGTACGGAATCCTCCTGGTCCTCGTCGTGATCGTCCTGACGCAGCTCTACCTGCGCTACCTGAACAAGCTCAAGGAGGGCTGATGGCCGTCTCCGTCGACGAGGCCGTGTCCACAGGTCCCGCCCGGGATGAGGCGCCCCGCGCGCGCCGCCTCGGCGGCCGGGGCCGATCCGGGCTGGAGGTCGCGTTGCTGACCGTGCTGGCCGTCGTGATGCTCTTTCCGGTGCTGTGGATGATCACGACGTCCATCAAGGAGAACAGGGACGTCTACGCCATCCCGGCCAAGTTCTTCGGCTTCACGGTCACCATGGACCATTTCAAGGACGTGTTCGTCGCCCCCGACGGCGGTCGCTCGGCCCTGTCCGTCGCGTTCCTCAACTCGGTAGTGGTCGCCGGGGTCTCCACGGTGCTGGCCACCGTGCTGGGCGTCCCGGCGGCCTGGGCCTACTCACGCTTCGCTGTGAGGGCCAAGAAGGACCAACTGTTCTTCATCCTGTCCACCCGCTTCATGCCGCCCGTGGTGGTCGTGATTCCGATCTTCCTCATGTACCGCCAGGTCGGACTCATCGACTCCAAGCTCGGCCTGATCCTCATCTATGCCGCGTTCAACGTCCCGTTCACGATCTGGATGATGAAGGGGTTCATCGACGAGGTGCCCGCCGAGTACGAGGACGCCGCGATGCTCGACGGCTACACCCGATTGCAGGCGTTCTGGCGGTACACCCTGCCTCTGCTCGTGCCCGGCATCGCCGCGACGGCCGTCTTCGCCCTCATCTTCTCCTGGAACGAGTTCGTGTTCGCCATCTTCCTCACCTCCAGCGACGGTGTGCGGACGGCCCCACCGGCAATCGCCGGCCTCATCGGCGGCACCACCACGGACTGGGGTCTCGTGGCCGCCGCCTCCGTGGTGTTCGCCCTACCGGTGCTCGTCTTCGCCTACCTGGTGCGCAGGCACCTCATCGCCGGCGTGACGCTCGGGGCGGTGCGACGCTGATGGCGGGCATCGAGGTGACAGCCCTGCACAAGCGCTACCCGGACGGGACGGTCGCGGTAGACCACGTGGACCTGTCCATCGACGATGGTGAGCTGTTCGTGATGCTCGGTCCCTCGGGTTGCGGCAAGACGACCACGCTGCGGGCCATCGCCGGCCTGGAGAGGCAGACGACAGGCGACATCCGCATCGGCGACACGCTCGTCAACGACCTGCCGCCCGCCGAGCGCGACATCGCCATGGTGTTCCAGTTCTACGCGCTCTACCCGCATCTGCGGACCCGCGACAACCTGGCGTTCCCCCTGCGGGCCGAAGGGCTGCCCAAGCAGGAGGTGCACGCGCGGGTCGCCGAAGCCGCCCGGCTGATGCGGCTCGGTCCGCTCCTGGACCGGCGACCACGCCAGCTGTCCGGCGGGGAGCAGCAGCGTGTCGCGCTCGCTCGCGCCCTGGTGCGACGGCCGCGCGCATTCCTCATGGACGAACCCCTCACCAATCTGGACGCGGAGCTGAGGGCGGACATGCGCACGGAGATCAAGCACCTCCAGGGAGAGCTGGGGGCGACGATGGTCTACGTCACCCACGACCAGGTCGAGGCGATGTCGCTCGGTCACCGCATCGCCATCCTCAACAAGGGCCGCGTCGAGCAGATCGGCACGCCGCTAGAGGTCTACGAGCGTCCGGCGAGCCTCTTCTGCGCCGCGTTCATCGGCTCCCCGCCGATGAACCTCATCGAGGTGGAGGTGGCCGACGGGAAGCTGCGCAGTCAGGGCGGACTGGTCCTCACGCCACCGCCGGGCCTGCCGCGCGACAGACGCCTGGTCGCGGGTGTCCGGCCGGAGGCGCTGGAAGTCACCGCACCGGGGGCCGAACTGTCGGTCCCGGCCCGCGTGGTCTCGGCGGAGTGGCTGGGCGACGAAATCATCTACGTGGTCGACCACAGCGGCCAGCGCGACGTACGGGTCCGGATGCCACCGACCGTCCGTTTCGCCGCTGACGCGAAGGTCGGGCTGCGGCACACCGGCGGAACCCCGGCGGTCTACGACGTGCGCACGGAAGAGCTGGTGGCCTGATGGGAACCGTGACGGCACACGGGCTGCGAAAGTCCTTTGGCAAGGTCCAGGCCCTGGACGGGGTGACGCTCGACGTGCCGGACGGCTCGTTCTTCGTCGTGCTCGGGCCCTCCGGGGCAGGCAAGACGACGACCCTGCGGGCGATCGCCGGCCTGGAGAAACTCGACGCCGGGTCGGTGCAGCTGGACGGGAGGGACGCGACAGGTGACACCCCGGCCGCACGCGACCTGGCCATGGTCTTCCAGAGCTACGCCCTCTACCCGCGACACACGGTGTACGAGAACATCGCCTCGCCGCTGCGGGCCCGCCGCCGTTCGTCGAGCGAGATCGCCGCCGCCGTCGAGCAGATGTCGAGCCTGCTGCACATCGAACGGCTGCTGCAACGTCGCCCCGCGCAGTTGTCCGGCGGTGAGATGCAGCGTGTCGCCCTGGCCCGGGCGCTGGTCCGTCGTCCGCGCGCGTTCCTCATGGACGAGCCGCTGACGAACCTCGACCTCAAGCTCCGCGTCGAGATGCGCACCGAGCTCACCCGCATCCACCGGAGCCTCGGAGCGACATTCGTCTACGTGACGAACGACCAGGTCGAGGCCCTGTCCATGGCCGACCAGGTAGCGGTCCTCAAGGAGGGCAGGGTGCAACAGGTCGGAACGCCTACCGAGGTGTACGAACGTCCCGCCAACAGGTGGGTCGCCGGATTCGTCGGGAGCCCACCGATCAGCCTGCTCGCCTGCCGCGCCGAGGGAGATCGTCTGGTCGGCGCGGACGGCTGGACGCTGCCGCGACCCCGCTGGACCACGGCTGAGGACGGTCGTGCGCTGCTGCTGGGCCTACGCGCGGAGGACCTGTCCGTCGAGCAGCGCGGGCACGCGTCGTTGTCCGGGGAGCTCTACGGGCTCGAGCCGCTCGGTGACCGGACGGTGGTCGACGTCCGGGTGGGGACGGAGATCCTCAAGGTCAAGGCACGACCCACGGTCACCGGTACGCCCGGCGAGCGGCTGCATGTCGCGGTCGACCTGGACCGCGCGCACCTGTTCGACGCGGCGACCGGGCTGTCGCTGTCCGAGGCCGGGCGGTAACCGCGCCGGGAGAACCACCCTCGACCCACTCGGCAACCCTGCCCCACAAGGACGGGTGGCCCGTCCGGCCACGAGCACGCGCGGTCGCTGGGGCTCGCCGGACATCACCAGGAAGAGCACCAGGAGGCGACGTAGTGACTGACCCGACGAACGTCCTGGCCCCCGAGCAACGCCGGCTGCGCATCGGCGACGTCTGGCGCGACGCGGCGAGCGGAGCCACCTTTGCCGTCGAGGACCCGGCCACCGGAAAGACCATCGCCGAGGTGGCGGACGCCGACGTCGTCGACGGGCTCGCCGCTCTGGACGCGGCGAGTACGGCGATGGCGCAGTGGGCGGCGACCCCGCCGCGGAAACGGTCGGAGTTGTTGACCGCGACGTACCGGGCACTGACCGAACGATCCGAGGAGGTCGCCCGGCTGATCACGCTCGAGATGGGCAAGCCGCTCGTCGAGGCTCGGGCGGAGGTGGCGTACGGCGCCGAGTTCTTCAGGTGGTTCGCCGAGGAGGCGGTACGCGTCGAGGGGCGCTACAGCACCGCTCCCGCGGGCGGATATCGCATCCTCACCGTGCCGAAGCCGGTCGGACCGTGCGTCTTCGTGACGCCGTGGAACTTCCCGTTGGCCATGGGCGCCCGCAAGATCGCCCCCGCGCTGGCCGCGGGCTGTACGACGATCACCAAGCCGGCAGCCCAGACGCCACTGACCATGCTGTTCCTGGCCCGCATCATGCAGGAGGTGGGCGTACCTCCGGGGGTCGTCAACGTGGTGACCACCAAGCGTTCCCGCGCTGTGGTCTCCGCGCTGCTGGCCGACGGTCGGACCCGCAAGCTCTCGTTCACCGGGTCGACCGAGGTCGGGCGTGTGCTGCTCCGACAGGCCGCTGACAACGTGCTGCGTACCTCGATGGAACTGGGCGGCAACGCGGCCCTGATCGTGTGTGCGGACGCCGACCTGGACGTCGCTCTCGACGGCGCCATGGTGGCCAAGATGCGCAACATCGGGGAGTCCTGCGTCGCGGCCAACCGGATCTACGTCGAGGAGCCGGTGCGCGAGGAGTTCACGGCGCGCTTCGCCGAGCGGATGGGCGCGCTGACGGTGGGCCATGGTCTCGACGACGGCGTGGACGTCGGGGCGCTGATCGACGAGGCCTCGGTCGCCACGATCGACGAGCTCGTCGCCGACGCTGTCGATCGCGGCGCACGGGTCCTGGTGGGTGGCGAGCGTCCGGACGGGCCGGGCCACTTCTACCCGCCCACGGTCCTCGTCGACGTGCCCGACGACGCGCGGATGCTGAAGGCGGAGATCTTCGGCCCGGTGGCGCCGATCATCTCGTTCACGTCCGACGACGAGGTGCTGGCGAAGGCCAACGACACCGAGCACGGCCTGGTCGGGTACGTCTTCACCCGTGACCTGCACCGGGCGCTCCGGTTCGTCGAGGGTCTGGAGACGGGGATGGTCGGCGTCAACCGTGGACTGATATCGGACCCGTCCGCTCCGTTCGGAGGGGTGAAGCAGTCAGGGATCGGCAAGGAGGGGTCGCACGAGGGAATCCTCGAGTACCTCGACCTCACCTACGCGGCGGTCGACCTCCCGTGACCGGCCCGCTGCTCCGGCCACCCGGCGCGCACGCCCGCGCCGACGCCGTTCCGGTCCCGCCGGCGACCTGGACGTCCGCCCCGCACATCGCCGCCGACGTTCCGGAGAGGCAGACACATGCTTGAGACCGTCCGCGGACCACGCCAGCTGATAGTGGGCGAAGGGGTCGCGCAGAACATCCCACGGGTGGTGGCCGAGAGCGGCTCCCGGGTCCTCATCGTGACCGACCAGGTTCTCCTGGGGCAGCCGGGTGTGGCCGAGATCGTGGCCGCCGTACGGGAGAAGGTCCAGGCCGTCGAGGTGTTCTCCGACGCGAACCCGGACGTGCCACTCGCCGATGTCGCGGTGGCCGTCTCGGTCGCCGCCGAGGTGGACGCCGACGTCATCCTCGCCATCGGGGGCGGCACGGTGATCGACCTCGCCAAAATCGTCGGCGTCATCAGGCGCCACGGCGGGACGCCACGCGACTTCTACGGCGAGTCGAAGGTGCCGGGTCCGACGTTTCCTCTGGTCGCGGTCCCGACGACGTCAGGCACCGGCTCCGAACTCACACCCGTCTCGGTGTTGACCGACCCGGACCGCGAGCTGAAGGTGGGGGTTTCCAGCGTCCACATCGTGCCCGACTTCGCCATCGTCGACCCCGAACTCACCTACACCTGCCCGGCGAGCGTCACCGCGCACTCCGGCATCGACGCGTTCTGTCACGCGGTGGAGAGCTACACCGCGCGACCCCGGGCCCACGGGCCACGCGACCCCGTGGAGCAGGTCTTCCTCGGCCGCAACCCGATCACCGACCACTACGCGCTCCTGGCCGCGGAGCGGATCGCCCGTAGCCTGCGTCGGGCGGTCGGGGACGGAGGCGACACGGACGCGCGCGCGGACATGTCCTACGGGTCCATGCTGGCCGGGCTCGCGTTCTCCCACGCGGGAAACGCGGCCCCACACGCTCTCCAGTACCCCATCGGCGCCGCCACGCACACGCCGCACGGCCTGGGCGTCGGGCTGCTCCTGCCGTACGCGCTTGACGCGGCCAGGGATGCCGTCAGCGACCGGTTGGCGATCCTCGCCCGGGTGTGCGGGCTCGACGTGACGGGCGCGTCCGATGCCGAGGCCGCGGACGCGTTCCTCACCTGGCTCGACGGGCTCCTCGCCGACATCGGCATCCCGTGCACCCTCGCGGACATCGGCGTGGCGCACGCTGACCTCCCGCGCTTCGCCGAGATGGCCGGTGGCGTCACCCGCCTGATCCAGAACCATCCAGGCCCGACGGACACCGCCAGCCTGACCGCGATCCTCGAAGCGGCCTGGACCGGAGACCGGTCCCGGAGGTCCTGACTCCGAGCAGGGACGGTGACCGGCCTTCCACCTTGACGACGCAGTCATGCCGCCGCCCCCGGACGATCGTCCGTCGGATCTGCCGTGCCCTGTCGGCCGGGCGGCCGGCCGTGGCCGGAGCGCCTATCGGTCGGTCACGCGCGGGTGCGCTGCCGCAGCCGGGTCGAGACGACCGCGACGACGACCATGAAAACCGCGACGACCAGGGACGGCAGGGCGTCGGGCCGGCGCAGCAACTCCCCCGTCGACACGTCGTTGCCCAGTTGGTGAAGCGTGCCCAGCAGGAGGGTGGGGGCGACAGCGATCAGCAGCCGTTGGTCAGCCGTCGCCACCCACAGGAAGGCGGCTGCCCCGCCGACCACAATGGTGGCGGCAACGACCCGTGAGCTCATGTCGACCATGCGGAAGCCGTCGGCGGAGATCAGATGCAAGGCGAGTATTCCGGCCGTGACCAGAACGGCGTTGGCCCGAGGCGCCGCCGGCACGTCCGCCGGTCGCCGCAGGCCCACCAGGACCAGGGGCGTGGCGACGACAGGCGCCCACCACTGCGGCAACCCGTTGAGGAACAGGTACGGGGAGACGACCGTCGGCACCACCGCCGCAGCCACCACCAGGACGGCGGCGGCGCGGGTACGGCCCGCGACGAGCGCCACGAGTGCCGCGCTCACCATGACCACGCCGAGGCCCTCGTTGCGCAGGACAGTGACGGGGTCCGACAATCCGCCGAACTGGAACGCCTCGACGAGATCGTCCATGCCGATGAGCACACCGAGCGCGAGTACCGCCATGGCACCCAGGTGGATGCCCTGCCAGAGCAGCACGGCGGTCGGCCGAGCAGCGGTGCTGCCGCCGTGCACCCGTAGGCCGCCGCGGATCAGCGAGGTCGCCTGTCGGATGCTGGGCCAGCGGCGGGTTGTCGGCTCGTCACCGATCAACGTGTCGATCAGTTCGTCGGAACGTTCGCGACGGTAACCGGCCGGATAGGCCCGCAGCAGCATCCGGTAGCGCTTTTCCAGAACATCGGCACTCATGCTGGTCTGATCCTCGCGGTAGAAGGTTGACGGGCGCTTCCCTGCGGTGGGCCCCGGTGCGGCAGGCGGTCCATGACCACCCGGGCGGCCCGGGCGAGCCGGTCGGCCTCCTCGGCGAGTACGCGGTGGCCCTCGTCGGTGAGCCGGTAGTAGCGGCGGGCACGCCCGTTGACGATCTCCTCACCATCGGCGGTGATGAGTCCCTCGCCGAGCAGCCTGTCGATAACCGAGTACAGCGAGCCAGCCGCGAGCGTCACCCGCCCGTCGGACAGCTCGGTCACCCGCTTGATGACTGCGTAACCGTGCAGCGGACCACCGAGCAGGGCGGCGAGGACGAAGTACGACGGTTCCCGCAGCGCGGGACGCGAAGTCGATCGCATGACGGTGAATATACAAGTGACATGAGTATCTGGCCAGGGTGACTGTCGCCGAGGGTTCCAGCCCTCGGCGACTCCACTCCGTCGCGTCAGTCCGACCTGGACTTTCCTGTCCGGAGCCGGCAGGTGTCCGTGCTGGACTGCCACACGTTGTCAGGGCAGAACGCGAAGAAAGGCGCCGTCCGAGTCGTATCGGAGATGTTGTCATCGAATTGTCGGTGGGCGTGACCGGCTCACCGTACGGACGCGCCCTCGCTGTTGCGGAGTCGGCGGGACTCGTCGGCCGCCGCCGCCCGGGCTTCCTGCGGGCTGTCGGCGGCCAGGGCCGCCTCGGCGATCTGCCGGCACTCGTCGAGGGTGTGCGCGGCCAGGGCCTCGCGCACCTCCGGGATGCTGCGGGGCGCCATGGACAGGCTGGTGATGCCCAGGCCCGCCAGCACCAGCGCGAAAGCGGGATCCGCTGCGGACTCTCCACACACACCTACCGGCTTGCCGGCCTCGACGCCGGCTGCCGCGCAGGAGGCGAGGAGCGCGATCAGCGCGGGCTGCCACGGGTCGAGCAGGTCAGCGAGGTCGCCGCACATGCGGTCAGCGGCGAACGTGTACTGGCTGAGGTCGTTGGTGCCGACGCTGAGGAAGTCCACGTGGCGCAGCACCTGCCCGGCACGCAGGGCCGCCGCCGGCACCTCGATCATCACGCCGGCGGTCGACAGACCGTGCTCCCGGCAGGACCCGGCGAACGCGGCCGCTTCCGCCGCCGTGGCGACCATCGGTGCCATCACCCAGACGTCGGCGTCCGTCGACGCGGCAGCCGCCGCGATCGCGGCCAACTGGGCGGTGAGCACGGACGGCGTCCGCCGGGCGACCCGCAGGCCGCGTACGCCCAGCGCGGGGTTGGGTTCGTCGGCCAGACGCAGGAACGGCAGCGGCTTGTCGGCGCCGGCGTCCAGGGTGCGAACGACGACCTTGCGGCCGGGCAGCGCGGCGAACACGTCGCGGTACGCGGCGACCTGCTCGTCGTGCGATGGGGGGTCGCCGCGGTCGAGGTAGAGCAGCTCGGTGCGGAACAGACCGACCCCCTCCACCTCGCCGGTGAGGTCGCGGACCGAGCCGATGTTGGCCAGGAGCGCGACGCGATGGCCGTCCGCGGTCAGCCCGGGACCGTGGGAGCGGGCGCGGCGTTCGATAGCCGCGAGCCGGTCGGCGTTGACGGTGCTCACCGTCTCGGCGGAGACGCCGGCCACCACGAGGCCACTCGCTCCGTCCAGGCTGACCAGCGCGCCGTCGGTCACGTCCAGGATGCCCGCGCAGCGGACCACTGCCGGGATACCGAGGGTCCGGGCCAGGATCGCGGTGTGGCTGGTCGGCCCGCCCTCGGCCGTGATCAGGCCCAGCACCAGGCCCGGTTCGAGGCCTGCGGTGTCGGCGGGCGCCAGGTCGCGGGCGATGAGCAGGTACGGATGGCCCGGGTCCGGCACGCCCGGCATCGGTAGCCCCAGGCACGCCGCGACCAGGCGGTCCCGCAGGTCGTCGAGGTCGCTGACCCGCTCGGCGAGGTACCCGCCCGCGGCTTCGAACGCGGCCCGGTGCCCGGCGAGCACGTCCGCTATCGCGTGCGGCGCGTCCGCACCGCCGTCGATGGCGACGTCGGCCGCGTCGACGAGCGTCTCGTCCTGCGCCATCATCACCTGGGCACGCAGGACCTCGGCGGCGGTGGCGTCCAGGGCGGTATCGGCCCGACGGGTCAGGTCGGCGGCGACGGCGAGGACCGCGGCCCGAACCGCCGCCTTCTCCGCCCCGGAATCGACGGTCTCCGCCAGCGGCGGCAGGGCCGGCGGCGGGGCCAGCCGGTAGACCGGTCCCGCCGCACCACCGGGGCTGGCTCCGATTCCGCGCAGTTCACGCATCGACGGCGTCCAGATCACGTTCCAGAAGGTCGGCGAGGATGTCGACGGCGGCCTGCGCGCCGTCGCCCTCGGCCTCGAGGGTGACCTCGGTGCCCTTCCTGGCGCCGAGCGACAGCACGGCGAGCATGCTGCGGGCCGGCACGGGTTTCTTGTCGCCGGTGCGGATGGTGACGGGCACCGACTGCTTCGCCGCCTCGGCGACGAACAGCGCCGCCGGGCGGGCGTGCAGCCCGCTGGCGGAGCCGACGAGGACTGTTCTGCTGGGCAACGGATCCTCCTACGGTTCGATCGTCACCTTGATCGCTTCGCCGCGCGCCACGATGCCGAAGGCGTCGAGGGCACGGTCGAGCGGCAGGCGGTGGGTGATGAGATCGGCGACAGGCACAGAGCCGTTGGCGATGAGTCGCAGCGCTTCCTTGTTGTGCTCCGGGCTGGAGCCGTTGGCACCGACGATCGTCAGTTCGCGGTAGTGCACGAGGTTGGAGTCCAGGGAGATGATCGGCTTGTCCTTCGGCAGGCCGCCGAAGAAGCTGATCCGGCCCTGCCGCGCGGTCATCTGCACCGCCTGCTCCTGGGCCACGCCAGCGGCCGTCGCGGTGATGACGACGTCCGCGCCCCGGCCCTCGGTGAGCTTGAGCACCGCGTCGACGACGTCGGTCTCGGCGCCACAGATCGCCGCGTCCGGTCGCACCAGGTTGGCGGCCAGGTCGAGGCGTTCGCGGTTGAGGTCGACGAGGAAGACACGGGCCGCGCCGCGCGCCCGCGCCAGACGGACGTGCAGGCAGCCGATCGGCCCGGAACCCACGACGACCACGTCGTCGCCCTCCCCCACACCGGCGAGGTTCTGGCCGTTGAGGACGCAGGCGAGCGGCTCGGCGACGGACGCCTCGGCGAAGCTGAGTTCCTCGGGGATCCGGTTCAGCCCGTCGACGGCGAGGACGTTGTGCGGCACGACCGCGTACTCGGCGAACCCGCCGTCGAAGTGGTATCCCATCGACACCTGGTTGGGGCACACGGTCATCCGGCCGCGCCGGCACTCGGCGCACGTACCGCACGGGATGGCGGCGATGACCTGGACCCGGTCCCCCGGCCGCCAGCCCGTGACGTCGCCGCCGACTTCGGTGATCTCGCCGGCGATCTCGTGGCCCATGACCCGAGGCGGCGCGATGTGGTGGTGACCGAAGCGGGAGATCTTCACGTCGGTGCCGCAGGTGGAGCAGGCCCGGACGCGGATCTTCACGTCGGTGGGGCCGGGCGTGGGCTCGGGCGCGTCCTCGATGCGGACGTCACCTGGCGCGTGGAATCGGACGACCTTCACAGTGGCTTCCCTTCGAGGATGGTGATCACGTCATCGGCGCTCGTCGACTCTCGTAGCCGCTGCGCCTGGTCCGGGTCCATCAGCACCGAGGCGAGCTGGGCCAGGATGTCCACGTGCCCGTCGCCGGCTGCGGCGATGGCGACGCAGACCCGCACGTCGAAGCCGTCCCAGTCGACGCCGTCCGGGAAGCGCAGCACCGCCAGGGCGTCGCGCTGGACCGACTCCTTGCTGTTGAGCGTGCCGTGCGGGATGGCGACGCCCTCCCCGATGTAGGTGGAGACGCTCTGCTCGCGGGCGAGCATCGCGTCCACGTACGCCGGGGCGACCGCGCCGATCTCGACGAGCACGGCGCCGCAGCGGCGGATCGCCTCGTCCCGCGATCCGGCCCGCTCGTCGAGCCGGATCGCGTCTCGGGCCAGCAGATCAGCCACTCAGCTCACCACCGCGCTGCACCGCGTTCACCACCCGGGTGACGGCCGGATCGCCGATGAACACCTGGATCGGCACGATCACCGTGTCGGGCGCGCTGACCCGGGCCCGCGCGGCGAGCCCCTGGTGGCAGATGACCACGTCCGCGTCCGCCGGGATCGAGTTGACAGGCGTGTGCTCGACTGTCACCGCGCTCTTCGCCAGTTGCCGCCGTAGCTGGCTGGCCAGCATCACACTGCTGCCCATGCCGGCGTCGCAGGCGACGATCACCTTCTTGATCTGAGTGCCGTTGATGATGGGCATGGTGGTCAGACCTCCTGCTTCGCCGGCTTGTTTGGGGCGTTGTCCGGGTCGACGACGGGCTGCCCGTCCGGGCGGACGACCCGCTCCTCGTCCGGGCGGACAACCGTCTCCTCGTCCGGGCCGACCGCGTCCGCGGGGGGCTCGCCGCGACCGAAGCCGAGCAGGGCCGAGGCGACCGCGAAGCTGACGGCGGCGGCGATCACGATGCCGAGGATGACCCCGAAGTAGTCGCCCTTGGGGGTGACCGCCAGGTAGGCGAAGATGCTGCCCGGCGAGGGGGTGGCGACCAGGCCGGCACCGGTGATCATGAAGGTGCCGACGCCGGCCGCGCCGCCGGCGATCACGGCGAGGATCAGCTTCGGCTTCATCAGCACGTACGGGAAGTAGATCTCGTGGATGCCGCCGAGGAACTGCACGATGATCGCGGCCGGGGTGCTGGGGCGCAGCGCGCGGGGGCCGAAGACCATGAAGGCGAGCAGCAGGCCGAGGCCGGGACCGGGGTTCGATTCGATCATGAACAGGATCGACTTGCCCTTGTCGGCCGCCTCGGCGATGCCCAGCGGGCCGAACACGCCGTGGTTGATGGCGTTGTTGAGGAAGAGCACCTTGGCGGGTTCGACGAGCACCGAGGTCAGCGGCAGCAGATCCTTGTCGACGAGCCAGTCGACACCCGAGCCGGCCTGCTTGGTGAGCCACTCGACCACCGGGCCGATGCCGTAGACACCGCCGATGGCCATCGCGGCGCCGATGATGCCCGCGCTGAAGTTGTCGACGAGCATCTCGAAGCCGGGCCGGATCTTGTCCTCGACCAGGCCGTCGAAGAGCTTGAGGAGGTAGGCGGTGAGCGGGCCGATGATCATCGCGCCGAGGATCATCGGCACGTCCGCGCCGACGACGAGGCCCATGGTCGCCACCGCGCCCACGACGGCACCGCGCTGGCCGTGGACCAGCCGGCCGCCGGTGTAGCCGATGAGCACCGGCAGCAGGATGCTGATCATCGGGCCGACCAGTTCGGCCAGGGTCTTGTTGGGGATCCAGCCGGTCGGGATGAACAATGCGGTGATCAGGCCCCAGGCGATGAACGCGCCGATGTTGGGCATGACCATCGCGGCCAGGTAACCGCCGAGGCGTTGCACGGTGGCTTTGAAGCCCTGGCCCTGCACCGCTGGTGTGTAGGAGGAGGAGGTCACGGGGGTATCTCCTTCTGAAAGGGGTGGTCCAGACGGCCGCGGGGGAAGGCTCGTCCGGCTAGGTGTGGATGGTGACGTCGTGGCGGGACAGGTCCGCGGGGCCGGGCATCCGGCTGCCGGGCAGGCGCACCGCGGCGGCACCCCACGCCAGGCCCTCGGTGAGGGCTGCGGCACCCTGCGCGCCCGCGGCGAGGAACCCGGCGAGCAGGGCATCGCCGGCACCGACGGTGCTGCGGGGCCGGGCCACCGGACAGGAGCCGGTGCGGACCCCTTCGGCGTCGACAAGGACAGCGCCGTCGGCGCCGAGGCTGGCCACGACGGTGCCGGCGCCCCAGGCCCGCAGGCACTGGGCGGCCTCGACCACATCGTCGAGGCCCGCCAGCGGGGCACCGACCACGTCGGCCAGCTCCTCGCGGTTGGGCTTGAGCAGGGTCGCCCCGGCCAGGGCGGCCTCACGCAGGGCGGGACCGCTGGTGTCGACGGCGACCCTGCTGCCGGCGGCGCGCAGCGTGCGGCACAGCTCGGCGTACGCGTCGGCGGGCAGGCCGGGCGGAACGCTGCCGCACAGCACGACCCAGTCGGCACCGCCGGCCCGGTCGAGCACCCGGTCGATCACCTCGTCGAACTCGGCACGGCACATCGCCGGACCCGGCTCGTTGATCTTGGTGACCGTGCCGTCGGGCTCGGCCAGGGTGATGTTGGAACGGGTCCGTCCGGAGATCGGCACGGCGAGGACCTCCACGCCCTCCGCCTTGAGGAGGCGGATGAGCTGGTCGCCCTCGTCGCCGCCGGACGGCAGCACCGCGACCGACGGGACCCCGTTGGCCAGCAGGGCGCGGGACACGTTGACGCCCTTGCCGCCGGGGTCGAGGTGGGCCGCGGCAGCGCGGATGACCTCGCCCCGCCTGAGCGAGTCGACCTCCACGGCCCGGTCGAGGCTGGGGTTGAGGGTGACGGTGACGATCATGCGCGGACCACCCGAACACCCGCGGACTCCAGGTCGCCGACCAGGTCGGGGTCGGCCTGGCTGTCGGTGACGAGCAGGTCGACGTCGGCCAGATCAGCGAACCGGGCCAGATAGTCGTTGCCGAGCTTGGTGTGATCGGCGAGCAGCACCGTACGACGGGCGGCACGGACCATCGCCCGCTTCACCGCCGCCTCGGCCGGGTCGGGGGTGGTCAGCCCACGCTCGACCGAGATCCCGTTGGTCCCGACGAACGCGACGTCGACGTAGAGGTCCGCCAACGGATACAGCGCCCAGTCGTCGACCGTGGCGAGCGTCTTGCCCCGGACGCGTCCGCCCAGCAGCAGGACGTTGAGGTTGGCATGGGTGCCGAGGGTCGTCGCGATGACCGGCGAGTTGACCACGACTGTCAACTCCCTGTCGACAGGCAGCAACTGGGCCAGCCGGGCGGTGGTGGTGCCGGCGTCGAGAATGATCGCGCCCTCTTCCGGGACCTCCCTGAGGGCGAGCTTGGCGATGCGCTCCTTCTCCTCGATGAGCACTGCGTCGCGCGCCGCCAGTGCCGGCTCGAACCCGAGCCGCTCGACCGGGATCGCTCCACCGTGGACCCGGCGCAACACCCCGGCACGCTCCAGGATGGTGAGGTCGCGGCGGATCGTCTCCGACGTCACGTTGAGCCCGTCGGCCAGACCGGCCACCTCGACCCGGCCCACCTCCCGGGCGATGCGAAGGATCTCCTGCTGTCGTTCTTCGGCGTACATGATGTTGTTTTACCGCCGTTTCGTTTTGCTTGCGTTTTGTTTACGACCGGTTGTGGGGGAAGTCAAGAGACGGCCACAGAAAACCACACAACCGTTGGGGGCCCGGCCGACCGCGCGACCCTCGGCCGGCGTCAGTGACGCCGGCGCCACCAGGGGGACGTCCACCAGCCGAGACATCGCGCGGGAGATGGCGCCACGGGCGTGGTGGAATCCGCAGTCGCCCGCCGCCGGGGCACTGGGCCCCGGCCCGGCTGTTCACCGCGGCCAATCGTGACCTGATCGACCAGACACGCTCCGCCGACGTCCGGTCGGCCGCGCTACGTGTCGACTACCTCGATGACCACGCGCAGCCGGACGACGCAATCGAGCGCCTCCTCGACGCGCGTGAGGTCGGGGCCGCGCTCGACTCCCGGCCCGAGCGGCCGCGCATGACGCTTGTCGGGATCTCCCTGCGGAACGGTCGGCCACCGACGGGGCCGACACACGTGGCGGTGCCGGCCCGGCACCGCCACGTCACGCACCTCCCACGCGCAGCCTGCCGGTGGAGGAACCGGTCAGACCGGCTGCGGTCCCGCCTGGGCGGGCACGTCGGCGGCGACGAGATCGGTGAGCCCACGAACGGTCGGATCGAGGAAGAAGTCGCTGAGCGTCACGCGGACGTTGAGTTCGCGCTGGATCCGGACGGTGAGCCGGCCGGCGAGCAGCGAGTGGCCGCCCAGTGCGAAGAAGTCATCGTCGGGGCCCACCTCGGCGACATCGAGGACGGCGGCGAAGATCTCACTCACCCGCGCCTGCACGCGGCTTCGATCCGTTTCACTCACTGGTCTCTCCCCGGTCTGGAGTGGTGGCGTCCACAGCGGAAGGCCCATCGGCGGCACGGACGAGCTGACCGCCCCGGCCGGTCAGGAGTGCATCCCTCACGGCTGCCCGCCGGCCCAGGTGACGCGGTCGCGAAAAGGGGTAACGACATCCCGCCGTCATGCCGTACCCCCCGCGACGCCCGAGGGCAGCGGGTCGTCCTCGGCCGGCTCCGTCGGCGCGTTCGGCGCGGGCGGCGAATCCTGGCCGCGAGTGGCACGGAGCATCGGGACGACGAAGATGAGGACCACGACCACGAGGCCACCGCCCGCGATGAACAGCACCCAGCGCGGCGACACGGCGGTGGCGAGCGGGGCCCCGATCGCGTACGCCAGGGAACTGCCACTGACCGAGGCCAGCGAGAGCAGGCCGCCCACCCGGCCGAGGAGTTCGGTGGGTACCGCCCGTTGCAGGACTGTGTACTCGCTTGTGTTCGCGACGGCGTTGCCCACACCAGCGACGGCCTGGGCGAGCGCCGCGGCGGCCAGCCACGGCGCGAAGCCGGTGAGGACCAGACCGACGCCTGTGGACAGCCAGCCGCCGAGCAGCAGCACCACCGGGGAGAAACGGGAGGTGGGCCGGGTGAGCCACAGGGAGCCCGCGACCATCGCCATGCCGAAGGCGCCGGAGAGGATGCCGAAGCCAACCGCTCCCCCGTCCAGGACATCGGTGGCGAGCAGCACCAGAGCGACGTTGTCCAGGGAGCCGAACAGGATGCCGAAGAACACCAGCAGACAGATCAGTCGGGCCGTGGGATTGGTCGCCACGTAGCGGAAGCCGCCCCGCAGGTCCGCCAGGTAGCCGGTCGCCGCCGCGCCGTCGGCCGCCGCGCGCTGGACGGGCAGCCGCGGAGTGCGGAGCAGCAGCAGCACCGCGACGAACGCACTTGCCGCGTTGACGCCGAGCGCACCGTACGGACTGACGGCAGCGGCGAGCAGGCCACCGATCAGTGCCCCCAGCGCGCCCTGGAGATTGAACGCCGTCCCGATCCAGGCGTTCGCGACAGGCAGGTCCGCCTCATCGACGAGGCGGGGCACGGCCGGCCGTCCGGCCGCATAGATCACGGTGGACGCGGCGGCTGAGGCAGCCACGAGCGCAACGATCACCGGCAATCCCGGTCGGAGCAGAACGATGGCCAGGAACGCGACACCCTGGACGAGCTCACACACGAGCATCAACCGGCGCAGCTCGAGCCGATCGGCGAGCGCCCCGGCCAACGGACTGAAGAATCGCGGCACGGTTTCGGCGAGCAGGACCAGCGCAACGGCCCCCGGTCCACCCACGTCGGTGGCCAGCAGCAACAACGCCACCATGGCCGCTCCGTCGCCCAGCAGCGACACCGCCCGCGCTGACCAGAACCACCGGAATGCGGCGTTGCGTCGTAGCAGGTCAAATGTCACCCGGCACCCCTTCGTTAACAGCAATGGCATTCTCCCCGCACGAGGATGCCTCAGGTCGGTCCCTGAAAAAAGGGTGCGAGATATGCGGATCGCACGAGAGGGCGGCACGGAACTGCGGCCCGCTTATCGCGAGTGACAGGGCCCAGACACGGGACAAGTTACCAGAACTGACCATGCGACGGGGGGGCGCGCGGCCGCGGCCGGATCACCCCGTGCGGCCGGTGCTCGGAGCCGCCGACCCGACCGGTGACGACACCTTGACCGGTCGGGCGCAGCGCTTACCAGAGGCCGGTTCGCTCGACACACCATGTGGACGACGCGCCGATGACCGTTCGTCCCGTGGCGACGGAGCAGGCGCCGGGAGCACCGAGCGACGTCAATAGCGGAAGTCTTGACAGGCCTCCCAGCCATCTGCTTAGATCGATTTTCACCCAATGCTTTAAATTGTGCGGGAAGGGTGCTGGACCAGCATTACCGCAGCCCACGGCCACGATTTTCGGCCTGGCGCGCCGAATGGGCTGAAATCGCAGGACGCCATTACACCGGTATAGCTTGGCGCAACGGAGCACAGCGACACCGTTTCACCACGAGGTCGGCCAGGCCCGCACCTCGGCGGCACCCGGGGGAGACCACAGTTGCGCAGCGGGCTTTACGAACGGTTTCTCAGGCTTGCCGGCCCGGAGCGCAAGGCCTTTCTCGAAGAAGCCCTCAGTGATCCCGTCATGCGGCGCCACGTCACCCTGTCCTCCGCGCAGCGCCGCATGTGGTTCTTCGAACAGCTCGAGCCGGGCGGTACCGTCCACAACGCGCCCGCCGCTTTCCGCTTCCACGGTGAGCTCGACGTCGAGGCGCTGACCGAGGCGCTCAGGAGAGTCTGGGAGCGGCACGAGGTGCTCCGCTCGCGGGTGGTCGACGCACAGGGCGAGCCCGTGGTCCTCGTCTCCGATTCGCTTCCCGGCCTGCGGGTGAGCGATCTGCGCAACCTGCCGGCGCCCGGCCGCGATGCCGCCTGTCGCGCGCTGCTCGCCGACGAGGCGGAGCGGCCGTTCGACCTGTCCGCCGGACCACTGGTGCGCTGCCTGCTGGTCCAACTCGCCGACGACCACCACGTTCTCGTGGTGAACATCCACCACATCGTGACCGACGGCTGGACCTGGGGGATCATCCAGCGCGAGACAGCCGCGTTCTACCGGCAACTGCGCCACGGTGATCCGATCGGTCTGCCGTCACCTCCACTGCAGTACGTCGACTACGCCGCCTGGCAGCAGGAGGCACTCCACGGTGGCGCGTTCGAACGGGACGTCGTCTACTGGCGCGAGGCCCTCAGCGGCTCCCCGGTCGCGCTGGACCTGCCACTGGACCGGCCCCGGCCCGCGCGGCCCAGCTTCCACTGCGACGTCGTCACCGCCGTGGTCCCGCCGGACCGGACTCGGCGCCTGGTCGACGTGGGCCGGCGCTGCGGCGCCACCCCGTTCATGATCTTCCTCGCCGCCTGGACGGCGACTCTCGCCCACTACTCCGGCCAGGACGACATCCTGGTCGGGGTTCCCTACGCGGGCCGCAGCGGACCGGAGTTCGAGCACGTCGTCGGCGTGTTCGTGAACACGATGGTGATCCGCTCCCAGCTGATCGGCGATCCCTCCTTCGCCGAACTGCTCACGCGGGTGCGGGCGGCGGCGCTCGACGCCTATTCCCACGCCGACCTGCCGTTCGACGTCCTGGTCGACGAGCTGTCCACCGCCCGCAGCCAGAACCGCAATCCGGTGTTCCAGGCGTTCTTCGCCTACCACCTGGCCGACGAGGACGTCCTGGACCTCGATGGTGTGCGGGGAGAAGCAGTGACGGTGAGGGCCGCCACGACGGTGTTCGACGTCGACCTGGGGGTGCAGGCACGGCCGGACGGCGGGGTCGACGTGACACTGGCCTACGCGACCGACCTGTTCGATCCGGCCACCGCGCGACGCATGATCGCCCACCTGCTGCGGATCCTGGAGGGCGCCGCGGCCGAACCGGACAGGCCACTGAACGACCTGCCGTGGCCGGACCGGGCCGCCCTGCTGCGGGCGCGGCACCCGATGCCCGCGCCAAGCGTGGACTGCCTGCACGACTTCGTGGCCCAGGGAGTGGCGCAGCACCCCGACCGCATCGCGGTGGTGCACGCCGGGACGCGCCTGACGTACCGCGAACTCGACGACTCGATCAACAGGTTGGCCTGGCACCTGCGCGAGCGCGGGGTGAAACCCGAGACACCGGTCGGCGTGTGCGTGGGTCGGGAGCCGCGGCTCCTGGTGGCAATCTACGCGACCCTCCGGGCGGGCGGGGCGTACGTGCCTCTGGATCCCGGGCTGCCGGACGAGCGACTGCGCTTCATGCTCGCCGACTCCGCAGTCCCGATTGCCGTCACCGACGCCCGGCACGGGGAGCGGCTGGTCGGCCACGCCGCGACCGTGGTCTCACTCGACGCGGAGGCGGCGGAGATAGCCAGGCGGCCCACCACCGCCCCGCCCCGCGCCGCAGGCCCGGACAACATGGCCTACGTCATGTACACGTCCGGGTCCACCGGACGCCCCAAGGGCGTGGTGGTGGAGCACCGAAGCGCGGTCGGCCTGGTCGACTACTACCGCACCCGGTTGCTCGCCGAGGAACTCGACGGCGTCCTCGCATCCACCCCGGCGGGCTTCGACGCGTCCATCCTCGAATACTTCGCCACCCCCAGCTTCGGTGGGACGATCATCCTGGTCGACTCGCTGTTCGATCTGCATCTGCTGCACGACGCCGAGTCGGTGACCCTGATCCAGGGCGTACCGAGCGTGATCGACGAGCTGCTGCGCACCGCGCCGTTGCCCGCCGGCCTGACCACCGTCATGCTCAGCGGGGAGCCGCTGAGCGGCGCGCTTGTCGACCGTCTCTTCTCCACCGGGACCGTGCGGCGCATCTACAACATCTACGGGGTCACGGAGTACACAGCCGACGCCACCTGGAACCTGCTGGAGCCCGGGAATGTCTCGCTCGGGCTGGGTGAGCCTCTGCCCGGCGTGAGGTGCTACGTGCTCGACCAGCGGCAGCGGCCGGTGCCGGAGGGCGCCCGGGGAGAGTTGTACCTGGCGGGTCCGGGCCTGTCGCGCGGTTACCTGAACCGACCCGAGCTGACCCGGGAACGCTTCCTGCCCGATCCGTTCCATCCGGATCCCGGGCAGCGGATGTACCGCACGGGTGATCTCGTCCGTCATCGGCCCGAGGGCGACCTCGAATACCTCGGTCGGCTCGACAGCCAGGTGAAGGTCCACGGCTGTCGGGTGGAGCTCACCGAGGTCGAAGCGGTGCTGCGAAATCACCCCAGCGTCGGCCAGGCGGCCGTCGTGGCCCACCGGACGCCGCGGGGCGACAACCAGCTCGCTGGTTACGTGGTTCCGGAGCCCGGCAAGACGATGCCCGAGGATCTGCGACGGTATCTGGCCCGGCGGCTACCGGCATACATGCTGCCGGCCACGTTCACCCCGCTCCCGGCGCTGCCGCTGAACCCCAACGGCAAGCTCGACCTCGGCGCGCTGCCCGACCCGGAGCCCGGGAGCGGGGACAGGGCCGCTCCGGTTCCGCCACGGACGTCGGCGGAGGAGCGTCTGGCGGCGATCTGGCGAAGAGTACTGGAACGGTCGTACATCGGCGTGCACGACGACTTCTTCGCACTCGGTGGCCAGTCGTTGCTGGCGCTCCGCCTGCTCGCCATGATCAGGCAGGAGTACGGCGTAGACCTACCGGCGTCGACCCTGTTCCTGACACCCACCATCGCGGAGATCGCCGACGTCCTCGCCACCGGCTCCGGCACACCTGCCCCGTGGGTGCAGCTGCGTCCGGGCGGCAACCGTACGCCTCTCGTGCTGCTCCCCGCCGTCGGCGGTAGCGCATTGTCCTACGTCGACCTGGCCCGCGCCCTGCCGGGGGACCGTCCGGTGCTCGGCTTCGAGTCTCCCGGGCTGGACGGCCGCAGCGCGCCGCTGCTCACCGTTCCGGATCTGGCCGCACACTTTCTCGACCAGCTGGACGCCGGCGGCCTCGACGGTCCGGTCATCCTGGGTGGTTGGTCGATGGGTGGGGCGGTCGCCTACGAGATGGCGCGTCAGGCCCCGACCCGCGCTCGCGCCGTGCGCGCCCTGCTGCTGGTCGACACGTCGGTGACGCCGGTCGGCTCTCCCGACGACGGGCCCGAACTCGTGGCCCTCTACAGCGAGTATCTCCTCGCCGCGGTGCCCGCCGATCCGGCGGCGCGGGAAGGGGCGCGCGGCCCGCTGCCCCCCTCGGTCGCGGCAGCCCCGGCCGCACGGGGACCGGTGCCGGCGCTGCTGGACTGGGCGCGGGGGCACCGCGTCGTCGGTGCCGAGATGACGGCGGAGCAACTCGGCCGGATGGTTCAGGTTTTCGGCGCCAACATGCGGGCGCTCGACAGGTACGTCCCGGCCCCGCTGGACGTCCCGGCCCTCTACCTGGCGGCGTCCGCGACCCGCGAGGAGGACCGCAGCGCGCCCTTGCGCACGGCCATGGGAGCTCACCTCCAGGTCGAGGTCGCTCCCGGCGACCACTACACCATGCTGCGCCCGCCGCAGGTCGGCACTGTCGCCGGCCGGATCGCCACCTGGCTGGACGGCATGGACTGATCACATTGACGGCCCCGGTGGGGCCGGCCGGACGCCGTCCGGTACGAACACGTCACAACGGGGGAGAATCATGTCGTCCAGGTCACTGGTGGAGGTCCACAACGAGTGGGATCCGCTTGAGGAAATGATCGTCGGCCATGCCGTGAACGCTCGCGTTCCCTCACCGGACCGAGGGCTCTTCGCGGTGGACTACGCCGATCTGTACGAGAAGGCCTCGGACATCCCGAGCGGGCCGTACGACCAGCAGGTGATCGAGGAGACCACGGAGGACCTGGACGCGTTCGTCAAGGTCCTCGAGTCGCAGGGTGTCGTGGTGCGCCGTCCGGACGTCTCGGATCACGCGGCACGTTATGGGACACCGGACTGGAGCGCCGACGGTGAGTACAACTACTGTCCCCGCGACGTGCTGCTGCCGATCGGCAACACCATCATCGAGACGCCGATGACGCTGCGGACGCGCTACTTCGAGCCGTTCGCCTACCGCAGCATCCTGCTGGACTACTTCGACAGCGGCGCGAACTGGATCTCGGCTCCGAAGCCGCGCCTGCTCGACGAGACCTACAACCTGCGTCCGTCCGACGGACAGATCCTCAACAACCACGAGCCGATCTTCGACGCCGCAAACGTGCTCCGGGTCGGACGACACGTCCTGTACCTGGTCTCGAGCAGCGGGAACATGCTCGGCCTCCGGTGGTTGCAACGGGTCCTCGGCGACAGGTACGAGGTCCAGCCACTGATCGGCCTGTACGACGGCACGCACGTCGACACCACGATCGCACTGATCCGACCGGGGCTGGTCGTGCTCAATTCGGATCGCGTCCGGCCGGATCAGGTGCCGGACATCTTCAAGAGCTGGGACGTCATCTGGTGTCCCTCGGTGCCCGACCCCGAGCCCGCGAGCCGCAAGTTGCGGGCGTCGACCTGGATCGGCATGAACCTGATCATGATCAATCCCGGTCTGGCCGTCGTCGAGGCGACCTACCGCCCGCTGATCACCGCACTGGAGAGGCACGGGGTGCAGGTCATCCCGCTGCCGCTTCGCCACGCCCGGGTGCTCAGCGGCGGGCTCCACTGTGTCTCCCTCGACGTCAGGCGTCGCGGGTCGTTGGAGGACCACTCCTGATCCATCGTCCCGCCGACAGCAGGCCAGTTTCAGGACGGAGAAACATGTCGGACACCACCAGATTTCAAGCGCGCGACATCCGGCAGGAGCTGGAGAACTGGATCGTCAGCGAGGACTTCTCCTGCCTCGGCGCCCGGGCCTCGGTACGCCGCAGGTCGCTGTTCCACGCCGAGCTGCCACCACTCGGCGCACCGGACACGGCCGCCCCACTGCACGCCGCCATCGAGTGCTTCGTTCAGGACCAACTCCGCGACACCGAGGACTTCGCCACCCTGGTCGCCGTCTTCGCCGGCCCGGATGACCTTTCGGAGCAGAGCTTCGAGACACTGCTGTGGCGACAACTGTCGGATCTGCACACGGTCGACTCCACCCGGTTCGACTGGACCCCCGAGGTGGAGCGCGATCCGGCTTCCCCGTACTTCGGCTTCAGCGTGGCCGGGCACCCGTTCTTCCTGGTCGGCATGCACTCCAACGCCTCCCGCGCGTCCCGCAGGTTCCCGCTGCCCGCGATCGCCTTCAACTCCCACCGCCAGTTCCGACGGCTACGGAGCACCGGCACGTACGGACGGCTGCAGGCGCGCATCCGCGATCGGGAACAGCGGCTTCAGGGATCCATCAATCCCAACCTCGCCGACCCCGGGGAGGACTCGGAGGCGAAGCAGTATTCGGGACGGGCCACCAGCCCGGACTGGCAGTGCCCGTTCCGGCCCGTCCAGTGATCATTCGACAGGTGGGCGGTGGATGCCGGAACGGGCCGCGACGGAGGTGACGTCAGGAGCCGGAGCCCCGCTCGAGCAGGCGCAGCAGGGCGTCGGAGTTCCCGACCGGCCGGACCGGCGCGGGTGGCGCCGGTCGGGCTCCTCGGCCCGCCTGTTCGGCGCGCACCAGGCCGCTGACCGCCCGGATCGTCGGGTGGTCGAAGAAGGCGCCGAGGTCGACTGTCACCAGTAGCCGCTGTTCCAGCTTGGCGATCGCCGACATCGCGGCCAGGCTGTGGCCGCCGAGGACGAAGAAGTCGTCCTCGGGACCGGTCGGCTGCCGGCCCAGCACGCTGCCGAAGACATCGGCGACCGCCTCCTCGACCTCGTCGGCCCAGCGATCCGCCGTAGCCTCCGGTACGGTCGGCGTTTCCGCCGGGTCCTCAGGCAGCCCGACAAGCGCCTGGCGGTCCAGTTTGCCGCTGACCAGTCGAGGCAGTCGAGGCCGCAGCTCGAAGCGGGACGGCACCATGGCCGGGGGCAGCAGGTCGGCGACCGCGGCGTGGATGTCGTCGACGCTGAGCACGGCACTCTCGACGTACGCCACGATGGCCGGAGCACCGTCCTGCCCCGGCGCGGCAACGACTGCGGCGGCGCGGACGCCCGCCATGCCGGTGAGCGCGCTCTCGATCTCGCCCAGCTCCACCCGGTGCCCACGGATCTTGACCTGGTCGTCGGCGCGGCCGGCGAACTCCACCGCCCCGTCCGGTCGCCACCAGCCCAGATCGCCGGTGCGGTACCACCGTCCGCCGGGAGCCGCCGAGTCCGGGACGAACGCCTGCCGGGTGAGTTCCAGCCTGTTGTGGTAACCGTCGGCCAAGCCGTGACCGGCCAGCCGCAGCTCGCCCACGAAGCCCGGCGGCCGCGCCCGGCCGTCCCAGCCGACCATGGTGACCACCGTGTTGGGCAGGGGCCGACCGATCGGGCATCCCGGGCCGGAGTCGACCCCTTGGTCGAAGGCGGTCGCGCACACCGAGTTCTCGGTCGGGCCGTACTCGTTGACCAGTCTGACCCCGGGCAGCGCCTGGTGGTGCCGACGGACCAGGGAGTCGTCAGTGGCCTCACCGGCGACGGTCACCACCCGCAACGACGAGGCGACGGGCGCCAGTTCGTCCAGCCAGAGCCGGTAGAGGCTCGGCACCACAGTCATGTGGGTGATCTGCTCCTCGCTCACCACCTCGGCAAGTCGCCGCAGCGACAGGTGCTGCGCGTCCACCAGGACGATCCGGCCGCCGGCGGCAAGGGCGGGAAAGATGTCCGAGACGGAACTGTCGAAGGCCAGCGACGGCACCTGGAGCACTCGCGCTTCCCCGTCGAGCCGGTCGTAGTCCACCTTCCACCTGACGTAGCCGGCGATCGCCCCGTGCCGTACCTGCACGCCCTTCGGCACGCCGCTCGACCCCGAGGTGTAGATGACGTAGGCGGGGTCGTCCGCCACCGGTCCCGGTGCCGTCACCGTCGACAACGGCGCCTCCGACTCGTCGACGATCCGTCGGACGTCCAGCACCTCGACCCCGAGGGCCGGCCCGATCAGGCCCTCGGCTAGTCCGTCGGCGCTCAACACGGCCCGGCAGGACGCGTCCGCCAGGATGGCCTTCAGCCGGGACGCAGGCGACTGAGGATCCAACGGCACGTAGGCGGCCCGTACGAGCAGGACGCCCAGGATGGCCGGTAGCGCCGGAAGCGTCTTGCCGGTCAACACCGCCACCCGGTCACCCGCGCCGACGCCCAGCCCGACGAGGCGCTCCGCCACCCGCTGGGCGGCCCCCCACATCGCCGCATACGTCAGCGTCTCCGTCCCGACGACGACGGCGACGCGCTCCGGCGACTCCTGAACCCGCGCTGCGATCGCCGCCGTCAGGGTCGTCCGCGTCGGGTGCGGGACGAACCGGTCCCATCCGTACTCCCGGCACCGCTCCAGGTCCTCCTCCGCGGACACCGGTACGGCGTCGAGCCGGCGCGACCGCTCGACGAACGCGGCAAGGGTGGCGCTTACCGCCCGCAGCAGCACCGCCAGGAACCATTCCTCCACCCACGTCGCGTCGGCCTCAGCCACCAACCTGTCGGGGGTGAGGACGACCTCGATCGCCGCAGACCCGGCGGCTGTGCTCGCCGCGTCGGTGGGGCCGGAACGGACGAGCACGTGACCGCCGCCGGCCGAGCGCTCGACGGCGCCTGTCGCCACGGCGTGCAGGGTGGCGGCGGCCGTGTCGACCAGCGCCTCGACCGTCATCGGTGACGCGCCGAGATCCACCTGGAGCGGGACCAGCCCGGCCGCCGTGGCGACCACGACCGTGGGCGTCGCCGTGTTCTCCGCCGCAGCCACCACCAGGGCGGTAGCCGCCGCCAGCACCGTCGTCTCCCTCCCCGGACGTCCGCTCGACATCCGGGCCAGGCCCTCAGCCGCGGGGGCGGACAGCGAGAGGGAGCTGCGGACCCGCCCCGGCACGGGCGGGGCGGTGAGCCGAGGACGGATACGGGTCGGTGACGGGGAAAGTGGGGTGGTCATGGTTGTCCGCTCCGCTTGCGATAGAGATCCGATGATGCGTCCTCCACACCGGGACCCGCGGCCGCAGGGCTGGGTCAGCGGACATGGGCAGACAGGTCCTGCACCAGGTCGGCGAGCATGTGCGGCGCCTGTTCGGTCAGGTAGAAGTGACCGCCCGGGTACCGTCGTAGCGTCCATCCGGCGCCGGTTTCCTCCCGCCACCCGAGCAGGGCCTCGGTGCCCGTACGCGGGTCGCCCTCTCCGGCGAAGACCGAGATGGGGCACGAGAGGGTCGGCCTCGGCCGGTAGACGTACGTCTCCATCCAGGCACAGTCCGTCCGCAGGGGTGGGATCAGCAGCTCCACCAGCTGAGGGTCGGCCAACAGCCAGTCCGGGGCGCCGCCCACCTCACGGACCCAGGTGAGCAGGTCCGCCGTCGGCAGGTGGGAGATGGCCGACGTCAACGGCGCGACAACCGGGTGACCGGTCGCGGAGATGGCGAGGTGCACCGGCCCCCCGCCGCTCCTCAGCCAGTGCGCGAGCTCGAACGCGAGCAGGCCACCCATGCTGTGACCGAACAGCGCGTACGGCCGGTCCACGGCGTCCGCGTCCGCCCGGACCGCCGCGGCGATGGCGGCCACGTCCACGGCCGGGGCCTCCCCGATCCTGCGTTCCCGGCCGGGCAGTTGCACAGCCGCGACGTCGATCCAGGATGGCAGGCGGGCCGACCAGTCACGATAGGCAGATGCCGCCCCGCCTGCGTGCGACAGGCAGTACAGCGTCAGGCGGGCGGCGGGGCGGTCGGCGGTACGGAGGAACCACCGTGCCCGGTTCTGCTCGGGCATCGTGTCGAGCGGAGCCATCGTTATCGACGACCTCCCCTGCCGTACCGAGTCGACATCGTCAGGCCTTCGCCGACCAGACCCGCTCGCCCCCGAGGTAGAGCAGTTCGGCGCCAACCCCACGGCGCCCGCACAGGTCGCCGAGCAGCGCGCTCTGGCGCACCGGTTCCGACTCCGGGTCGAAGTCCGAGCCGGTCAGGTGCTTCAGCCAGGGCTCCAGACCCATCGCGTACGCGTACACGTGCCCGGCGCCGACCTGCTGTGCCAGCCGATCGGCCATTGCCGCGTCCGAGCCCTTGAGCCGCCGGGTCTGGTCCTGCTCGCGGGGCAGCCTGCTCTCCATGAGAGGGCCGTAGAGCCAGCTCAGCGGAGCACCGACGCACTCGAGTCCGACGAAGAGCGCGTCCACGGTGCCGACGACGTCCCGCACCAGCTCGTAGAGCGCGGGTTCGATCGGGGTGATGTCCGTGGCGAACATGAACGACCGGCCCAGGGCACGGACCAGCGGGACCATCTTGGTGCGGATGTCGAGATCGGCGTGCTCTCCGATGAACGGCAGCGCGACGACGTCGACTCCCTCCCCCACCGCGAAGGTCTCCAACTCGCCGAGCTCCCGGACCCGGTCGAAGCCCAACGCCTGCAGCATGGTCTTCAGACTCGGATCCTGCAGCGAGCCCCCGGAGCTGCGGGGCACCACTATCGTGCCCACCCGCCTGCGGAGCTGGAGCAGCGTCTCCAGTGAGAAGTGGTCGGAGTGGAAGTGGCTGATCACCACGGTGTCGATGTACGCGGGCAGGTCGGCGAGCGTGAGGTGTTCGAAGCCGTCGTCCGGGTAGCCGAGCAGCGGATCGAGGAGCACCGCGCTGCTCTCGGTCTCCAGCAGCACTGTGGCGTGGTTGAAGTACCGCATCCGGACGGTGCCCGGGTCGGGCCGGGCAGGGGGCGCAGGCGGCTCCTCGTCCTGGAAGAGTGCGGCGAACTGCTGCCGCGCCCGCGTATCGAGTTCGAATCGTTCCGCCAGCTCCTGGACGTCGATCGCGGTCAGCCGAGCGGCGAAGAGGTCGTCCCAGACCGCCGAGGCGAAGGGTTCGGCGATGTCGAGCCGGTCCGGACCCGCCAGGACCGGACTGCCGTAGACGAACGGCTGGTGCCGGCGGCTACGCGGGCTCAACGAGACAGTCTGGCTGTGTGGCTCGAAGGCCGCCGTCCGGTAGAGGAGAGGCTCGAAGAACCGCACGGAGGGCCGATGCGCCGTGTCGTAGACGAGTTCCACCGTCCCCTTCAGACTGGCCGGGACCTCAGGGTAGAGCCCCTCCATCGAGCCACCCCGCGCCCGCTCGTGCAACATCTGCCGGAGCGCGTTGAGATCGTCGGCAAAGGTGAGCTTCGCCCGTCCCGCACGCAGGGTCTGCTCCAGCAACCGCTCGACGTCGGCAACGCCGGCGTCACCGGGGTTGATGAAGGGACCACCGTAGCGGGCCGGATTTGCCAGCGCGGAGGCATGCAGCTGCGGACCATCAAGATAGCTGCGCATTGTCGGGATGAGGCGGTCACGGAGATTGAGCGCGCCCGTGTGCGGCGCGATCAGATAGGGCCACGCGTACCACCGGTGAATAAGCGGCTGCGGGACGACGCCGGGCCGTAGGGTCAATTTCCGATTCACCGTCATGGCGCTCCTTTTCTTCCCTGAGAACGCCCGGCCTTTAACCTGTCAACAACAGCCGCGACGGCAGGGCGAAAAACAACGGGAGTGCATCAGCGAATCGCTGGAGAAATCGATATCCACCGCGCGAGCAAGCCCCTTCACACTTCGAGTGAAGGCACCTCTCGGCCATCGAGGCGTGGGCTCAACTTTGGCTCTACTGCACAATTGGAAGACCCGCAGCGCGACATGAACATCTTTGTAGCCCCCGTTTATCGATCATCCGACTGATGCGGATACGATGGCGCCACCGTAACAAGTCATAGTGATCAACCTCAACGTGATGCAGATCACACTCGGCTTGCCGAAGCCCTCCAGCAGGAGCATTTCCGGCGCCTACCTGCGCGGGAGCATCCGCCAACCGCCTCGACGGTCTTCGTCGGCGATATTGTGGGACGGCGGCGAGGCGGCGCAGCTGGATAATCTGCAGGTTCTTTTGTCGGCGCCGCCACGATTAACTCGTCAATTGCCTCTAGACATGCAATCGGCGCCTATGCATACTGGCGGAGCCAATATTGGCTGGCATTCTCTGCCCGCACCTAACGAAGGAGCATCCTCATGGCTGAAAAGGCTGCCAAGGCTACCCAGGAGCAGACCAAGAAGGCTCCGATCAGCAGCAAGCTCTCCCGCTACGGGGCGTACGACAAGCTTCAGGGCTGACGGACACCGGCAAGGGCCGGGCGGGAATCCCCGTCCGGCCCTTGCCGGGCAAATGCTGTGCGACGGATGCCTCGGGGGCTGAGTCGGCTACGTCAAGGAGTTCCGTTTGTCAGATCACAACCTGGGTCGTGTCCACTCGCCCGGGACAGCGGTCGCGGCCTCCGCGGCGCAGGCCGCGGTCATCAGGGACCACTGGTTGGGTCGTCTGCGAGGGCTCCAACGCGACCCACTGCTCCAGGCCGGCGGCGCGTCGGTGCCCGACCCCGCCGCGGAGCACGTGCCACCTGCCGTCGTCGAGGCGCTCACGACCGTCACGGGCGATGATCCCACCGGTCTCAACCTTCTGCTGGTGGCGGCCACCCGGCTGACACTGGCCACCTTCGGCGCCGGAGACCGCCTGGCACTCGTCATGCCGGCGGCCGACGTCACCGGTCCACGGGGCGAGATCCTCCTTTGCACCTGGTTGGCTCCGCGCACCCCGGTCGCCGACTTCCTCGAGGACCTGTACGCCGATCTCGTCGCGTCCAGTCCGTACGCCTGGCAGGACCGGGCCGCGCTGGCGTCCAGCCTGGACGCCACCGGCTCGATCGACGGCGACGCCCTGTCCCAGCTCGCCGTGCTGTGGGGCGACGGTCAGGACGGCCGCGCGCTCACGGGTCAGGTGCAGGTGCTCGTGCACGGGCTGCCACAGGCCGACGGGAGCCTCTCGATCGAGGTCAGTGGCGCGCACGGACGGGTGCCCGCCGCGATGGCCGCACTCCCCCGGTGCCTGGCGACGGTGCTGGCCTCCATGGTGGACAACTGGCAGGCAACGGCCGGGCACCTCGACGTCCTCGGCCCGGCGATGCGTGCCGACATCGAGCGATGGAGTGGTTTGCCCGCCTGGGAGTCGTTCCCGCCGCGGACGCTTGTCGAACTGGTGGAGGCAAGCGCGGCCAGGCACCCCGACCGGCCGGCCGTCGTCGACGCGGACCACGAGTGGAGCTACGCACAGCTGTACGGCCGGGCCCGGCGCGCCGCGGCCCTCCTCGCCGACCGACACGGCGTCGGGCATGGCCAGCGCGTCGCGGTGCTCCTGCCGCGCGGCGCCCACCTGGTGCTGTCGATCCTCGCCGTGCTTCGGGCCGGCGCGGCCTACGTGCCGATCGATCCTGGCCATCCACCGGAGCGGGTCAGCCGACTCCTGACCGGCTGCGGCGCCACGGTGGTCATCGGCCACGACCGGACCGGGTCCGCGCACGCTCTCCGGTCGGTGTCCATCGACGAACTCCTCGCCGCCTCGGACGACTGGTCGACCGCCGACGAGGTGGAACTACCGGAACCGCCCCGGCCCGGGGACGAGGCCGTCGTCTTCTTCACCTCCGGCTCCACCGGGTTACCGCGCCCCCTCGCCCTGCGGCACGACCAGATCAGCCACAAGGCGGTCAGCTCGGTCGACCATGTCGGGTTCGACGAGGAGGTACGGTGCGCACTCGTCTTCGCCATCTCCTCCGACGGCACCAGCTACCACATCTTCGTCACCCTCGCCGCCGGCGGCGCGGTGGTGTCCATCGGCGCTCCGGACGAGCTCGATCCGCACACCTTCTGGGAGCGCGTCCGTCGTTACCGCGTCACCACGATCAACTGCTCCCCCGGGCTGCTCGCTGCGATGCTGGAGGTGCTGCCCCGCGACGCCGGCGTACCCCTGCGGCATCTCTTCCTCGGCGGCGACGCGATTCCCCGTGGCCTGATGCAGCGCATCCAGGGTCGACTGCGGGTGCACACCTTCGCCAACCTGTACGGACCCAGCGAGACCACCATCGAGGCGATCTCCTTCATCTGTGCCGGGGACCGAGCGGTCGAACTCACCTCCGTGCCGATCGGACGACCGTCCCCGGGATACACCGCCGTGGTCGTCGGCCCCCGCGACACGCTCGCGCCGGTCGGCGTGACGGGCGAGATCTACCTCGCGGGTCCGGCGGTCGCCGACGGCTACCTCGACGCGCCGGAGGCCACAGCAGAGCGGTTCGTCGACTGTCCCGTGCCGGGCGTGGGACGCTCGTTCCGCACGGGCGACCTGGCCCGTTGGACCGGTACGGGCGAGCTGGAGTTCCTCGGCCGGGCGGACAACCAGGTGCAACTGCGCGGCCACCGGGTCGAGCCCGGCGAGGTCGAGCAGGTCATGGTCAGCCTCCCGGAGATCCGACAGGCGGTCGTGTCGCCACGGACGGACGCGCACGGCAACGTGACCTTGTCAGCCTGGTACACGTCCGAAGTCACGCTCGCACCGGCAACCGTGCGGGGTGCCATCGCCGCGCTGCTGCCGCCGCACATGGTCCCCGCCATCTGCCGGCAGGTGGCCGCCCTGCCCCTGACACCGATGGGCAAGATCGACCGTGCCGCGTTGGCCGCGCTTCCGCTCGAGGCGGCGGACGGGCCGTGGACCCCGGTGGACGAGGCCGACCACCGGGTGGCGCAGGCGTGGAAGGACGTTCTGGGTGTCCCTCCACGGCAGGCCGACGAGGACTTCTTCGAGGCCGGCGGGCACAGCCTGACCGCGACGCAGTTGGTCGCCCGCCTGTGCTCGGACGCCTCGTCCGAGCAGCTGACCGTCCGACAGGTGTTCTCTGCCCGTACGCCTGCGGCGCTTGCCGCCGCGCTGCGCCGCGGGTTGGCCGAGAACCGGAAACCGGACGTCGCCGTCCCGACTCCGCCGCCGAGCGCGGCCGACAGCGGCCCGCGCCGCGCCCCGGCCTCCAACGCCCAGCGCCGGATGTGGCTGCTCGAACACCTCGACGACGGTGAGATCCGCACGTACAACGTCGTGGAGGCGTACCGGCTCGAGCAAGCGATCGCCCCGGCCGCGCTGCGGGCCGCGCTGGCCTTCCTGGTCGAACGGCACGAGGCACTGCGGACCGGCTTCGCCACCGTACCGGCCGCCGACGGCACCGGCCTGGAGCAGGTGGTGCTGCCCGCGGCAGAGGCAGCGGTCCACCTGTCGATCGAACGCCTGGAGAGTTCGCCGGATTCAGCATTGCGGCGGGCGTACCAGGAGGAGCTTCGCTTCACATTCGACCTCGCGACCGGTCCGCTGATCCGGCTCCGCCACCTCGTTCCCGACGGTGAGCCGGGCGTGCTGTTGTTCACCATCCACCATGCCGTCACGGACGGATGGTCCCTGGCCGTCATCGTGCGCGACCTGCTGGCCGCCGCCCGGGCTGCCGAGCGGAACGCCGTCCCGACGCTCCCGGCGGTGCTCGGCTACACCAGACAGTCGGACCTGCTGACGCAGCGGCTCTCCGACCAGCAGAGGTCACACGCCGCCTTCTGGCAGGAATTTCTCGCTGATCTGCCCGACCCCGCCCAGGTGCCCGCCGACCGGCTGCCGCCGGCGAAGCGGAGCAACGAGGGCGGCCTCGTACGCGTCCCGATCGAACCCCCCGTGTTGGTAGACGTGCAGGCGTTGTGTCGCGAGACCGGCGCGACGGCCTTTCACGTCGGGGTCGCCGCCCTGCGGGTTCTGCTCTACCGGATCACCGGCGCCGTGGACGTGCCGCTGGGCACCGTCGTCGCCGCACGCAACGCTCCCGGCCTGGCGGACGAGGTGGGACTCTTCGTCAACACGGTGGTGCTGCGGACCGTGCTGGCACCAGGCGACTCGTTCCGGACGTTGCTCGACGAGACGCGCCGGACCGCGCTGGCCGTTCACGATCACGAGGAGTACCCGTTCGACCGGGTGGTCGACGAGCTGGGCCGAGAGCGCGCAGCAGGTCGCAACCCGCTCTTCGACGTCCTGGTCTCGATGGAACTGACCGAGGCGGACACGCCGGACACCACGGGCGCTCAGCGACTGCCGCTACAGCCCCCGGTGTCCGACTTTGACCTCTCCGTCAGCTACCTGCTGCCGGACGGGGCCCTGCACGGCACCGGCGAGGTCCTGCTCCATTACCGCACGGACCAGTTCGACCAGCCGACGGTCAGCCGGCTGGCGGCGCAACTCGCCCACCTGATCGCCGGCCTGGTAGAGGCCCCGGACGTGCCGGTGCAGCACCCTGCGATGCTGCCGCCGGACCAGGTCTCCGCCCTGTTGCACGGCATGAACGCCACGGCGGTGCCGGAGAAGCGGACGCTGCTCGACCTCGTGGCGCACCGGGCCGCCACCGATCCCGGCCGCCCGGCGGTGCGGCACGGCGACGTCACACTCACCTACGCCGAGCTGGAGAGCCGATCGGACGCTCTGGCGCAGCGGTTGCGGGAGCTCACGCTGGCACGGCCGGAGCACCTCGTCGCGGTGGTGGCCGCGCCCACCGTCCACCTGCCGGTGGCGATGCTCGCGGTCCTCAAGACGGGCGCCGCGATCCTGCCGCTCGACCCCGACCAGCCGGCGGACCGGTTGGCCACGCTGCTCACCCAGGCCGCCGCGGTTGGGGTCCTGGCGGGTGCGGAACACGCGGCACGACTCGGCGGGCTGACCGCCGTGCCGGTGCTGGACCCGGCGGAGGCGCCGCCGTCCCCGGCGGGCCCCGCCGGTCGATGCGCGGTACGGCCGGACAACCTGGCCTGGGCCGTCGTCGTCCCCGACGCCCCGGCCTTCCGGGCCGTGGCTGTCGAACACCGCCAGGTCGTCGACGGCGCGCTCCAGCAGATCCGGCACCGCGGTCCCGAGGCCGGCGCGGTCACCCTCCTGGGCCGTCCCGCTCACGACGGCATCGGCCTGGCCGAACTGTTCACCTCGCTGGCCGCGGGTGCGACGGTCGTGATGGTGGCGTCCGCGCACCTTTCCGAGCCCGGGGCGCTGTGCCGGGAGATCCGGCAGCAGGGCGTCACGCACCTGTCCACCTCACCGGAGCAGTTCCGCCGCCTGCAGCACCACGATGGGCACGCCCTACGCGGGCTGGAGCGGGTCGTGCTGGGCGAGGTGCCCACCGAAGCGCCGCTTCCCGTCGGCGCACCGGAGATCGAACTGTTCCGGGAGTACGTGACGGTCGAGTACGGCCTCCTGCTCACTCCGGCGCGGGTCGAGGACGAGGCCGGCGCACCGGGCCTGCCCCTCACCAACCGGCTCGTCGACCTGCTCGACGCGCACGGCGACCTGGTGGCGCCCGGTCTACCGGGGGAGATCTGCGTCAGCGGCGCCGGCCTGGCGAGGGGCTACGTCAGCGCCGGTGGGCTCCAAACCGAGCGGTTCCCACGCCACCCACTGCGCCCCGGTCGACGGATGTACCGCACCGGCACGTTCGGCAGGTGGCTGCCGGACGGCCGGTTGCTGATCGGCCCTTCCACCTCGTCCGTTCCGGATTCGACCGCGATCCTGGAGCCCCCGCCGACGCTTCCGGTACCGGATGATCTCCTGGCCGTTCTCCGTGACATCTGGACGCGGGCGCTCCAGCGCGAGGTGCGTTCCGTCGACGCGGACCTGTTCGAACTCGGCGGACACAGCCTGACCGCGATCGAGATCGTGGGGGGCATCCGCACCACCCTCGGCGTCGAGGTCCCGCTGCGCGTGGTGTTCGAGCACCAGACCATCGCCCGGATGGCCGCGCACCTCGCCACCGTGCCAGGACTCCGGCAGATTCCGTCGCCACCGGCTCCGGCGGAGCACGAGACTGTGGTCGAGCCGTCCGTACCGCTGGTCTCCGGCCCGGCCACAGCGGCCCAACGCCGCATCTGGCTGGCTTCCCGTGCCGGCACGGCGACCGCGTTCAACGTCACAAGCGTCGTCTTCCTGGACCGGGAGCTGCACCCCGATCTTCTGCGCGAGGCGCTGGACGCGGTGGTCCGCCGGCAGCAGAGCCTGCGGATCCGGTTCCGGTTCACCGGTGCCGAACTCGTCCAGGAGGACCCCGGGCCCGCGGCCGAGTCACCGCTGGTGCGCGTCGAACTGCCCACCGGGACCGATCCGGATGACCCGATCGTGGCCACCGTCGCCCAACAGGCACGACAGGTGGTGTTCGACCCGGCCCGCCCCCCGCTGTTCCAGGTGCGGCACCTGCGTGGCGTGCGCGGCGGGGACGCGCTCGTCGTCACAGCTCATCATCTGGTGTGGGACCGGGACAGCCTGGGTGTCCTGGTGGACGACCTGATCGAGGCGTACGACCAACTGCTGTCCGGCGGGCCACCTCTGCCGACGCCGGCACCCGGCTTCCTCGACTGGGCCGAACAGCGCAGCACCTGGTTGGCCTCCCCCGCGGCGGACGCCGCCCTCGCCTACTGGCTCGACCTGCTGGCGGGTCCGCTGCCGGTGCTGGAGATCGCCGGGACGGCATCCCGTCCGACTCGGCGGCCACCGGCCGCCGGCCTGGTGCAGGGCCGCCTCGATCCCGCCGAGACGGACGCGCTGCGCTCCTACGCCGCCGAGCACCGGGCCACCATGTTCATGGCTGTGGTCACCGCCCTGACGGCGGTGCTGCACCGGCGCTCCGGCGCCGTCGATCTGCTCGTCGGCTTTCCGATAAGCGTGCCGGAGCGCCCACGGGCCGTGGGCTGTTTCGTCGACGAGTCGCTGCTGCGCCTGGCGCCCGAGCCGAGGTTCACGCGTCGAGATCTGCTCGTCCAGGTGCGTGACCGCGCCCTCGCCGCCTATCAGCACGGTCAACTCCCGCTGGATCACCTGGTGACGGAGATACGACCGCCCCGCCGGCCGGGACGGAACGTCTTCTTCGACGTCGGGGTGAGCTGGGAGGGCACGTACCTGGACGGGGGCGACCGGCCGGGTGCCGGCTACCGGGTCCGCCAGTACCCGCCGGCCGACCCGCCGGTCACCGCGGACCTGCGCCTGTACGCGCGGGAGGAGAACCGTGCCCTGGTCCTGGAACTGGCGTACCAGCCTGGGTTGTTCGACAAGGCACTGGCGGCGGAGATCTTCGCTGACCTGACCGCCGAGTTGTCCGCGCTGCACATGCGGCCGGAAGGTCCTCTCGCCGAGGCGGCGGACGCGAGGGAGCCGGCCGGGATCGTGGCCGGGGACCAGTGGGGAGCGACGAGTTTTGACTTCTGAGTCTCCCACCTCCCCGACCGACGGGCCGGCGCCACGCCTGCGCTCCAGATGCACCGTGCCGCCTGCGCCAGGAAGGGTCCGGGCCGAGGTCCCGCTCAGCGCGCCGGCGCGGGCCACCCTCGCCCGGGTCGCCGGCGGCCGCCCCGCCGAGGAACTCGTCCTGCTGGCCGGCGCCGTGGCCTTCGTGGTGGCCACCGCCGAGGCGGTCGAGCAGACCGTCGTCCAGGTCCAGCGTCCGGACGGCCAGGTGGTGTGCGACCTGGACCTCTCCGCGGTGGCCACCGCCGCCGATCTCATCATGGCCACCGACGCCGCGGTGGCGGCCGGGAAACCGGTTTCGAGCCCGAGTGAGGTGCTGGTCGCCTCGGCCGCCGTCGCCACGCCGCCGCTGCTCGCGCCGGTGACGGTCACGCTCGGCCCGGTTGGCGAGGATCCCCGCCGCCTCCGCATCGACCTCGATCGCAGCCGGTTCGAGCAGTGGTTCGCGGACGTGCTGTCGGAGGTCGTCGACCACACTCTCGGACTGTTCGGCCGGCCACGGGAAGCGCTCACCGGTCTGGATCCGCTGCCCGCCGCCGCGGCCGACACGCTTGCGGGATGGGAGAGGGGGTGCGACACCGCCGCGCGGGACCGCACCCTGTTGTCCGACGCCCTCCGGCACGCCGCCCTCCAGCCGCTGGATCCGGCCGTCACCGACCGGGACGGGCACCGGTTGACCTACGGCGAGTTGTTCGCCGCCGCGGAACGGGTGGCGGGACGGTTGCCCGGCTACGGTGTCCGTCAGGGTGACGCCGTCGTGGTTACGGTTCGCAAGACCTGGCAGACGTTGGCGGTCATCCTCGGAGTGCTACGGGCGGGCGCCGCGTACGTTCCACTCGACCCGAAGCTTCCCCCGGCCCGTGCCCGGGCCGTCCTGACCGACGTGTCGCCACGCCTCGTGATCGAGGACGGGCCGTCCGCGAACGCCGGCCTGCCCGAGCATCAGCACCCGACGGTGACCGCGGCCGACCTGGTACGACAGGCGGACCCCGGGATCGAGCCGGACCTGCCTGAGCTGCCTCGGCCGGACGACCTGGCGTACGTCATCTACACCTCCGGCAGCTCCGGCGTCCCGAAGGGGGTGCAGGTGCGGCACCGGGCCGTGCAGGGCTTCGTCGAATGGCGGCGCCGGCACCACGGCATGGACCGTGCCACCCGGCTGCTGCTCGTCCCGTCCCTGTTCTTCGACAGCTCCGTGGCCGACGTGTTCTCCGTGCTGGCCGCCGGTGGGGAGCTGATCCTCCTCGACGAGGACCACCGACTGGACGCGGGTGTCGTCTGCGATGTCGTTCGTCGGTACGGCGTCACCCATGCCACATTCGTGCCCAGCCTCTACCAGATGCTCCTGGACGACCTGGCCCGCGGGGCGGACAGCCTGCTGGTGGTGACCGTCGCCGGTGAGGCGGTACCGGCGCACCTCGTCCGGCGGCACCGGCGACTGCTGCCCGACGTGCGGCTGGTCAACGAATACGGTCCGACCGAGAACTCGGTCGGTTCCACAGCCCTGGAATACGGTCGCGGCCCATGGCACGGGCACCCGATCGGGCGACCGGTGGCCGGGACGGTGGTGAAGGTCCTGGATCCTCATGGGCGCCGGTTGCCGCCCGGATTCGCCGGCGAGATCTGCCTGTCCGGGCCTGGCCTGGCCGACGGCTACCGAGGGCAGCCCGAGTCGACGGCCAGGGTCTTCCGGGAGGCGCCCGACGAGCCGGGCGGCCGCCGCTACCACACCGGCGACCGCGGCTGGTGGCGACCGGACGGCGTGCTGGAGTTTCTCGGCCGCGTGGACCGTCAGGTCAAGATTCGCGGCAACCGGGTGGAGCTGGGTGACGTGGAGGCAGGCCTGGCCGCGGTTCCCGGAGTCGAAACTGTCGCCGTGGTGCCGGTCGGTGACGGGGTCAGCACCACGGCGCTCGTGGCGTACGTCAGCGGCCCCGCTTCCGCCGACCCGCCAGCGATCCGCACCCACGCCCGTCGATCGATGCCGGTGGTGATGGTGCCGGAGGTGGTGGTCGGTCTCGCTGTCGTGCCGGTGACGCCGAACGGGAAGGTCGACCGGGCTGCGCTGGCGCGACGGGCCGCAGCGGACCTGGCCGCCCAACCCGCCTCCGAGCCCACCCTGCTCGGCGCGGTTTCCGCTGGTCACGAGTCGAGGATGACGCACTGATGGACAGACGTGCCGACCCTGCCGTGGTGCTCGCCGCCGCCGCGGCCGTACTGGGCCACCTGGAAGGCGAGACCGAGATCGCGCTCACGGTCCGGGATTCCGGGAACACCCGTACCGTGCGGGTACCGGCGGCGACCGTCCACACGTCGGGGGCGCTGGTGGCGGCGGCGCGCCTCGCACTGGCCGTCGATACACCGCAGCCGGCGCACGATGGCTGGCTGCTCGATCCTGAAGCGCAGTCCCCGCACGGGGTGCTGAGTTGCGGGGCCCGTCCGGCACCGGTACCGCCCGATCGGCTGGCCTCGATGGTCGAGGCGGCAGTCGGCTTCCTGGCTGATCCGGGCAATCTTGACGTCCCGCTGTCCCGACTGCCACTCATGACGGCTGACGAACGACGCCGCCTGGTGACGGAGCTGAACGACACAGCCGTGGACCTGCCCGCGCTGTCGGTGTCGCAGCACCTGGCAGAGCTGGCGCGCCGTGATCCGGACCTGCCGGCGGTCATCACCGCCGACGGCTGCCTGGATCACCGCACGGTGCAGCGGTTGGCTGCTGCGCTCGCAGCGGACCTGCGCCGGGCCGGCGTACGACCGGGCTCGTACGTCCATGTCTGCCTGCCCCGGTCCGCGGAGCTGGTGGTGGCCTGGGTGGCGGTCCTGGGGATCGGCGCGGTCTGCGTACCGATCGATCCGGGCTATCCGCCCGAGCGGATCCGGCAGATGACCGCCGAGCCACCGGTCGAGCACCTGGTGTCCACACCGGCCACGGCCACCGTGGTGCCGCACCGCACCCTCGTCCCGATCGACCTGGACCGGTTGGCCGGGCGACCCCCACAGGATGCTTCCTGGACCGTCCCGCAGCAGAAGGACGCGCTGTCGTACGTCATGCACACCTCCGGGTCGAGCGGCCGACCGAAGGGAGTGGCGATCGGTGAGCGCGGCCTGCACAACCTGTTGCAGGCCACCGCGCGGCAGTTCGGGCTGGCGCCTGGCGGGCGCTGCCTGCAACTGGCCAGTCCGGGATTCGACGTCGCCGTGTGGGAGATCCTGGCGCCGCTGTACGCCGGTGCTGCGGTCGTCCCGTTCGACGAGCCCGGGGTCTCCGCCCGTGCCCTCGCCGCCTTCGTCGACGAACACCGCGTCGACACCGTCTTCCTGCTGGCGTCGCTGCTGACCCACCTGGATCCGGAGGACTTCCCGACGGTACGCACCGTGGTCACCGGCGGTGAGTTGTTCGGTCCGGACCTGGTGCGCCGTTGGCAGCCCGGACGGGATCTCATCTACGTCTACGGGCCGACCGAAGCCACCGTCTTCCAGTCCTGGCACCGCTGCTTGGCAGACGCCACCGACGCCCCACCGACCATCGGTCGCCCCATGGACAACCTCCGCTACCACCTTCTCGATCCGTGGGGCGGTCGCTCGGTGCCCGGTGCGATAGGTGAGCTGTACATCGGCGGGGTGGGCCCCGGTGCGGGGTACCTGGGACTGTCCTCGGCGACCGCGGAGAAGTTCGTCGACCTGCCGGACGTCGACCGGGAAGGCCGGCTGTACCGCACAGGTGATCTGGCCAGCTTCCGGCCCGACGGCATGCTGGACTTTCGCGGCCGCGCCGACAACCAGGTCAAGCTCCGCGGTTTCCGCATCGAGCTCGGCGAGATCGAGACGGCGCTGACGGCGTCGGCCGGTATCACGTCGGCCGTGGCGGTGGTGCACGAGACGGCGACCGAGCGGCTTCTGGTCGCGTACGTGGTGGCGCGACCCGGCAGCGATGCGCCCGACGGCGATCTGCTCCGTGAGCAGCTGGCCTCGGTACTGCCCTACTACATGGTGCCCGCAGCGGTCGTGCCGCTGGACGAGGTTCCCTACACGCCGAACGGCAAGGTGGACCGGCGGTCACTGGCGAGCCGGCCGTTGCCGAGGACGCCGCAGGCGGCACCGGTGGCCGCCGCGGCCGCGCCTTTCCTCGACCGTACGCTTGCCGCGTTCCGCGACGTTCTCGGCACTCCCGACGCCGGCCCCAACGACGACTTCTTCGTCCTGGGTGGCTACAGCCTGGGAGCGGCAGAGCTGGCAGCACGGCTCAGCGCGGACTGCGAGGTGCCGCTGCGCGCCCGCGATGTCTTCGAATGTCCGCAACCGGTGGCGCTCGCGGCCCGCATCGCCGACGCCGCCTCGGGGGTGCGGGCGCCCTCGGCCGGGCCAGTGCCGACGCCGATCGTCGACACGGCCGGCCTGCTGCCCGTGCAACAGTGGCATTGGCTGCTGCACCAGTCGGGATCGGACGATGACGCCACCTACCACGTGCCCGCCCTGTTCGTGTGCACCGGAGCCCCGGCGCCGGACGTCCTGCGCGAGGCGCTGACCGCGCTGCGCCGTCGCCATCCGCTGCTGCAGGTCACCATCGGCAGCAGCGCCGGAGAGCCGTCCGTCCGGTACGACGCTCCCCCGGTACCGCTGGATGTCGTGGATCTCCGCGACTCGCCCGAGCCGACTGAGGCACTGCGAGAGGCCGTCCACGACCGCGCGCACCACGCGTTCGACCTTGCGAAGGGCCCTCTCCTGCGGGTCACGTTCTTCCGCCTGCCGGACGGGCGAGACCGGCTGTTGCTGGTCGCGCACCACATCATCTGTGACGGCCCGGCGCTCGAGGTGCTGGCCCGGGATCTCACCGCGCTGTGCGACGAGGCGGCGGGGCTCCGGCCAGCCGGCCTGCCCGAGCTCGACCGTGATCCGACGCGGGTGGCGGCAGCCGAGTCGGCGCTGCTGGACTCCGGTGCACTCGACGCCTCACTGGAGCACTGGCGGTCCCGCCTGGTTCCCGCCCCGCCCGCGCTGGAGCTGCCGATCGACAGGCCACGTACCGGCGCGGCGGGGCGGCACGCGGATGTGGTCCGCGCACACGTGGACGCGCCGGTCACCGCAGCGCTGCGCCGGCTCTCCCGATCGGCCCGCACCGACCTGGTCGCGCCCCTGGCCGTCGCGGTGTCGGTGGCGCTGCACCGCAGCACCGCGGCCACCGACATCTGCCTCGGCACCGCAGTCAACCTGCGGGGCGAACTCGGGCTCACCGAACACGTCATCTGCGGAGCGAACTCGGCGGCGCTTCGGGTACCGCTGCTTCCGGGGCCGGTCGCCGACCTGCTCGACACGGTCGGCGGGCGGATGCACGAGCTTGTCGACCACGCCCGCTACCCGTTCCACCGACTGGTGCACCGACTCGGCGCGCCGAAGCCGATGTACCGCAACCCGTACTTCGACGTGTGGGTGACCTGCTATCCACGCATCGACGCGGGCAAACCGCCAGGCATGACCCTCTCCGGTGCACCGGTACCGCTGGACAGCAGCCCGTTCGACCTGTCTTTCCAGGGCTGCGAGAGTCCGGACGGGATGCAGTTGCTGCTCCAGTACGACAGTGACCTGTACCTGCCCGGCACCGCTCAACTGCTGCTGGACCGGGTCGTCCGCGCACTGGTCGCGATGGTCGACTCACCCGGGCGATGCTGGACGGACCTCGACCTGCGGACCGACGCGGAACTCGCGCCGGCCGCCCCTACGACCTTCGGCGGGTTTCGGTTCGCACAGTCATGACCCGTCCCGCCCCCGTCCGACGCCCCCGACCCGCCGACCCGCCGACCCTATCGCCGCTGACCGAGGAGAAGTCATGAGCAAGATCCAGGTTTCCCGAGGCAACTGTCCGTGCTTGCGGGTGGACCCCCGCGAGCTCGCTGTCGGCCCGGACGGCCCGATGTGTACGACAGACGAGTCGAGCTGTTCGCCCGCCGAACTGCTCGACGCCCTGCCGACGCTGGCAGCCGAGCAGTACGTCGACAACGCGGTGAACGCCGACGGGAAGGTCAATCTGCGGCTGTCCCGTCTGCTCCCCCTGTACGACGGGGATTTCGGCGACGCCTTCCTGCTGATCACGTCCGCGTCGGTACGCAGCAGCATCCGGCTGGTCGCGGACATCCCGCAGCCACTGCACGAACTGACGTGGCACGGACCGGACACCCGGGCCGAGCTTCTGGAACAGCTTCGTGACTGGCGCGCGCAGGGCCGCACCGCCTCCCTGCTGTGGATCGCCGAGGACGAGTTCGAGCACCTGATGGACGAGGACGCGGAGACCTTCAAGCTGGGAGCGATCTCGTACTTCTCCTCCGGGTTCACGCCTGAGTCCCTGAGCCGGTACCTCCAGATCATCACCGCCACCGATTACGAGTCGGAGCTGGCGGTCGAGAGCAGGTTCCTCTCGATGGTGGAGGATGCCGAAGCGCTGGTGCTCACCACGCCGTCCCTTGAGGCCCGGTGCGTGTTCCGGCACCAGGAGACGGAACACTGGTTCTCACTGCACGGTCCCCTGCGTTTCGGCGACCAGACGGTGCTCCCGACCGGGGAGCTGTCGACGCTCGCGGACGGCTCGGGCGCGTACGACCCCGCCAGCCGCCTGCCGATCGACGGCGAGATCGTCTTCAAGGGATCGCCCATCATCCACCGCGGCGACCGCAGCGTGAGCGCCGAGCACACCGCCGACACCTATCGGCGGCTCGCGCCGATGGAGGACCTGCCGGTGGTGGCGCACGTACGCAACGGGTACATCCACGACTTCACCAGCCCGGTGCCCGAGGCGCGGAGGCTGCGCGACACGTTCGAGGCCCTGGTCACCGCAGAGCCCCTGTACCGCAAGATCCACGAGTTCGGGTTCGGTACCCATCCCGGCTGCGCGAACCGGCTGCGGTCCAACTTCCACCCGAACGAGCGGTGGCCCGGCATCCACATCGGTCTGGGTCTCGGCGGCTTCACGCCGTTCCACATCGACCTGGCCCTCACCGAGGTCCACGTCCTCCTGGACTCACCCACGGCCGGGATGGTGCCGCTGTACCAGCAGCTCGGGCTGCGCGACTGACCTGCTTCCACCCGTCGCCCGCCCGGTAGCGCCTCCCCTCACGGAGGTGGCCCGGGCGGGCCGATCCCCTCGGACGAAAGGCGTGACCCATGCTGGTTTGCGGGATCAAGGCTTCGCATGATGGCGGCGTGGCGGTCATCGACGGCAACCGGTTGCTGTTCAGCATCGAGATGGAGAAGCTCGACAACGGGCTGCGGTACAGCACGCTGGGTGATCTTCAACGGGTCGGCGAGCTGCTCGCCGCCGAAGGCCTCGACCTCACCGACATCGACCAGTTCGTCGTCGACGGGTGGTGGACGGGCGGCACCGAGAACGAGTCGAGTGTGCTGACCAGCGACGGCGGGGTGCCTTTCACCCTCCCGGTCGCGCCGTACCTGGACGGCCCGACGGTCCGGGACCCGCTGCACCGCCACAGCTTCTCGGCGTACGACTTCGGCGCGCCCGGGACCGGTTACGCGAGCTACCACCACGCCAGCAACCACCTCATCGGGGCGTACTGTTCCAGCCCGTTCGCCGCGCGTGGTGAGGACGCGCTCGTCCTGGTCTGGGACGGGGGAATGACGCCTCGGCTGTACCACGTCGACGCGGGGGCGCGGTCGGTGCGCCCGGTGTCCGCGCTGCTACCGCTCTCCGGCAACGCCTTCGCCGACTTCTGTTCCCACCTCGAACCCTTCCAGGTCGACACCGGCGACGTCGGTCGCGAGGAGCGGATCCGCAGGCACCTGTCGATCGCCGGCAAGGCGATGGCGTACGCCGCCCTCGGCACCGTGCACGAGGCGGCATTCGACGTCTTCGACTCCGTCCTCGCCGACTTCCCCGCGGTCTCGATCGACAACGCCCACGGCCTGGGGGAGAAAGTGGTGGCGAACCGCGAGGAGGTCCTGCCCGGCCTGTCCAACGCTGATCTGATCGCCTCGTTCCAGGACTATCTCGGGCGCAGGTTGCTGCACGCCCTCACCACAGTGGTACGCCGCCGATTCCCCGGCTCCCGTCTCAACCTGGCCCTCGGCGGCGGCTGCGCCCTGAACATCAAGTGGAACAGCGCGCTGCGGAGCACGAACCTCTTCCGGGACGTCTGGATCCCCCCGTTCCCCAACGACGCCGGTGCCGCCATCGGCACCGCGGCCTGCGAGATGTTCGCTCGCGGCGGTGACCTCGCGCTCGACTGGGATGTCTACAGCGGGCCACGCCTGGGCTCCGCCGTGCCGGCTGGCTGGGCGGTCGAGCGCTGCGACGAACGCCGGGTGGCGGAGATCCTGCACACCGAGGGCGAACCGATCGTCGTGCTCTCCGGCCGGGCCGAGTTGGGGCCGAGGGCGCTCGGCAACCGGAGCATCCTCGCGCCCGCGGCGGACCCTGCCATGAAGGCGCGCCTCAACCTCGTCAAGGATCGCGCCGAGTACCGTCCGGTCGCGCCGATCTGCCTGACCTCCCGGGCAGCCGAGGTCTTCGACCCCGGGACCCCGGACCGCTTCATGCTCTTCGAGCACACGTTGCGCCCCGGGTGGGCGGAGCGGATTCCTGCCATCGTGCACCTGGACGGCACGGCCCGGCTGCAGACCATCGATCCCGGCATGAAGAGCCCGACCGGCGCGGTCCTCGCCGAGTACGAGCGGCTGAGCGGGATACCGGTGCTCTGCAACACCAGCGCCAACCTCAACGGACACGGCTTCTTCCCCGACGTGGCCAGCGCCGCGAGCTGGGGTCTGACCCGCTACGTCTGGGCGGACGGGCTGCTCTACACCAACCCGGACCCGACCCTGAACGGCACAGTCGAGGCGGGGCGGTAGGCGGACGGGTGGGACCCGATCCGGCGGAAGCGACAACTGGAGGTGCACCGTGAATCCGCCCCCGTCAGCAGGTGACCGCGACACCGGCCGGCACGACGGACCCGGTGGCCGGTCCGCTGGGCCCCGCGAGCCCGAGCTGGCCGTCGCCTCGGCGACGGACGGCCCGACAGTAGGGCGCGACGACGGTCGCCTCGTCGTCGTCCTGGACTTCCCGGGTCGACGCGAGGAGGCCAAACTCTCCGATCTGCGGCTGGAGGAGGCCGGCTTCACGGTCCGTTACCTTCTCGCCGAGTCCCTTCCGACAGCGCCCGAGGGACGCGCGCACGTAGACGAGCTGGTCGGACGCCTCCAGGGTGAGGGGCGGGTGTCCGCGGTGCTGGCGTACTGCCTCGCCGCCCCCATCGGGCTGACGCTGGCGAGCCGGATCGAGCAGGATCCCGCTCCCCTGGTCATGGTCTTCGACGGCGCACCGGGATCGGCCGAGGCGGTGCGCACCGCCTACGGCAACGCGGTCCGGCAGCTCGGCGGTCGCGCCGTGGACGCCCGTCGTCCCGTTGTGACGGAGGACGGCCTGGCCGAGAACCCGAGCGGGCTGATGAAGGAGATGGAGGCCACCCTGCGCAGGCTCGCCGTCGAGGTGCTGGAACTCGACGGCGAACCGGAGGAGGTGCTGACGGTGGCCGACCAGGTGGTCGGTCGGCACACCTGCTGGTTGACCCACCTGACGGCGGCGGCGACCCTGCCCGGGGCGCCCCGTGCGGACGACGTACACGTCGTCTCCCGTGACCACCCACGCGGGGGCGCCTGGTTCCAGGTCGATCTCGTGCCGATCGACGTTCCGCGTCCTGAGCTGGCCACCTGTCCGGCGACCCGCCGGGCCGTCATCGATCGGCTACGACAGGCCGCTTGACATCGGTCGGGCCGACCCGGGAGTGGCGGCCGACAGCTCACCGGAGCCGACGGGACCGTTCCGGATGATGTCTACCAGGGCCCGCATGACGTCCGCGGCGACGTGGTCCGCGACGAGATCGCGCTGGTAGGTCATGTCGACGGTCATGGCACCGTCGGGTTGCGGCCACAGCTCGGTGACCAGCTCCGATGTGGCGTGTGCCGGGGTCAGTCCGAACCGTCCCGTGTCGCACCCGGACAGCTGCAGGGGCAGGCGCGGGCTGTCCTGGTACGCCAGCATGACCTGGTAGAGCGGATCGCGCAGCGTCCGGCGGGGGTTCACGAGCCGCACCACCTCGGGGAACGAGACCCCCTGCATCGCGAGAGCATCCCGGAGGCTGTCCCGGGCGTGCTCGATCAGCGTTCGCCATCCTCCACGGACCGGCCGCACCCGCAGGCACACCACGTCGATCAGGCACCCGATCGTATCCGCAAGCACCGTGCCGTCGCGGCGGCTCACCGGCACGCCCAGACCGAAGTCGGCCTGCCCGGTCACGGCCTGCAGGGCGGCGGCGTAGGCAGCGAGCAGGACCGTGAAGCGGGTGACCCGGTGCTCCCGGGCCAACCGGTCGACCACTGCCAGATCGGCGGCGTCGAGCCGGAACCTCCCGCTCCCCGCCCGGATCACCCTTCGTCGGGACGTCGCCGTCGTCGTCGCCGGATCAGGCGCCGGCAGCGGCAGCCGAAGTTCGGGTATGCCGGTCAACAGTTCCCGCCAGTACCGACGTGCGGCGGACAGGTCCCTGCCGCTGTTCGCCTGTCGCAGCAGGCCCGACGTCTCGTCGAGCGTCCGCGGGGTCGAGCCGAAGACCGGAGGCACGCCAGCCAGCCGAGCGGCGTACGCAGACGAGAGATCACCGACGAGTACGTGCTCGGACCAGCCGTCGAACGCGATGTGGTGGACGGCGATGCCCAACAGCGCCCTGCGTTCCCCGTGGATGCGGACCAGCGCGGACCGCCAGACCTCACCGGCCTCGATGTCGAGCGGCCGGATGAGCGCCTCGTGCAGCCGCTCGCTGCCCTCCTGTTCGCTGGCGGCGGTGAGGTGGTGGAACTCCGGGGCGCAGGTCGCAGGCATCGGGACCGCCACCGGCCGGTCGTCGTCGTGCCGGTCGTCGGGCCCGTAGCAGCCACGCAGCGCCTCGTGACGCCTGTGGACGTCGTGCAGCGCCGCGGTCAGTGCCCGCTCGTCGACCGGCCCATCGATCCACCAGGCCAGCGGGCACAGACCCGTGACGTCGTCCGGCGCCGTGGCCTGCCGCAACCAGAACGACTCCTGCATGCTGGTCAGCACCGCGACGCCTGGACGGTCCTCAGCGGCCTGCCGCGGATCCCGCTGCTCGATCGTCCTCGACTCCCCGAGCCAGCCGGCGAGCTGGCGCGCGGTGAGCCGCCGGACGGCCTCGGCGATGGGGACCGGAACGCCGAGCGCGGTCGCCAGCCGGGTGCACACCGCACCCAGCTGCAGCGAGGTTCCGCCCAGCGAGAAGAAGTCGGCGTCGAGCGGCACGCCGGGCACATCGAGGACGGCGGCCATGGTCTCCTGGACCAGGTCGACCAGGTAGCCGTTTCCGCCACCGTCGTGTCCCCCGACGGCGCAGTCGGCCTGCCGGTCGGCGAGGGCCCGCAACACCGCACCGACGTCGAGTTTCCCGTTGCCGGTCAGCGGCCACTGTGGCAGGAACACGGCAGCGTCCGGGACGAGATGTGCCGGTAGGCGGGACCGAAGACGATCGAGGACGTCCACCTCCTGGGCAGGATCCCCGGACCTCGTCGTGTAGGCCAGCACCATTCGGCTGAATCCGCCAGTGCCCCCTGGCACCGGCACCGCCACGCACTCGCTCACTCCGGGAAACATCGCCATGGCCTGCTCGATCTCAGCCGGCTCGATGCGGTGACCCCGGACCTTGACCTGCCGGTCCGCACGACCGTCGAAGTGCAGGGTTCCCTGCGCCGACCAGTGCACCAGGTCACCCGTGCGGTACGCGCGCTGCTCACGGCCGTCGAGCCACAGGGTGGGGAACTGCTTCGCCGTCTGTTCCGCCGCCCCGAGATATCCGCAGGCGAGGCCGTCGCCGGTGATGAGCAGTTCACCCACCTCACCCGGAACGCTGAGACCGGTGCCGTTCCAGACGTACAGGCCGGTGTTCGGGACTGGTGCCCCGAGCGGTATCCCGTCCGGTCGGTCGCAGTCGGCCAGGGTGACCCGGTGAGTCGAGGCGAACACCGTGCTCTCCACAGGGCCGTAGCCGTGTACGACGGCCAACCGGGGGTGACGGCGCAGAGCGCGGGCGATGTGCGCGGCGGAGACCCGCTCCCCGCCGACGAGAACCTCATCGAGGCCGGTGAAGGCGTCGATGTCCTCGTCGACGAACATGTTGAACAACGAGGACGTGAGCCACACCGTGTTCACGCCGTTCCTGCTCACGATCTGGCGCAACGTCGCAGGCAGGAGGAACGGCTCGTCCACCACCACGGAACACCCACCGTTGAGCAGCACGCCCCACAGTTCGAGTGTCAGGGCGTCCCATGGCAGCGCCGCGGCCAGTGGCATGACGGTCTGCTCGGTGAAGGTGGCGAAGGGGCAGTCCTGGAACAACCGGACCGTACCGCGGTGCGGGGACAGTGCCGCCTTCGGGCGGCCGGTGCTGCCGGAGGTGAAGAAGACGGAGGCGGGGCTGTCGCCGGCGACGGCCGGGGCATCCGGCGCGACGGCTCGACGGATGCTGTCCGCCGCCGCACCGCTCACCGCCAGATCCGGCGGTGCCAGGCGCCGTGCGGCAAGGTCGGCGACGACGTCGGTGACGACCGACGGCGCGCCGAGGGCCCGGATCAGCTCGTTCAGCCGCTCGACGGGCCATCTGCCGTCCAGGGCGGCGTAGGCGGCTCCGCGTTTCAGGATCCCGAGGAACGCGACCACCAGGGGGATGGACCGCGGCAGGATCACCGGGACGAGGTGCCCCGGACCAACGCCGGCGTCCGCCAGAAACGCAGAGTACCGCTGGGCCGCGGTCTCCAGCTCACCGTAGGACATCCGCCGGTTGCCGTGGACCACGGCAGTGGAATGCGGCGACCGACTGGCACACTCACTGAACAGATCGTGGATCAGCTCGCCGCGAGCATATGGCTGCGCGCTCGACCCGCCCGCGCCGGCGTCCCCCATGTCCTGGCTCCCCTTCGCCCTCACCTCGGTGAACTAGGAAACGATCTCGACGGGCATGCTGGTGATACCCAGGATGAAGTTCGAGCGCAGCCGCCTGGGCTCGCCGCTGACAGCAAGCCTGATCCTTCCCTGCACGAGTCGACCGAAGACCTCCCCCAGTTCGGCCAGGCCCACCGGGGCGCCGACGCAGCGGTGAATGCCGCCACCGAAGGTGAGGTGTCGGTTCGGCGAGCGCTGGACGTCGAACCTCATCGGGTCCCTGAACTGCTCCTCGTCCCGGTTCGCCGACACGTTCCACAACGTGACGGCGTCTCCAGCCCTGATCCGTACGCCGCGCATGTCGAGATCCCGTGTCGCCACCCGCTGCACGTAACACGCGGTGGAACTCCAGCGCAGGATCTCCTCGACGGCGGAAGGGAGCAGGCCCGGCCTGTCGAGCAGCAGCTCGTACTGGTCGGGATGCTCGATGAGAGCCTCGACCCCGGCGGACGCGCTGTACGAGGAGGTCTCGTTCCCACCGACCGCGAAGTTCATACAGTTGTAGAGGATGTCCTCCTCCGGCATGGGACGTCCGTTCATGTCCGACCGGAGCAGCATGGACACCAGGTCGTCTCCGGGTTGACGCCGGCGTAGGCGGATGAGGTCCTCGAAGTAGTCGAAGATCTCACTCTGGATGCAGGCGAGCAGGGCACGCTCGTCGTCGAACTGCGTTGCCCGCTCGGGGCCGATCAGCGACGGGTCCCGGAAGCCGATCATCATCCGGGTCAGCCGCACCAGTTCGTGTGCCTCCTCCCTACCCACGTTGAGGATCGCCACCACCGCGCCGGCAGGGAGTTCGGTGGCGATGTCGGTGGCGAAGTCGCAACCCCCGTTGGCCCGCATCGTCTCGAAGGCGAGATCAAGGTGGCTGGCGATCTGCCGCCGAGCGCGTCTGACCATCTCCGTGGAGAAGGCGGGAAGCATCTGGTGCTTGATCATGCGGTGCCGGGGAAGGTCGCTGGCCACCAGCATCCGGCCTGAGGAGCTGTCGGCCTCGCTGCGGTAGGAGCCGCCCATGATGGCACCGCGGGCGGAGCTGAAGCTGGCATGGTCGCGGTACGCCTGGACCACATCGTCGTATTTGGTTAGTGCCCAGAAGCCCGAGTCGTCGCCGGTGGGGTTCCAGTGCACCGGATCGTGTGCCCGCAGAGTGGCGAGCAGATCGTGGTGCTCACCCCGCACGAACGTCTCGACATCGGTCAGATCGAGATTCGCGATCGCGGTCATCGCGGCTCCTCACCGTCGGCTCGCAGCAGCGAGAGGGTGGACGCCAGGTCACCCAGGCGGCTCGAGTTCAGAATTGCCGCGAACTCGACCTGTACGCCGAGTTCGCGACGGATCCGCCGTTGCATGCGAAAGGCCAGAAGGGAGTGACCACCCAGGTCGAAGAAGTCGTCGTTGACGCCCACGTACTCCACGGAGAGCATGTCCTCCCACAGCTCAGCGAGGTAGCGCTCCTCGAAGGTCGACACCGGGACGTGCTCCTGCCGCCGCATCCGGTAGCTCTCGGCCAACTCGTTGATGGCAGCCCAGTCACGCTTACCGTGGTCGTTCGCGGGAACCTGCGCGACGACGATGAACAGCGACGGCACCAGATAGTCCGGAATCTCTTCTCCCGCCCACTTGCGCAGGCCGGCGAGATCGAACCGGTCACCGCCCACCACGACCGCCACGAGCTGCCGGTCCTCGCCCTCACCGACCACGGTCACCGCTGCCTCGCGGACCTGAGGTGAACGGGTGAGGCACCGCTCCACCTCTCCGGGCGCGACCCGGTATCCCCGGATCTTCACCTCGTCGTCGGCCCGGCCGAGGAACTCCAGCACGCCGTCGTCACGCTGGCGGACCAGGTCACCCGTGGCGTACATCAGGGTGCCTGGCGCACCGAACGGGTCGGGTCGGAAACGGCTGACAGTCAGCGTGGGCGCGCCCAGGTAGCCTCGCGCGACGCCGGCACCGGCCACGTACAACTCGCCGGTGGCGCCGGGTGGGACCGGGGACAGCGTGTCGTCCAGGACATGGACGTCCACCCCGTCGAGCGGACGACCGATCGGCACGTTCGACGCCCCGGCCGCCTCCCTCGTCACCTCGTGGAAGGTGCACGCGGTGGTGGCCTCGGTGGGCCCGTAGAGGTTGAAGAAGCGACCACTGAACGAACTGCCCAGCAGTTCCGCGCAGGCGGCCGGCAGGATGACGTCGCCGCCCGTGTAGAGGAGGCGAAGCGGCGAGAACGCCTCACGATCCTCGCGCATGATCTGGTTCAGCGCCATGGTGGGCACGAGCATCGCGGTGACCCGCCGACGACGGAGCTCACGCTGGATGTCCATGGCCAGGAGTTCCGGCATTGTGGGCAGGACGGTGACCTCGGCGCGGCTCGCCAGACTGCACCAGGCCTCGAAGTGGAACGCGTCGAACGAGACGCTCGAGACCTGGCCGACCCGGTCCCCCGGCGCCAATGCCGGCAAGGCGCCGTTGCACGCGAACGACGAGATGTTCCGATGGGTCAGGACCACGGCCTTCGGGGTCCCCGACGAGCCGGAGGTGAACAGCACGCAGGCGGGGTTGTCTCCACCTCGGCTCCAGTCGTCGGCGCTTTGGCCCGCGTCGTTCTCGCCCGGCCAGGCCCAGATCTCGGTGCCGCACTCCGCCAGGCTCTCGCGCCAGTCGGGCGGGACCAGCACGCCCCGGGCGGCGCTCACCTTCAACATCAGATCCCGCCGGCCGTCGGGCAGCCGGGGGTCGATCGCGACGTAGGCGGCACCCGCCTTGAGGATGCCGAGCATCGCGACGAACGTGTCGACCCCCCTGGGGAAGTGGAAGGCGACCCGGTCCCCGGACCGTACGCCTCGGCCTCGCAACTCCCGAGCGAGGCTGCTGGAACGGCTGTCCAGTTCACCGTAGGTCAGGCGCTCGTCGCCGGCCGAGACAGCCGGCAGGTGAGGATCCACGGCGATGGCTCGTCGGACAAGGTCGACGAGATTTCCGTCGTCGGCGGCAACTGCCAGCCCGACGGCGGTCGGGTCCGGCCACGATGCGGCGACCGCCTGCGCGCAGGACTCCCATGGCCCCGCCTCGCCGACGCCCGTCCAGCCCGGCGGCAGCGGAGACGCGGCGGGCCACACACCACACTGCTCATGGTCGTTCCGCACCACCATGAAGTCCTCAACCACATTTTCCCCCATGCAGAGCTTCCGTATCGGACAATTCATGCAGCAATTCGGGGCACCATTCCCGCCGGCTGTCGCGCCTGCGGAGTGCCGATGTCGAGATTCGGCGCGACAACAGCATCACCACAACATTCCGGGGTGGGGTCAACAGCACCGAATCCGATCAGGGGATCGGCTGGTCTTCGGCGGAAGCAGAAGTGAGATGGATTTTCAGCGACATCCGGTGCGTCTCGACGTCCGCGCGCCGACCACTCGGCTTTGCCTCGTGCATCAGCGAGAGGACCGGCCGACGACACCACACTCGCACCACGAGCGAGCGTTCTTCACGGTGTGGTGATTCAGCGCTTGGCAATTTTCCGACCAATCACCATGATGATGACCTGCCACAGAAGAACGTCTCGTCAGATCTGGTTCCATGCGTGCGCCAGCAACTGATCCCATCGCCACCCCCGCGCCGAACGCTCAAAAATCGCCGCACATAAGCACACCCGCTTCGGTGATCACGGCCGTACCCACGATATCGAACGCCGCCACTGGCCGCCACCCTCGTCGTGGCCGTTCGATACCAAACCAGTCACCCGCAGAGCCCCGGAACCACCAGGCGCGTTCCCCATTTCTCCCGATATGGTGAGCGGCCGCCGCGCCCCCGATCGTGGGGTGCTGGACGGGCAACCCGTGGTCGGACAGTGTCGGTCGCGGCGGTGCAGCCGGACGACGACGAGGGCGAGGGTGACCTCGCCACCGTCGTCCCGCGGCACCGCCTCGCGTTGGGATCGGTGCACGTCCCGACACGGACCTCAGCGGAGCGCGCTGCCACCGTCCGGCGACGGCAGTTCGCCGACGACAGCGTCCGCGAGCCTCCGCCACTCGCCGTCCGGGAAGGGCCGATCTTGGACCGCGGTCAGGACGGACACCTTGCCCGTCGTCTCCTGCCGCCAAGCCGAGACGGACCGCTCCGGCAGCCGGGCGGAGTCGGCATCGATAAGGGTGATCGGCACTTCCAGCAGTGCCGCCGGCTGATAGACATAGCCCCGCCCGAGCATGAGGTCGGCCTCGATCGCCGGTCGCAGCATGTGGAACACCCTCGGGTTGGTCAGGATCTCCTCCTGCACCCGCAGGTCCTCCGCGATGTCGCTCAACTGTCGATTGGCAACGAACTCTCGGGGAGCGGGGCTGCCGAGGGCGATCAGCCGGGCTGGAGCGGGGAGGCCACGACGGCGCAGTTCCCGGCTCAGTTCAAAGGCCAGCAGGGCACCCAGGCAGTGCCCGAACAGCACATAGGGTCGGTCGGCCGGGACTGTCCATCCCTCGGCCAACTCGGCAACCGCCGTCTCGACCCGATCGACTGGCGTTTGACCCAGTCGCCTTTCGCGGCCAGGCAGCCGGACGGCAATGATACCGACCTCCGCCGGCAGCCATCCCCTCCATGAGTGGAAGGGCGAGGCGCCCGCGCCGATCCAGGGCAGACAGACAAGGTCGATGGCGGCCTCCTCCTCGGTGCCGAAGCGCACGTAGGGCGTGCTGGCGTCCGCAGTCTTCATCGGGCGAATCCTTAGGTGACGGGGGTGGCGGGCGGTAGGCCGTCGTACGGAACGCCTGCATAATCCGTCGCGTCGGCGGCGAAGAGCTGACGGATACCGGCGGCGGTGGCCTCTGCGGCGGCGTCCAACTCACCCGGAGTCGGTGCCCAGAGCGTCACATTGGCCATCCGGTAGCCCGTCTCGCTGCGGGGATGGCCGGCGGAAGCGATCTCGTCCACGCCCACCACTCCCGGCAGGGCCCGCAAATCGGTGGCAGTCACCTGGGAGCGGACGTCGCCGCGACGGTCGGGGAACGGGGGGAACATGCCCATCGCGTAACCCTTCCGCTGCCCGACAGTGGGCTCCGGCTCGCGGCTCATCGCGAGACTGAGCGCCACAGCGACCAGATCCGGGCCGCCGACGAGACGGAGCAGGCGGTTGAGATGTCCGCCGACCCGCCCGTTGATCTCGATGATGTCCGGGCCATCCGAGGTCAGTTTCACCTCGGTGTGGGTGACCCGCCACCGCACGTCCAACGCTGTCAGACAGTCATCGACGTACCGGCACACCTCGTGAAGTATCGGTGCGGGTAGTCGGGACGGGGTGAGATCGCCGGTCACCGCGACCCCGTCAGCGCCGTCCAGGCCAGCCCGTGGTGTGACACTGACCGGCGACTTGTCGAAGACTGCCAGGTGCTGGCGTCCGGAGCCGCCATTGAGGGTCTCCACCGAGACGAAGTCGGCGAGCCCTTCGGCCCGAGCAGGATGCCGGCCGTCGGGCAACCGGGTCTCCAACAGCAGTCCTCGCCACGTTGACCGATTGATTCGCTGGAAGCTCACATCGGCGCCGGTGGTCACGAAGGCGACGCCGCCACCACCGACGCCGCGCCGCGGCTTGAGCACCCACGGACCGGACGAGGCTTGCACCGCAGCGGTGAACGCCGCCTCGCTGTCGACCGGCCACGCCCGGACCCGGGTCAGGCCGGCCTCGGTCAGTACTCGCCGTTGCTCCCATTTATCCCAACGGGAGAAAACCCGGGCCGGACCTGGCAGCCCCGCCCGGGCCACCGTTTCGTCAACGAGGTCGAGACAGGCGTCGTGGAAGGTCGTCAGGCCCTCCAGGTCCAAGCCACGTACGACGTCGACCAACCTGTCGGCGGGGGTCACCACCAGTTCGAAGACGCGTCGGCCGAGTGCCACCAGGTGCGGCTCCCGCTCGGCGACCTGCTCGGTGAGGATAATGACCGGCCGGCAGAGACCGGCGGCCGCGCGCCGGATGTCCATCAGCGACGCCGCACCGAACGGGGCATGCAGAACACCTACACGGGGAAGGTCAGGTTGCCGTACTCCCGCCGCCGGACTGCCTCCTGTCACCGTCACCGCCCGTCCCGCAGCACAGACCGCAGTGCCACGTAATCGACTTTGCCACTGCGATTGAGCGGCAGCTCGGGAAGCCACCGCAGCACCGTCGGCGCCATGTACGTCGGCATTGCCGCACGCAGGAACGCAGGCAGGTCGTCGGCTGCCGCCTCGTCCCCACACGCAGCTGCGCGCAGCTCCAGCGCGCCCAGATCATTCGGTACGGCGAGCACCGCCGCCTCGTCGATCGCCGGGTGTCGGCGCAACACCGCCTCGACATGACCGAGCTCGATCCGGTGCCCACTCACCTTGACCTGCCGGTCGACCCGGCCCAGGTGGATCAGAGCGCCGTCCCGGAGCCGAACCTGGTCACCGGTGCGGTACCAGTCATCGATGTCCGGCGTCCCGTCGGTGACGACGGTGGTCCATTCGCCGGAGCGTCGGACGAACCGGCCGTCGTCGTCAGCCGGGTCGAGGTATCCACCGAAACGCTGCGGGCCGCGTACGCACAACTCCCCCTCGTGCGCGCCCCGGCCCTCCGGATCGCGCAGCAACCAGTCGAGTCCGGGATACATCTGGCCGATTGGGACACTGCCGTTGTGGGTGAGCGGCCAGTCCCGCGGGTCGTCCGGGAGCTGGTACTCCGCACAACTGACGGTGAGTTCGGTAGGCCCGTAAACGTTGACCAGTGCGCTTCCGGGTGCCGCGCGCTTCCACGCCTCGGCCAGCTCGACCGGCAACGGCTCCCCGATGAACATGCTGCGCCGCAGCGTCGGCATCGCCCCCGGGCGCAGGTTGCCGATCCGCCGCGCGTAGGCGATCAAGGACGGGACGGAGTACCAGTGGGTCAACGCCCGCGCGTTGACGTAGCTGGCCGGTGCCAACAGCTCGCGGCCCCGCGGGACCACCAGCGTGGCACCGGTCGACCAGGCGCCGAAGAGGTCGAAGAACGACGGGTCGAAGGTCAGCGCGAAGGTCTGCGACATCCGCGCTCCGGGACCGAGTCCGCTGTGGGGCACGACCCGGTCAAGATAGGCGGCCGCGTTGCCGTTGCTGATCGGCACTCCCTTCGGACGCCCCGTTGACCCCGAAGTGAACAGGATGTAAGCAAGGTCGCTGGGCGCAGCCACGACGGACGGCGGGGTCACGTCGACGGGAATGAGGCACTTCGTCGCGTTCACCACAGGTGTTCGCCGGTCGGTGAGTGCACCACTCAGCGGCAGGTCGACGCTGTCGTCCAGCACCACCGCGCGCACGTCGGCGAGTCGCACCACCGTCTCCTGGAACGCCACGGGGTTGTCCGGCCCGAGGGGTACCACGACGTGCCCGGACCGCATGATCGCGAGGTAGCACACGTATGTGGCGAGGTGCCGGTGCCCCACCAGAGCGATCCGACTACGCGCCGGAAGGCCGAGTGTGGAGAGGTGTCCGGCGGCGACGCGGACCAGCGCCTCGAGGTCCCGGTACGACAGGCACTGCTCGCCGTCGTCGATCGCCGGTTCATCCGGGTGCGCCGACGCGGTCGACGCGAAGCGCTGGTAGGGGGTGGGAGAGTCGGACGGTCGTGGGGCGGACACGTGCCGCCTCCTTTCAGAAACGGTAGGACGATCGGAGCCGCCAGCCGGGCGACCCGCACACGGAGCCCGTGCACCGGGCCGCATGAACGGTGTGGCTCAGAGCCGGGATAGCGCACGCCGGGTCGCGACGACGTCGACCTTGCCGTGGGCGTTGAGCAGGAGTTCCGGCACGACGTGCACCAGGCGAGGAACCGCCGGTGGCGGAAGCGCCGCGGCCAGTTCCCGCCGAACCGCCGCCGCCAGGGCCGCCGGGTCCGCGTTGTCGGTGACCCCCACGACGAATGCCTCCACCGAGTCTCCTGGGGACACCACCTCGAACGCGGCTTCGCTCACCCCGTCGACGGCCAGCGCGTGCCGCCGCAGCTCACCGAGCTCGATCCGGTAGCCGCTGAGCTTCACCTGGTCGTCGCCCCGACCCAGGTACAACAGGTTGCCGTCGGGAAGCAGCTCGACCAGGTCGCCGGTGCGGTACGCCCGACCGGGGGGGCCACCCAACTCCGCCTCATCGATGAACCGTTCCCCCGTGGCGGCCGGTCCGAGGTAGCCGGCCGCCACCCCGTGCCCGGCGACGACCAGCTCGGCCGGCTGCCCGGGCGAAACGGGCCGCAGGTCCGAGTCGACCAGGTAGGCGCGAGTGTTCCAGATCGCCCGCCCGATCGGGACGCTTGGCAGCGCCGGGAGACGACCGGGGTCGAACTCGTGGTAGACGCAGCCGATGGTGGTCTCGGTCGGACCGTAGTGATTGATCATCCGCAGGCCGGTGAGCCGGTCGCCCAGCCCTGCGAGCAGCGCGGTCTCCAGCGCCTCCCCGCCGCTCATCAGCAGGTGCATGCCGTCCCGATAGGAAGGGCTTCCGGTGCGCTCGAAGAAGCGCAGGTGAGAGGGGGTCACCTTGATGAAGGTGTGGCGGCCGGACGGGTTGGCGAACAACGTGTCCTGGTCCCACACGCCGCCGGCCACCACCACGCGGTGACCGCGCGCCAGCGTGGGCCAGAGCGAGGTGAGCGAGTGGTCGAACCCGAGGCTGCCGAAGAGCGGGGTGCCATGACCCGCGTCACCGACGGCTGCGGCGCACCACTGGGCGTAGTTGGCAAGGGAACGATGCTCGATGAGTACGCCCTTGGGCCGGCCGGTGGAGCCGGAGGTGAAGATGACATAGGCGACGTCCTCCCCCCTCGGGCCGATGTCCACCGGCCGACCGGGCGCGGAAACGGGCAGTGACGCCACGTCGAGGTGCGGCGTACCCGGGGGTGGGCCGGGCGTCGATGCCGCCGAGTCGTGGAGCATCACCGCCAGGTCCGCCGCGTCGAGGATGGACCGGACCCGGCCCGCCGGGTACGCCGGGTCGACCGGCACGTAAGCGGCCCGGTGCGCCATGACCCCCAACATCGCGGCGATGCTGCGCGGAGTGCGGTCGGCCCAGATGCCGACCCGGTCGGCCGGTGCCACCCCGCCGTCGTGAAGTGCTGCGGCGACCGCCTCGGCGCGGTCCCAAAGTTCCGCGAAGGTCCACAGCTCCCCGCCCGCCTGCACCGCGACCAGGTCGGGGCGGCGTCGGGCCACCCGGCGGATCAACTCGACCACCGAGTCCGCCGCCAGTGCCCGCATCTCGCCTCGCAGCACGGTGACCCGCGCCGTCCGCGGTCTGCCTGCCGTCATCGTCTCCCCTACCTCCGCTGATGCCGGGCTCAGTCGCGGGTGCCTAGCGACGTGCCGAGGGCTTCTCTACTGGCGCGCTCTTCGCGTCGACCAGTCCCTGATCGCTCTCGATCGGCACGTGCCCCTCCTCGGTGGAATCGGCCGGCACCTGCTTGACCGCGTTGGTCCCGGCCTCCAGGTGGCTCACCGCACCCAACTCGCGTACCTGTCTCGGCAGCATGCAGAGCAGCCGGGTGACGAGCAGAGCGACAGCTCCCCCCACGAGAACCTCCCGCATACCGACCCTCGCCCCGACGGCACCGGCGGCGGCGAAGGCGATCGGGCGCAGCGCCAACGAGCCGAGCCAGTCGTACGACGACACCCGCGAGATCGTCCGCTCTGGCAGGTACCGTTGCAGCGCCGTGTACCAGAGCGCGTCGGGGAAGGTGACGCCGACGCCGCTGATGATCGCGGCGACGACAGTGACCCAGATGGGTGCCCGGGCAGCGATCGCCACGAGCAGGAGGATCTGGGCCAGTTCGGCGACTCGGCCGGCAAGGATAGGCCGCTGAGGCTCGTAGAAGAGGGCCAGCATGTTTCCCAGCACCTGACCGACGTTGAGCACCGCCACAATGATCGCCCACTGGATGGCGCCGCCGTCCTTGAGCGTCAGCGCCGGGCCGAGTACCAACAGCGCGGCCATCACCAGGTTGCCGACCGCGAACGCGGCCACGCTGCTCCAGATCCACGAGCGCTTGACCACGTCCTGGAAGCCTTCGCGCAACTCCTGCAGGAAGGGCTCGGCATCGGCCTGCCGGGCCTTCGGTGGAATCCTGATCTGGAGTAGGAGCAGGGCACTGCCGACAAAGGTGGCACCGTCGACGACGAAGGCCCACCCCGGCCCGGTGGTGACCACCAGCACGCCGGCGATCAGCGGCCCGAGACTGCCGGAGACGCTGCGCGTCATGGACAGCAGCGCGTTGGCCGGCTGCAGTAGGCGCGGCGGCACCGTCACCGCCGTCAGTCCGGTGGACGCCGGATGATAGAACGCGGTCGCGGTACCGGAGATCGCTTGGAGTGCCATCAACTGCCAGACCTGCGGTTCGCCAGCGAAGAACAGGACACCCATGAGCGTCTGCACGACGGCGCGCACCAGGTCGGTGGCGAGCATCACCCGGTGCCGGGGCAGCCGATCGGCCCAGACCCCTCCCACGAGCACGAACAGCACCAGCGGCACCGTGTAGGCGCCGAGTACGAGGCCCAGTGCGGTCACGTCGTCAGTGACGGTGAGCACACCCAGTGCCAGTGCCACCGGGCTCAGCAGGCTGCCGGTGACGGAGGTCGCCTGGGCGGCGAACTGGAAACGAAAGTCGCGCTGCCGCAGCAGCTCACGGTTGAGACGACGGCGTTCCGCCTTGTCAGTCTTCATCGGGCTCCTTCGCCCACACGGAAATCCCGGGGCCAGGTGCGCGAACACACGGCCCCGGACACGACGGGGCTACGTCGGATCGGTGATGAGGTCGCGGGCGCCGTCGGCGCCGACGGGCGTCAGGAGACGGACGGGTGGAGCACTGCTGAGCCGGACGCGTTCACGGCGGCGGCGCAGGCCTCGGTCACCGCGGCGACAGTGCCGTCGACGAAGAGCGCCTCGACCGGAAACTCGATGCCCAGCCGCTGTTCCACGCGTTCGATGAGCGAGACCGCCAGCAGCGAGTTGCCACCGAGCATGAAGAAGTCGTCCTCGGGCTCTGCCCTGTCCATCTTCAGTGCGGCGCACCACTCGTCCGTCACGACCCGCGCGACGTGATCGATATTACTCACTTTCTAGGCCCCCGTTGGCTCGTCCTCGCGGTTGGTCGCCACGCTGTGGCCGGCTGACCGGCCAGTGCATCCACGACCGACCGGATGACCATAGCGGCTAGCCGAAAGGCCGACAACCCATCGATCTTGGTTCCTTCGCCGGCCCCTCCACGAGGGAGAGTTGTGACATCATCAGCCGGTATCGGGCCCCGTGCGGCACGGATCCGACACGCGCCCGGGTGGCGCACCGCACGGCCTGCCGGGCTGGTACTCCGTCTGCCCAAAGGCCTGAGCGAGGAGTTGGTGGATTGACTGTGGACACTTTCCGCACGGCCGCCGTCACGGTGACCATCGATGATCCGTCGGTGTCCGACGCTCACCTGTTCCCCAGTGGCTGGGAGGCCGCCGGCCTCGCGCAGTCCCCGCGTCGGCTGCTGGCGGCCGCTCGTGACCGGCGATGGGAGACACGGTGGGCGGTAGCCCGCCGTGACGGTGCGGTGCTGGGCTTGATGCCGGTGCAGCGCAACCGGTCGACGGTCTCGTCGGCCGCCTTCTACGATCCGGCGGCCATCGCCCCAGAACTGGTCGCCCAGCTGGACGGGTCGTCGGCGCCCTGGTGGTACGTCGGCGGCTTCAAGGACCTCGTCAGCGGCGCGACCCTGAGTGCCGGGATGCCCATTCGAGACCGCGACGAGGTCCGGCGTGCACTGGTCGCCGCAGCCTACGCGGAGGTTCTGCGCGAGGGCGGGCGGCCGATCGCGCTGTATGTACGCGATGCCGAACTGCCCTCCTTCCAGGCCGCTCTGGGTGACCAGGCGCGGACCTCGCGGGTGAGTGACGACGCCGTGGTGGACCTGACCGGCGGCAGTCTGGAGGCCTACCTGTCCGGCCTGTCGAAGAAGACCCGCTACCGGGTCCGCCGAGAGTGGGAGCAGCTCGCCGCCTGCGGCATCCACGCCGAGGAGCGACCCGCGACGGAGATTTGCGCGGAGGCGGCCGCGCTAGTCGCCGCGGTCAAGCAGCGACACGGGACGCTGGACCACCCTCGGATGGCGGCGATCCGTCTGCGCGAGTGGACCGACAGCGACGCCGACGAGACGCTGGCGATGATCCGGCGCGGGCCGGACGGCGCACTCCTGGGCGCCGTCTTCGTGGGCCGTTTCGGGGGCACTGTCGAGGTCAATGAACTCGGCCTGGTCGACGACACTCCCAACCGCCACCTCCTGTACACCGAACTTCTGGTGCATGCCCCGATGCGGTACGCCCTCCGCCACGGCTGTGACCGGCTCGCGTTGGGACTCGACTCGATCCAGCCGAAGGCGCTCCGGGGCGCCCGCATCGAGCCGGTGTGGGCCGTCGGCCTCCGGTCAACGCCGTAACTGGGACGCCCATCCTGACACTAGTCATTCGATCATGACATAAATTGATCAACTTCCAAGGGCGCAATGCTCGACACGCGGCCCGTGGCGGCAAGCCACATCGACGACACCATCTCGGCACGGGGGATCGACACGACATGAGCGACGCGCAGGCACGTGAGCAGACCGTCCGCGCCATCCTGGCCGACGTGCTCCGGCTCGACGACGTACCGCCGGATCTCGGTTTCTTCGACGTCGGGGGTTCGTCGCTGCAGGCCATGGAGGTGCTCGGCCGGATCGGTGACGCCTTTGGCTGGGAACCCTCGCTCGCGCTGATGTACCAGGCGGCCACCTTCGACGAATTCGTCACCGCTGTGGCAGCCGCCCCGACACGCGCCCGCCCCGCGGATGGCGAGCAAGTTCCTCCCGCTCCGACGACGACTGACGGCCGTGCCTCGTTCAACCAGGAGTCCTGGTATCTGGCGGCGATTCGGACCGGCGGCGACCTGCCGATGACCTCGTCGGCCTTCCGGGTCCGCGGCCCGCTGGAGGTGGACCGCCTACGGACCGCCGTGGACGCGGTGGTCGCCGCGCACGACGGCCTACGCACCGCGTTCGTTCTCGACGAGGAGGCCGGGATCCTGCGCCGGGTGGTGTCACAGCGGGCGCGGGTACCGATCGAGGTGCACGAGGCCTCTGACGAGCCGGGTGATGACGTCGAGTGGATCCGCGGCCGGCTCGGCCAGTTGGACCATGCGATGGCGCCGCTGCTGCGGGTCTTCGTCCGCCGCCACACCGATACCGAACACGTGGTGCTGCTCGAACTCAGCCACCTGGTCACCGACGGGTGGTCGATGCAAGTGATCTTCGAGCAGCTCGGCGAGGCCTACGCCAAAGCGGAGGATCCCGACTGGCGGCTGCCACAGCCGGCCATGTCATTCGGCGAATGGTCCGATCGTCAGCGCCAGCACCTCGTCCCCGAGACGTTGGACGCGCTGGTGGCCAGATGGCGCAACCTCCTCGGCACCGACCCTGCCGTGCTGGAGACCCCGCTGCCCGGCTACCGGGCCGATGTTCCGACCTCGGCCGCGGGTCACCTCGAATTCCGAATCTCAGCGGAGCGGACCGCGGCGCTGCGCGCGGCCAGCAGAGCCGCCGGAGTGACCCTCTACGCCACCACTCTCGCGGCGTTCGCCCGGGTTGCCTGTGCGGAAGCAGGCCGGTCCTGGTTGGTGTGCCAGACCTCCATCGCCAACCGGCGGCGTGACGAGAGCAAGGTGGTGGGTCCGGTCTCGCACCGGTTGCTCCTGCGAATCGACCTGACCGGCGCCGACCACATCGAGTCGGCGCGGCGGGTTCATACGGCGGTCGCCGACACCGCCGAGCTGAGCGTGGTACCGCACAACATCCTGCAGGACAAGCTCTGGCCTGGGCACAGCCAGCATCGGCGGGCGAGTCCGATGCTCTACTTCGCGCTCAACTCCGCCGACGACGAGGCGCTGCCGATCCCCGGCGCGGTGGTTACCCCGATCACCTACGACTGGTTGCAGCCGCCGACCTGTACCCAGATGTGGTTGACCGAAGAGCGGGACACCCTCGCTGGCATGTTCCGGTGGGAGCAGGACCGGTTCAGTGACGACGTCGCCGAACGGATGCTGCGCCGATTCGGCGAGGAACTGGACGCGTTGGCACTGGCCTCCGCCGAGGGCTGAGCCGCCTCCCCGCTGCCGGTACGGCCGCCGGCAGCGGGGAGATCACGCCCTGGTGCGGCAGCCCTGGCGCACGACGGCCGCCATCGCGCCAAGGGACGACCAGAGGTAGAAGTGGCCACCGGGGAGCAGGACGCAGTGGCCGGGGCGGGTGCCGAGCGCCGTCCAGGGCTCGATCGTCTCCTGCGGCACGAACGGGTCGTCGGCTCCGCCGAACGCGACGACCGTAAGGTCGAGGGCCGGTTCCGGGGAGTACGAGTAGTCGGCGGCCAGCCGCAGATCCGCGCGCAGCGCTGGCAGGATCAGGGCCAGTATTGCGGGCTTGGCGCGCAGGGGCTCCGGAATGCCGCCCAGTTCTGCCAGATCACGGGAGTCCTCCGGGTCGATGGGACGCGACGAGGGGTGTTGGCGCAGGTGCGGAGCGGACGCCCCGGAGACCGCCAGCACCTCGGGGCCTCTTGCATCACGTCGCCGAAGCTCCCGGGCCACCTCGAGAGCCATGACGGCGCCGAGGCTGTGCCCAAAGAGGACGAACCGCCGCGCGCCCACTCGCTGTACCTCGTCCGTCAGGATGCCGACGGTCTGGCGGAAACTGGTCAGCACCGGTTCTTCCAGCCGATCCTGCCTCCCCGGCAGTTGGGCTGACCAGAGTTGGGCACCCGCAGGCAAGTGCGCAGCCATCGGACGGTATGCGGAGGCAGGCCCGCCCGCGAACGGAAGACAGAAGACCGCCCGGTCCACCCGCTCCGCGCCGGTGGGCCCAGCGAGCTGCCGCAGTAGCCCGCTCAACTGTCGGCCACCCGAAGGTCCACAAAGGCGCTTCCGGTGATCCGTCCGGCCGCGTCGCGACCGGCGTCCTTGCCGGCTACCTTCCAGTAAGGACTGATGTTGCCGACCATCCCTAGTACGCCGGGTCCCTCATTGTCCGCACCGCAGAACACCACGAACCTGGTGTGGACATCAATCCGGTGCACCTCGGCCGGGTCGTCCGGATGAGCGAGAGGGGCCACGTGCTTCTGCGAGACGTAGGGCTGCACGATCCACGGCTCACCGTCACGGGATACCCGCTGCCAAACTGTCGCCCAGGTGCGGGCGGCCGCGCTACGCGACCCGCCCAACTGGAGCACGCCTCGGCCGCGGCTGCCCATTGCCGGCGAGTGCGAGGCACACTTGAGCACCAACCGCTCACGCACCGAACGGGGCAGGTCCACCAGGTTTGGCCAGTCGCGCAGCTCTCGCAAGGGAGCTCCGGACGGGCCGAGGGCCTCCGCGACGGCGTCCAGGTCCGGTGGCCCGGCGCTGATGAGTGCGCTCGGAATCAGCACGTTCCGCACCTGATCGGTGAACAACCCCTGGAACTCTCGGCTGAAGGGCAACGCCATGGTGCTCTTCTGCTCGTAAATGAAGCTGGGCGGCGGATCCACCTGCACTCCGCCGTCCGCCCACGATCGGAAGACCGCCTCGGCGGTTTCCTCGTCGAGGCTGTCCGTGAGCCGGTCGCCCCAGATGAGGTCGACCCTGCGCCACGTGCCCTGGTAGTCGGCCTCGACCCGGCCATCCCGTACCCGCAAGCCGGAGGCCAGGTCGGCGGGCGGGATCAGCCACAGGTCGATCCCGGCCGCAGCGAGCGCCCGCTCGAGCACCATGTTGCTGCTCCGCCAGGCCGCCCGGCCGATATTGACCACGAACGAGACATCGTGGGACCGAAAGTGCCGGACCCACCCGTCGAGCATCGAGGCGGTCGGGGTGCAGCCCGGCAGCTCGGGCCCGACCACTCGCTGCACCCGCTCCGTGCCCGCCAGGAAGCCCTCGCCACCGCCCTTCCACTGCATCTCGGCGGCCTGTACCCGCGGGTCCAGGGTCACCGCGTCGATACGGCCGCTCAGCGGGAGTTGAGCAAGCACCGCTGGATGGCGCTGCCACCGGCGTACCTGGTCTGGCAGGCGCCACTCCAGGGCCGCAAGCAGTGGGTCGTCGGCGTTCCCGGTGAGCAGTTGCTGGTAGAGCTTCTGGCACGTCTCCATCCACGACCAGAGTGCCCGGGCGGCGTCTTGCGCACGGGCGACGGTAGCGCGGTCAACCACAAGGGAGGAAGGGGAGACCAGTCCGCTGAACGAGCCCTCCCGATAGGTCACGCCCTGTGCACTATGTGTGGCGACGAGTTCACTGGTCGGGAGCGTCGGCCATTCGATGATGCGCATGTCTCAGCGACCGACGCCGGTGACCGGGGCGGTCGCCGCTTCCCGATCGGAAAATGCGCTGACCGGCTGCCCGTCGGCGGCCAATCTCTCCAACAGCCCCGCGGCGGTCTCGAAAGCGGGCAGGCGGTGGATCTCAGCCGCGGTACGACGGGCGGCGGTGGCGTAGGCGGGGTCGACGAGCACCGCCCGGATTGCTTCCGCGATGTCTTGGACGGAACGGTGCGACTCGTCGAGCGCGACACCCGCGCCGAGGGCTTCCAGCCGGGCGGCGTTCGGGCTGTCGTCGGATGCCCCCAGCGGCAGGCACACCACCGGTACGCCGTGACGCAGTGCGCCCATCAACGTCCCGTAACCGCCGTGGGCGACCATGGCGTCCACGTGGGGCAGGACATCGGCCTGGGGAACGAAGCGTTCCAGTCGAACGGTGGCCGGTACCGGTCCAAGCGACGCGGGGTCGACATGCGCTCCGACAGTGGCCAGTACGTGCATGGGCTCGGACTCCAGCGCTTCGAAGATGGTCCGGAACAGGCCCGGAGTGGTATTGAACAGGGTTCCCAGGGTGACGTACACGAACGGCCGGTCAGGTCGTCGGTGGGCCAACCAGTCCGGCGCCCGCGTGGCGCGCACCGCGTCCGCCGGGGGCCGGAAGAGATGGGTCGTCGGGCCGAATACCGAGACCGGATACCAGCCGGGGGGGCCGGCCACCAGGTGCAGCCCGCCGTGCAGTGTCCGCAGCATCGGATCCGGCGTGAGCCCGACCGCCGACCGGGAACGCGCGTAGAGGTCTCCCGCGGTTGCGGCGAGGAGCTTCGGCGGGGTCGGCGCGAAGTCGAAGACCGCAACCGGGAGGCCAGTCAGCCCACCGACCAGCCAACCGGCCAACGCGGTCGTCTCGCGGACGAGGAGGTCTGGTCGGAACTCGTCGACCGCACCCCGCAGTGCCGGCACCTGCGCGACGGCGTTGTCCAGGTAGCGCTCCAGCGCGGCACGCCCACGCTCGATCGGAAGTCGACGGCTCTGCGCGGCCTTGTACGCCTCAGTCGGACCGGCTAGTCCTGGCGCATCCAGCGGAACAGGCGTCAGCCCCACGGAGCGGACCTCGGCGGCGAAGTGCGTCGGGACCGCGGCGGCTACAGCGTGGCCGGCGCGTTCGAGCGCCCGAGCCAGCGGCACGATCGGATAGAGGTGGCCAAAACCGCTCTCGAGCACGAACATTACGCGCATGGCTTCTCCTGATGGTGTGGGTGCCCCGCCCACCCTGCCGGCACGGAGTGCCGGGAGGGTGGGCGGACCGCCCGGATCGGGGTCAGTCGGCGGCGGGGATCCGGCCGGCGCCGGTCAGCGCCGGCATCAGGTCCGGGTGCTCGCCTCTGGGCCGACGACGATTGGGCCACCAGGACGGAATGCTGCCTCGGCAGTGCACGGCGCCCCCGTACCACCACTCCCAGCCGGGCAACGTCTGCACCTCGGCCGCGGCGTAACGCAGGGTCAGGCCGGTGCGGCGGCGGTTGGACCGGTTCGGCGGGGAACCATGCAGCAGGAGGTCGGAGTGGAGCGAGGCCTCACCGGCGGCAAGCCTGTTCACGTACCGCTCCGCGTAGCCAGTGGCACCAAGGACCTGCCGCTTGGCCACACGGGTGCCGTCCAGCGGCAGGTCCTCGTGGTCCAACGCGCCCTGTAGGTGGCTGCCCTTGACCACCTGCATCGCACTGTTCTCCTCATCGACGTCGTCGATCGCCAGCCAAGCCGTCACCGTCCGGGTCGGGGTGAACGGCCAGTAGGCGGCGTCCTGGTGCAGGACGACCTCCTTAGGGTCACCAGGCAGCTTGCAGAAGACGGTGGTGCCCCAGCACACGAAGTCCGGGCCGATGATGTCCTGGACATAATCCAGAAGAGTGGGGGTCAGGATCAGGTCGTACAGCCCGCGGCAGGCCAGGTGGTACGCGTTGATCGAGTACGAGTCGCGGGAGTCCTTGGCGCTGACCACACCGTCCACCATGTCGGTGATGTAGCGCGACACCTCCCTGGTCCGCTCCGCGTCCAGGACCGGTAACGGACCTACGATGCCGTCCTCGTTGTACCTGCGTATCTGCCCGGGAGTGAGGGTCTGGGTCGCCTCCTCGGATGCGGGCACGAACTGCAGCTTGCGCTCGTCGGGGTCGGGTCGGACGAAGTCCGACTGCATGGACATGGTCATCTGCACCTCCTCGTAGCTGTGCCCCCGGGCCGGCGTCCAACGTCGCCGGACCGTCCGCCGGTCATGCTCGGGCGCGGTCCTGGGCAAGGTGGTTCTGGTAGATGCTGCGCATCGTGAAGAACGTGGGCAGGAAGTTGCCGCTGAGTTCCAGCTCTTGACCCGCCAACTCCTCAAGGAGGGAGATCACCTCGAGCAGGGACAGCGAGTCGAGATACCCGGCGGCCCACAGGTGGGTATCCGGTTGCAGATCATTCAGACCCGGCATCGGTCGGATCTCCTCCAGCAGCGCGATGAACCTGCGGTAAAACTCTTCCTCGGACATTGCGTACCTCCCGGTTGGAGCGTGTGTGGTGGTTGGGTGCCGGCTAGGCGGGGTCGAGCAGGGGCCTGTAGAGCCTGCGGAACCAGGGCGCCGTGTCGACCGTGTCGCCCGCTCCCGAGCGCGCCGACGGTCGGCTCTGCACCGACTCCATCAAGGCGGCGTGCAGCCTGGCGTGCTTCACGAACGCCTTCAGGCGGGGCAGGCGGCGCTCCTGGTACGCCGTCAACGCCTCCGGACCCGAACCGTGCCGTGCGATCTCGTCTGCCAGCACCGCACCGTCCTCGATGGCCAACCCGCCTCCCTGCGTGGTCGACGGCGGCACGGCATGCGCCGCGTCGCCGAGTATGGCCACCCGACCGAGGGCCAGCCGGTGTGACGTGAGCCCGAATGCTGGCCGAACGGTCACCTCGCCCAGGTTGACCTCTTTCAGCAGCCTCCTGACCTCGGGACTGATCGCCCCGGCCCGAGCGCGCATCTCCGGCTCGGCATGGGCGGGGTCGACTGTGTGCGGCTCACGCAGTGCGGCCTGCAGGAAGACGTGGTAGCGCGCCTCACCGACAGGCATCGCCCCGAAGAAGTGGCCCCCGCCGCGCCACACGCGCCACTCCGGGAAGTCAAGCGGCGCCGCGCAGGGCACTGTGGTGCGCCAGTAGGTCTGGCCCAGATAGTGGGGCCACACATCGGGGGCGACGAAGCGGCGCACCCAGGAGTTGACCCCGTCGGCGCCGATCACGAGCCGGTAGCGCCGGGGGCCGCTCGGGAAATCCACCCGGACACCGTCCCCCTCGTCCACCAGGTGTAACGGCACGGTCGACCAACGCACCGTCTCCGGAGGCACCCGTGTCAACAGCAGGTCGGTCAACCGACGGCGCTGGATCGCCACCGGCAGGCGGCCGGGCCCCCATACCGATGCCCAGTCGATGCGGCTCGTCCGCCCCTCGACGTCGAAGGTCAACTGCGCGGCGACGTGCGCGCCGACTGTCGTCAGCGCGAGGCTCACCTGGGTCAGGTACCGCAGCGCGTTCGGATGAAGCATGATCCCCGCACCCGCCGGTCGCGGCCCGGCGCTGCGCTCGACGACGTCGACCCGCAGACCCAGGCCGCGCAGCCGGTCGGCGACCGTGAGGCCGGAGATGCCCGCGCCGACGACAAGAACGTCATGGTTCACTGTGTGCTGTCCCTTCCCGGGGCGGGCCGTCACCGGTGCGCCGCCGCATCGCCGGCCGCACCGGCCGGCGCGGCACAATGCCTCGCCAGGTGGTGGACCGGGCGGCCGGTTAGCTGCTGAGGAAGGCCTGTCACCAACCGGCGCGGACGACCGTGACGATCCGGTCGCGGTCGGCCTCGGAGAGCCACCAGCCGACCGGGATCGAGACCATCCGGTCGGCCACCGAGTCCAGGCCGGGCAGGAGCGCGCGGTATTCGGCCACGGCACTGTGCACGTCGTTGCGCTGGTGCACCATGCTCGCCGCGATGCCCGCGTCGGCAAGGTGACGGATGAAGTCATCGCGCCGCTCGACCAGCAGCGTGTAGATCCAGCACGCCGAGTCGTGGCCCTCGGCCCGCTCCAGCAGGCGCAGGCCGGGCACGTCAGCCAGTGCCGTGTCGTAGTGGGCCGCGTTCGCCTTGTGCCGCTGGACCAGCGCGTCGACCTCGGGAAGATTGGCAAGGCCGATCGCGGCGTTGATGTCGTTCATGTGGAACTTGTATCCGTACTCAGGGATGTCGAGCGCGCAACGGAAGCTCTCACCCTTGGTCCGGTCGATGCCGAACCAACGCAACAGTCGGGCCCGCTCCGTCATCTCCGCGTCCGGGAAGGTCATCAACCCGCCGTCACCGCTGGTCAGATGCTTGATGGCTTGGAAGCTGTAGACGCCGATGTTTCCGTGGGTGCCCAGGGCGGCGCCTCGGTACGTCGATCCCCAGCCGTGGGCACAGTCCTCGATCACCACGGGCCGGAACCCGAACGTCGCCTCGGCCTCGTCAAGGATGCGGGCCAGGCGGTCGAGGTCAACCGGGTAACCGGCCCAGTGCACCACCACGATCGCCCGGGTGGCCGGAGAGATCTTGCGGGCAAGGTCGTCCAGGTCGATGTTGAGGTTCGCCGGATCGACATCCACCCAACGCAGGCGCAGACCATTCGCCAAGATCGGCCAGTTGGTGGCCGTACAGGTCATCGGTGTGGTCAAGACCTCGCCAGGCGTGTCGTCACCGAGGCGACCCGGCCGCGACCCGGCCACCATGTGCAGGGCCAGGTGCAGGCCCGAGGTCGCGCTGTTGACGGTGGCCAGGTGAGTGTGCCGCAGCCGGGAACGCAGCGCCTCCTCGAACTCCTCGACGCGAGGTCCCTGCCCGATGAACCCGCTGGAGAGTACGTCGTTGACGAGCTTTCCAGCCTCGTCGGACATGGCGACCTTGAACAGTGGAATCACGCTTTCCCCCATGTTTACTGAGCCGTGCGGCCATCTCGCGCGCCGATCCACAGTGGACTCGGACACGGCGCTGCCATCGATCTGCGCAAGATCGGCTTCTATGCCAGTGTATCGATCTTCATCTGAAAGGGCAGTCCCGTGTCACCCGGTCGGCGGCTCCCCCCGGGCCGTCCGACGACGCGGCGGTGGCTCCGGCAGCCCGTGTCGGTCCACCTTTCCGCTGGCCGTGAACGGCAGCGCGGCAATCGGCACGATCCTCGCGGGGACCATGTAGTCGGGCAGCCGGGCTGCGAGGAATGCACGGAGCTCCCGCTCGTCGGCCTCCTCCGGCCTGCGGTCACCCACCGGCACGACGTAACCGAGCAGCATCTCAGCGCCCGGGCCGCGCCGCCGCACGGCGACCACCGCGGCGGACACCGACGGATGCTCGCGCAGCGTCGCCTCGATCTCCCCCGGTTCGATCCGCTGGCCCCGAATCTTGATTTGGTCGTCGATCCGCCCCACGAAGCGAAGCTGACCCCCCGGATCCCACCACGCCAGGTCACCGGTGCGGTAGAGACGCTCGGTCCGGCCGTCGATCGACCGCACGTCGAACCGATCGGTCGTCAGCGTCGGACTCCCGGCATAGCCACGGGCCAGGCAGCGCCCACCCAGGTACATCTCCCCCGGCACCCCGATCGGCACCAGGCTGCCCCGCTCGTCCAGGACGTGCACCACCACATTGGCGATGGGTGCGCCGATCGGCACGACGGCCTCCGGTTCTGGACGCCGGCACCGCCAGGCGGTGACGTCGATGGCCGCCTCCGTCGGGCCGTAGAGGTTGTGCACCTCGACCGGGAGTACGTCGCTCAGCCGATTGACCGCCGTTGGTGGCAGAGGCTCACCGCTGCATATGACGCGGCGCAGGGAGACGCACTCACCGACGTCGGGCTCGGCGAGGAAGAGCGTCAGCATGGTTGGGACGAAGTGGATGGTGGTCACCCGTTCGCGCCGGATGAGCTCGACCATGGCTGCGGCGTCCCGGTGCACATCCGGGGATGCCACCACCTGGCGCGCCCCGTACATGAACGGCCAGAGCAACTCCCAGACCGACACATCGAACGTGGCCGGGGTCTTGTGCAGTACGACGTCGTCGGCGGCCAGCCGGTAGGCGTCCTGCATCCACGCCAGCCGGTTGGTCAGCGCGGCGTGCTCCATCTCCACGCCCTTTGGCTGGCCGGTCGACCCGGACGTGAAGATGACGTACGCCAGGTCGCCGCCCTCGACCGGCGCGATGTCGGTACGCCAGTCCCATGCCGGAGCGCCCGGTTCACCGTCGCCCCGCAGAGTCAGCAACGGCGGGACGTCCTCCCCGGCCAGGGTCGCCGTCCCGGCCCGGCTGGCCAGCACGGCCTTCACGCCTGCCGTGCGGGTCATCCCCGCCAGCCGACGACCCGGGTGGGCCGGGTCCAACGGTAGGTACGCGGCACCGGAGAGCATGATGCCGAGGACGGTGACGACGAAGTCCAGTCCCCGCTCGGCACAGAGCCCGACCACGTCCCCCCGGCCGACACCGACCGCGGCCAGCCGAGCCGCCGTGGCCGCGGCGCGGTCCAGGAACTCGCCGTAGGTCAGCTGGTCGGATCCGCTCGACAGCGCGACCCGTTCGGGGTGGGCCAGCGCCCGGCGACGGATCAACTCGGGGACCGGGACGTCGGGAACCTCACTCTCAGCGCCCCGGAAGGACGCCAGCAACCGCCGCTCGCCCGGGCCGGTCACCTCCGCCGCCGCGATCTTCGCCTGCGGGGCCGAGAGCAGCGCCGCGAGCAGCACCGAAAGGCGTTCGGCGAGCAGATGGGGGACCAGGGCCGGGTGCTGCGTCGGGTCCGCGGAAATCCGGGCCACGAGTGTGCGGCCCCCATCAGCCGGAGCCTGCCCCAGCCCCAGTAGCCGATGTGCTGTAGGGGCCTGCGTGCCGGATACCGCTACCGCCACGTCCGGAACGGGCGACCCGCCGCCAACCAGCGCCGAGGGCGCCGCAGCGAGCGCGACCAGCACCTCGGTGAAGGTCGTCCCGGATGTCAGCGGAACGGACCGGGGGGCCGCCGCGCCCACCGCCACCGTGACCCGGGACAGGCCGATCAACCGGTGAATCAGCACGGCGCCGACCGCGCCGAGCGCGTCCGCGAGGGTGAGCCCGTACCGGTGAGCCAGTCCACCCAGCATGGTGAGCTGGTGTTCTTCGAGATCCACCTTCGGTGACGTCTTCACGACGCCTCCGTAAGGCAGTCAGCCAACAACGCCTCGCGGAGCGCGGGCAAGTTCTCGTGCAGGAAGAAGTGCCCCCCGTCAAAGAGCCGGACGCGGGCCTCGGCGGCGACGTCCCGCCATCCGATCAGCTCCCGCACCGGCACCGCGGGATCGGCACGACCGCCGTAGATCGACACCTGGCAGGGCAGCGGCCCGGCTTGGGTCGGCTGGTACGCCTCGAGCAGGGCGAGGTCCCGGCGCACCAGCGCCAGCAGGATCGGCCGCACCTCCGGATCGCGCAATGTCTCCTCAGGCGTCCCGTTGAGCAGCCGCAGGAAGGCGATCACATCCTCGTCCGGCGCACCTGCCAGCCCCCGCCGCCGCCACCCGCCCTGCCCGGGCGGCGCCGCGCCGCAGAGCACCAGCCGGCGCGGAAGCGGACCGCCGTCGTCCGCCAGCAGCCGGACCACCTCGGTCGCCACCGCCGCGCCGAAACTGTGTCCCAGCAGCACGTACGGACCGGTCATCCGGCGCAGCTCGGCGCCGAGCGCCGCCGCCCGAACCAGCAGGGTGCGGGAGCCGACGAGATCCTGCCCCGGATGCAGGCCCGGGTAGGGCGCCCATTGCACGGGGCGTACGGCCACCCCGGTGCCGACGAAGGCCCTCACCCAGGGGCGGAAGGCCACCGCGCTGGCCCCCGCGTGCGGAACGCAGACCAGGGTCAACTCCGTCGCCGTCGGCTCCGTCCCGTGCTCCCGATCGGCGACCAGCACAGCACGTTCGGTGCTCATCGGCCGCCCTCCTTCACCTGGGCGTCTCGTACGGCCTGTACGACGTCGCCAAGGGTCGCGGTGCCCGCGAGGCGGGCCAGGTCGACCCGTACGCCGAAGCGTCGCTGCACTCGGTTGATCATCCTGATGAAGAGCAAGGACTCGCCACCCAGGACGAAGAAGTCGGCGTCTCCGATGAGCCCGGCCTGACCGAGCAGGTCCTGCCACACGGCGGCGACCTCGTCGAACACCTCGTCCGGCGGCATCGGATCGGCCGGATCACGGGTGGTGTCCGAGCCGTTCGTCGTGGAACCGTTCCGCGCCGGCTCCGGATGCACCGGCGACCGGCCCTCGGACGCAGGAGCCTCCACTGTGTCGCGGGTCTGCGGATCGATCCAGTGCCGCTCTCGGGCGAATCGGTAGCCGGGCAGGCGAACGGGTCGGTGCGGCCGCGGCGACCGCATGGCCGCCCAATCCACGGGCGCGCCTGCCGCCCACAGCTGCCCCACGCCAGCCAGCAAAAGCTCCGCCCCGCTTCCCGGCTCGCGCTCCGGCTGCAGTGCCACGGTGAGGGTGTTGGCAGCCTCCGGCACCCGACGCGAGGCCGAGCGGAGCGCCCGGCCTGGACCGACCTCCACCAGCACCGTGCCGGGTTCAGCGACCGCGCGCCGCACGGCGGCGCCGAAGCGCACCGGTCGCCGCGCCTGCCGCGCCCAGTGCTCCGGATCCCGGACGGACCCCACCGGCAGCAGAGTCGCGTCCACCGCGTCGATGACTTCAAGGCGCCGCGGCCGGTGCGGAGTGGCGGTCGCGGCACGCCGCAGTGTGTCAGCGGCGCTCTCGACCAGTCGGGAGTGGAAGGCCCGCTGCGCGGGTAGGCGTCGCACCGGCACGTCGGTGCCGGCCAACCGCTGCTCGAACCGGTCCACGTGGGCGGATTCGCCGGAGACGACGACCACATCGGGCGCATTCACCGCGGCAATGTCCAGGTCCAGATCTGCGAGATACCCGCGAACGGTTTCCTCGTCGGCCTGCACGATCGTCATCGCGCCGGGCGCACTCTGCTGCATCAACCGGCCGCGCTCGGCCACCAGACGCAGCGCGTCGACGAAGCCGATCTCCCGAGCCAGTGCCGCGGCGGCGAACTCGCCCACCGAGTGCCCCAGAACGGCGGCGGGCCGCAGACCCCAGGACACCAGCAACCGGCCGAGCGCATACTCGTAAAGCAGCAGCGCGGGTTGGGTGAGGTCGGTACGTTGCAGGCTCCCGTCAGCGGAGTCGACCAGCAGCAGATCGCGCAGGTCCATCCCGAGCACCGGCCTCAGCGCCTCGGCTCCCCGATCCACGTCGACCCTGAACGTGGCAGACAGCTCGTACGCCCCAGCGGCCATGCCGGCGAACTCGGAGCCCTGCCCTGGGAAGAGAAAGACCAGCCGAGGGCGGCCGGCGGGTGTGCCTTCAGCCGGTGCGACGAGCAGATCGGCCGCCTCGGACAGGGTGTGGGCGACGACGGCCCGCCGGTGCCGGAACGGCCGTCGTCGACTCTGCAACGTGTACGCCACGTCGCTCATCAGGACGTCCGGCTGCGCGCGCAGGTGGTCGGCCAGTCGCTCGCTCGCGGCGGCCACCGCGGCCGGGGTACGTCCGGACACCGGCAGAACGACAGGCGTGGGTCGGGTCGCCGGCAGACAGTTCTCCTCGTCGCGAGCTGCGGCCGGGGCCTCCTCCAGCACCACGTGCACGTTCGTGCCGCCGAGACCGAACGAACTCACCGCGGCCCGCCGCGGTCGTCCGTCGACTGCCGGCCAGGCCCGACCGGCCTCGTCAACGACGAACGGGCTGGTTCCCTCGCCGATGCCGTGCCCGACCTTGCGGAGGCCGGGCAGCGGGGGCATCCATCGGTGACGCAGCGCGAGGGCCGCCTTGACCAGGCCGGTCACGCCGGCGGCGGCGTCCAGGTGACCGATGTTCGCCTTCACCGAGCCGATCGAGACCGTTCCCGCCGCAGCGCCCTGCGCACGGAAGATCTCGGTCAACGCGGCGACCTCGATGGCGTCGCCGACCTCGGTCGCCGTACCGTGCGCCTCCAGGTAGTTCACCTCGGCAGCGCTGATCCCCGCGTCGGCGTAGGCGCGGCGCAGCACGTCGAGCTGCCCGTGAACGCCGGGAGCGGTATACCCGACCTTGTTGCCGCCGTCATTGTTCACCGCCGATCCCTTGATCACCGCGTACACGTCGTCGCCGTCGCGCACCGCGTCGGCGAGCCGCTTCAGCGCGACCAGAGCGACGCCGTTGCCGGGCACGGTGCCCGCGGCGTCGGCGTCGAAGGGGCGGCACACCCCGTCCGGCGACATGATGCCGTTGGTCTCGTACAGGTACCCGGAATGTTGAGGCTGTGCGACGCAGGCGCCTCCGGCGAGGGCCACGTCGCTGTCCCCGGCTCGCAGGCTCTGACAGGCAAGGTGGACCGCGAGCAGCGAGGTGGAGCAGGCGCTCTGCACGGTGACTGCCGGACCCGTCAGATCCAGCCGGTACGCCACCTTCGCGGCCAGGTGGTCCTTCTCGTTGCCGAGCACCACCGCCAACAGGCCCTGCGAGCGCACCACCTCCGACGCCGGAAGCACATTGTGGAGCAGGTAGTAATTGAGTCCGGCGCCGGCGAAGACCCCGACCCGCCCGAACGACCGTTCCCCGGCCAGGCCGGCGTCCTCCAGCGCTTCCCAGGCGGTCTGAAGCAAGAGCCGGTGCTGCGGGTCGGTCAGCGCCGCCTCCCGGGCTGTCATACCAAAGAAGTCTGCGTCGAAGAGCTCGGCGTCCGTGACGACGCCGCGCGCCGGGACGTAGGCCGGATCGCTGCTCTCCGCCGTCGGCACCCCGGCCGCGGCGAGCTGCTCCGCGCTGAGGGTGGTGATCGTGACCCGACCGGAGGCGAGGTTGTCCCAGAGCTGCCATACGTCGTTGGCCCCGGGGAACCGGCCAGCCAGGCCGACGATGGCGATGTCGTGGTCGCGGACGGTCATGCCGTGCTCCGGAAGGTGGTCGCGGCCAGGTACCCGGCGAGCGCCCGGACCGTCGGGAAGCGGTACAGGTCGGTCAGCGGCAACGCCAGCCCGCCCAGCTTGTCGCGGAGTTCGTTGCGGACGAGCGCGAGTTGGAGGGAGTCGCCGCCGACGTCGAAGAATGCCTCGTCCGGGTCGAAGTCGTCGGTGCCGAGCACCGCCGTCCACACCTCGGTCACCAGCTCTTCCAGCCGGGCCGTGGCGTCCGGGTCACCATCTGTCGACGGCGCAGACCGGGGGACCTCAGCTGAGGTCGTGTCGGGCTCCGGCACCGCGGCGAGCGCGGCCAGGTCGACCTTGCCGTTGCGGGTCAGCGGAAATTCCGGGACAGCGAGCCACCGTTGTGGCCGGGCCGGCGGGGCGAGTCCCACAGTCACCCGCTCGCGTAGCGCCGCCAGATCCGGGGCGGGGACAATCGTCTTCACCGCCGCGGTCAGTCGCTGCCGGCCGACGGTCTCGTCGAGGAAGACCACCGCGTCGAGGACATCGCCGAACGCGCGGATCGACTCCTCGATCTCCGCCAGGGACACCCGATGCCCGGCAATCTTGACCTGCCGGTCGGTCCGGCCGAGGAACCGCAGCCGCTTGTCCCCGTCCCACCGCACCAGGTCCCCGGTCCGATAGGTGCGCTCGCCGACTGCCGCCCGCTCACCGAACGCGCGGGCGGTGCCGTCCGGGTCGGCCAGGTACCCCTCGGCGAGACCGACGCCAGCCACGTGCAGCTCACCCATCGCGCCGGGCGGCAGCGGGGCGCCCCGGTCGTCCATGACCCACAGCCGGGTGCCGGCGACCGGCCGGCCGATGGGCACGTCCCGCTGGACCTGGTCCAGCCCGTCGATGTGGTGCACGGTGGTGAAGGTGGTGTTTTCCGTCGGCCCGTACCCATTGGTGACCCGCAGGTCGGGGCAGGCGCGCAGCACCCGGCGCACATGCGAGGCGGAAACCACGCCGCCGCCGGTGAAGATCTGGCGCAGCGGACGGAAGCCATCGGGGCGATGGTCGGCGACCAGGTGGAACAGCCCGGAGGTGAGCCACGCGTGCGTCACGACGGCCTCGGCCAGGAAGGCGGCCAGTTCGTTCGGCGATGGGTCGTGCGGGGGGAACACCTCGACCGCAGCGCCCGTGGTCAGGGGTACCAACAGCTCCAGGGTCGACGCGTCGAAGGCCAGCGGCGCCATCCGCAGCATCCGTACCCGCTCGGCGGGGGCGAAGAGATCGCTGTCCCGGGCCAGCCGCAGCACCGCCCGGTGCGGCACGACGACCCCCTTGGGAAAGCCGGTCGACCCGGAGGTGAAGGAGACGTACGCCGCCCGTCCGGGATCGACCGGACCGGCCGGCAGTGCGGACGGCGCCGCGGACGGTGGCGCGTGGAGGTCCACCAGCGGACACATCTGGGTACCCGGCCAACCGGCGCCGTCACCGTCGGCGATCCGCACCCGAGCCTGCACTGCCGCCAGCACCCGGTCCCGACCCTGCGGCCCGGCCGCTGCCTCAACGGCCACGTACGCGGCGCCAGCGCGCAGCACCGCCAGCACGGCGACCGCCTCGCCGCTGGAACGGGGCAGGTCGACGACCACCCGGTCGCCGGGTCGCACGCCCAACTCGACCAGGCGCCGGGACTGCTCCTGCGCGAGATCGTGGAGCTGCCGGTAGGTCAGCTGGATCCCGGCGGCACGATCGGTCACCGCCGGCCGGTCGGGAGTGTCCAGAGCGTGCCGCTCGAATGCCCGCCACAGGTCGTCGTCCGTTGCCTTCGCCGCTCCGCCGCCCAGGGCGTGAGCGAGTTCGGCCTGACGCGGGGAGACGGTCCGCACCGCCGACAGGGGTTGCTCCCCCGGCCCGGCCAGCTCGGTGAGGGCGGTCTGGAACGAGTCGGCCAGGTCAGCGGCCTCGGCGGGCGTCAGCACTCCGGTCCGGTACTCCAGGGCGAACAGGGCCTGCGGCTGCCACTGTTGCAGATAGAGCAACGCGTCGAAGGCCGACCCGCGGCCGTGGCCCTCGTCGATCCGCGCCGACACGCCCCCGATCGTCACGTCTGCCGGCACCAGCTCGTGGTGCGCGGCGAAGCCGACCTGCACGAGCGGATTGCGAGTTGGGTCGATCGGGACGCCGGTCGCCTCGACGAGCTGGTCGAACGGGATCTCCGCATCGTCACCCGCCGCCCGCAGGGCCGCACCCACCGTACGGATCCAGCCGTCGGTAGTGGCGTCGTCGTCGATGTAGGACCGCACCGGCACGACCCGGGTGCACAGCCCCACGACCGCGGCCAGCTCGGCGGTGGAGCGCCCGGCGAAGGGCATGGCGAGCAGCAGGTCCTTTACGCCGGCACGACGGGCCACAACCAGTGACCACGCGGCGGCGAGCACCGTGGGCAGGGTGACGGCGCATCGGCGGGCAACGGTCGTCGCCGCCTCGGCTGCCGGGGCGGCCAGCGTGAACACCAGCCGCGCGCCCGCGTCGTCGGGGTCAGCCGGTCGTGGCAGGTCGGTGGGGAGGACGAGGACGTCGGCAGCATTCCCGAGGCGTCGCCTCGCTCGCTCCAGCGCGTCGCCCAGCTCGCCCGACGCGGCCACCTCGGCCAGCCGGTCGGCGATCCGATCGGCCGGCGGGGCGCTGCCACCAAGAGCGCCGGGGCCCTCGTCGTAGAGCCGAGCGAACTCGCGCCAGAGCAGACCCACGCTCCAGCCGTCCAGCAGGACGTGGTGCGCAAGCATGGTCAGCAGGCTGCCGGTGGCGGTAGCTGTCAACACGAACAGTACTGGGGGCCGTTCGAAGGGGCGTAGCAGCGCCGCACTGCTCGCCGCGTACCGGTGGTGCACCACAGTGACAGGGTCGCCCCCCTCGTACTCGGCGAAGACCAGCCGGGGCTGGTGAGTCGGGGCGAGCACGAGCCGTTCGGGACCGCGCTCGTCGGAGACGAACATCGTCCGCAGTGACTCGTGCCGACGCACCAGAGCGTCGAGCGCTGCGCGCACCCGGTCCGCGTCGAGGGGGATCGGTACGTCCAGGGTGAAGAGCAGGTGGTAGGGCCGGTCCCGGCCGGCGAGGTGAGCCGCCAGCATCGGGCGCTGGGCGGGCAGCAGGGGACGCACCCCCGGATCGGCGGGTGCCGTCGCATCGCCACAAGGGACGCAGGCCCGGGCGGCGGTTAGTACATTGCCGACCGGTTCATCGCCCAGCAGTCGGGGGACGTCCGGACGCCGGGCCAGGTGACGCTCGCCGAGTGCGGAGAGTGCGATCGCCTGCAGCGAGGTGCCGCCGAGCGCGACGAAGGAACGTTCGGTCACCTGGGTCGCCAGCGGTGACGCGGCAACGCCCAGCACGTCGGCGATGTGGGGCAGCCAGTCGTCGAGCCGGGGCGGCGTCCCGCCGTGCCCGCCGGCCGTACCGGTGACCGGTGACATGATGCCGCTCACGCCGCCACCACCTGCTGTTCGGCCCGGGCCATCGCCGGCGCCGACAGCCAGCGCCGGATGGGCAGGATGGTGACCAGCGAGGTCGCGGCGCAGAGGGCGAAGATGACACGGGTGTCCAGCAGGCCACCCGCGACGCCACCGAGCGCGGCGCCGATCGGTGTGGCACCGTACGACATCATCCGGGATGCCCCGCCCACCTGACCGAGTTCGTGCCGAGAGACGGTGCGCTGCCGCACCGACATCGCCTGTACCGACCACATGCCACCGAAGGCGCTGCCCACCGCCATGGCCAGGCCGAGCCAGATGCCGGTCAAGAGCAGCGGCGCGGCGAAGACGGTGGCCCAGCCGACCCGGGTGAGCCAGAGCAGATGTTCCTGCGTGACCAGCCGCTCGAAGCGGGCGGTGAGCAGGGAGCCCAGCGCCGCGCCGACGCCGATCATGCCGATCAGCAGGCCATAGGCGGCCGGACTGAGGCCGAGCGGGCCAGGGTCGATGGCGTAGAGAACGAAGACCGTGTGAAAGGCTGCGTTGCCGAGGGTGGTGATCATCCCGACGCCGACCACCGTCGCCAGGATGGGGTGGTGGGCGATGGTACGCAGGCCGGTGAGGAAGTGCACCCGCTGCGGCTCGGCGCTGGTGGGAACGACCCGCTGCGGGGCGGCAGCCCGGCCCAACAGGAGGGCTGCGGCGAGACAGGCGACGCCGGCCACCAGTGCCGGCAACTCCAACGCGAAGCCGATCAGCGCACCGGCGAAGAGCGGCCCGGCGAACTGGTAGGAGATTCGGGTGGAGACGGAGATGGCCCCGTTGGCGCGGGTCAGCTCGGCGCTCGGCACCAGGTCCGGAATGAGTGCCTCGGCGGCGGTGTCGACCACCGTCTGCACTGCGGCCACCACGAACACCACCACCATCAGCAGCACGGTCACCGGCAGGTCGAGCGTCAGCGCGGCGGCCAGGGCGAGCATCAGCAGACCACGGACGACGTTGGCGACGGTGATCGCACGACGGCGGTCGACGGAGTCCGCCAGCATGCCGGCAGGGATCGCCAGCACGAGCCAGGGCAGGGTCGACGCGACGGTCACCGCGCCGACGACCAGCGGAGAGCGGGACACCTGGCTGGCGATGATGGTCGCCGCGACGGTGAAGACACCGTTGGCCGCATCAGACAGTCCCGTGGCAGCCAGCAGACGGCGGAAGGACCCATTGATCACCGAGTCGCCTCCTTGGCGGCGAGTTGTTCCCGGACCGTGGCCAGCCGCTCCACGCCCTCGAGCACCCGGTGGTACGGCAGGCCGAAGTCGATCAGCGCGGCCACCTCGTTCACTCCCATCCGGCCGAATTCGAGCAGGCGCCGCCCGACCACCTCGGGTGTGCCGAGCAGGGAGCGGTTGGCGTAGAAGCTGTGGTAGGAGCGACGGATGATCGCTTCGCGGTCGCGCTCGGAGGCTCCGTGCAGATCGGGCTCCTCGTCCGGCATCGCCTTGGTGAGGCTGGCCAGCAACTCGGTGTGACTGCGCAGGTAGGCCAGGAAGGGCGCCTCACAGACGGACTTGACGTCCTCATGCGGCTCACCGACGTACGAGTGGATCATGAGGGTCACCCTGCCGGCCATCGGATCGTGCCCGTAGTCGGCCCGCGCCCGCCGGTAGATATCGATCTTGGCAGCGAGCTGCACCGGGGTCAGCGCCAGCAACGCGGTCAACAGGTTCGCGCCCACCTCGCCGGCGAGCCGGAAGGATTCGTCGCTGGCCGAGGCGGTCAACCACACCGGCAGCTCGGCCTGGGAACGGGCGGGATACGGCTGCACCGACACCCTCGGGCCCGCGCCGGCCTCCGCGTTCTCCAGTGCCCCTCCGCGCCACAGGTGCCGGATCAGCTCGACGTCCTGCTTGAACGTCTCCCGCCTGGTGGGGAACCGCTTCGGCGCCAGCACGAAGTCCAGGGGATGGAACCCGGCCGCGAAGGAGATGCCCACCCGGCCGTGGGAGATGCGGTCCACGACGCTCCAGTCCTCGACCAGGCGGAGGGGATGATGCAGCGGAAGCACGACGCTGCCCGCCCGCAGTCCGATCCGCTCGGTGGCCGCGGCGAGTGCGGCGTTGAGCACTGCCGGGTTGGGGTAGAGAGCGCCGAACGGGTGGAAGTGCCGTTCAGGGCTCCACACCGCCTCGAAGCCGAGACGGTCCGCCAGCCGGACGGCGTCGAAAACCAGGTCGTACCCCTTCTCGGCGTCGTCGTTCTGTGAGGAGAAGAAGTAGATGCTGGTGCTCGGCACCGCGGAGGGCTCGGGTCGGTCGGCCGCGACCGGGGCCGGGCGTTGAACGACTTGCACCGGCTTGCGGTCGACCTCGGCGGCCAGCGCCGCCGCCGCGCCGGCCCAGGGCAGCACCGTGGCGGTGGAGCCGCAGGGCGCCGTGGCGACGAACCCGGCCAGGCCGGAGAAGGTCGGCGCGTCGAAGAAGTGGTCGAGCTCCACCTCGACCCCGAACGCGTCCCGGATCCGGCCGCTGAGCCGCAGGGCTGCAAGCGAGTGGCCGCCCAGCTCGAAGAAGTCATCGTCCGGCCCGACCTGGTCGACTCCGAGCACCTCTCGCCAGAGCTGTTCGAGCGTGATCGCCGGATCGGCGGCGGTCGGAGCCGGGCTCTTCTCGACGGCCAGCGTCGGCTCTTCGGTAGTCGGCGGCACGGGTTCTCCTATCGCTTGCGCCGGAGCGTCACCCGTCGGTACGGCTGCCGGTCGCGGGGCCTCGATCCAGTGCCGGGTACGGGCGAAGGGGTATGTCGGCAGTGGGACGCGTCGTCGTCCGTGGTCGTGCTGGACGCTCCACGAACCGGCGAGGCCGCCCGACCACAGTTCACCGACCACGCCCAGCAACAGAGCGTGGTCGTCGGCCGAGGCGGTGCCCGGCCGACCCACGGACAGGACGCGGGCCTGCTCCTCGGGGGCAACGTGCTCGCGGATGAACTCTCGCAAGGCTGCGCCCGGTCCCACCTCGACCCAGGCCGCGGGCGTGAGATCGTCACGCAGTCGGGTGACGGCGTCGGTGAAGTTGACCGGCTCGCGCAGCTGACGCCCCCAGTACGCGGCGCTGGTGGCCTCGTCGTCGGTAAGCGGCGCGCCGGTGAGCGTCGAGTAGATGGGCAGTCGCGGCGCGGCGAGCCGATAGCCGCTCAGGAAGGTGGCGAACTGCTCGGCGGCGTCCGCCATGCCGGCCGAATGGAAGCCGTGCGAGGTACGCAGCCGGCGGCACGGCAGCCCCGCGGCGCGGAGCGATCGCTCCACCCGCTGCATTGCCGCCGTGTCACCGGAGAGCACCGACGAGTTCGGGGAGTTGCGGGCCGCGAACTCCACACCGTCTGTGAGGGAGCGGGCCACCACCACCGGATCGCCGAGCACCGCCAGCATCACGCCCGGCCGGGCCTGCTGCATGAGCCGGCCGCGTTCGATCACCACCGCCAGCGCGTCCGCCGGGGAGAGGACCTCCGCGAGGCAGGCGGCGACGATCTCGCCGACGCTGTGGCCGACCATCGCCGCCGGCGTGACGCCCCGACTGATGAGGCTTCGGGCCGCCGCGAGTTCGGTGAGGAAGATCGCCGGCTGCGCGAGCTCGGTGCGGCGCAGCGTCTCCTCGTGGGCGGCGGCGTCCGGGCTGTACAACACGTCGCGCAGGTCGACCCCGCAGGCATCGGCGAACTGTTGCGCGCCCTCGTCGATCACGGCCCGGAAGACCGCATCGGCGTGGTAGTTGGCTCGGTACATGCCGGGCCGCTGCGACCCCTGGCCCGGAAAGGCGAACACCACCGGGCCGGTCGGTACCACCGCGTGGGGCGTCGCCCGGCGTAGCCGGTCTGCCGCATCCGCCGCGTCGTCCGCCACGACTGCGGCCCGCCACGGCAGCCAGGTGCGGCCGACCCGCAGGGTGTGCGCCACGTCAGCCAGGGACACGGACGGCTGGGCGGACAGCGCGCCGGCGATGCGGCGCAGGCTTTCGTCGGCCGCCTCCCGAGTACGGGCGGAGACCAGGAGCAGTTGGCTCCCGCTTACCGCCTCCCCCAGCGGCTCCGGATCGGCCTCCTCCAGCACCACGTGCGCGTTCGTGCCACCGATACCGAACGAGCTGACTCCAGCGCGGCGACGGCCGGCAATCGGCTGCCACGGGACCGCGGTGACCGGCACAAAGAACGGCGAGCCCTCGAGCTCGAGCAGCTCATTCGCGCCCTTGAAATGGGCCACCGGCGGAATCACCCGGTGGCGCAACGCCAACACGACCTTGATCAGGCTGAGGACGCCAGCGGCGACGTCGAGATGGCCCACCACGGACTTCAGCGCAGTCAGCGCACAGGAGGCCTCTGCGACGCCGCCGAAGACCTGACGCAGCGCAGCCACCTCGATGGGATCACCCAGCTTGGTGCCGGTGCCGTGCGCCTCGATGAGTCCCACCTCGCCCGGGGCAACCTCGGCCACGTCCAGTGCGTCCGCCACCGCGGTGGCCTGGCCACCAACGCCGGGGGCGGTGAAGCCGGCCTTGCGCGACCCGTCGTTGTTCACCGCCGAGCCGAGAATGACGGCGTGCACGGTGTCGCCGTCTCGATGGGCGTCCTCCAGCCGCTTGAGCACCACGACCCCAGCGCCGTCCCCAGGAACCGTGCCCTCGGCGGACGCGTCGAAGGTCCGGCAGTGCCCGTCCGGGGAGAGGATGCCGCCGGGCTCGTGGACGTAGCCGCGGCGGGTCGGCGGGGCCACCGACGCGCCGCCCGCCAACGCCAGGTCCGTCTCGTGAGCCAGCAGGCTCTGCACAGCCATATGGACCGCCACCAGCGAGGTGGAGCAGGCAGTCTGCACGGTGACACCCGGCCCCTGGAGGTTGAGCTTGTAGGCGATCCGGGTCGCGGCGTAGTCCTTGTCGGAGCCGATGACCAGTTGCAGGCCGCCGGCCGCGTCGACGGCCCGCTGGTTCGGCAGCACGTTGTCAAGCAGGTACACGTTCATGCCGGTGCCGACATAGACGCCCGTGCGCCCGCCGTCGGCCGCGACCGGAGCATTCCCGGAGTTCTCCAGCGCCTCCCAGGCACACTCCAGCAACAACCGCTGCTGCGGATCCATCAGGGCACTCTCATTGGGCGAGTAGCCGAACAGCTCACCGTCGAACTGGTCGATGCCGTCGAGGGCCGCGCGGGCGGGCACGAACCGGGAATCGGCGACCAGGTGCGCCGGTACGCCTTGGGCCACCAGTTCCTGCGGTTCGAAGAAGGTCACCGACTCGGTTCCGGCCTCCAGGTTCGCCCAGAACCGCTCGAGATCCCCGCCGGCGCCGGGAACCCGGGCGGCGAGCCCGACGATCGCGATCTTGCTGCTGTCCGTCATGTCTTCTCCTTGCCGGTGGCCGGTGGGCGGGCCGCCGTTCACCTCATGCACGCTGGTCGAGCTCCTCGACCGGGTCGGTCTCCGGCATCAGCGCCAGCGTTCCGTTCGCCAGCCGGATCCGGTCACTGCTGATCATCACGCGGGCCGATGTGACGTCCCGTAGGTGCCGACTCAGGCTGAACGGGCTGGCCTGCGCCTCGCGGTATGCGTCGACGCCGATCAGCTCGATCGCGTCGACCACCGCGCTGAAGGCCGTCTCAGCGACCGACAAGCGAACGTTGTTGGCACGCCTGGGCATGCCGCTGTCGTACCGGCCGGTGGCGGTGGCCAGGTCGTACTCATCGGCGAAGGCCCTGATCTGCGCCCGCACCTGGTCCAGCGACTGGGCGATGTGGCCGAGCCGCAGCGTCTTGGCGGCGGCCAGGTCTCCCGTACCGGCCCGGCGACGCAACCACTGCCGGCCGCGATCCGCCGCCGCGGCGGCGATGCCCCACCAGCAGCCGGCCCAGCCGAGATGGGTCAGCGGCGTCATCGTGCGACCGCCCGTGAGGCTGAACGAGTCGGCCAGGACGTATCGGTCCGAGGTCGAGACGACGGCCCGGCAGCCTCCGCTCGCGGTGCCACGCATACCCATCGCCAGCCACGGGGTGGGGCGTTCGATGTCGATGTCGGCCGTCTTGGCCAGCACCAGTGCCTGGTCCGTCCGAGGGGCGTTCTGGTCGGGCCGGGCCACGACCAGCGCGGCGTCGGCGATGCTCAGGTACGAGGAGACCGACACCTCCTTGGTGATCGTGATCGTTCCGTCCGGCGCCCGATCGCAGTAGGCATTGCCTTGACGTGGGTCGGCGGCTCCCCGCTCCGACATCAGACTGGCTATCAGGGGCTGCGCCGACCAGGCCTGGTCGAGGAAGGCGCGCAGCTCATCGGTGAGGGTGGGCTGGCTGACGACGCTCTGCATCTGCCCCTGGTGCATCGCCCAGACCATCGCAGTCGAGGCGCAGGCGCCACCGAGTGCGGAGGCGACAGCTGCCACCTGCCTCCCCGTCCAGACCGACTCGCCCGGGGTGGGCGCCGGGCCGAGCAGTCCCTGCTCGCGCAGGGCTGCGACGGCGGCGAGCGGCGGCTCGGCGTCGGCGTCGACCTGGTCCGCCGCCGCCGCCGCCACCTTGGTCACCCTGCGGACCCGGGCCGTCAGGGGCTGCTGCACGCTCGCCGGATAGCTGGTCATTTGGGTAACTCCGCGCTCTGCTCGACGTGGTTCACGCAATCCGTCCGAGGCGCGGGGCCAAACGTCTCCGTCCAGCCGGGCGGCTGCGGCAGCAGAGCCGGCCAGAGCGAGAGCTGACCACGCCCGTTGGCCAGGACGAGGAACGTCCCTTCCTCGTCGAAGGGGTCTGCCATCGCCGTCACCTGCCTGTTCCGTCGAGGATGGCGCGCAGACGAGCGGTGAGGGCCGCTCCGGTCTCCGCCAGCGGCTCCGGGTCGAACATCCGCAGGTGGGCCGCACCCGTCGGCACGACGGAGACGTGGCCCTCGTAACGGCCCGCCCAGTCCGTCGCGCGCTCGCCTGCGTCGTGCCCATGGGCTGCGAAGAAGAGCAGGTCGGCTGGCTGGTCAGGGCTCTCGGGGCGCAGCGGCGCCACCGCGTCGTACATGACCACCAGCGGAACGTCCCCGCCGCGGTCGCGCAGCCCGCTGGCGAGCTCATGGGCGAGCGCGCCGCCGAAGGACCATCCGAGCAGGACGCACGGGCCGTACGAAGTCAATCCCTCGATCTCGTCGAGGAACTCCGCCACCACGTCGCCGAGAGAGGAGATCGCCTCACCCCTGGCGAGTTCCGCTGATTGCAGGCCCCAGACCGGGAACTCCTGCGGAATGTGGGGCAGCAGGCCCGCGTAGCACCAGCCCCTGCCGGTACGCGGCGGCAGGCAGATCACCGGCGGTGCGGAGCCGGCCGTGCGCAGCGGAAGGAGCAGCTCGACCTCGTCGTCGTCACCGGCGGCGGTGATCCTGGCGCCGAGCGCGGCCGCGGTCGGCGCGGCGAAGACGTCCGCCACCTCGAAGTTGCGACGGAAGATGTCCTGCAGGCGCAGCAGCACCTGGACGGCAAGCAGGGAGTTGCCGCCGAGTTCGAAGAAGTTCGATCCCGTGCCGACCGGCCGGCCGAGCACGTCCGCGAACAGATGACGGATCAGGTCGGTGACCGGCTCTGCGTCGAGCTGTTCCCCATCCTCGACCGGCGTGCTGCCCTGATCCGGCAGGGCCAAAGCGGCCCTGCGGTCCACCTTGCCGTTGTCGGACACCGGCAGCGCGTCGGTGTAGCTGAGCACGGCCGGCACCATGTACTCCGGTAGCACCCCAGCCAGGTGCGCGCGCAGTCGTGCCTCGTCCGGAGGACTGGCGCCGCCGGCGACGAGCCGTGCCACCAACTGTGGTACGCCCGACTGCTCCCGCACACCCACCACCGCATCGGCCACCCCGGGATGGGCGCGCAGGTGGAACTCGATCTCCGTCAGCTCGACCCGGAATCCTCGGATCTTGACCTGCGAGTCCACCCGCCCCCGGAACAGCAGCCGCCCCTCGGCCGACCACCGCGCCACGTCGCCCGTGCGGTACATCCGGTCGCCGGGCAACCCGTGCGGGTCGGCGACGAACCGTTCGGCGCTATGCCCGGGCCGGTTCTGATAACCGAGGGCCAATTGCGGCCCAGCCAGGTAGACGTCCCCCGGCACACCGATCGGGCACAGTTGCATTCCGTCATCGAGCACGTACACGGTGTTGTCGCCGAACGGCCGCCCGATGTCGGCCGACGCGAAGCATGGCTGCTCGGTGCCCTTGCCGGTGATGCTCGGTCGGTACCGCGCCGCGGTGACGTAGACAGTGGCTTCGGTGGGGCCGTAGAAGTTCCAGAACTCGACACCCTGGTTGAGCAGGAGCGGTCCGAGTTCGGCGGGCATCGGTTCGCCCCCGAGCATCAGTCGGATCCCGTCGGGCAACCGCAGACCGGCGCCGAGCAGCGACCTCCAGATCGTTGGGGTTCCACCGGAGAGGGAGACAGCGGGCGCCGCGTCCAGCGCCCGCTGCACGGCGGAGACGTCGGCCGCGCTGCCGGCGAGCGGGCGTACGGACCCGCCGACCATCAGCGGGACGAGATACTCCAGCAACGAGATGTCGAAGGCAAAGGTGGTGACGGCCAACGTGACGTCCCGGTCGGTCGGCTGCACCACCTCCAGGGCCGCGGCGCAGAGACTGGCCAGCGCGCCACGGGAGACCCGCACGCCCTTGGGCATGCCAGTGGAGCCCGAGGTGTACATCACGTAGGCCAGTTGGTCAGGGCGGGGGGCGTCGCGCCGGGCCGGGATCGGCTGCGAGGGCAGCGACTCGTAGGCCAGCCGCGGTAGGCCGGCGGCGATCGCCTCGCCCTGCGGATCGCGGTTGCGCTCGTCGATGACCAGCAGCGCCGCGCGTGTCTCCCGAAGCATGTGGTGGAGCCGGTCGGTCGGCTGCCGACGATCCACCGGGAGGAACGCGGCGTCGGCCTTCCAGATGCCGAGGACGGTTGCGACACACTCCGGAGTCCGGTCCATCATCACCGCTACTACGTCATCGGTGCGCACGCCGTGCGCGGCCAGGGCGGCGGCGACCCGGTCGGAGGCCTCGTCGAGTTGCCGGTAGCTCAGCGTTGCGTGCTCGCCGTGCAGGGCGGGGGCGTCGGGTGCCTTCTCCACCTGGCTGGCCAGGCGGGTCAGCACATCCTCGGCCGGCGCGACCGGGCCGCGGGTGGCGCTGCCGGCCGAGAGGCGCAGCATCGTGTCCCGCTCGACGTCGTCGAGCAGGGGCAGCAGCCGCACCGGGGTACGCGGGTCACGTGCCGCCGAGGTCAAGACGGTGGTGAGGTGGCCGGCCAGCCGTCGCACCGTGTCGGACTCGAATAGGTCAGAGTTGTACTGAAGACGTAGCCGCAGGCCGTCCGGGAGCGGCGCGAAGTCCGTCGTCAGGTCGTACCGGGCGCCCTGCAGCTCTATGTTGATCTTCTCGACGTGGATGCCGGTCAGCTCCATCGGATGATCCGGCAGGTTGTTGACGCTCAACGACACCTGGAACACGGGAGAGAAGTCGGGCCGCCGCTCGACGGCGAGCCCCTGTACGACCTGCTCGAAGGGCAGCTGTTGGTGACTCAGCGCACGCAGCACCGCCGTCCGCGTACGCCTGAGCAGTTCCTCGAACGACTCGTCCGGACGGACAGTGGCACGCACGGAGATCATGTTCAGGAAGAGACCGATCATGGGTTCGAACTCCGACCGGGTCCGACCCGCGACCGGTGTGCCGAAGACGATCTCTGATTGGCCGGAGTACCGACTGAGCACCACCGACATCGCCGAGGTGAGGACCATGTAGAGCGTCGTCCGAGTGGCAGTGGCCAACTGCTGGGCAGCATCCAGGACGGCTCGCGGCAGATTGAGATGCAGCAGGTCGCCGGCCATCGTCTGGCGGTCCGGCCGGGGCTTGTCGGTCGGCAGTTCCAAGACGCTCGGCGCGCCGTCCAGGTAACCCCGCCAGAAGGCGAGTTCCTCCCCCGCCTGCGCGTCGCCGAGCTGGTCGCGCTGCCACAGGGCGAAGTCCGCGTACTGGATGGTCAGTTCGGGCAGATCGGGCTCCGCACCGGCCACCTCGGCGTTGTAGGCGATCGCCAGTTCCCGGCGCAGGTTCGTCAGCGACCACCCGTCGACAACGATGTGGTGGGCCAGGATCAGCAACGCGTGCGCGCTCGGCGCCCAGCGCACGAGGTAGCAGCGCACCAGGTCGTCGGACTCAAGGTCGAAGCCACGCGCGGCCTCGGCCCGGGCGAAGTCCTGTACGAACGAGACCCGGTCCGCCGGGAGCACATCCATGGCCTCGGTCATGGTCAGCGGGATCTGTCCGGTGGGCCGCACCCACTGGACCGGAGCGGCGTCGCGGTCCGACCAGCGGAATCGGGTCCGCAGCGGTTCGTGCCGCGCCACGATGGTCCGCAGCGCCGCTGTCAGCGCGGCCTCGTCCAGATCCCCCACCAGCATGCTGGCGTCCTGGTTGACGTACCCCGTGTTGCGGGGCGCGAGCTGCTCGAGGAACCAGAGGCGCTGCTGCCCGAATGACAGTGGGGCTTCGTAACCTGTCATCAGTTCTCCCTGGTCGACTGAGCATCGGAGGCCGTCGGCTCGGTGTGCGACCGGCGCGCGTCCGCCGGCCGGGCGGATCGATCGGCCAGTCGTCGCATACCTGCCCGCCGGCGGTGCCCACGGTCGGCCCTGTCCGACGGCGACACCGGGCCGGTACGCAGGTGGGCCGCGCAGGCCGCGATTGTGCCGAGCCGGAGCAGGTCGGTGACGCTGATCGACAGACCCCGTTCGGCCATCAGGCTCTGCAGGGTCATGAGCGCGAAGCTGTGCCCGCCCACGTCGAAGAAGTTGTCCTGTGGGCCGACGTCGGAATGGCCGAGCACGGTGGCCCAGAGTTCCAGCAGCTGCCGCTCGAGCGGGGAGTCGGGAGGTGGCGCGCCGGCCGGGGGCGCCGGCGGGTCGACCGTGCCCGCCCGGGCGAGCAGGGCCTCAGTGTCCACCTTGCCGTGCGTGGTCAGCGGGATGTCGGCGACCACGACCGTCCGGGACGGCACCATGTAGGCCGGTAGGGCCTCGCGCACCTGCCGGATCAGCGCCGGCAGGTCGGGTCCACGATCGACGGGTACGACGAAGGCAACCAACTGGTCGTCGGTGGCCAGGACGACGGCGGCGCGAACCGAGGCGTCCCGCAGGAGCACCCGTTCGACCTCGGCGACCTCGACCCGGTGACCACGCAGCTGCACCTGACCGTCCTCCCGGCCCAGGTAGAGCAGCTCCCCGCGGGAACTCCACCGGCAGATGTCACCGGTGCGGTAGATCGTGCCGCCCGGTCGGTACGGGTCGGGCCGGAATCGTTCGGCGGTCGACTCCCGGTTGCCCAGGTAGCCCAGGGCCACCAGCGGGCCGCCGATGTACAGCTCCCCCGGCACGTTCGTCCCGGCGGGACGCCCCTGGGGGTCCAAGACATAGCAGCGCCCGGACGGCAGGGGACGGCCGATGTCGCCCTCCCGCACCCCCGGCAGCTCAGCAACCGTCGCCTCTCGCGCGCTCACGTGGACGGTCCCCTCGGTGATGCCGTACATGTTCACGAAGCGGGTGTCGGCCTCGACGCCGGCCAGCAGGTCGGCTAGGCGCGACCAGCTGAGTGCCTCGCCGCCGCAGACGACGTACCGCAGCATGCCGAGGGCCGGCGTACGGCGGACCAGCTCAGGCAGCAGGCGGTAGAGCGAGCCGGGAGTCTGGCTGAGCACGGTCACACGCTCGGTGTGGACGAGCGCGGCCAGGCGCGCCGGGTCGACCACGTCGGCGTTTTCGGCGAGCACCACGGTGCCGCCGTACGCCAGGGCCCCCCAGATCTCCCAGACGGAGAAGTCGAACGCGAAGGAGTGCGCGCACAGCCACACGTCTTCGGGGCCGACCCGCAGACCGCCGGGGCACGCGGCGAAGAGCAGGTCCACGCCGGTGCGGCCGACCATCACGCCCTTGGGAACTCCGGTTGATCCAGAGGTGTAGATGACGTACGCAAGGTCGGCATCCCCGGCCGCCGAGGGGACGGCCGGGCCGGCTGGTGAGTCCGATGGCTGCGGCGTGGTCACGTCGACGAGCCGGATCCCCCGCTGCGCCGCGACGGACTCCACCGCCGCAGCAGTGTGAGGTTGGACCAGTACGACAGAAGCGGCAGAGCTGTCCAGGATGAGCCGCAGCCGCTGGGGCGGATAGCCGGGATCCAACGGCAGGTACGCCGCGCCCACCTTCCAGATCGCCAGGATCGCTGCCACCGTGTCCGGTGACCGGTCGAGACAGAGGCCGACCAGCTCCCCGGTCCGCACTCCCAGTCGTCGCAGACGGGCCGCGAGCAGTGCGGCCCGCCGGTCCAGTTCGCCGTAGCCGAGGCTGGCGCCCCCGTAACGCAACGCCACTGCCGTCGGTGTGGTGCGGGCATGTTCTTCGAACCGTGCGAGCACTGACTCCGCGTGGCTGTCGGGGGCGTTGTCCGGCGACCCCAACGCGACCAGCTGATCAGCCTCGGCCTTGGAGACCATCGTCGGCGCCTGCGGCTCGCCGGTGAGGGCAGGTGCGATTGTCGCCAGCAGATGCTGGAAGTGCCCTAGCAGGGCCTCGGCGGTCTCCACGGTGAACAGGTCCGCCTGATACTCCAACCGGCTGAAGGGCCGGGCACCGGAGATGTCGACGGTCAACGCCAGCTCGAACTTGGCGGCCTCGACCTCCACGTCGATCTCGGCCACCTCCAAGCCGACCAGGTCGGGTACTTCCACTGTGAAGTTCTGCAGGGTGAAGGAGACCTGGAACAGCGGGTTGCGGCTGCGCTCGCGCTCCGGCGCCAGCGCGCGCACGATCCGTTCGAACGGCACGTCCTGGTAGCCGAAGCCGGAGAGCGCCACCTCCCGTACGTGTTGCAGAAGCTGGGCGAAGTCCGGCTGGTCCCCCACCCGGATCCGCATCGGCAGCGTGTTGACGAAGCAGCCGACCATGTCGTCCTCGTCCTCGTCGAGTCTGTTCGCCACCGGTACGCCGATCACCACCTCGGGCTGGCGTACATACGTCGTCAGCAGTCGGGCGTAGGCCGCCAGCAACACCATGAACAAGCTGACGCCCTGAACCTGGGCCTGCTGACGCAGCAGGCGAAGCAGCTCGGGGTCGAGATCTGCCCGGACGACCCCGCCCGCGGAGCCGAGAATCGCCGGTCGGGAGTGGTCGGTGGGAAGGTCGAGGTTGGGGGCACCGGTGAGCGCCTCGGTCCAGTAGCCGAGCCCGTCGGAGTCACCGTTTTTCCACCTGTCGCGCTGTTCCCGGGCGTACGTCAGATAGGACGCGGCTACGTCAAGCCCGCCTCGACCGGCGGCCCGGTTCCGGTAGGCCGTGGCGAGATCCCGCAGCAGGACTCCGAGGGCCCAGCCGTCACAGGCGATGTGGTGGGCCAGCACGACCAGCGCGTGCTCTCGATCCGACCAGGAGAGCAGGGCGTACCGGACAACCGGCCCGGCGGTGAGGTCGAAGGGCCGGCCGACCTCCCGCGCGACGTACGCCCGGACCTGGTCGTCCTGCGCGCGCCGGTCCGCCCAGGGCCTCGGCGTGACCCGCAACTCGACCGGCAGGTCCTCCCACACGGTCTGGGTCAGGGCACCGTCGCGCACCGCGAAGGTGGTCCGCAGCGGCTCGTGTCGAGCGGCGAGATCGGACAGCGCGCCGCGCAGGGCGTCGCCGTCGACGACGCCGGTCATGTGCAGCGCGCAGGCCACCACGTAACCCGGCGAGCCGGGCTCGATCTGGTCGATGAAGAAGAGTCTTTCCTGGGCGAAGGATGCCGGGCCGGTCGAAGGCATGCGGGTACTCCAGCAGTCGTCGATGGACACGAGGGGTCAGTGCAGCGACCGGTCGTGTCCGGCGGAGCGGGAATGACGAAGTGGAGGTCTCGTCAGCGGGCGCGGGCGCGCGTCAGCGCGCCGCAGGGCAGGTGCGGCGCCGCAGGCCACGGATGACCTGGTGCGGCATCGGGTATGCCGGGTCCGGACGGAATCGACCTGAAGCCTTGATGTCGAGCAGCACTCACTAGCGTTCCCCCGCTTCTCAATCCACTGTCTGCCGCCACTCCACGTGGTGCGCGGCGTCACCCGCGTCGCCACCGGTCCGATCCTGGATCGGGATGGTGGCCGGTCTCAGGGCGGCACAGCCTCGGCAATCCTGATCCTTCGATCAGTCGCTCGAGAGGTCCCATCCTGCCCAGTGGTCGCGAAGAGTGTCAACAGCGACCGATAGATGCCGTGGTTGACGCACCTTCGTCGTCCACTGTCGACAATTCACGGCTGATCGGCACGGCCCGCGAGTGGACCGGACATCCCCGGGCTGCCGACCCAGTCGGCGGGTCTCCGGTCAGCCGGGGGCGTTGACCTCACCGAATACATCCAGACCGGTCATCCGCCACGCCCCCCCCCGGGTAGCACCAGAGCACGCGGCCCACCGGCAAGCCGACGGTCGCGAGTCGGCTCGTGAGGCGCAGGTCACCTCATTCACGGTAGTGATCCGCAGGTAGGCTGCGACTACCTTACGGATGCGATGTGGCACGATGAGGAGAGCCGAATGACGGGGTTCAAACCGGGACTCGAAGGCGTGGTCGCATTCGAGACAATGATCGCCGAGCCCGACCGTGACGGCGGTTCGCTGCGCTACCGCGGTGTCGACATCGAGGACCTGATCGGCAAGATCTCCTTTGGCAACGTCTGGGGTCTACTGGTCGACGGCGAGTTCGGCCCCGGGCTGCCGCCCGCGGAGCCCTTTCCGGTGCCCGTGCACTCGGGTGACATCCGGGTCGACGTACAGTCGGCGGTCGCCATGCTGGCGCCCTACTGGGGGTTGGGGCAGTTACTCGACATCTCCGACGCGCAAGCCCGTGAGGATCTGGCCCGCGTCTCGGTGACCGCCATGTCATTCGTCGCGCAGTCGGCCCGCGGCCTGGGCCTGCCGGCGGTCCCACAGCGGGAAATCGACAAGGCGACGACCGTGGTAGAGCGGTTCATGAAGCGCTGGCGCGGCGAGCCAGACCCCCGCCACGTGATGGCGGTCGATGCCTACTTCATCTCGGCGGCCGAACACGGCATGAACGCCTCCACTTTCGCAGCCCGCGTGGTCGCCTCTACCGGGGCCGATGTGGCGGCCTGCATCTCGGCCGGGATCGGCGCGCTTTCCGGTCCGCTGCACGGTTCAGCACCTACCCGGGTGCTCCAGATGATCGAGACGGTGGAGCGCTCTGGCGACCCGGTGGGCTATGTGCAGGGCGTCCTGGATCGCGGCGAGCGGCTGATGGGCTTCGGCCACCGGGTCTACCGCGCTGAGGATCCGCGTGCGCGTGTGCTGCGCCGTACCGCCAAAGAGCTCGCCGCCCCTCGTTACGAGGTTGCCGAGGCACTGGAAAAGGCAGCCCTCGAAGAGTTGCGCAACCGCTACCCCGACCGAGTGCTGCCCACCAACGTCGAGTTCTGGGCGGCGGTCGTGCTCGACTTCGCCCAGGTGCCGGCCCACATGTTCACTTCCGTCTTCACCTGCGCGCGCGTTGCCGGCTGGAGCGCACACATCTTGGAGCAGAAGAAGCTGGGCCGCCTGGTACGCCCGTCCGCGCACTACGTCGGCCCTGACCCGCGCTCCCCGCAGGACGTCCGAGGGTGGGACCTCAGCTGCCGGACGTGCTGAGACCGCGCGCACTGGGCCGCGGATCCCGCCGACCCCCGGCAGGAAGGAAATCCTGATGGATCACGGGACGATGCCAGCCGCTCTCCGGACGTTGTTCCGGCATCACGCGGCGACCGTAGCTGTAGTGACGATCGCAGGACGCCCACCGGCCGGATTCACCGCCACGTCGCTGACGTCTGTCTCTCTCGATCCTCCGGTCGTCTCCTTCTGCGCGGCTCTAGCCAGTTCCTGCTGGCCAGCCTTGCGGACGGCCACCCACGTGGCGGTCAACCTGCTCCGGGACGACCAAACTGAGGTGGCGCGCAACTTCGCCGCCAGCGGCATCGACCGGTTCGCCCTCCCCGGCTGGCAGCCGGGAGCTTTCGGGACCCCCTTGCTCAAGGGAGTGCTGGGCTGGCTGGAGTGCCAGGTGTACGAGCATGTCGTGGCCGGCAGCCAGGCGATCGTGCTCGCTCGACCGTTACGGGCGGGCATCGACGAGGGCATGCCCCTCCTCTACCACCAGGGCAGCTACACGGCCCTCGAACGGCGCTCGGAGCACGCTGGGGCGTGAGCCCACCGTGGTGGTCGGTACAACCCCATCCTGGTAAGCGCAACATCTCGGCACCGAGTCGCTTCCTCTTCTGCCGGTGCCCTGTCGACACAGTCCGGGAACGGGCACCGGCAGAAGAGTGAGTTGGGTCAGCGCGACCTGTCGGCGAGCGCGGACACCGGCTCCGGACGCCGCGCCAACTGCTCGGCAGCGGAGATGCAGGCCATTGCTTGATCCAGGTCCTCCGCCTCGGCCGGCACGTCAAGGATGAGTGCGGTAACCCCGAGCGCCAGGTAGCGCGCCAGGAATTCGGACACCTCCGCGTAGCTTCCTACCAGATAGGGACAGAAGGTTTTGTACGTACGAAACGGGTAGAGCCAGTAAGCGCCCTGCGGCCCACTGGAGACTGACGCCTCGGCCGAAAGGTCCCGGTGCCAGTGCGATTCGACGAAGCGGTTCGCCAGGTCGTGCAGGCGCTCCCCACTGCGGTCCGGCGGGAACCGCTGGTGGGCCACCTGCCAGGCGGCAGCGCTGGTGTCCCGAGCGATGATCCCGATGCGGATGCCGTCACCGATCACGGATCGGCCCTCGACGTACTCGTCGATAGGCTGCGGGTATGACAGCCGGGCGACGTCCAACTCCTTGCTCGCTCGTCGGCAGGCCTCCGACGAACCGGACACGAAGATGGTCGGCAGCATCGCCGGGTTCAGTGGGGGCTGTACGCTCGCGCCACGCAACGAGTAGTGCGCGCCCGCATCGCTGACCGGCAGACTTTCGGTGAGCAACCGTCGGATGACGGTTCCGTACCGCACCAACCGCAGGTAGCGTTCGTCATGATCGAGGTCGTCGCCGAGTGCCCTCAGGTGTCCGGCGAAGCCCCCTGTGACGAGGTTCAGGTCGACCTGCCGACCACTCAGAAAGCCAATAGAGCTGACCATCCGCACCACGCTGTAAGGGTGCATGTAGACCGGTTGGACCGCGACGAGCGGCACCAGCCGTTCGGTATGCGTGACGATGGCCTGGGCGGCTAGCCAGGGGTCGACAAGTGTGTTGTCGGTGTAGACGAGCAACCCCCGGCATCCGGCCGACTCAGTCCAGGCGGCCACATCGAGCATCTGGCGGCGAAACTCCTCGGCCGGTCGGTCGGTGGAGGAGGGGCACGTCGTGTAGACAGTCACCATCCTCGACGAGGCCTCGCCATCATCACGGTGACCAGTCGAAGCCAACGGCTTCCACTACGGTTGGTCGATATTCTTGCGGGCAGTGTCACGTGTCCCCCGTTCACATCAGGTGCCGCGCCGCCGGCGAATCCCTGACACGGCTGGACACATCTGATGACCGACGCCATGGCCGGCGGAACCTGACCACTCCGACCGGTCGCCGTCGGAACTCCTCGGCGAGCGTGGCGTACCATCCCGTCGGCTGCCGCTCGTCAGGCGGCGTCGCCTCGACCCGACACTACCGGAGATCAATATCTAGGTCCACCGCCTGCGGCGGTCCAGGCTCGAGCGCCCGGGCCACCCTCGGTGTTTCGCGATCGTGCGCGCCGCTGAACAATTGCGCACCGGTCGGCGAGGGCGCACGGACGGAATCAGGCCGTCACGCACATGAGGTAGGCGGGATGTCCACGGAGACCTGCGGCATCATCTGGGTCAGGATTCGACGGTGCTGTCGACCTCGTAGCAGCGCGACCAATCAGCACCCTCGGGAGGCGGTGACAGTCTCCGACACCCGACGAACAAGGCCGAGCGGATCCTCGGTCCAGTGGGAGGCGATGACCAGTTCCCGCGCCGGATCCACCCAGAGCAGGTGTCGTCCGCCGTTGCCCCGGGCGCTACGGCCGGTGCTCGGGGCTCCTGGCCACGGGATCCGCTCGTCGTTGAGCCACCAGAGGTAGCCGTACTCGTGTTTGACCGGGCCAGGGGCCCACGACCTGTGGATCCACTCTGAGCTCAGCACTCGCGTCGCCGCCCAGGTTCCTCCATTGAGGAAGAGCTGCCCGATCAGGGCCAGGTCTCTCGCCGCGATGAAGAGTCCCCCGCCCCAGTGCGCGCCGCCGGAGACCACCTCGGTCGGGCGGCCATCGATCTCCACGACGCTGGTCCGGTAGCCGTGCCAGGACCACCTGTCCGAGGTGCCGATCGGGATCATGACTCGCTCGCGCAGCACCTCGGGCAGCGACCTGCGCATCAGCAGCGTGAGGGCGTAGGTGAGCAGGTTCATTCGCACGTCGTTGTAGGCCCAGCCCGCGCCCGGCGGTGTGCCGTGCACCTCGGTCCCCTCGCGGAAGCTCTGCGCATCGACACTGCTGGGCTTTCCCCAGAGCGCTCCCTCCCACTGGCTGGACTGCTGGAGCAGGTGCCGCCAGGTGATGAGTTCGTTGCGCGGACCGCGGAACTCCGGAACATCGACAACTTGATGGACGGGCTGGTCGGGCACCAGCAGGCCGTCGTCGAACGCCACTCCGGCCACGACGGAAACGACCGACTTGGTGACGCTGAACGCCATCTCGGGGACCGTCGGGTCACCCCATACGGCGGCCTCCTGACCCCCGACCCGGACGACTCCACTGGCCCCGCTCGCCGCAAGCAGAGGGCCGACCACCTCACGGTGAGTTTCGTCGTCGACCTGCGCGGCGAGGTAGCTCTCGATGTCCACGGCCTCACTCGTCCAGTGGGCAGCGAACTCCCGAACGACCCGTCGCAGTTCCTGCTTGTTCACGGACACAAAAGACATGCCAAGGAGTGTCACAGCACGGGCTGCCGATCGCCACGATGCGACTCAGTCCAGGATCAGGGAGGTCTGTGAGGCGTTGACCGGCCGGTTCGACAACCCCAGTTCCGCGCAGATGGACACGAACCCGTGGTCTGCGGCGTGCGGCGGAACGGCGCGTCGTGTCGGGGCGCGCGCTGGTGGGGCGGCCATGTCCCGTAGGAGTTTGCCGACGGTGTGTCCGGCGGCGAGACCACCGGGTCGGGTCCGCAGGTGAACGGGCGCATTCCCGCCCCCGGGCAGGCGCCTCGCCGGCCGAACCCTGGATGGTCGGGTTCGAGCGGGTGCGCCGCGCGCTACCAGCGCTTCGGCACCACTCTTCAACTCGGACCACCCCTGCGGCCCGATGGCCTGGCCCGTCAGTCGTGGGCGTGGACCGGCCTCGATCACTACCACTCCCGGCGATCGATACGACGGGCGACGGGCGACGGGCGACGGGCGACGGGACAACCCTCCACCCAGCGGTAAGCCATCACATGCCGGACAGCCATCGCTGATGGACATCCCGGACGGCGGACCAGAGCATGCCGATATCGTCGTAGCTGTACCAGTCGGACTTAAAATCGATTGAGACGTCCACCCCGTCGGAGATGACCCAGTCCGCCTTGATTGAGTCGTCACGCCCCCCGAGGCGGATCGGCAACTCCTTGGCGGTGAGCCCCGAGAAGGTCCAGTCTCGTCCGCTGGACGATCGGTCGATCGCGTTGAAGGTCACGTACGGGGTGTTGCTGAAGCTGCCGAACGACCCAGGATGCTGTTCGAAGAGAAGCCGCTGCCACGACACGGCCGGTGCCCGCAGTGCCCGGTAGAACTGCTCGCGAAAGTGGCGCAGGTAGTCACCGCAGGCGTACGAGAGCGGCTGCGAGGTCAGCACGAACTTGGTTGCCACCCAACCGACGACGCCGAAGTCCTCCGTACAGCGTCGGTTGCTGGTGATGACCGGTGTGCCGACGTGGGTGGCCCCCGACAATGTCGCAAGCGCCATATGCATGGCGGCTCCCAGCAACGCGGCCATGGTCAGTCCCGACGTGCGGGCCAAGAGCGTCAATCGTGTCGCTTCTTCCGCCTCGATGCGGCCGACGAATTGCCCCTGACGGGTGTAGTCGATCTCTCGCCGGCCCGTGAAACCCGGGATGGCGATGTCCGGCACCACGCCCAGAGGCTCGACGGCGGCTAGGGCAGCGGCGATGTCGCGCTGCCCCTGCGGCGAGTCCAGGTACACGTTCTCCCGCTGGGCGTACGCGGCGTACGACGGACCAGGTGGCGGCAGCTCATGTCGGTCAAGGGGCGACAGGTAGGCGGCGTAGAGCTGGCCCAGCTCGGCGGTGAGCCGATCCATGGACCACGCATCGCAGGCAAGATGATCCACCACCATGGCAGCAAGATGAACCTCGGGTCGCACCTGCGCGAGGACGAAGCGGCAGAGCGGCCCGGAGGTGACGTCGAAGGGAGCCCGCACCGCAGTTTCGACGATCGCCCGCCCGCCCTCAGCGCCGCACATGTGCAACGGAGTCGGCTCGGCCGGCTCGCCGACGTTCCAGAGTCCGCGATCGGCGTCGAAGCCGCACAACAACGTGGGGTAGCGACGCTGGAGCTCAAGCCACGCGTCGTTGAGCGCCGGCACGACCAGGTGCCCTTCGAGCTCGACGAACCAGACCGCGTAGTGCGGGTTGTGGTCACCCGAGCGATTCTCCCGGACGATCTGCCCGAGCCTGTGCCGCTGGATCCAGGACGCCGTCACTGGGGTCGTCTGCGCTGGCCGTTCGACGTGGACCAACTCGATGCCCTTCCGCATGAGAATGTTCTGTGAGTGGACCCGCCACCGGACCGTAGGCGTACTGCGCTGGGCACCCGATGCCGGACAAAAGTGAGACGAGGCGTCGCCCAGCCTTCCGGTCACTAACGAGAAATGCGCAGGTGGGGCCGGTGCCAGCCACCACCGCACCGAGCACTCCAGCGGAGCGACCCGCGTCGATCGTCCTTCGCAGCTCCGGCCGCAAGCTGTACACAGTCTCCTCGGCGTCGTTGCGCAACGCCCGTCCTACTCGGCGCGCGTCCCCCTCCGCTAGCGCATCCAGCAAGTCTGAGGAAACACACAGATCAGATGGTGGGCACCTGGATCGGAGACGGTCGTGCTCCTCGTAAACCCTCGGGGTGGCCAGACCCTGCCGGTCGAAAGCGAAAACCCAGTGGTACGTTCCGCTGGTCGTCACCGGCTGCAGCCGCTCTCCCCGACCGGCGCCGACCGCGGTCCCCCCGACCAAGGTGAACGGTACGTCGCTGCCCAGCTCCACGGCGAGCTCCAGCATGTCCTCCGCCGACAGTCTGATCCCCCACAACCTGTCGCAGGCCAGCAGCGCGGCCGCCGCATCCGCGCTGCCTCCCGCCATCCCGCCCGCGATTGGCACACGCTTGCGGATGTGCAGGTGAACGTTCGGGGCGATCCCCGCTTTGAACGCGAGCAGCTCGGCGGCTCTCGCCGCGAGGTTACTGCTGTCGAGCGGCATGTTCGGACGGGTGACCCCCTCGGAGGTCACCCGCAGCCCGTCCGCAGGACGGACGACGATGTCGTCATGCAGCGACACGGCCTGGAAAATGGTGAGGATCTGATGGTAACCATCCGGCCGGACCCCCCTATCGACAGCTGCAGGTTCACCTTGCCAGGGGCGGCGACTGTCACCGACCGGTGTGAACCGCAAAGAGCGTCGATGACCACCGGAGGGGACTGTGAAGCGGCAGTCACGTTCACTCCGTGGGCCCTGGACTACAGGACGGCGCTCCCGTCAGGCTCAGTGGATGCTGACGGTGCGGTGTCCCGAACCGCAGTGGATGCCACTGCCCGGACGGGGTGCGGCGCGAATGAGGAATCAGCTGGGACTTGCCACCGTGCCGACTCATGCGTAGGCGTCCGGCCGGAGCGAAAAGGAAGTGGACGGAGGGTAGGTCCGGTTGCCTGAGCAATCTCGATTGCCGGGGCCGCGACTCGCTGGGCGAATGACCTCCATTGGGCACGCATGCTCCTACCTCGACGAGCCCACAGCACGAACGTGATGTGGGTTGGATCGAGGGGCACACGCGATCCCACTGGAATTCCGTCGTGGCCCCCGTAGCTCCGACGTTGAGTTCAGGACCTTAGTCAGGGAAGTGCCCCACAAGACCGCGTCCACTTCCCGGCCCACGGTAGAACGCATAGGCCGCGGTCTTGTGCAGAACCCCTCGGCTGGCTAGTGTACTGATCTCTACGTCGGAGCTACGGGGGCCACGACGCAGCGCATACAATGTCACGCAGGCCCTCCGTTTCACCATGGCCGAGGTAGCTGTCCCGAATGCCGGCCAGGTAGGAGCACACGTGCTAAACGGGGGAGTCCGAATTGATTCGGCTTCCATTTTCTATCCAAGAGGCGGGTCAGCTCAGGTCCTCCGATATCTGCTTCCAGCTCTTGAGCGCCACCGCGATACGGAGAACCATCTCTACGTGGGCTCACTCGGCAGTGCCGAACACCCGTCGTTCGCCGTTCGCTTTTTCCGAGACATCCGGTGCCATCCAGCCGACTACTCGCAGGCCGTAGAAGATGCCACAGCGGGTCAGGACCCTCTGTTGTCGTCGGTCCCGCTGTCTCCCGCGTTCCAGGATCGGCCGGGGTCGCCCGAACGTCTGTTCTGCGCGGTGTCGCCGCCGATGGCGGACCGGCTGACGCACTTCTGGGCCAGCCACTTCCACAGACACGATCTACCGGCCGCTGACGTCGTTCACCTCCATCACCTCACGCCGCTGCATGCCGCGGCAGCGCAGGTACGGCCCAGTGGCGCAACGGTCACGACGCTGCACGGTCCTGAACTCATGATGTTTCGGGGTGCTCTCGAACGGGCCCGATTGGCAAGCCGGCTCGGTCGTTCCGTGGCGAGGCTGGCCGCGCAACTTGAGCAGGCCGGACCGAACCGCGCTCAGCTCGTTGGCACACTCGCAGTCGAGCACGGTCTGTCGGAGTCGGAGGAAGAACTGCTCTCCACGGGACAATGGGACAGTTGGAGGTACGCAGAGCACTGGGTTCGAGCCATGCGCTCCTATGCGAGATCCTCATCGAGCATCGTGACGACCTCTCGACACGACGAGGCGCAGGTGCGCGAACTCCTGGGGACGACGGGTCCGTCCCTGGTGTACATCGCCAACGGCGTGGACACCGGGACCTTCACTCCACTCGCGAGGAGCCCGAATGAGTTCCTCACACACCTCAACCGTTGGCTCGTGGAGCAACCACGGGGCTGGAAACCCGGCGGGCAGGAGGGAAGCGTCCGCTACCGTCCAGAAGACATCGCTCGGCTGCGTTTGTCGGATGGAAGCCTGCGGCCGATCTTGATGTTCGTGGGTCGATTCCTCGCTTTCAAAAGACTGCCGTTGCTGATCCGCGCCTTCGCTGAACTGCGCCGCTCGACCGACGTCGATCCGGCTTTGATCGTCTGGGGCGGCTACCCCGGGGAGTGGCAGGGTGAGCACCCGTACGAGACGGCGTCGCGGTTGAACCTTCTCGACGACGTGTACTTCACCGGCTGGCGTGGTCATGACGACCTGCGCACCGGGCTCGCCGGCGCCGATGTGATGGTTGCACCGGCCGTGAACGAGCCGTTCGGTTTGGTCTACCTGGAAGCGATGGCCACCGGCGTACCGGTGATCGCCTCGTCCTCCGGCGGGCCGCTCGACATCGTGCAGCCGGAGGGAAGGGCGGCGACGGGCTGGCTGGTCCGCCCGGACGATGAGCAGGATTTGACCCGGACGATGCGCGATGCCCTGTCGGTCCCTGCCGAGATACGTCGCCGAGGAGCGAACGCGGTTCGGTATGTCCGTCAGACGCACAGCTGGTCGAGCGTCGCGTCTCAGTACTGGGACGTCTATCAGGAGGCACGGGTCGCGTCGGGCGCAGGACTGACGCGCGTAACCCCATGACCCCACTCCCCCGCCCAGGAATGTGGAGCGTTTGACATGGAACCAATACCTTCAGGGCCGAGATCCCACCACGACATGTCAGATCTGATACTCGGTGTGTTCCGGCAGATGAGCGGCAATGACGCCATGACGGAAGACACCGATTTGTTCGAGGCCGGAGCCGACTCGTTGCAGGCGGCCCGCTCTGTGCGGTGCTTGAAGCGCGACGCCGGTCTGCCCGTGTCGCTTGCGGACCTCTACACATGGGGCACTGCCCGCGCACTCGCCGAACAACTTGCGCAGCGGTCGACCCTTCAGCCGAGCGACGGTGCCGCTAACCAACTAGGTCACCAGCCGAGGACCGTTTCACTCCTACAGGAGAAAAGACTGGCGCAGTGGCAGCGCCTACCTGCGGCGAAGGTGCTCTGCCACGTGCTGCGCCTCACCGGCCCGTTCGACGGACATAGGGTTGAGGTCGCCTACCAACGCCTGATCGACCGTCATGCCGCCCTTCGAATGGAAGTCGACTTCGGATACGAGTCACCAAAGATTTTTGTCGTTCCGCGAGTGGCAGCGCCCGTGATCTATCACGATCTCCGGGCGCACGGTACGGCGGTGCTCAGGATTGCCGAGGATCTGATTGATCGGATACTCGAAGAAGGCTTCGACTTCACCGATTCCCCGCTCATGCGCGTCATGGTCATGCGCACCGCCGAGGATGTCCATCTGGTAGCGGTGCTCGTCGAGCATCTCGTGTGCGACGCCGAATCCCTCAACATCCTCACCGCCGAACTCGGCTCGCTTTACTCGGCTGGAGCTGCGGCGGCACAGTTGGAGGACATGTCCTTCCTACGATTCATGGACGAACAGCGACAGTACCTCAGGCAGCATTCCGAGCTGGACGTCAGCTACTGGAGACGTCAGCAGCCGGACGGCCGCGACTTTGGTGCCATCCATGTTCCGGGCTGGAGGGACGTGGGCCGCCCTAGCCCCGCGGCCACCCAGACGTTCGTGATCCCGCCGGACGTGCTGCATGCAACCCTGGCCGCGGCTCGATCACTGGGTCTGACGCCTCACATGACCGTCATGTCGATCCTGGCCTTGGCCATCGATGCATCGACAAGGTCCGGATCGGTCCCGATCGTCACGCCGATCGCCAACCGCGCCCCCGGGTACGAGGATTCGGTGGGATGGTTCGCCCACGGGTTGCAGGTCACGTTGAACATCGACGCGGCCGTACCGCTGAGACACTATTGGCAGGCCGTCCTTCACCAGTTCGTGAGCGATCTGCGGCACAGCACACTTCCGCACACGCAGATCGCCGAGCTACTACGCGGCGAGGCGATCCGCCCAGAGGACTTGCGTACCGCCGCCGCATCTCCCGCCTTCTACCTCATGTCCAATGCCGCGCCCCGAACCAGCCGGTGGCAGGACCTGCTTGTCGAGGAACTCCCCGACAAGGCGTACCCGCTCACCGGGGGAAACGCCATCTTCGACGTGGTCGCCACCGGCGAAAACCCCCGCGTCACCGGCTACTACGGCTGCGATTACTGGCCCTCGCAGTTGATCTCGGCCATCTGTGCGGACTTCCTATCCCTGGTGAACATCGCTCCCACCGCACTCGACACACCGATCGGCGAACTCGTCGCCGCCCTTCCGCGCCGCAGTAAGCGATCGGTACATAACGCAGAACGAGCACGCCCTTGACCAACTCGTACCGGCAACCAGCGCGGGCCACACGGGTTCTCTGTTGCTTCCCCTGGACCGGCGCTGGCTCTCTCCCGTCCCGCTCCCAACGCCCCGCGCCGCGCGGAACTTACCTCTGAATCATGCGTACGGCGGGAAAGGAGGACCGCCCCTGGGAGCCAGCCCTCCGTCGCACTGGCTCGAACTCGTCGAAGAACTTAACGACCACCTACCGACCGACCGAGACGCCTTGGTGTTCTTCGGACCGTCTGACTGTCCGCGGCGCGCCAGCACGCCGACTGCCCGGCCCGGCCATCAGGCAAGCCGCAGGACGGGCGACCGTCGACGCGGGATCGTATCGTCGCGGCGACTGCGCCAAGAGGGCGGTTAGGCTTACGCGGTGCTGCAGAGTGGACCCGCACCCGAGCGGTTGACCAAGGCCAACCTCGTCGCTGTCTCGCACGCGATCGAGCGGGCGGCCTTGGCGCCCGCCGAGGACGGCCCCACCGTAGTCGCAGCGCTCTTTCAGCGGATGCCGTACTTCGAACGGGAGAGCGCGCTCTACCAACGCATCGCGGCGACCGCGGCGGTCACCGTGATCGGGATGGTTGGCCCCACTCCGCCCGCGCTGCCGCAGGGCGCGTACGGCGTGCTTTTGGACGAGGCGGAGCCGCTGGCTCGGGAGTGGTCGGTGCTGGTACTCACGCCGCGGTTCGGCGCGGTGCTGGTGGCGCACGACCGCATGGAGGTGGAGCCCAGGGCAGCGACGCTCGAGGCCGGGCGGCTCTTCGACGGCGGGTGGAGCTTCCGCCGGGACGACGCGCTGCACGAGATGGTCCGGTTGCGCGGGCAACTCGGCGACCGGCTGCCCCGGGCCGCGCTGCTGGTGCTCGACGACGTGCTGGGTCGGTGCCGTGAGCTGCCGGCGACGCCCGGCGAGGCGCGAGGCGAGGCGGCGGTCCGCCTGTTGGTACGGCGTGCGGAGCGGTCCCGAATTGCGCTCGACTCCACCCGACGGCCCGATGAGGTGTCCGCGCAGCCGGCCGCGCTGCTTGACGACGCAGCGATGCGGCGATGGACCGGCCTGGACGGGACCACCGCGTCCGGCATCCTGCCGGTGGCGCTGGTCGCGGTCCGGGTGGCCGAGCCGGCCGGGGCGCCGGAGCGGTTCGGCCGGCGCAGCGCCGCTCGGGAGGCGCAGGCCGTGCTCGGCGTGCTCACCGCGGCGTTGCGCCCCAGCGACCGGGCCGTCCGGCTGGCCGAGCACGAGTACCTCTTGGTGCTGCCCTCGCTCAGCGAGGATCAGGCGATCGGGGTGGCCGACCGGGTCCGGGAGGGCGTCGCCGGGTTGGCCCGCTCGTACCCGTTCGTCGCGTTCGACGTGCACGCCGCCGTCTCGGTGACCGCCCGCCGACCGCTGCCGGTGGCCGACGTCAGGCACGCCCTGTCGTGGGCGGTGGAGCAGGGGGTGCCGCTGGCCACAGTGGCGTCGGAGCCCGCCCTGGTGCCAGCCGGTGTCGGCCGAGCCGGGGTCTCCACCCCGGCACCCGAACCAGCCCAAACGCCATGATCAGCCCGCCGTGGTCGTACGCCTCGCAAGCGGCCCGACTCGCTCACCGGTGACAACCTGAACGCCTTCGAGATGGCCTTCGAAGGCCGGCTGAACGGGCCGATGGCTACCGTGCCTGAGCCCTGGGCCTGCCCCTCGAACCCGACACCACCTGACCAGGCAAGGCCTGTAGCGCCGGGCTCAGCTCGGAGTGCAGCGCCGTGAGGCGGCCGGCCATGAACTCGCTGCGGATCCACCGTCGGCGGATCTTGCCGCTGGTGGTGACGGGCACTCCGCCGGGCCGCACGTAGACAACGCTGAGTTCCGTGATGCCGAAGGTGGTGCGTGCCATTCGCCGGATCCGGGCGGCGTGCTCCGGCAGGTCGGCCGCGTCGACCATGCTGGGTTTGATCTCCTGTACGAGCACGACCTGGTCGTCGTGGAGGTCGAGGGTGAAGGCCGCGCTGCGGGCACCCAGCTGTTCGACCTCCCGGGCCGCATGCTCGATGTCCTGCGGGTAGATGTTACGGCCGCGCACGATCAGCATCTCCTTCAGCCGGCCGGTGACGTACAGCTGACCGTCGGCGATCGCCCCCAGGTCGCCGGTGCGGCAGAAGCCCTGTTCACCGTCGTGGGTCGACACGTCGAACGTCTCGGCGTTGAGGTCGGCGCGGTTCCAGTAGCCGCTGGCGACGGTGGCGCCGCGGATCCACAACTCGCCGACGTGCCCGTCCGGTAGCGACTCGAGTGTGATGGGGTCGACTACCCGGAGGTCGATATCGGGGTTGCTGCGGGGGGCGTCGCCGCTGCTGACGAGCGTCCACCCGGTTCCGGCCGCGGGCACCAGCCGGTCGTGAGCCAGCTGGTCCGCGTCAACGTTCCACATCCGTGGTGCCTGGCCGTTGGGTACGCCGGTGATGAAGAGGGTCGCCTCCGCCATCCCGTAGCACGCGCCGAACTGTTCCATCCGGAAGCCGGTTGGAGCAAAGCGCTTGGCGAAGCGGTTGAGTGTCATCGCGGAGATCGGTTCGGCGCCGTTCGCGGCGACGGTCCACCGTGAGAGGTCCAGCCCAGCGATCTCCTCGTCGGTGACTCGTCGGGTGCAGTAGTCGTAGGCGAAGTTGGGGGCGGGCGAGAGCGTCATCGCATGTCGGTCCACCATCTCCAACCATCGAATCGGCCGGCGCAGGAAGGTGGCCGCCGTCATCTGGACCGATCGCCCGCCGATGAACATGGGCAGCAGAAGAATGCCGATCAGGCCCATGTCGTGGTACATCGGCAGCCACCCGCCGATCACACTTCGGTCGGCCAGGGCCCAGTGTCGGCTCAGACTACGGAGATTGGCCGCGAGATTCCCGTGCGTGACCACGACTCCCTTGGGATCGCTCACGGAACCGGATGTGTACTGCAGGAACGCGACGGTTTCGAGATCCCCCTCAGGAAATGACCAGTCAGCCGGATCGGGAAATTCAGTCGTGTCGGTGGCGTCGCGGGCGACAGCGCCCAACCCGTCACTCTCGAGCCATTCATCGACGATTGCGATGTGCGATTCGTCGGTCAGAACCTGCACCGCCCCACAGTCGCGGACGATGGATCCGGTCCGGTTGAGGTGATGGGCGCGACCCTCGGGGGCCGGCGCCGGCACCGCGATCAGGCCAGCGTAGAGGCAGCCGAGGAAGCTGCAGGCGAATTCCTTGTTTGATGAGTGCAGCAGCATGACGCGATCGCCTGGGCGGTGCCGGCGGGCCAACCAGGCGGCCCGGGAGCGCGCGGCCCGGTCCAGTTCCGCGTAGTCCATCGTCATTTCGTTGCCGGCGTCGTCGACGACAGTCAGGGCGGGAGAATGCGGATCATTCCCGGCCTGATTTCTGATGCGGCTGACGATCTCCATCGATTCACCGTTCCCTTGTCTCGGGTTTTCGTAAACGTCGCTGGGCCTGCGAGTCATGAAGCTAGCCGCGCTCGCGGCCGCCGGTCAACGCGCCAATCGCCACCATGTGCGTTCCATGTGCACTGGGTCGGAAGAGTGGACAGCGGACCGCACCGACGAAAGGAGTCCGTCATGGGAAATCCCTTTGATGACGACGAGATCGAGCACCTGGTGCTGGTGAACGCCGAGGGTCAGCACAGCCTGTGGCCGTCGACGATCGACGTACCCGCCGGATGGGACCGGGTCCACGGCCCGGACGCGCGGCAGGCATGCCTCGACTACGTCGAGCGACACTGGACGGACATCCGGCCACGCAGTCTCGTCAAGGCTGTCGGCCGATGACCGTCATCGACGTCTGGACCGGGCTTGCCGCCGAGCTGCGTGACCGGGTGGCGCCGGCCGATCCGGGTGTCGGCCCGGTGGTGCTGGGCGAGTTGCGCAGCCAGGGCCTCTTCGGGGTCTCCGGCTGGGTCACCGGGGAGTCCTCGACCGTGACGGGGCAGGTGCGCGAGGTCCCGCTGACCGCTGACGCGCGCACGCTCCTGGTCGAGACCAGCGCGCCGGCTGCCGACCAGATCTGTTTCGCGCAGGTGCCGCTGGACGCGCCTGGTGTCCTGATCGAACGGCGCCGGTATGTCGGACTGGACGACCTCACGGTCGCCAACATCGACCTCGCCGGCGTCACGATTCGCGAGGCCGGGACGGTGCCGGCCGATGCCGTCATCATTGCCGGCCTATTGGCCGACGCTCGGCTCCGCCTCGCCGAGGAGGCACTGGACCTGTCCGATCGGGCAGTCGGTGAGGCCTTCAGTTATGTGATCAACCGGCCGTTCGCCGGCGGCCGGCTGATCAACCAGCAGGTGGTCCGGCACCAACTCGCCGACGTGGCGGCACGCGTCGAGATCAGCCGCGCGCACCTGGCCGCCGCCCGGGTGGAGCCCGACGAACGCCGGGCGTCGGCGTCCGCGTCGGTAGCCGTGCTCGTGGCGCGGTTGGTCGCCGACGCCGTGCAGACCTGCGCCCAGTTCTGCGGGGGCCGCGGCTTCCTCGACACATATCCGGTCTCGACGGCCTTCCGCGACGGTGCGGTGCTGAGCCTCCTGCTCGGCCGGACGGACCTGCTGTACGCCGCGGTGGGGCGCCGCATGACCAGCGAAGGAGCGTCGTCGTGACGACCGTGCACCTTGCCGGACCGACGGTGAAGGCTTTCCGGACGAGCGCGGACGCGTTCATTCAGGATCAGGTGCTGCCCTACATCGACGACTGGGAGCGCACCGAGACGATGCCCCGGTCCGCGTTCACGGCCATGGCGACGGCTGGGCTCACTGGTCATCGCGTCCCGCGGGACCTCGGCGGCCAAGGGCTGCCGATGCGTCACTCGGCCGCACTGGTCACGGCGCTCGCCGAGCACGGTCTGCTGGCGCAGATGACGAGCCTGCTCGCCCAGTCGCACACCGTACTGCCCCTGATCGCAGAGTTCGGCACCCCCGAACAGAGGGAGCGGTACCTGCGCCCGGCCGTGCGCGGTGACCTGATCTGCGGCATAGCGATCACCGAACCGTCCGGGGGCTCCGACCTCATGGGATCGATTCACACCACGGCGACCCGTACCAGCGGCGGATGGGTGCTGCGGGGACGGAAGATGTTCATCACCAACGCGCCGGTCGCCGACTTCCTGGTGGTCCTCGCGCGTACCGAGCCGGAGCGTGGCGCGCTGGGCATGTCGATGTTCCTACTCGACACCGCTCATCCGGGTTTCCGGCTGGTGGAAAGCCTGGACAAGATGGGTATGCGCAGCTCGCCCACCGGCCTGTTCGAGCTCGACTCCTGTCTGGTGTCCGAGGATGCCCTGCTCGGAAAGCCCAACCGCGGCTTCCCGGACGTCAGCGCCAAGCTCGTCAACGAACGTCTCCTGACGGCGATCGGCTCCCTGGCCGGGGCGCGGGCCTGCCTGCGCCACACGGCCGGCGCCGACCGCGACCTGTGCGCGCTGTTCACCGAGGTCGAGGCGGGGCTGGCCTACACCGATGGCCTCGTCAACGCCGTCGACGCGGGCGATCAGGTGCGGCAATCCGCAGCCGTGGCCAAGTTCATGATGCCCAACCTCTATCAGCGGGTCATCCGCCGCTGCATGGAGGTGGCCGGGCCGGCTGCCTACCACGACCACGCCCTCCTGGCCCGGCTGTACCGAGACGCTCGCGTGCTCAGTGTCTTCGCCGGCAGCTCGGAGACGATGCGCGAAATGTACGCAGCGGGCCTCGTGCCCCGCTATGCCCGAACCTCTCGACTAGGAGTGACAGATGACCACTGAGGACTTACTGACCGCGCTCCGTACCGCCCTTCGCGATTCGCTGTCGCCCTCTGAACTGGCCGACATCGATGTCGACGGCATCCGGTTGGACACCCCCATGCTGGCGCTGGCCCTCGACTCGCTGGCGCTGATGGTCGTCGTCGACCGACTGGAGCAGATCGTCGGCACCCGGATCCCCGCCGAGGACGTGTACAGGTGCAACTCCGTCGGTGACCTCGTGGCCGACGTCCTGGGGCGTGTCCAGTCGGCGCACGCCTGATACCGGGCCTCGGCAAGCAGGGGTGACAGATGATCTACCACCAGGCATACGACATCGTGCCCGACGACGTGTTCCTCGCGGTCGGCGGCGTCATGGACGACTGCGATCTGTATCTGAAGATCGAAGGGCTGAACCCTGCGGGATCCATCAAGATGAAGACCGCCCGAGGGCTGGTCGAGAACCTGGAGCGCGAGGGCAGGCTGAAGCCCGGCGGCCGGATCATCGAATCGTCCTCGGGAAATCTCGGCGTTGCCGTCGGCCTGATCAGTACCGCCAAGGGTTACCGATTCACCTGTGTCTGCGACCCCAACACCTCTGCCGACAGCATCCGCCTGATGCGGTCGATCGGGACCGAGGTGATCGTCGTCGGTCGGCGGGACGCCAACGGCGGATACCTCGGCAGCCGGATCGAGTACATCAAGCGGCGGCTCGTCGACGACCCGGGGCTGGTCTGGCTCAACCAGTACGCCAACCCGTCCGGCGCGGCTGTTCACACGCGTACCACTGCCGCGGCCATCCTGCGCGAGCTGGAATCGGTCGACTACCTGTTCATCGGGGCCGGCACCACAGGAACGCTCGTGGGCTGCTCGTCGTACTTCCGCCGGTACTCGCCGGCCACCCGGCTGATCGCCGTGGACGCCAAGGGATCGGTCACGTTCGGCGGCGCTCCCGGCCGTCGCCACATCCCCGGTATCGGCACGAGCCGGCGGCCCGAACTCTGCCGCCCGGGCCTGGTGGACGACGTGGTGCTGGTCGACGAGGTGGACGCCGTTCGCGGCTGCCGCTGGCTGGCTCGTGCCACCGGGCTGGTCGCCGGCGGCTCCACGGGTTCGGTGTTGGCCGCCGTGCGCAGCTACCCCGGGGTCGACGCCGGGTCGACGGTGGTCGCCATCGCGCCGGACCTGGGCCAGCGCTACCTACGCACGGTCTATGACGACGACTGGGTCCGCAGGACCTTCGGTGCGGCAAGCGAGGCGCTTGCCGATCCGAGCCTGCCGATGCCGCGGCGCAAGGAGGAGTTCGTATGAGGCCCGGCTTCGATGTGATCGACGGGGCGACCATCAAGGAGATCCTCGACGGTGCCCATCGACCGGTCCTGGACCTGGTCCGCGAGACCTACCTGCGCCACCACGACGGCGAGACGGTGAACCCGGACAGCTACTTCTTGCGGTTCCCGGACCGTCCGGAGGCCCGGATCATCGCGCTGCCCGCCGCGATCCGCGGACGTCGAGGTGTCGCCGGGCTGAAGTGGATCTCGAGTTTTCCGGGCAACATCGAGGAGAACCTGCAGCGGGCCTCGGCGGTGTTGCTGCTCAACGACGCCCGCACCGGTTACCCGTACGCGTGCCTCGAGGCGGCCCGGATCAGTGCCGCGCGCACTGCCGCGTCCGCAGTACTCGCCGCGCAGACCCTCACCGGTGGGCAGCAGGCCCGGACGGTCACGGTCGTCGGTGCCGGCGTCATCGCCCGGACGATCGTCGACTTCCTGCAGCGCTTGGACTGGCGGGTCGGCGAATACGTCGTGCACGACCTCGCGGACGACTACGCGGACCGCTTGGTCGCTCACATCGACGCGAACGGCGACCGGTCCCGCCGGGTGAGTGACCTCGACGAGGCGATCGCCGCCGGTGACATAGTCGTCTTCGCCACCACGGCGGCCGTGCCGTACGTGAGCCGAGCGGGAATCTTCCGTTCGGAGCAGACAGTGCTCAACGTGTCTCTGCGCGACCTCGGTCCCGGCCTCATCGCAGCCGCTCACAACGTGCTGGATGACGTCGACCACTGCCTGAAGGCCAACACTTCGCCGCACCTGGCGGAGCAGGAACTCGGCCACCGCGACTTCGTCGACGGCACCCTCGCCCAGCTCCTGCGCGGCGAGATCGCCCTGACCGACCGTAAGCCCAAGATCTTCTCCCCGTTCGGGCTCGGGGTCCTCGACCTCGCCGTCGGGCAGTACGTCTACGACACCGCGCTGAGCCGCGGGACGACTCACCCGGTACCCGGCTTCTTCGACAGCGTCGAACGCTGGACCGACCCTGCCACCGCCCGGTAGATCACCCCTCAGGAGCACGATGATGCGCGACACGGTCCACACTCCGGTTCCGCGAACCGTGGCCACGGCCAGGCCTCTGTCCCTGGCGCAGTTCGGCGTCTGGCTGGCCGAGCACCTCGACGCCCCCAGCCCGCTGCTCTCCATCGCCCAGTACGCCGACATCACCGGGCCGCTCGACCCCGCCCTCCTGGCGCGAGCCGCCGAGCAGGTGCTCGCCGGGTGCGAGGCGCTCAACGTGAGCATCAGCCACGACGCGGACGGACCTGTGCAGGAACCGGCACAGCCGTCGTATGCCCTGCGGTACGTCGACCTGCGGGGCGAACGCGACCCGGCCGGCTCCGCCAGGCGCTGGATGCGTGCGGACCTGGACGAACCGATCGGGGCCGAGCAGGGGCCGCTGTTCGGGCACGCGCTGTTGCGCCTTGCCGGTGACCGCTACTTCTGGTACGTCCGAGTCCACCACGTGGTCCTGGACGCCTTCGGCGGAAGCCTGGTCATGCGCCGGGTGGCCGAGGCCTACGGAGAGCTCGCCAGCGGCCGGGACGAGGTCGATGCCCAGTTCGGATCGCTTGATGCCCTGCTCGACGAGGACCAGCGGTACCGGTCGTCATCTGCCCACGCCGACGACCGTCGGTACTGGCACCAGGTCCTCGCCGACCCGCCCCAGCCGCTGACCCTCAGCACCGGGCCGACACGCGACGGCGACTCCCTGCACCAGGCACGTGCACGGCTCCCGGAGGCGGGATGGGACAACCTACGCGGTGCGGCACGGCGGCTGCGCGTGGCGTGGCCCGTGCTGGTGACCGCCCTGATCGGGGCGTACGTGCAGCGCCGCACAGGTTCCGCCGAGGTGGTGCTCGGGATGGAGACCACCGGTCGGACCACGGCGCACAGCCGGACGGTCCCGGCCATGACGTCCAACGTCGTACCCCTGCGCCTGGCTGCGGGTGCCCGGCGGACGATGGCCGAACTGGTCACCGATACGTCCCACGCGATGCGCGCCGCCCTGCGGCACCAGCGCTACCGGACGGAGGAGATCACCCGCGACCACGGCGGCGACTCGCCCACGTACGGCCCGATCGTCAACGTGCTCGCCTTCGACCTCGACCTGGACTTCGCCGGAAGCCCTGCGGTCATCCATCGGCTCAGCAGCGGACCGGTCGACGACCTGGCCTTCGTGGTCTACCCGTCCGGCGGCGGCCTGCAGGTGGAGGTCGACGCGAACCCGGGGCGGTACTCCGCGCAGCAGTCACGGCGCCTCGCCGACGGCCTGACCGCAGCCCTGACCTGCGCAGCGTCGCTGGAGGGCGACGATCGGATCTCGGCCCTCACCCTGCTTGACGACGATGATCGCAGCCTGCTGGCGGACGCGGGACGCGGCACCGTGAAGGATCTTGGACCCGCCCGCCTCCTGCACGAACTCTTCGAGGACCAGGTGGACCGCACTCCGGACGCCACGGCCCTGATCGACGGTGACGAGCGGATGACCTATCTCGAGGTGGACCGGGCCGCGAACCGGGTGGCCCATCAGCTGATCCGCGACGGGATCACCGCCGACACCCGGGTCGGTGTGTGGATCGACCGCTCCGCCGCTCTGGTCGTGGGGCTGCTCGGCGTGCTCAAGGCCGGCGGGTGCTTCGTGCCGATCGACCCGGACGTGCCCTGGCGCCGTGCCGAACAGTTGCTCATGGATGCCACTGCGGCGACCTGCGTGACCGAGGTTGAGGTGGCACAGAACGTCGCGGCGGATCTGCCCGACACCCGGCCCGCCGTCCGTGTGGAGCCGGACCATCTGGTCTCCGTCTACTACACCTCCGGCTCCACTGGTCGACCGAAGGGAGTCGCCAGCACCCACGCCGGGTGGGTTAACCGAATGCGGTGGATGCAGGACGCGCACCGGCTGCGTCCCGGCGAGGTGGTCCTGCACAAGACCGTTCTCAGCTTCGACGATTCCGCGGTCGAGCTGTTCTGGCCGCTGATGGTCGGCGGCGTGGTGACCATGCTCGCCCCGGCGATGCACCGGGATCCTCGCGCGATCCTGCAGACCGCGGTCCGTGACCGGGTGGCGGTTATCCAGTTCGTGCCCGGGGTGCTGGAGTTGTTTCTGCACGAGGTGGCCGGTGCCGACCGAGACGGGCTGACGGCGCTGCGGCACGTGGTCTCCAGCGGTGACGCCCTGCGGCCCGACCTGGTCCGGCTCTTCGACCAACAGCTCGGCTCCCGCGGCACCCTTCTGCACAACCAGTGGGGTCCCACCGAGGCATCGATCGACGCCACCTGCCACACGTGCACGAGCGAGGACGCCGACGGCGAGACCGTGCCCATCGGCGTGCCGATCGCCAACTACCGGGTGTATCTGCTCGATGACGATCTTCGGCCCGTCCTGCCCGGCGTGCCCGGCCAGTTGTACATCGCCGGCCCCGGCCTCGCACGTGGCTACCTCGGCGACCCGGTCAAGACCGCCGGAGCCTTCGTCGCCGACCCGCACGGCACACCGGGATCACGCATGTACCGGACGGGGGACGTCGGGGTCCGCCGGCCGGACGGGAAGTTGGCGTTCCTCGGCCGGTCCGACCATCAGATGAAGATAAGGGGCATTCGGGTCGAACCCGCCGAGGTCGAGGAGGTCCTTCGTGGCCACGAGGCGGTGCAGGACGCCCTGGTGGTCAAGTGGGAGCCAACGCCGGGCGACACCCGGATGGCCGCCTACGTGGTGGCCGACGCCGCCCGTGCCAGCGCGGCTGAACTGCGCCAACACGCCGTCGAGCGCCTGCCCCGCTATCTCGTACCGTCGGCGATCACCGTGCTCGGCGCGCTGCCCCTGCTGCCGAGCGGCAAGGTCGACCGTCGCGCGTTACCCGCACCCGTCGTCACCGTCCAGGAGTCCGGCCGGCATGCCACCTCGGTGGCCGAAGAGATCGTCTGCGGCGTGTTCGCCGACGTTCTGGGTGTGCCCCGGGTCGGCGTCGACGACGGGTTCTTCGAACTGGGCGGGCATTCGCTGCTCGCCACCCGGCTGGTCAGCCGCCTGCGCGTCGTCTTCGGTGTCGACCTTCACCTGCGCGCCGTGTTCGAGGGTGGCACGCCCGCCACCGTCACTCGCGCGCTGGAGAGCGCCACAGGTGGGCAGCCGGCACTCGTGGCGCGCCGGCGGCCCGACGACCTGCCGGCGTCGTTCGCCCAGCAACGGCTGTGGATCACCAACCGACTCGGCGGAGAACCCGCCGGCTACCACCTTCCCGGCCAGATCCGGCTGCGTGGGGCGTTGGATGTGGTGGCGTTGCGGGCGGCGTTGGGTGATGTGGTGGCGCGGCACGAGAGTTTGCGGACG
>NZ_JBVJGN010000007.1:0-362395 GCF_055587305.1 Micromonospora sp. NPDC047521 | reverse complement strand
TTGTTGGACGAGCCGGAGGTGTACGGGCTGCCGCCGGATCCGGTCGTGACCACCCGTGACCTGCCGGCCATGTGGAAACGCGCAGGCCTCGCCGCGATGACGATGGCCGCCGTCACGGTTGTCGCGTTCCTGGGCAGGCGGCCATGACCGACACGACATCACCCGACGGGCACCGGCGGCGGGGACGCGGCGGAGGCGGCGAACAGCTCACCGTCCCGCCCGCCGACTTCAGCTCCTACTACGGCCGGCCGGTGCTCAAACCGCCGGTCTGGAAGCACGACATCGCGGGGTACCTGTTCGCCGGCGGCCTCGCCGCCGGCGGCGCGCTGATCGGCGCGGGCGCCCAGGTGACCGGCCGCCCCGAACTGTGCACAGTGGGTCGTTGGACGGCCCTCGGCGGTGTCACCGCCAGCACGTACCTGCTGATTCACGACCTCGGGCGGCCGGACCGGTTCCACCACATGCTCCGGGTCGCGAAGCTGACCTCGCCCATGTCCGTCGGGACGTGGATCCTCGCCGCGTTCGGGCCGCTGGCCGGGGTTGCGGCGGTCGCCGAACTCGCGCCGCTGCTCCCACAGCACGGCGTGCTCGGCCTCGCCCGCCGGCTGGCGCCCCCGGTCGGCGACGCCGCCGGCCTCGCCGCCGCCGCCGTCGCGCCGGCGCTTGCCACGTACACCGGGGTGCTGCTCGCCGACACGGCCGTGCCGGCCTGGCACGACGCCTACCCGTCGCTGCCGTTCGTCTTCGCCGGAAGCGCGCTCGCCGCCGCCTCCGGGGTCGGCCTGATCGCGGCGCCGGCCACGCAGACCGCCCCGCTGCGGCGACTCGCCCTCGCCGCCGCGACAGTCGAGATGGTCGGCGGACGCCGGCTGGAACGGCAGGGTCTGACCGGAGAGCCGTACGCGCGCGGCCGCAGCGGCCGGCTGATCACCGCGGGGCGGGTGCTGCTCGCCGTGGGTACCGCCGCGGCGCTTGCCAGTCGCCGCAGCCGGCTTCTGGCGGCGATCTCCGGCGCGGCCCTCGTGGCCTCGTCGGTGGCCACCCGGTTCGGCGTCTTCGAGGCCGGCCGCGTCTCGGCGCGCGATCCCAAGTACACGGTCGTACCCCAGCGGGAGCGACTCGAGGAGAAGAACACGGCGGCGCCCCGATCCTGAGCGGCCGCGACGCGCCACCGGCAGGACGGGTCGCCGCCTCCGGACCTCGGCGGTGACGCCACCCGCTCAGCCCGTGAACAGCTTCGCTGCGGTGATGGCGGTCTGGACGATGCCGTAGCCGAGCAGTGCCGCGACGAGCAGCCACGATATCCAGAGCCGCCCGGTCTGACTGCCGACGTGCTGCGGTACCGGAGGGTTGCTCTGCGGGCCGAGGGCGACTGGCTCGGTGACGGTGGCCTTGGCCACGGGCGACGTCGGTCCCCGGTCCGGCTCGTGGAACCGGTCGGGCACCGGACGCACGAGCAGGTTGGCGATGAAACCGATGGCCAGGATGCCGACCATGGTGAACAGCGCGGGCCGGTACGCCGAGGCGGTGAGGGTGCCCGGCTTGCCCTGGGTGTCGAGGATCCCGTTGACGATCAGTGGGCCGGCGACACCCGCTGCCGACCAGGCGGTCAGGATCCGGCCGTGGATGGCGCCGACCTGGAAGGTGCCGAACAGGTCCCGCAGGTACGCGGGCATGGTGGCGAAGCCGCCGCCGTAGAAGGAGATGATCGCGGCGGCGATCAGCACGAAGACTGCGGTCGCGGAGTGGCCGGCCACGGCGAGCAGCACGTAAAGCACCATGCCGACGCCGAGGTACACCATGTAGATGGGCTTGCGGCCGATGAGGTCCGACGTCGTCGACCAGACGAACCGTCCCGCCATGTTGAACAGCGACAGCACTCCCACGAAACCGGCAGCCGCCGACACCGAGACGGCGGTGGACCCGTTGTCCCGGAAGAAGTCCTGGATCATCGGGCTGGCCTGCTCCAGGATGCCGATGCCGGCCGTGACGTTGCAGAACAGCACGATCCACAACAGCCAGAACGACCGGGTACGCACGGCGTTCGTCGCGGACACGCTCGCCCTGGTCACCAGAGGCCGACTGGCGACGGTCGCGGGGTCGAACCCGGCGGGCCGCCAGTCCGGCGCCGGAACCCGGACGTTGAACGGACCGAACATCATGATCACGAAATAGCCGATGCCGAACGTGACGAAGAGCGCCACGAGCGCGCTGCCCGACGCGACGGCCCCCGGGTTGGCGGGGTTGTAGTCCGAGTCGTAGAGCGAGAGCAGTTGGCGTGCGAGCGGGCCGGCGACCAGGGCACCGCCGCCGAACCCCATGATGGCGAGGCCGGTGGCGAGGCCCGGCCGGTCCGGGAACCACTTGATCAGGGTCGAGACCGGCGAGATGTAGCCGATGCCGAGCCCGATGCCGCCGATGACGCCGTACCCGAGATAGAGCAGCCACAGCTGCTGGGTGGCGATGCCGAGCGCGCCGACGAGGAAGCCGACGGCCCAGAAGCACGCGGAGACGAACATCGCCCGGCGTGGCCCGTTGCGTTCCACCCACCGTCCACCCACCGCCGCGGACGAACCCAGCATGACGATGGCGATGCTAAAGATGGCACCGATCGCCGTCTGGCTGGTGTCGAAGTGCGCGATGAGGGAGTTCTTGTAGACGCTCGTCGCGTAGACCTGCCCGATGCACACGTGCACCGCCAGCGCCGCGGTCGGGATGAGCCAGCGGCTGTATCCCGGGGGAGCGACGGTGTGCCGAGGGTCGAATACCGACAGCATGGGCATCGTCCGCACCTCCTGCGGCTGAGCGGGCCGGCGGCGGGGCAGGGTTGCCCGTGCCGGTAGCTGACAGAGCGGTGCCGCCCTTAGTGGCGGCCCGGTGCCCGCCTACGTCAGCCGTTGCCCGGCTGCATTCTCACGTTACGTGGCGGCCGGTTCGCACCTCGTCGTTATGCGAAACACGGGCACGGGGACGCCGGCTCGCAAACCGAGGGGTCGGCATCCGCTCGTAGCCTTTGCTCTGCTTCAACCGACGCAACACTTACGGCCCGAAACCGTTGCGCGGCTTGAAGCAGAGCAAAGGCGGCAACGAATGCCCTCGCAGCCCGCCCGACCGGCCCGCTGGCGTGCCGGCACAGAAACGGGGGCGGGCCGACCGGCCCGCCCCCGACTGTGGTCGTTCGGCTCAGTGGATCGTGGCCTTTGCGGCAGCCTCCTCCTGGGCGCGTCGTTCGTCCCCGCTGACGGTGTGCAGCGGCTTCTCCTTGATGAACAGCACGACGATCAGTGCGAGCAGCGCGAACGGCGCGCCGACCAGGAAGAGGTCGGCGGTGGCGGTGCCGTAGACGTCCTGCACGATGCGGACCACCGGTTCGGGCAGGGTGGACAGGTCGGGCACCTCCGTGGAGCCGCCGCCGGCAGTCGCCGCCGGGCCGAGACGCTCGGTCGTCAGCGAGGTCACCCGGCTCGCCAGGACCGCGCCGAGGGCACTGACTCCGATCGCGCCGCCCATGCTGCGGAAGAACGTCAGTACGGAGGTGGCGGCCCCGAGCTCCTGCGCAGGCACGTCGTTCTGCGCGGCGAGCACGAGGTTCTGCATGAGCATGCCGACGCCGACGCCCAGCACAGCCATGTAGATCGACAGGACGGCGACGCTGGTGTCGGCGTCGATGGTGCCCAGCAGCAGCATGCCGACGGTCATCACCGCGGCGCCGGCCACCAGGTAGGCCTTCCACCGTCCGTACTTCGTGATGAGCTGCCCGGCCACCGTCGACGACACCAGCAGACCGAAGATCATCGGGAGGCTCATGAGACCCGCGACGGTGGGCGACTTGCCCAGCGAGATCTGGAAGTACTGGGACAGGAAGACGGTGCCGCCGAACATCGCCACACCCACCAGCACGCTGGCGATCGTCGTCAGCGAGACGGTCCGGTTGCGGAAGATGTCCAGCGGGACGATCGGCTCGGCCGCCCGCGACTCGACGACCACGGCCAGCGCCAGCAGGACGAGACCGCCGGCGACCATCAGGGCCGTCCAGCCGGAGGCCCAGTCGAACTTGTTCCCGGCCAGCGACGACCAGATCAGCAGCGTGGAGACGCCCGAGGTGATGAGCAGGGCGCCCAGCCAGTCGATCTTCGCCTTGCGGCGGACGACCGGCAGGTGAAGGGTGCGCTGAAGCAGGGCGATGGAGATGATGCTGAACGGGACACCGATCAGGAAGCACCAGCGCCAGCCCAGCCACGACGTGTCGACGAGCAGGCCACCGATCAGCGGGCCGGCGATGGTGCCGACACCGAAGACCGCGCCGAAGATGCCGGCGTAGCGGCCCAGCTCACGTGGCGGGATCATCGCCGCCATGACGATCGTGGCCAGCGCCGTCATGCCGCCGGCGCCGATTCCCTGGACGATACGGCTGAGCAGCAGCACCTCGACGTTCGGCGTGAAGCCCGCGATGAGTGAGCCCACCACGAACAGGCCCAGCGAGAGCTGGATCAGCAGCTTCTTGCTGTAGAGGTCGGCCATCTTGCCCCACAGTGGCACCGTCGCGGTCATCGCGAGCAGTTCGCTGGTGACGATCCAGGTGTAGACGGTCTGGCTGCCGTTGAGGTCGGCGATGATCCGCGGCAGCGCGTTCGCCACCACGGTGGAGGCGAGGATGGACACGAACAGGCCGACCATCAGGCCGGACAGGGCCTGGAGAACCTCCCGACGTGTCATGCGCGTGCCGACGGCGGCGGTGTCGGCGGGCGGGGCGGTTGCGGTCATTGACGCTCCCTTGTCGGGTTTCTGGCGGAGTGACTGGCCCGACGCTGGTGCGGCGGGGTGGGACCGGTGGGTCACGACTCGGGTTGCGGATCCGGCAGGCCGGCGGCCACCGCGGCGAAGGCCTCGTCGACGAAGTCGCGAAGCGGGCGGGTGTCGTCGGCGGCGGCCCAGCGCAGCATCGCGGTGTGGAAGGCGGCGCTGGTGACAGCGGTGATCAGCGGCGGGAGGCCGTGGTCCGGACCGACGCCGAGGCGGGTGGCGACGACCGAGACCATGGCCCGCTCGGTCGCGATGTTGCTGGACACCAGTCGAGGCAGCAGTGTGGGGTTCTGGGTGATGACCGCGAGCCGCAGCCGCCACAACTCCCGGTCGGCCTGGATCGTGTCGATCGCCTCGTCGAGGGCCAGCCGGACGGCCCGCAACGCCGGTACGTGCGCGGGGACTGCCGCCAGACGCGCCACGACCGGGGTGCCGTCGAGTGCCGGATCGTCGGTGAGCGCCTCGTCCTTGCAGGTGAAGTAGTTGAAGAAGGTTCGCGAGGAGACGTCCGCGGCCTCGCTGACCTCCTCCACGGTCACGTGCTCCAGGCCGCGTTCGGCCACCAGTCGTAACGCGGCGGCGGTCAGCGCGGCCCGGGTCTGTGCCTTCTTGCGGTCTCGACGCCCGATGGCAGCGTGGTCGGTGTCGGTCACGCGAGCGAGGCTAGGAGCAAACTTGCACAGCCTGCAAGTTTTTATTCTGTGAAGTGATGTTCCTGACCAGCTTCGTCGCTAGGCGGCCACCGACGGGTCCGGTCCCTGCGCGCGGGGCACCGCCCCGGTGGTCTCCAGGATGAGCGCGGCGACCAGGTCCGGGTCGTCGCTCATCGGCACGTGCCCGCAGCCGGCCAGCGTCACCACCCGGGCCGCCGGCAGCCCGGCCCGGGCGCGCTCGGCCTGGTGAACCCCGAAGATGCGGTCGCGGTCGCCCCAGCCGATCGTCACCGGCACGGGCGCCTCGGCCAGCCGGAGGCAGTCGAAGCGGTAGTCGCGGGCGGCCCGGGCCACGGCGTTGAAGCCCACCGCTCGCCGCAGGGCCAGCGCGTCGCCCACCGCGCGGTCGACGTCCAACAGTGTCGGGCGGGCCATCAGCGGCGCGAAGCACAACGCCCGCAGGTACGCCGACCGCAGCGCGACCCGCATGATCGGGGTGGGCAGGCGCGAGTTGGCCCGCAGCATCCTGAGGATGGCAAGCGCCCGGCGCCGCTCGGCAGGTGTGAAGAAGCCGGCGGGGGAGAAGGCGGTGGCCGACGCGACCGCGCCGGTGGCGGCGAGTTCCAGACCGATCGCCCCGCCGAGGCTGTAACCGGCCACATGCGGGCGCTCCAGCCCCCACCCGCTCAGGACGGGCAGCATCGCGGCGACGGTGGCGGCCATGTCGGCGGGCATCCCGGTGCCGGGCGCCGGCGAGTTCCCGAAGCCGGGCAGGTCGAGCGCGATCACGTCGTGGTGGGCGGTGAGTCTGTCGAACACCGGCTCCCACGCCTGGTGGCGGTGACCGATTCCGTGGATGAGCACGAGCGGTTCACCGCTGCCCGCGCGACGGAAGTGGATGCTCATCTGCGCACCTCCACCGACGACCTGCCGAAGGACCGGCCGAGCTGGCGTACCTCGTCCTCCATCTGACCGACCATCGTGCGGCCGCCGAACCTGGTGATCAGCGCGTCCGAGAGGCCGCTGAGCACCACCGGCCGCAGCGCCTGCACCAGGGCCAACGACCGTGGCACGTACACCTTGCGTCTGCGGCGTTCGATGCCGCTCAGCAGGGCGTCGACGCACTGCTCGACGGAAACCACAGTGGACAGCGGCCACGGCAACCGGCGCAGCGTGGCGTTGAACGACGCCAGGTCGGCACGGATGTCGCGGACCAGGTCGGTGTCGATCCAGATCGGATGGGCGGTACCGACGGTGACGCCTGCGGCGCGGGTCTCCAGGCGCAGCACGTTTGCGAACTGCTCCACGCCCGCCTTGGACGCGCAGTAGGCGGCCATGCCGGGCATCGCCGTGAAGGCGGCGGCGGAGGAGACGATCAGGACGTGACCCTGGGCGGCGGTGACGTGCGGCAGGGCCGCGCTGACCGTGCGGATCGCGCCGCAGAGATTCACCTCGACGGTACGCACCAACGCGTCGACCGGTCCGACGGCCACGGTGCCCAGGTTCGCGATGCCCGCGTTCGCGACGACCACGTCGACGCCACCGAAACGGTCCACGGTGGAGGCCACCGCGGCGTCCAACGCCGCCTGGTCGGTGACGTCGCACTCGTACCAGTGCGCGCCGAGTTCGTCGCCGAGCTGCCGGAGCCGCTCGCCCTCCAGGCCTGCCAGGGCGACCCGGGCACCTCTGGCGACGGCCGCGCGGGCCAGTTCGGCACCGATGCCGCGTGCCGCGCCGGTGATGAAGATGGTCCGGTCCGCCAGGTCATACCGCATCGGCGTGCTCCCGTTCCGGTTCGTTGGGGCTGTGGTCGGCAGTGATGAGCCGGTGGTCGGCGGGGCGGAACCGGCGCAGGCGCATCCGGAAGCTGGTGGCGAAGCCCGGCCAGATGGTGGTGTTGCGGCCTGTGGCATCCAGGTACCAGCTCGAACAGCCGGTCTGCCAGACGGTGCCGGCCATCTTCCTGTCGATCTGTTCGGTCCAGCGTCGTTGCGCGTCCGCGGTCGGCTCGATGGCCTGCGCGCCGGTGGCCCGCAGGTGGCGCAGTGCCGCGAGCACCAGGCGCAACTGCGCCTCGATCATCAGCACCACTGAGGTGTGCCCGAGCCCGGTGTTGGGGCCGAGTAGGAAGAACAGGTTGGGGAAGCCGGCGATGGTCGTGCCCCGGTACGCGTGCATGCTTGGCGTCCAGGCCGTACCCAGGCTGCACCCGCCGCGTCCGTGGATGCGCCGCACGACGGGGGAGTCGGTGACGTGGAAGCCGGTGCCGAGGATGATCGTGTCCGCCGGGTGGTGCACGCCGTCGGAGGTGACCAGGCCGTCCGGCACGACCCGGGCGATGCCCTCGGTGACGACGTCGACGTTCGGCTGCGTGAGCGACGGCCAGTAGTCGTTCGAGATCAGGACCCGTTTGCAGCCCATCGCGTATCGGGGGGTGAGCTTGTCCCGCAGGGTCGGGTCGGCGACCTGACGCCGCAGCGTCCGAAGGGACAGCCGCGAGGCGAGGCGGTTGACCGTCGGGTGCAGGAAGCCCAGGCCCATGGTCTCGCGCAGCAGGTAGAGCCCGGCCCGGGCGGCCCGCTGCGCGCCGGGCACGGTGCGGAAGGCGGCCTGCTCGACCCGGCTGATGCGGCGCGAGCGTCTCGGCATGATCCAGGCGGGGGAGCGCTGGAACAGCGTCAGCCTCTCGACGGCCGGCTGGATCCGCGGCACGAACTGGACAGCCGACGCGCCGGTACCGATGACCGCGACACGGCGACCGGTCAGGTCGTGGTCGTGCCGCCAGCGGGCGGAGTGGAAGACCGTGCCGGCGAACTCGTCGATGCCGGGCAGGTCGGGCGTGGCGGGCTCGCTCAGGGGGCCGGTCGCGCAGATCAGCACCCGGGCCGTGTGATCGCCGCCGGAGGTCCGCAGCAGCCAGCGCTGGCGCTTGTCGTCCCAGCGTGCCTCGTGCACCTCGTGGCGCAGCCGCAGCTTCGGGCCGATCCCGAAACGGTCGACACAGCCGCGCAGGTAGTCCCTGATCTCCGGCTGGCTGGAGAACGTGGTGGACCAGCGGGGATTGGGGGCGAAGGAGAAGGAGTAGAGGTGCGACGGGACGTCACAGGCACAGCCGGGGTAGGTGTTGTCCCGCCAGGTGCCGCCGACGTCGTCGCCCCTGTCGAAGACGAGATAGTCGGTGAAGCCGGCCCGTTGCAGGGCGATGGCCGCGCCCAGGCCGCCGAAACCGGCCCCGACGATTGCAACGTCTGTCTCCATCAGTCCTCCAGATGCTCGGACGCGACGTCCGGTCCGGCCGGTGACGGCCAGGGCGGCTCACCGATGCCGGTGATCCGTACGCCGCCCCACGGGTCGACCTCGGCCAGTCGGGCGGGTCGGGCCCGGTCGGCGATGCGCAGCTCGACATCGCGGCGACCGGAGCGCAGCAGTTGTGCCACGCTCGGGTCGGGCTCGATGCGCCCACCCCAGTGGAAGCGGCCGTCGACGGGTTCCCACCGTCCGCTGAGGTGGGCCCGTACCGGGGTGCCCGCGATGCTCGCCGGGCCGTGGTAGCTCACGGCACGATCCGCTCGTGGGCGCGGGTCAACTCGGGCGGCAGGTCGGCGCTTGCCCGGACGCCCTCGATCCCGCTCCAGAGCAGGGTGGCGAGGTAGTCGGTGAGGGCGTCGCGGCTGATCGGCTGCCCGTGGGTGGTCCACCAGTCGCCGACCGCCTGCACGAACCCCACCAGGCCGTACGCCCAGGGCTCGGCCGGGCCGGCGTCCAGGCCCAGCGCGCGCAGCCGGTCGCCGATCACCCGGGCCAGCCCGGCTGCCACCTGCCGGCTGGTCCCGGCGACGACCTGGTGGATGCCGGGTTGCCCGGACTGGCTCATGAGGAACCGGTACAGCGCGGGCTGTGACTCGATCACGCCGAGGTACGCGTCGATCGTCGCCTCGACCAGGGCGCGTTCCTCGCGGACCTGGTCGATCGCCGGCGCGATGGCGTCGACGACCCGTGCCGCCACCACCTCGCTCACCGCGATCCAGAGCTGCGTCTTGTCGGTGAAGTAGCGGTAGAGCACCGGCTTGCTGACGCCGGCGATGGCGGCCACCTGGTCCATGTCGACCTCGGGCCCGTGCCGCAGCAGGGCCTGTACGGCGGCACCGACGAGCGCCTGTCTGCGCTGCTCGCGATGGTCGGCCCAGCGGTCCCGGCGACCGTTGCCCTTCGCTCTCGGTGCGCCGGCGCCGGACGCGTCCGGCGGATCGGATCCATTGACATCCTTGCGCGGCGATTGCATGCTACTACTCGTAACAGTTACCGGTCGTCACGTCAATATGGAGGAACCATGGAGACGGCGGAACCCCAGGGCGCTGCGGTCGCCGAGCGGCTGCTCACCTCGTCCCTGCGGACCAGCTACGACCCGGTGGTCGAGATCGACTGGGACGCCCCGCACACCCCGGGCGCCTACTGGCTTCCGCCGCACCGCAGCAGTCTCTACGGCACCCCGCTCTGGTCCGGGTTGAGCGAGGAGCAGCGGATCGAACTCACCAAGCACGAGGTGGCCAGCGCGGCCAGCGCCGGGCTGTGGTTCGAGACGATCCTCATGCAGATGCTGATCCGGCAGTACTACGACGACGACCCGACCAGCCCCCAAGCCCAGTACGCGCTGACCGAGGTCGCCGACGAGTGCAGGCACTCGATCATGTTCGGCCGGCTCATCGAGGCGACGGGCTGCCCCGTCTACCGCGCGAACGCCGTCGACCACTGGCTCGGCAGGTACCTCAAGGCCACCGCCAGCGGTCCCCGGATGTACGCCGCGATCCTCATCGCCGAGGAGATCCTCGACGCGTTCCAGCGCGAGATCATGGCGGACGAGTCGCTCCAGCCGCTGATCCGGATGGTCTCGCGAATCCACGTGGTCGAGGAGGCGCGGCACGTCAGGTTCGCCCGCGACGAACTGGCCCGCCAGGTCGACGCCACAGGCCCGATCGGCATGGCGTTCGCCCGGTTGCTTGTCGGTCGCGCCGCCTACACGATCGCCAACCGCCTGGTGAACCCGAAGGCGTACGCCGCGGTGGGCATCGATCCGCAGGTGGGCCGGGCGGCGGCCCGGGCCAACCCGCACTGGCGCGAGACCCTGCGCTGGTCGGCGTCGAGGGTGTACGACCACCTCGCGGGCGTCGGGCTGGTGGCCGGGCCGGGTCGGGTGCTGTGGACCCGCGCCGGGCTGATCTGACGCGCGCGGGCTGCCCACATCAGGCAGGTGTCAGGCGCGGCCGATCCGGGGTTCCTGCCGGTCGGTGAGCAGCAGGCCGACGCCGCGTACCGCCTCGATCGTGGCGTTGGTGCCCAGGCCGAGCAGCTTGCGCCGCAACCGCTTGACGAGGGACTGCACGTCCGCCTTGCGCTCGCGCCCCTCGTCGTGCCAGACCGACCGGTGCAGCTCGGCGTAGCTCCAGACCCGGACCGGCTCGGCGGTCAGGCAGGCCAGCAGGTCATGTTCCAGTCGGGTCAGGTCGACCTCGCGGCCCCCGTACCGTGCGGTGCAGCGGGCCGAGTCGATGACCAGGGCGGGTTCGGCCGTCGCGGTGGGCGCCGGTACCGCCGGTGGCGCGGCCGTCGTTCCGGGCGGTTGCGCCGGCGCCGCGATGAGCCGGCGCAGTTCGTCGAGATCGGACACCAGCAGCAGGGGGGCGATGCCGTCGAGGCGCTCCGCGAGCCGGATGCGCTCGGCAGGTGACGGGGTCACCGCGATCAGCAGCGGGAACGGCTCGTCAGCCGGTGCCGCCTCGGCTACCGCAGCGTCCTCGTCCTCGGCCACCACACCGCCCGGGATCGAAGGGCATCCCTGCCCAGCTCTCGTCATGGTCCTGACAATGATGGGCAGGCGCCCCGCCAGCAAGGCAACCGTTAGCGACAAGTTGCTCACGGCAAGTTCTTGATCGTCCTTTCTTCTCGATCATAGTGTCCACTCGGGCAACCGGCGTGACCCGCGCGGTGCATGGGGGAGGTCCACCATGGCCCATCTTCACCCTGGGTCGTTCTGAGGGAGGCAGCACCGATGTTCAGACGTCCACAATGGAGACGCTCGGCCAGATCACTGGTGAGCGCCGGCGCGGCGATGATCCTCGCCGCCACATGTCTGGCGAGTATCGGCTCGGGCGCGCAGGCCGCGCCCGGTGCAATGGGCGTGGGCACCGCGCCGGGCGACAAGATCCGTCCGGACCTCGCCAAGCAGCTCCAGGCCAAGAGCGAAGGGGACTTCTGGATCCGGTTCAAGGACCGGGCGGACCTGAGCAAGGCCAGCGCCGTCAAGGACTGGGCGAAGCGGGGCACCGCCGTCGCGGACGCGCTGCGCAAGACGGCCGCCGAGAGCCAGGGCCGGGTCCGCGCCGAACTGGACGGCTCGGGGGCGAAGTACCAGACCTTCTGGGCTACCAACGCCATCAAGGTCAGCAGCGGCTCGCTGGCGATGGCGCAGAAGTTCGCCAACCACGCGGAGGTGGAGGGCCTCTACGCCCCGGTCGCCTACAAGGTCCCCGAGACCGTCAAGGGCACCGACGAGAAGACAGTGAACGCCCTGGAGTGGGGTGTCGCGAACATCAACGCCGACGACGTCTGGTCCCAGTACGGGGTCAGGGGCGAGGGCATCACCATCGCCAACATCGACACCGGCGTCCAGTTCGACCACCCGGCGCTTGTCAACTCCTACCGGGGCAACAACGGCGACGGCACGTTCGACCACAACTACAACTGGTTCGACGCCGCCGGAACGTGTACTGCCGCCCCCTGTGACAACGATGGACACGGCACGCACACGATGGGCACCATGGCCGGCTCCGCCGGAGCCAACCAGATCGGTGTCGCGCCAGGGGTCAAGTGGATCGCGGCGAACGGTTGCTGCCCCAGCGACGCCGCGCTCGTCGAGTCCGGCCAGTGGATGCTGGAGCCGACCGACCTCACCGGCCAGAACCCGGACGCCAGTAAGCGTCCGAACATCATCAACAACTCGTGGGGTACGCGGGACCCGTCCAACGAGCCCTTCATGGAGGACGTGACGCTGGCCTGGGCCGCCTCGGGCATCTTCGGCGTCTGGTCCAACGGCAACAGCGGGCCGGCCTGCCAGACCAGTGGCTCGCCGGGCAGCCTGGTCAGCAACTACTCGACCGGCGCGTACGACATCAACAACAACATCGCCGGGTTCTCCAGCCGGGGCGCCGGGCAGAACGGCGAGATCAAGCCCAACATCTCGGCTCCGGGCGTGAACATCCGGTCGAGCATCCCGGGCAGTGCCTACGGCAGCATCAGCGGCACCTCGATGGCCGCGCCGCACCTGGCGGGCGCGATCGCGCTGCTGTACTCGGCGGCGCCGTCGCTTGTCGGTGATGTCACCGCGACCCGGGCGCTGCTCAACGGCGCCGCGGTCGACAAGTCCGACACCCAGTGTGGCGGCACGGCGGCCGACAACAACGTCTACGGCGAGGGCCTGCTGGACGCGCTCGCGCTGCTCAACGCCGCGCCCACAGGTGACATCGGCACGCTGGCCGGCACGGTTACCGACGCGGCCACCGGCGCCCCGATCGCCGGTGCGACGCTGACGCTCACCGGCCCGACCGCCCGGGAGATCACCACCGGGGCGGACGGAAAGTTCTCGACCCAGCTCCCGACCGGCGAGTACCAGGTCGCCGTGGCGGCGTTCGGCTACGGCGCCGCGACCAGGACGGCCACGGTCACCGACGGCGCGACCACGACACTCACCGTCGCGCTCACGCCGGTGCCGAGCGTCAACGTCACAGGCGCCGTCACCGACGGTTCCGGACACGGGTGGCCGCTGTACGCGAAGGTCACCGTGACGGGCGTCTCGGGCGTCTACGACTACACCACCCCGTCGAACGGCCGCTACAGCATCAAGCTGCCGGCCGGGCAGACGTACACCCTCAAGTACGAGCCGCAGTACCCCGGCTACCAGACCGTCACCAAGCAGGTGGTGGTCGGCTCGGGCAACACCACCGCCAACGTCGCCGTGCCGGTGGACACCACCACCTGCACGACCGCGCCCGGCTACACCTTCGGGTCCGACGGTGAGTACGAGACCTTCGACGGCACGACCACGCCGGCCGGCTGGACGGTGGTGGACAACGCGGGCAGCGGGCAGGTCTGGAAGTTCACCGACGACGGCGGCCGGGGCAACCTGACCGGCGGCAGCGGCAACTTCGCCATGATCGACAGTGACGACTACGGCGCGGGCACCAGCCAGGACACCTCGCTGGTCAGCCCGGTGGTCGACCTGACCGCCGTCACGGCCCCGGTCATCCGCTTCAACCAGGACTTCAACCAGTTGGACGAGGACACCGCCGACGTCGACCTGAGCATCGACGGTGGCGCCACCTGGACGAACGTGCTCCGCCAGGAGACCGACGTCCGGGGGCCGAGGGTGACCGAGATCCCGATCCCGCAGGCGGCGGGCAAGGCCCAGGTCCAGGTCCGTTTCCACTACTACGACGCCTCGTACGAGTGGTGGTGGGAGGTCGACAACGTCCTGATCGGCAGCCAGGTCACCTGTGTGCCGGTCGACGGTGGGCTGGTCGTCGGCAACGTCCGCGACAAGAACGACAGCAGCTACGTCAACGGCGCGACAGTCACCAGCAAGGACCGGCCGGCGGAGAAGGCCGTCACCGTGGCGACCCCGGACGACCCGGGGCTGCCCGACGGCTTCTACTGGATCTACTCGACGCTCACCGGCACCCACCCGTTCACCGCGTCGGCAGGCAACTACGTCAGCCAGACCAAGCAGGTGGACGTGGAGGCCGACTGGGCGACCGCCGCGAACTTCCAGCTCGCGGCCGGCCGGCTGTCGGTGACGCCGACGAAGCTCAGCGCGACGCTCCAGATGCCCACCGGCAAGGCCAGCAGGACGTTCACGGTGACCAACACCGGCGGCGCGCCCGTCGAGGTCGGGTTCGGTGAGCGTGACAACGGATTCGAACTCCTGCGGGCGGACGGGTCCACCGTCACCAGGGCGCAGGTGCTCGGCGGCAGCGGTGCGCCGGAGCAGCGGCTCAAGGTCGCGACCTCGGTCGCCGCCAGGGCGTCCGGCAAGGCGGCCACCGCGGCGGTCGCCGCGGACGGACCGCAGGCCGCGCCGTGGACCGACATCACCGACTTCCCGGCGAACATCATGGACAACCGGGTGGTCAACCTGGACGGCAAGGTGTATTCGATCGGCGGTGGCGACGGAAACGCCTCCACCACGAAGAACTACGCCTACGACCCGGTCGCGCAGACCTGGACGGCGATCGCCGACCTTCCCGGCGCCCGCAACGCCCTGACCGTGGGCGTCATCGGTGGGAAGATCATCGCGACCGGCGGCTGGGGCGACGAGGGCCCCGACGCCGCCACCTGGTCGTACGACCCGGGTGCGAACACCTGGACGGAGCTGGCCGACAACCCGGCGCCGCGCGCCGCCGCCGGGCAGGCCGTCGCCGACGGCAAGCTGTACGCCATCGGCGGCTGCACCACTGCGGAATGCCTGCCGATGTCGAACAGCGTCGTGCGGTACAACCCGGCCAGCGACAGCTGGGAGACGCTCGCCAACTACCCGAAGTCGGTGGCCTTCGCCTCCTGCGGTGGGATCGACGGCGTCGTCTACTGCACGGGTGGCAACGACGGCTCCGCAGCGCAGAAGGCCAGCTACGCGTACGACCCGGGTGCCAACACCTGGACCGCCGTCGCCGACGCTCCGGTCGACAACTGGGCCAGTTCGTACGCGGTCGCGAACGGCAAGCTCCTCGTCGTCGGTGGCTCGCAGGGTGGGGCCATCAGCAACGCGGGCTTCGCCTTCGACCCGGCCGTCGGTTCGTGGTCCAACCTGCCGAACGCCAACACGGCCCGCTACCGCGGTGCTGCGGCGTGCGGCTTCTACAAGATCGGCGGCTCGTCCGGCAGTTTCAACGCCGCGCCGGACAGCGAGGTGCTGCCGGGCTTCGAGGGCTGCGCCGAGGCGGCGGCCGACGTCAGCTGGATGACCATCGACAAGTCGACAGTCACCCTCGCTCCGGGAGCGAAGGTCACGGTCACCGTCGGGATGACGGCGAACGTCGACCAGCCGGGCACGTACTCCGGTGCGGTCACGATCAGGGAGAACACGCCCTACTCGGTGGCGCCGGTCGAGGTCACCATGACGGCGAACCCTCCGAAGACCTGGGGCAAGCTGATGGGTACGGTCACCGGCACCAGCTGTCAGGGCGCGTCCGCACCGATCGCCGGTGCGCTGGTCCAGGTCGACTCGTGGGCCATGTCGTGGACCTTCACGACCGACGCCCAGGGCCGGTACGCCCACTGGGTGGACCGCCGCAACAACCCGCTCACGATGATCGTCGCCAAGGACGGCTGGAAGCCCCAGACCCGTCAGACGAGGATCGACACCACCACGCCCACCGTGGAGAACTTCGGGTTGGCGCCCGTGCGGTGCTGACAACTGAGCGGTAGCACACCGATCCCGGCCCGCCTGGTCGACGACCAGGCGGGCCGGACCGCGCCGGGGATCAGACGGGGGCGAGCCGGAAGCCGACCCCGCGCACCGCGTGGATCGTCGCTGTCGCGTTCAGCCGGGCGAGCTTGCGGCGTACCCGCCGGACCACCGAGTGCATGTCCGACCCGCGACCGAGGTGGCGGTTGCCCCAGACCTCGAGGTGCAGCCGCTCGTACGTCCACACCTGCCCGGGGGCGTGGACGAGGCAGAGCAGGACGTCGTGCTCCAGCCGGGTCAGGTCGATCTCCTTGTCCCGCCACCGCACCACCCGGCGGTCGGAGTCGACGATCAGGTCGGCCGGTGGTGGCGGCGGCTGGCTCGGCGTCGCGTCGGCGAGGACGGCCCGGGCCGGGGGAGGTGCGACGGGAGGCATCTCGACCACTCCGAGGAACTCCCGCGCCTGGTCGACGTTCGACACGATCAGGAAGGCGTCGCTCCCGCCGAGCAGTCGCGCCAGTTGTCGGCGTTCGGCCGGCGAGGACGCGATGCCGATGACCAGGGAGGCGACCGGAATTCCGGGCATGTTCTCCACCCCTTCCGGTTCCAGCTCACTCCGGATGGTGTTCCCGCATCACCGATCGCCCACATCGATCGGCGTCTTGACCCTAGTGGTGGTGCGTCTCGGCTGGGTAAAACATAGTTGCATGTAAGCATGTGAATTGAGGCCCGGCCGCGACGCCGGTGCCGGCGCAGCCGGAAACTGTGACAGAACGAAGACAATCCGCGGACGACACCGGCACCTGCCGGGACGAGCATGCTCGACATGTCCATCGGATCGTCGTACTCCGTCGGTCGGGCGACTCCCGGCCCGCCGCCGCTGCCCGACACCCGCGCGGCCCTGTCGTCGAGCCCGAGGCTGCTCGCCGCCGCCGTGTGCGCACTGCTCGGCCTGGCGCTCACCGGCGCGTTCTTCGTCTGGACGTACCCCGGTCAGTGGCTGGACGGGCTGCTCCTGCCGCGTGCGGAGAGCGGCGGCGGGTACGCGCAGCAGAGCACCCTGCTCGACCCGGCCCGGAGCGTGCTGGCCGCGTTCGGTAGGACGACGACGCTGGCCGGCCTGCTCGGCGCGGTGCTGCTGGTGGGTCTCGTCGGCCGGCGTCTGCTGGCCGGCCTCGCGGGTGTGGTCACCGTCGTCTGCGCGGTGCTGGTCGCCGGCGCGACGAAGTCGGCGCTGCTGCGCCCGGATCTCCAGGTCGAGACCTCCACCACCCACAACAGCTTTCCCAGTGGTCACGTGGCGGTGGCGATGACCCTGCTGCTCGCGTTCCTGCTGGTCCTGCCCGCCCGGGCGCGGTGGTGGCTGGCGTTGCCGGGCGCGGCGGGTGTCACGGTGATCGCCGGTGCCACCATGATCGCGGGCTGGCACCGGTTCAGCGACGCGCTCGGCGGCGTCCTGCTGGGGGTCGCGCTGTTCTGTCTGGCCGCGGCCGTGCTGGCCGGCCGGCCCGGTGCTGTCCGGTCCGCGCCCGGTGCCGCCGGCGCGGGCGCGGTCCGGCCCGGGCTCACCGAGGGGGTGGTCGGCCTGCTCGCTCTGGGGTGCGTGCTCCTGCTGGTGGTGCCCGGCCTGCGGGCGGCGCTGCCGCCCGGGGCGCTCGTCGCCGTCCTGGCGGTGGCCGTACCCATCGTCCTGGCCGTGGGGTCGGCGGTGTACCTGCTGCGGTCGGTCGACCTCGCCCGGCCGGTGAACCGATCGACGAAAGGCTAAACCCATTCATGATGCGATACTTGGTGACATGTCCCAGGTCCTGCTGATCGAAGATCACCAGACGGTGCGTGACGGACTGCAGCTGGCGCTGACCCGTCAGGGTCACACGGTCGACGCCGTCGCCACCGGTGAGCAGGGGCTGGAACGGCTGCGCGGGGGCTCGGCCGACGTCGTGGTGCTCGACCTGATGCTGCCCGGGATGGACGGGTTCGAGGTCTGCCGCCGGATCCGCCGGCTCGGCGACCTGCCGATCATCATGCTGACCGCGCGCAACGACGACATGGACGTGGTCGCGGGCCTGGAGGCGGGGGCCGACGACTACGTGGTCAAGCCGGTGCAGGCGCGCGTCCTGGAGGCACGCATCCGCGCGGTGCTGCGCCGGACCGCCGGCGAGTCGCGGCGCGGCGGTGGCGACCGGTCCGGGCCGGAGCAGCACGGCGCGCTGCGCATCGACCGTGCCGCGCTGGTGGTCAGCAAGGACGGGGCGCCGGTCAGCCTCGCCCCGACGGAACTGCGCCTGCTTCTCGAACTGTCCCACACCCCCGGGCAGGTGCTGAGCCGCCAGCAGTTGCTGGAGGCCGTGTGGGAGCACGGATACCTCGGCGACTCGCGGCTCGTGGACGCCTGCGTGCAGCGGGTCCGCGCCAAGATCGAGGACGACTCGTCCGCGCCGGTGTACATCCAGACCGTCCGCGGCTTCGGGTACCGGTTCGGACCGCTGTGACGTGGCGGCGCTGGGCCGACGCGCGCGCGTTCGGCCTGCGGGTACGGCTGCTGCTGGCCTTCGTCCTGCTGGGCGTCACCACCACGGCCGTGGTGGCCAGCGGCAGCTACTTCCAGGCCCGGACGGTCATCCTCCAACAGGCGCAGGACGCCGCGGTGATGTCGTTGACCGACCAACTCGCCCAGCTCTACCCAGTGCGTCAACTTCCGCCCACCCAGGACGATCTCGACACGCTGGCCCAGCGCCTGTCCGACCGGGAGGGGTACGCCGTGGTCGTGTACCGGGACATGCGGGCGCAGGGCTCCGAAGCGCCCGACCTGATCACCCCGCAGCTGCGCCAGGCGGTCCGCGACGGCGTGGTGGCCTGGCAACGCGTCTCGGTCGGTGGCGAACCGGTGCTGCTCATCGGCACCCAGCTGGAGCTGGACCGACCCGACGGCGCGTCGCTGCCGTCCGGCCTGGAGGTCTACTCGGTGCGCAGCCTCGCCCCCGAGCAGCAGAGCATCGACAGGCTCGCCACGCTGGCCTGGCTGACCGGCGGGCTCTCCCTCGTGCTCGCCGTCCTGTTGGCCCTGCTGGCGGCCCAGGGTGTGCTGCGTCCGGTACGCGAACTGGGGCGCGCGGCGCGCAGTCTGGGCGAGGGCCGCCTGACGACGCGACTGTCGGTGCGGGGCGCCGACGAGTTGGCCGACGTGGCGCGGACCTTCAACGACACCGCGGCGACCCTGGAACGGCAGGTCGGCGAGCTGCGCCGGATGGAAGCCGACGCGCGCCGTTTCGTGGCGGACGTGTCGCACGAACTCCGTACGCCGTTGGCCGCGATGACGGCGGTCACCGACGTGCTGGACGAGGAGGCCGACCGGCTGCCCGGGGACGCCGGTCGGGCCGCGCGACTGGTCAGCCAGGAGACGCAGAGCCTCACCCAGCTGGTCAACGACCTCATCGAGGTCAGCAGGTTCGACTCGGGCACCGCCCGGCTCGCTCTCGACGACGTCGACGTGGCCGCCGCGGTGACCGCGACCCTGCGGCTGCGCGGCTGGACCGACCGGGTGCGCGCGGACCTGCCGCCCGGTGTCGTGGCCCGCCTCGATCCCCGCCGACTGGACGTCATCGTCGCCAACCTGGTCGGCAACGCCTTCCGGCACGGCGCCGAGCCGGTGTCCCTGCTCCTGCGCGCCGAGCCGGACTGGCTCACCATCGAGGTCGCCGACGAGGGGCCGGGTCTGCGACCGGAGGTGCTGGCGCACGTCTTCGACCGCTTCTACAAGGCCGACACCGCGCGGACCCGCTCCGAGGGCAGCGGTCTCGGCCTCGCCATCGCGTGGGAGAACGCGCGACTGCACCGCGCCCCGGGGCAGCAGGGCAGCCTCACCGCCGGCAACGCCCCGAACGGAGGCGCGGTGTTCACCCTCCGGCTGCCCCGGGTGGCGGCGGACGTCACCGGGGAACCCCGGTGACGGCGCGACGGGCGGTGGTCCGGCCGCTGCTCACCGGCGGACTCCTGCTCACGCTGCTCGTGGCGGGCTGCGGGGTACGACCCAGCGAGGTCATCGAGGGCCGCCCGGCGCAGTCCGGCGCGTCCCAGGGGATCCGGCTCTACCTGCTGTGGCGCGGGCAGGTCGCGGTTGTCGTCCGTGCGGCCAAACCGGACCGAACACCGTCGCCCGAGGCGTCGCTGGCCCTGCTCCTGGCGGGTCCGAACGAGAACGAACGACGCCAGGGGTTCACCAGCGAGGTGCCGGCGGGTCTGCGCCGGGTTCCCTCCGCGCCGCCGACAGGTGCCGCACCGGGCTCTCCGGCGGCGGTGTCGGGCGGACCGGACGGCCTCACCGTGACGGTGGAGGGTCGGGTGCGTCCCCTGTCGACCGACGCGGCCGACCAGATCATCTGCACGGTGGCCGACGCCGCCGCGCAGGCCGGTCAGGCGGAGTACTTCGTCCCCGTCACCATCGTCGGGTCCGACGGCGCCCGACCGGCCCAGCCCTGCTCGATCAAGTGACCGGGACGACCGTCCCGGGTCGGGCCCGGCCGTGGTCGGCCAACGCGCCGTCGACCAGGATGTCGAGCAGGTCGGCGAACCCCAGTCCCGCCCGCTGCCAGATCTGCGGGTACTGGGACGCCGTGGTGAAGCCGGGGAAGGTGTTCACCTCGTTCACGATGGGCTCGCGCCACCCGTGCTCGGGCAGGAAGAAGTCGACGCGCAGCAGGCCCCGGCAGTCCAGGGCGTGGAAGGCACGGATCGCCCGGTCCTGGAGCACTCCGGTCGTCGCCGCGTCGAGCGGGGCGGGGATCTGGAACACGGCCCCACCGTCGTACTTCGCGTCGTAGTCGAAGAAGCCCGTCCCGCTCACCCGGATCTCCAGCGGCGGGCCGGCCTGCACCCGGCCGTCGGGGTGTTGCAGGACGGCGACGTCGATCTCCCGCCCGCGCGCTCCCTGCTCGATCAGCACCTTCGGGTCGACCGCGCGGGCCCGCTCCAGCGCGGCGGGCAGGTCCGCCCAGTCGGTCACCCTCACCACGCCCAGGCTGGAACCCGCCCGCGCCGGCTTCACGAACACCGGCAGGTCAAGCCGCCCCCGGTCGGTCGCCGTCAGATCCTCGCCGGGGCGCAGGGTCACCCCGGGGCTGACCCGCAGGCCCTCCACGGCGAGCAGCCGCTTGGTGACACCCTTGTCCATGCCGGCCGCGCTGGCGAAGACCCCGTTGCCGACGTACGGCACGCCGAGCCACTCCAGCAGCGACGCGACTGTGCCGTCCTCGCCGTACGGGCCGTGCAGGGCCGGGAAGACCACGTCCTGGGCGCGCAGCACCCGCAGCGCGTGGGGCAGCGGCGTCGCGCGGCCGTCGACGTGCCAGCCGCCGTCGCGGCCGATGAGCACCTCGGTGACCTGGTACCTGTCGCGGTCCAGCCCGGCGAGGATGCTCGCCGCCGACCGGCGGGACACCTCGTGCTCGCCGCTCTGCCCGCCGTACAGCAGTGCCAGTCGGGTTGTCATGAACTCGTTGCCCCTTCGTGGTGGTGATCGCGGGCCACCCGGGCCCCGATGCCGGTCAAGATCTCGTGCGGGTTGGTGCGGGCCCACCGGGCCCATTCGCCGACAGTCGGTGGGGTCCGCTCACCGTCGGCGGGGCCGAACACCACCACCGGATCGCCGATCGACACGGTCAGGTCCCCGGCGTCGACGACGCACTGGTCCATGGCGACGCGCCCGACGACGGGGCACCGCCGACCGCCCAGCCACACGGCGGCACGGCCCTCGGCGGCCCTGGTCAGCCCGTCGGCGTAGCCGACAGGCAGGAGCGCCAGTGTGGTCGGGGCGCCTGTCACGTACTCCGGTCCGTAGGAGACGCCGGTGCCGGCCGGCACCCGCTTGACGTTGACCACAGTGGTCCGCAGCGTCATCGCGGCGTGCAGTCCGAACGTCCCGGGACCGGTCGCGCCGAACGGGTCCACGCCGTAGAGGGCGAGCCCGATCCGGCAGAGGTCGTACCGGGTGGCCGGCGCCGACAGCGCGGCCGCCGAGTTGGCCAGGTGCACCAGCTCGGGGTCGAGGCCGGCGCCACGGGCAACCCGCAGCGCCTCCTCGAAGCTCGCCACCTGCCGGGCCAGGGCGGGACTGCCCGGCACGTCCGCGTCGGCCAGGTGGGACCACACGCCGCGTACCCGGACCGAGCCCTCCACCTCGTACTTGCGGGCCCAGCCGACCAGCTCGGGCCAGTCGTCGCCGCCGGCCCCGTTGCGGGCCAGGCCGGTGTCGGCCTTGAGCTGCACAAGCGCTGGCGCGCCCAGCCGGTGCGCCGCCGCCGCGACCGCGTGCAGGTGGGTGGTCGTCGACACGCCGACGTCGACGCCGGCCGCGATCAACGAGGCGAAGTCGTCCTCGGGGCGGTGCAGCCAGCTCAGCGTCGGGGCCGTGATGCCCGCGTCGCGCAGCGCCAACGCCTCGGACACCGAGGTCACGCCCAGCCAGCCGGCGCCGGCGCGCAGGGCCGCCCGGGCGACCGGGACCGCGCCGTGGCCGAATCCGTCGGCCTTCACCACCGCCATCAGGTCGGTGCCGGTGACCGCCGCGATGATCCGCACGTTCCCGGCGATGGCACCGAGGTCGACGGACGCCCGCGCCAACGCGCTCATCGGGCCGGCTCCACCCGACGGGTCCCGGGCAGGGCGAACAGCCAGCCCGCGCGTACCGCCAGCAGGCCCCGATGAAGTGCCAGACTCGTGCCGATCACGACACCTGTCAGCACGACGGGGTAGCCGAGCACGATCAGCCCCTGGCCGACATCCCCCAGCCCGGAGACCGGCCCGTGCAGCAACCGGTGCAGCACCGCCAGGACGGGCATGTGGATGACGTAGACGGGCAGCGTGACCCGGCCGAGCGTGGCGAGCCGACCGCTGAGGGTGGGCCACCGCTCCAACCGCGCGGCGGCGGTGACACCGAACGCGACAGCCAAGACGGACACCAGCGGCCACACACCCCACCACCGTTGGGCGCCGGCCACCGCCATCGCGACGAGCGCGAGACAGTAGGCGCCCGAGGTCAGGACGAGCCGGCGCCGGGTGGCGGTGCCCGCCCACCGCTCGATCTGCGGCCGCAGGTACAGGCCCGCCAGGAAGAAGACCAGGTTCTGGTACAGGCCCGCCCGGTTACCAGGCGTCTCCAGCAGGCCGGCGGCGGCGACCGCGGACAGCACCCCGGCGGGTACGACCACCAGCAGGCGAGGCACCGTACGGGTCGCCTTCGCCAGGGTGAAGTAGAGCGCCAGGGCGTACAGGTACCAGAGGTTGGAGGGCGTGACGGTGAGCTGCTCCAGCAGACCGAGGACGGACGTGGCCCGGTCGGTCGGGAAGTCCGGCGCCACGGCGAGGACCACTGTGTGGATCAGCAGCCACATGGCGTACAGGTAGAGGAAACCGGCGACCCGGCCGCGGGCGAGGACCCGCCACGGCCGCTGGACGGCGTTCGCCGCGAAGACCCCGGAGATGGTGAAGAACAGCGGCATCCGCAGCGGCAGGAACTGCTCGCCCAACGCCCCCCACAGGCCGGGCACCGGGACGCCGATGTGCCAGTCGACCCCCAGGTAGTCCTTCACGACGACGTGCCACAGGACGACAAGGATGATGCAGACGCCCTTCGCGGCGTCGGCCCACTGGGCCCGTCGCGGCGCTCCGGCGGCCGGGCCGGTCCCGCTGCGGCGGTGGGACCGGACTCTCGCGGCGTCGGGCCGGTCGACGGTGGCAGTCGTTCCTCGGATCACCCGACCGACGGTGTCAGCCGGATATCCGCGCGTGATCCACGAATTGTCATGAACAGGTAATGGCCGTCGCCGGCCGGCTCGGCGCGTCGTCCCGGCGGCGCGCGCCACCCACGCGGTCTCACTAGGCTCGGGTACGGAGGTGCCGAACATGAAGCTCGGGCTGCACTACTGGAACTACTCGACTCCGGCCGATCCGGCTGCCATCGCGCCGACCCTCGCCGAGGCCGCCACCATCGCCGAACAGGCCGGGGTGGCGTCCTTCACGGTGATGGACCACTTCTTCCAGATGGAGGCGATGGCCCCGGCCGAGGAACCGATGCTGGAGGCGTACACGACGTTGGGTTTCGTGGCCGGCAGGACGCGGCGGATGACGCTGGGTGTACTGGTCACCGGCGTGATGTACCGCTATCCGGGGCTGCTCGCCAAGACCGTGACGACCCTCGACGTGCTCTCCGGTGGTCGGGCGCGGCTCGGCATCGGGGCGTCCTGGTACGAGCGGGAGCAGCGCGGTCTCGGTGTGCCCGTGGTGCCGGTGGCCGAGCGTTTCGAGCGGCTGGAGGAGACGTTGCGCATCTGCCGGCAGATGTGGAGCGACGACAACGGGCCGTTCGAGGGGCGGCACTACCAGCTCACCGAGACGATCAACTCGCCGCAGCCGTTGAGCCGTCCGCACCCGCCCATCATGATCGGAGGCAGTGGCGAGAAGAAGACGCTGCTGCTGGTCGCCCGGTACGCCGACGCCTGCAACCTGTTCGGTACCGGCGCGCAGGGGGTGGCGCACAAGCTGGAGGTGCTGCGGGGGCACTGTGCCGCCGAGGGCCGCGACTACGACAGCATCGAGAAGACCGTGCTGGCGTCCCGGCCGCCGTTGGAAGATCTCGACGGGTTCCTCGCCGAGGTGGCCGACTACGCGGCGCTCGGGGTGAGCGAGGTCCAGGTCACGCCGGACCGGCACCCGGTGGAGTTCGCGCAGCGGCTCGGCGACGAGGTCCTGCCTCGACTGGCCGCCATCGGCTGACGGCTGCCGGCCGTGCCGCGTCGGTCGGCGCAGCACCGAGGGCTGACCTCCCCAGGTGGGGGAGGTCAGCCCTCGTGTACGTCCGACGGTGTCAGGCCACCGTGGCCGGGAACCGTTCCCACACCCGGTGCGCGGCCATCAACTGCTGCACCGCGGTCAGTGCCTCGGTGCCGGAGCCCGCCGTGACGATGCCGGGAGTGCCGGCCACGCCTGCCTGCTCCAGCACCGTGACGCCGGCGCCCCAGGCGCCGATCGCCTTGACGTGCCGCCAGCACTCCTCGACCAGGAGCAGCACGCGCGGGTCCACGGTCGCCGGGCCCGGCCGGCCCGCCTTGGCGTCGCGGGCCGGGATCGCGTCCGGCGCGGGTGCCGGCGCGCCGGCCAGCAGGAGCGCGTCGAACTCGACGGACCGGCCGGTGGCGAAGGTGCGCTGCACCGGCAGGCCGCCCACCATGCCGCCGTGCGGGGCGATCAGCAGCGGCACCATGCCGGCCTCGAAGATGGCCCGCTGGACCTGACCGAGGTCGTCCAGGTCACCGTCCGGGTCCACGACGATGCCCACGGTACGGCCGTCGGTGGGCCACTCCCGGCCGACCTGCGACAGCGCGGGGCTGGGCGCGACGTCGGCGAGCGGCACGGTCGGCTGCGGCGCGGGCAGACCCAGGCCGGTGGCGACCTGCGCGCACAGCACCGGGTCGATGTTGGCCAGGCTCTGCAGCTGGCGTTCCTTGATCGCCTGGTGGTAGCACTTGCCCAGCTCGAAGGTGTACGCGCGGATGATGTGCTCCTGCTCCACGGGCGACATGCTCAGCCAGAAGAGGCGGACCTGGCTGTAGTGGTCGTCGAAGGAGGCCGGGTTGGCGCGCACCTTCGGCGCCTGTGCCACGGTCACCGGCACGTCGACGAACGCGTTCTCGGCGTCGCCGGCCGGGAACGGGTTGCCGCCGTCCAGCGAGTTCGGGCGGTACGGCGCCACGCCCGCGTGCACGGCGTGCTGGTGGAAGCCGTCGCGCAGCATGTCGTTCACCGCGGCGTGCGGGCGGTTGATCGGGATCTGCGAGAAGTTGGGCCCGCCGAGGCGGGTGAGCTGCGTGTCGAGGTACGAGAAGAGCCGGCCCTGGAGCAGCGGGTCGTTCGTGACGTCGATGCCGGGCGGCAGGTGCCCGAGGTGGAAGGCGACCTGCTCGGTCTCGGCGAAGAAGTTCGTCGGCGTCCGGTTGAGGACCAGCCGTCCGATCGGCTGCACCTCCGCCAGCTCCTCCGGCACGATCTTGGTCGGGTCCAGCAGGTCGATGCCGGCGAAGGTCTCCTCGGGGGTGTCCGGGAAGACCTGGATGCCGAGCTCCCACTCCGGGTACGCGCCGGCCTCGATGGCGTCGTAGAGGTCGCGCCTGTGGAAGTCCGGGTCGATGCCGTTGAGCATCTGCGCCTCCTCCCAGGTCAGGGAGTGCACGCCGAGCTTGGGCTTCCAGTGGAACTTGGCCAGCACCGTCTCACCTGCCTCGTTGACGAGGCGGAAGGTGTGGACGCCGAAGCCCTCCATGGTCCGGTACGAGCGGGGGATGCCCCGGTCGGACATGTTCCACATGGTGTGGTGCTGGGCCTCGGTGTGCAGCGAGACGAAGTCCCAGAACGTGTCGTGGGCGCTCTGCGCCTGGGGGATCTCGCGGTCCGGGTGCGGCTTCCCGGCGTGGATGATGTCCGGGAACTTGATCGCGTCCTGGATGAAGAAGACAGGCATGTTGTTGCCGACGAGGTCGAAGGTGCCCTCGTCGGTGTAGAACTTCGTGGCGAAGCCGCGGGTGTCGCGGACGGTGTCGGCCGATCCGCGCGAGCCGAGGACCGTGGAGAACCGTACGAAGACCTCGGTCTCGCGTCCCTTCTTCAGGAAGCCGGCCCGGGTGACCGCCTCGGCGGTGCCGTACGCGGTGAAGACACCGTGCGCGCCGGCGCCACGGGCGTGCACCACACGCTCCGGGATGCGCTCGTGGTCGAAGTGGGTGATCTTCTCGCGCAGGTGGTGGTCCTGGAGCAGGACCGGGCCGCGGGGTCCGGCCTTGAGCGAGTGGTCGGTGTCGCGCAGCCGCGCGCCGTTCGCGGTGGTCAGCCAGGCGCCCTGCTGACCGTTCGCGGTCGTCGGCGCGCCGGTCTCGGCACCGGTGGGCGTACGCGTCTGCGGCGCACCCTGTTCCGGCTTCGGCGGCAGGGGGTCGTGCGGGGCAGTCGGCTCATCGATCGTCGGCGGCGCACTTCCGGGCGCGCCGGGCACCTCCGGCGTCAACGCGTCGGCGATCTTCTCTGAGGCGGTCTTCACGACGTTCTTGACAGCCTCGGCGGGCTTGCTGGAATCCACTGGACGAACCCCTCCATGGAGCGCTTACGAGCGGGCGTTTGCCCTGCTACCCCCGGCCAGGGGGTCAAAACGCAATCCATGCCGCAGGACTGGTGATTTCACCGATGCGCGGACCGGCGGTGCGGCCAAAACTGACACACGTCGATATCCCTCGACCCTAGGGAGCGCCCGACGTGTCCTCACCAACCACCACCCGTCCCCGTTCCATGGCAGCCCGGCTCGGCTTCGCCGCCGCCCTGGTCGCCGGCGCCGTCCTGGCCGGCCCGTCCGGCGTCGCCCAGGCTGACAGCCCGTACGAGCGGGGCCCCGACCCGACCACCGCGATCCTGGAGGCCAGCCGCGGCCCCTTCGCCACCGCGTCGCAGAGTGTGTCCTCGCTCAGCGTCACCGGCTTCGGCGGCGGCGTCATCTACTACCCGACCAGCACCAGCGAGGGCACCTTCGGCGCCATCGCCATCTCGCCCGGCTACACCGCCGCCTGGTCCAGCATCAGTTGGCTCGGACCGCGGATCGCCTCGCACGGCTTCGTGGTGATCGGCATCGAGACCAACACCCGGCTGGACCAGCCGGACAGCCGTGGCCGGCAGTTGCTCGCCGCGCTGGACTACCTCACCGAGCGCAGCTCGGTGCGCAGCCGGATCGACAGCAGCCGGCTCGCAGTGGCCGGTCACTCGATGGGCGGCGGGGGCAGCCTGGAGGCGGCCTCGGCTCGGCCGTCGTTGCAGGCCGCGGTGCCGCTGGCGCCGTGGAACCTGGACAAGAGCTGGTCCGAGCTGCGGGTGCCGACGCTGATCATCGGTGGGGAGAGCGACAGCGTCGCCCCGGTCGCGTCGCACTCGGTGCCGTTCTACACGAGCATCCCGGCCTCGGCCGAGAAGGCCTACCTGGAGCTGAACGGCGCGAGCCACTTCTTCCCGCAGACGGTGAACACGCCGACGGCGCGGCAGATGGTGGCCTGGCTGAAGCGGTTCGTCGACGACGACACCCGCTACGAGCAGTTCCTCTGCCCGGGGCCGAGCGGCTCGCAGATCGAGGAGTACCGCAACACCTGCCCCAGCGCCTGACCGTGGGGTTTCGGGGCGGCCGCCGGCGGGCGGCCGCCCCGTCCGCGTCCGATCATCGAAGGTCTTGACGCAATTCCCAAGAAACGTACACTGCGAGTGTAAATAACACCCGCCACGGCAGAGGGATGGGTGATGGAGCGAGGCCTCGAACTGCACCAGATCGGCGTCCGTTTCGGCGGCCTCACCGCCCTCGACGACGTCTCGCTGCGCGTGCCACCCAACCGGGTGGTGGGCGTCATCGGTCCCAACGGCGCCGGCAAGACCACGCTGTTCAACGTGATCTGCGGTTTCGTCGCGCCGCACACCGGTTCGTTGACCCTCGACGGCCGGCCGCTGCGGCCCCGGCCGCACCGGCTGACCCGGCTCGGCATCGCCCGGACCCTGCAGGGGACCGGACTGTTCGCCGGGCTCACCGTGCTGGAGAACGTGCTGACCGGCGCCTCGCACACCGCGCGTGCGGGATTCGCGGCGGCGCTGTTCGGCCTGCCGGCCAGCGACCGCGACGAGCGGCGACTGCGTCGGGAGGCCCTGGACATCCTCGACAGCCTGGGCATCGCCGAGCACGCCGACGCCGCGCCGGGCACGCTGCCCTTCGCCGTACGCCAGCGGGTGGCCCTGGCCCGCGCGCTCGCCGCGCGGCCCCGACTGCTGCTGCTGGACGAACCCGCCGGCGGTCTCGGCGCCGACGACATCGCCGAGCTGGCCGAGCTGGTCCGCCAGCTGCCCCGGCGCGACGACGACCCGTGCGCGGTGCTGCTCGTGGAACACCACATGGACCTGGTGATGGCTGTCTGCGACGAACTGGTGGTGCTCGACTTCGGTCGGGTGATCGCCGCCGGAACCCCGGACGAGATCCGCGACGACCCGGCGGTTACCGACGCCTATCTGGGCGCCCTGGTCGAGGAGGCCCTATGAGCGCGCCGGATCTGCTCGTGGTGCGTGGCCTGGTGGCCGGCTACGGAGCCGCGCCGGTGCTGCGGGCCGTCGACCTCACCATCCCGGCGGGCACGATCGCCGCCGTCGTCGGCGCCAACGGCGCCGGCAAGACCACCCTGCTGCGCGCGCTCTCCGGCATGATCCGCCCGAGCGCCGGTCAGGTGGTCCTGGCCGGGGAGGACCTGCGGGGTACGCCCGTGGAGCAGCTCGTCCGGCGTGGCATGGCGCACGTGCCGGAGGGGCGGGGCGTGATCAGCGAGCTGACCGTCGACGAGAACCTGCGCCTCGGCGGGCTGTGGCGGCGTGACCGGGCCGACGCGGGCCGCGCCCTCGACGAGGTGTACGAGCTGTTCGAGCCGCTCGCCCGCCGCCGCCGGCATCTCGGGCACCAGCTCTCCGGCGGCGAACGGCAGATGCTCGCGCTGGGCCGGGCGCTTGTCGGTCGGCCGAGACTGCTGCTGCTCGACGAGCCGTCGCTCGGCCTGGCGCCCCGGGTGGTCGCCCGGACGATGGCCCTGCTGCGGCAACTGCGCGACCGGACCGGCCTGACCGTGCTCCTGGTCGAGCAGAACGTCCGCAGCGCGCTCGCCGTCGCCGACCAGGGCGTCGTGATGTCCCTCGGCCGGGTCGTCGTCGCCGCCCCGGCGGCCAGGTTGCGCGACGACGTCGACCTGCGCCACGCGTACCTCGGTTTCTGACCACCACCTCGTCCCCGGAAAGGAGGACTGTTGGACCGCTTCGTCTTCCTCACCGTCGACGGCCTGTCCCGGGGCGCGGTGTACGCCGCGTTCGCGCTGGCCCTGGTGCTCATCTGGCGGGCGGCACGGGTCGTCAACTTCGCCCAGGGCGCGATGGCCGTCGCCGCCGCGTACGTCGCCTACTCGGTGTCCGCCGCGACCGGCTCGTACTGGTTGGGCTTCGGCGTGGCGATCGTCGCCGGGCTGCTGCTGGGCGCGGTGGTGGACCGCGTCGTGATGCGGCACGTCGACCACGCCTCACCGCTCAACCCGGTGATCGTCGCGCTCGGGCTGGTGCTGCTGATCCAGGCCGTGCTGGGCATGGTGTACGGCAACGAGTTCCGCCCTGCCGAGACGCCGTTCTCCCGCTCGGCCCTCACCGTGGGCGGGGTCGCGGTGCTGTCGCCGTACGACCTGTTCGTCTTCGCCACGATCGGGGTGGTGGTCAGTGGGCTGGCCTGGATGTTCGCCCGTACCCCTGTCGGTCTGCGGATGCGCGCTGCGGCCTTCGCGCCGGAGGTGTCCCGCCTGCTCGGGGTCAACGTCGGTGGCATGTTGACGCTCGGCTGGGCGCTGGCGTCCGGGGTGGGCGCGCTGGCCGCCATGCTTGTCATCCCGACCGAGCTGGGGTTGCATCCGCACGCCATGGACCTGGTGTTCGTCTCGGCGTTCACCGCGGCGGTGGTCGGCGGGTTGGACAGTCCACCGGGGGCGGTGGTCGGAGGGCTGGTGGTGGGCCTGCTGCTCTCGTACGTCAGCGGGTACGCCGGCAGTGACCTCACGCCCCTGGCGGTGCTGGTCCTGCTGCTGGCGGTGCTGCTGGTCCGGCCCGGCGGGTTGTTCGCCCCGGTCGCGGCGAGGCGGGTGTGAGCGCCACCGGGGCGGTCCTGCCGCCGAGACACCGCCCGGCCGAGCCGGGTGACCGACCGGCCGACCGGCGCCGCGGCTCCACCCTGCTGCGTCACCTCGCCGTCGTGCTCGCCGTCGGGGTGCTGCTGGTGGCGGTCAGCTACACGGTCGAGCCGTTCCGCAACTTCCAGCTCGCCACGGTGGCCGCCTACCTCTGCGCGACCGCCGGCCTGACCGTCCTCACCGGGCTCAACGGTCAGCTCTCGCTCGGGCACGGGGCGTTGATGGCCGTCGGGGCGTACACCGTGGCCCTGTGCCAGAACGCGTTCGCCGACCGGGGGATGACCGGCGGCTGGCTGCTGCCGCTGTCGCTGGGCGCGGCGATCGTCAGCACTGTCGCGGTGGGCGCGGTGGTCGGCGTGGCCGCTGCCCGGCTGCGCGGCCCCTACCTGGCCGGGGTCACGCTCGCCGTGGCCGTCGTCGTGCCGGCGCTTGCCGTGACCTTCGACGGTGTCCTCAACGGCGAGCAGGGCCTGTCGGTGCCTGTGGAGCCGCCGCCGGCGTCGCTCGGCCCGTACTTCCCCTACGAGCGGTGGCAGCTCTGGCTGACCGGCGCGGCGACCCTGCTCGCGTTGCTGCTGCTGGCCAACCTGATCCGCAGCCGGTACGGGCGTACCTTCCGGGCCGTCCGCGACGACGAGGTGGCCGCGCGCCTCGCCGGCATCCACGTGGCCCGTACCCAGGTCCTCGCGTTCGTGGTCAGCGCCGCCACCGCCGGTCTCGGCGGCGCGCTGCTGGCGGTGCTGGCGCAGAGCGTGTCGCCCGGCGCGTTCTCGTTGACCCTGTCGCTGTTCCTGCTGATGGCAGTCGTGATCGGTGGTCTCGGTCGGCTGACCGGCGCCCTGTGGGGGGCCGTGCTGCTCGTGGCCCTGCCCGATCTCACCCACTCCGCGACGGAGCTGCTCACGCTCTCGCCCGCGGTGGCCCAACGGCTGGAGGGCAACCTCCCCCTGGCGATCTTCGGACTCACCCTGATCGTCGTCATGATCGCCGCCCCCGGCGGTGTGCAGGGCCTGCTGTCTCGTCTGGGCCGGGCACTGCTGGCCCGCTGGTCGGCCCGGCATTCCTGAGCTGTTTCCGGCCCGGCCTCGGCCGGGCGCCCCACCACCACACCGTTCCCGACAGAACCGGACCGAGAAAGGTCGGTGTTCCTCATGCACCGTACGGCACAACGCGGTCTCGCGATCGCCAGCACCATAGCCCTGTTGGTCGCCGCCGCCGCTTGCAGTGACGACGGTTCCGGCCCCGGCGGGGCAGCGGTGCCGGGCGTCACCGGCACCGAGATCGTCGTCGGCACCCACATGCCGCTGACCGGGCCGGCCTCGGCCGGATACTCCAAGATCGCTCCGGCGACGAAGGCGTACTTCGACTACGTCAACGCGGCCGGCGGCGTGCACGGTCGCAAGATCACTTACAAGATCATGGACGACGGCTACAACCCGGCGAACACCCAGCAGGTGGTCCGCCAGCTCGTCCTCCAGGACAAGGTCTTCGCCATCCTCAACGGCCTCGGCACGCCGACGCACACGGGCGTGCTCGACTTCCTCAAGAGCAACCGGGTGCCCGACCTGTTCGTCGCCTCCGGCAGCCGCAGCTGGGACCAGCCGGACAAGTATCCGGGCACGTTCGGGTTCAACCCGGACTACACGGTGGAGGGCAAGATCCTCGCCAACTACGCGAAGGCGAACCTGGCCGGACAGAAGGTCTGCTTCCTCGGCCAGGACGACGACTTCGGCCGGGACAGCCTGGTCGGCGTGGAGAAGGTCCTGGGCGCCGGTGCGGTGGCGGTCAAACAGACGTACGTCACCAGCAACACCAACGTGGCGCCGCAGATCGGCGCGTTCAAGGCGGCCGGTTGCCAGGTCGTGGTGCTCGCCACGGTTCCGGGCTTCACGGCGCTGTCCATCGGCACCGCCGCGCGGCTGGGCTTCAAGCCGCAGTGGCTGGTCTCCAACGTGGGCGCCGACCACCCCACCCTGGCCAAGCAACTCGGCGCCGCCGCGCCGCTGCTGGAGGGCATGATCGGCACCAACTACCTGCCGATGCAGAACGACACCGCGAACCCGTGGGTCCAGCTCTTCATGAAGGTGAACAAGGAGCACAACGGGGACGCGCCCTTCGACGGCAACACCGTCTACGGCATGTCGGTCGGCTACCTGTTCGTGCAGGCGCTGCTCGCCGCCGGCAAGGACCTCACCCGGGAGAAGGTGCTCGAGGCCGTGCAGAAGGGCGGCTTCCAGGGCCCCGGGCTGGTGCCGCTGCGCTTCTCCGCGAACGACCACTCCGGCTACGGCGGCCAGCGGCTGAGCCGGGTGAGTGGGGGAGTGCAGAGCTACTTCGGGCCGGCGTACGAGACCGACGAGGCGGACGGCGCGGTCAAGGAGTACACCGCGGCGCCTGTCGCGCCACCCGCGAACGGGGTGCCGACCGTCTCCTGACCACCCGTACCACCGGCCGTCGACCGGGTGTGGCCGCTCGTGACCACACCCGGTCGTACGGCTGCGCGGGCTCCGGCGCGGCGGCGGGGGGCGTTGACCGAGACAGATCAGCCCTCCTACTATCCGCACCATGGCTGCAAATTTATGTCCGCGCTCCATCGTCACCGGCCGCCACCGGCTGATCATCGCGTGGCTAGACTCGGCGACGCGGCGGGAGACGCCGTGGCGGTGAGGGGGCGAAGGCGGATGGAGACGGTCGAGGCGACGGGGCGGGTCGACGGGCGGACCGCCCGGGCGGAGCGCACCCGCGCGGCCATCGTCGAGGCGCACCTCGCGCTCATCTCCGAGGGCGACCTGCGGCCGACCGGGGAACGCATCGCCGAACGGGCCGGCATCTCGCTGCGGACGCTCTGGACCAACTTCAAGGACATGGAGACCCTGTTCGAGGCGAGCGGCGCCGAGGTGCTCCGCCAGCAGGACTCCGCCTACCGGCCGATCCCACCCGGGTTGCCGCTGGCCAAGCGGGTCGACGCGTACTGCCGGCAGCGAGCCCGGCTGCTCCAGCTCGTCGCGCCGTCGGCGCGGGCCGCCCAGATGCGCGAGCCGGTCTCGGAGCAGTTGCGCCGCAACCGCCTCAAGCACATCGACCGGGTCCGCGACGAGGTCGAGCACCTGTTCGCCGCCGAGCTGGCGCGGGCCGGACGAGGGCGGGAGCAGCTGCTCAACGCGCTGGTGGCGGCGAGCATGTGGTCGGCCTGGTCGATGCTGCGCGACGGCCTCGGGCTCGGCGTGGACGCGGCACGCGCGGTGATGGCCCGTACGGTGGGTGCCCTGCTGGCCGAGGTGGCGGCCGACTGATCCCGGGCCCGGCCGGCCTTCGTCCCCCTCTTTCCATCCGGTTACCGATGGGTGACACTGGGACGCATGGTTACTGCATCAAGAGTGCAACTAACCGTGCTGCGTGGCCGGGACGACGAGTGCCTGACCATCCGGGGCCTGCTCGACGGCATCACCGACGGCGGCGGTTCCCTGCTGGTGCACGGTGAGCCCGGATCGGGCCGCACCGCCCTTGTCGGTCACGCCCACCGGCACGTCGAGGGCCGCGCCACCACGGTGCTCGCCGGCACCGGGCTCGCCGAGGAGGCCGCCCTGCCGTACGCCGGGCTGCAACGCCTGCTCGACCCGCTGCTCGACCGCACCGCCGTCCTGCCCAGGGAGCAACGGCACCTGGTGCGACGGGCGTTGAGCGGGGAGGACTGCCCCGACGCCCGTCAACTCGCGCTGTCGATGGGCGTGCTCGGGCTGCTCGCCGCCGCCGCCCGGGATCGTCCGCTGCTGGTCACGATGGACGACGTCGACCTGGGTGACCCGCAGACCGGACGGGTGCTGGCCTTCGCCGCGCGCCGCCTGCGGCGCCTGCCGGTCGTCGTCCTGCTCACCGCGGACGCCGCCGCCACCATCGACGGGATACCCGCGTGCCGGCTCCGGCCGCTCACCGAACGGGAGAGCGCGGCCGTCCTGGCCGACCGGCTCCGGCTGCGGCGTCGACGGCACGGCGACGCCGCCGGCACCGACCGACTGCCCGAGCGGCCCGCCGCGCCTGTGGTCGCCGCGCTCGGCGCGATCGGCGGCGGTAACCCGCAGGCCCTGGGGGATCTCGCCGACGTGCTCACCCCTGGGCAGTGGCGGGGCGAGGAGTCACTGCCCACCGCGCCACCGGCCGACGGCGCGCTGGGCCGCGCCTACCGGGCCCGGCTGGACCGGCTGCCGCCATCCACCCGCCGCCTGCTGCTGCTCGCCGCGTTGGACGAGGATAGCGGGCCGGGCGCGCCGGCGCGGGCCGCCGCCGAGGCGCTCGCCCCGGCGGAGGTCGCCGGCCTGGTCCGCGTCGAGCCCGGCGGCGTCACGTTCCACCACCCGCTGGCCCGCGCGATGGTCGCGGCCAGCGCACCGCTCGCGGAGCGTCGGGCGGCGCACCGGCTGCTCGCCGACGCGCTCGATCCGCGTACGCGGCGTCTCCGGCGGGCGATGCACCTCGCCGCCGCGGCGGAGGGCGCCGACCCCGCTCTCGCCGCCGAGTTGGAGCAGGCCGCGGCCGACGGGGAGCGGGACTGGTCCGCCGCCTCCGCCGCGTTGCGCCGGGCCGCCGATCTCAGCGCCGATCCGGCGCACGCCGCTGCCCGCCTGCTGTCCGCCGCCCGCTACGCCTGGACCGCCGGCCGACCCGATCAGGCGCGACTGCTGCTCGACCGCCTCCGTGCCGCCCCCGCGGGGGTCGTCGACGGGCGCGCCGGTCTGCTGCGCGGGGAGTTGGAGCTGCGCTGCGAGCCGGCAGCGGACGCGTCGGCGACCCTGCTCGCCGCCGCCGACTCGGTCGCCGACGCCGACCGGGCCCAGGCGTTGACCGGTCTCGTCCGCGCCGGAGAGGCCGTCTGCTTCGCCGGAGACCAGTACCGGTACGCGGAGGTCGGGCACCGGGCGGCGGCGCTGCGGCGCCCGAACGACCCGCCGGCCCTGGAGCTGATGAACTGTCTGGTCGCCGGGGTGGCGGCGACGCTGCGGGGCGATCACGAGCGGGGCGGCCCGGCGCTGCGCCGGGCGGTGGTGCTGGGCGGCCGGTTGACCGGCCCGGCGTTGACCCCCACCGCGCTCGCCTGCGCGGCGGCCGCCGGCCTGGTGGTCGCCGTCGACGGCGCCGCGCACCGGCTCGCCGATCGGGCCGTCGCCCTGGCCCGGGACCGGGGCGAGCTGTCCATGCTCTCCCGGGCGCTGGAGCTGCGGGCGGTCGCCGAGTACTGGCTCGGACGGCACGAGACGGCGGCGGAGACGTCCCGCGAGGGGCTGCGGGTCGCCCGCGTGAGCGGTCAGACCAATGGCGCGAACGTCCACCTCGGCATGCTCGCCGTGCTGGCCGCCGTCCGGGCCGACCGCGACACGAGCCTGCGGTGGATCCGGGAGATCGGTGAGGCGCCGACACCGGGCAGCCGCCCGCACGCGCTCGCGGGGTGGGCGCTTGCGGTCCTCGACCTGGTCGACGGTCGGCACGACGAGGCGGCGACCCGACTGGCGTCGCTGGCGCGGCTGGGCACCGGACGCGGGCAGGTCCTGGTGCAGGTGATGGCCACCCCGTACCTGGTCGAGGCGGCGGCTCACCTGGCCCACCGCCCGGCGGCGACTGCCGCTCTCACGGTGTTCGACCGCTGGGCCAGCAGCACCGCCAGTCCACTGCGTCGGGCGCTGTCCGCCAGGTGTCACGCGTTGCTCGCACCCCGGGGCAGCGTGGAGGCCGACCGGGAGTTCCAGACCGCGCTGCGGCTGCACCCGACGGAGGCCGGCGCGTTCGAACGGGCGCGTACCGAGCTGCTGTTCGGCCGGGAGCTGCGCCGCAGCCGGCGCCCCCGCGACGCCCGTGGGCACCTGCACCGCGCCCGCGAGACGTTCACCCTGCTCGGGGTGGGGTCCTGGGCCGATCAGGCCACCTCGGAGCTGCGCGCGTCCGGGGAGTCGGTAGGACCACCGGCTCTGCCGGCGGCACGGCTGCTCACCGGCCAGCAGCTGCGGATCGCCCAGCTCGTCGCCGAGGGCGCCACCAACCGGGAGATCGCCGCCCGGATGTTCCTGTCCACCCGCACGATCGACCACCACCTGCGCAACGTGTTCCACAGGCTCGGCATCCGTTCCCGCACCGAGCTGGCGCGCGCGTTCGTGGCGGTGCCTGGTCCGGGGCCCGACCAGGACCGGTGATCATCCGCTCTGGACGCGGTAAACTATCACCGCTAGTTTATGGGCCATGGAGCTCACCCTCTCCGCCGAACAGGTGGCCGTCCGACAACTCGCCGCCGAGTTCGTCGACCGGGAGCTGGTGCCGCACGCGGCCACCTGGGACCGGCGCGAGTCGGTCGACCCGGCAGTCGTGGGCATGCTCGGCGACCTGGGCTTCCTGGGCCTGACCATCGCCGAGTCCGACGGCGGCTCCGGCGGCGACCACCTCGCGTACTGCCTCGTCCTGGAGGAGCTCGGCCGGGGCGACTCGGCCGTACGCGGCATCGTCTCGGTCTCGCTCGGCCTCGTCGCGAAGTCGATAGCCGCCCACGGCTCCGCCGCGCAGCGGGCCGAGTGGCTGCCCCGGCTCTGCGCCGGCACCGCCCTCGGATGCTTCGCGTTGACCGAGCCGGACAGCGGCTCGGACGCGGCCGCGCTGCGGACCCGAGCGGTCCGCGACGGCGACGACTGGCTGCTCACCGGCACCAAGACGTTCATCACCAACGGCACCACAGCCGACGTGGCCCTCGTCTTCGCCCGCACCGGCGGCCCCGGCCACCGGGGCATCACCGCGTTCCTGGTGCCCACCGACAGCGAGGGGCTGACCCGCCGGGAGATCCACGGCAAGCTCGGCCTGCGCGGGCAGGCCACCGGCGAGCTGCGCTTCGACGAGGTACGCGTACCCGACGCGGCACGCCTCGGCGCCGAGGGCGCCGGGTTCCGCCTGGCCCTGGCCACCCTGGCGAAGGGGCGGATGTCGGTCGCCGCCGGCTGCGTCGGCATCGCCCAGGGCTGCCTCGACGCCGCTGTCGGCTACGCCGGGCAGCGGACCCAGTTCGGCAAGCCGATCGCCGGCCATCAGCTCGTGCAGCAGTTGCTCTCCACCATCGCGGTGGACACCGCCGCCGCCCGCCTGCTGGTGTGGCGGGTCGCCGACCTGATCGACCGTGACCAGCCGTTCGCCACCGAGGCGTCGATGGCCAAACTGTTCGCCAGCGAGGCCGCCGTACGCGCGGCCAACAACGCGGTCCAGGTCTTCGGGGGGTACGGCTACATCGACGAGTACCCGGTCGGCAAGTACCTGCGCGACGCCCGGGTCGCCACCCTCTACGAGGGCACCAGTCAGATCCAGCACCTCCTCATCGGACGCGCGCTCACCGGCGTCAACGCCTTCTAGCTCGAAGGAGCCCGGCATGAGAGTCTTCACCTCCCTCGACGAGCTGGCCGCCGCGGTCGGCGAGACCCTCGGTCCCGGTCCCTGGCAGCGGATCGAGCAGAGCCGCGTCGACCTCTTCGCCGACGCCACCGACGACCACCAGTGGATCCACCTCGACCCGGTCCGGGCCGCGGGGGGACCGTTCGGCGGGACGATCGCGCACGGCTACCTCACCCTGTCGATGCTGCCGGCGCTGGCCGGGGGGCTCTACCGGGTCGAGGGGGTGGCGATGGGGGTCAACTACGGCCTGAACCGGGTGCGTTTCCCCGCCCCGGTCCGCGTCGGCGCCGCCGTCCGGGCCACCGTCACCTTCACCGAGGTGTCCCCGGTCAGCGGCGGGGTGCAGCTGGTCGCGACGGTCACCGTGGAGAGCGACGGCGGTGGCAAGCCGGTCTGCGTCGCCGAGACGGTCAGCCGGCTCTACCGGGGTACGGCGGGCTGAAAGCGGCGGCGGCGGAATCCGTCGCCGCCCCTTCGCCTGCGCCGCAGGTGGGGTGGCGCTCGCTCAGTACGTCGGACGGAGCCTCGCGCCGAGCCAGCGCAGCTGACGACGGACGTGGACTGCCTCGCCGCCCTCGTGGCCGTTGAACGGGTAGACGTGGATCTCCCGCTCCGGCGGGACCTGTCGACCGGACGCGGTGCCGTACTGGTTGTAGGCGGCGAAGCCGGTCCTCGGCGGGCAGACGGTGTCGCGCATGCCGACCCCGAAGTGCGCGGGCGCCGTGGCACGCCGCGCGAGGCTGACGGCATCCACGTAGGACAACGTGCGCCACACCGCCTCCTCGGCCTCCCGGTGCACGGCCAGGTAGTGGGCGATCTCGCCGTACGGCGGGACGTCGCTGAGCTGGACGGCCCGCCGCATGTCGCAGAGGAACGGCGCGGTGGTCAGCACCGCCGCGAGGTCGTCCACCAGGCCTGACACGGCCAACGCGAGACCACCGCCCTGACTGTTGCCGACCACGGCGACCCGGCCCGCGTTGACCCCCGGCAGGGCGCGGACCGCCTCGACCGCCCGGACCGCGTCGGTGATCAGCCGGCGGTAGTGGTAGTCACGCGGATCGAGGATTCCCCAGGTGACAGGCCACGGGCCGCCGGGAGCGCCGTGCGGGTCGGGGGTGTCGCCGGCGCCGTACTGCCCCGCCTGGCCCCGGTTGTCCATCAGCAGGTGCGCGTACCCGGCCACCGGCCAGGTGAGCCGCTCGTGCGGTAGTCCACGGCCACGGCCGTACCCGGCGTACTCCACAACGGCGGGCAGTGGGCCTCGCGCCCCCGCCGCACGGGTGTACCAGGCGCGGACCGGGTCGCCGCCGAAACCCGCGAACGTGACGTTCCAGCAGTCCAGCAGCGGCAGGTCGGTGGGCTCGGGGCGGACGTCGACGAGCACCGGTCGGGCGGCCGCCTCGGCGAGGGTGTCGCTCCAGAACTGGTCGAGGTCGTCGGGCTCGACGATCGTGGGCGAGTATCGCTCCAGGTCGTCGAGGTGCGGGGGTGGATGCGGCACGGGTCCTCACAGGGTCAGTGCGGCTGGGCGGGGGGCGCGGTGCTCTCCCGGACGACCAACTCGGTCACCAGGTCGATCCGGCTGGTCGCCGGCTCGTTGCCGCGCGCCAGTTCGAGCAGCATCTGGGTGGCGATGCCGGCCATGTCGCGCAGCGGCTGGTTGATGGTGGTGAGAGGCGGGTCGGTCCAGGCCGAGACGGGCAGATTGTCGTACCCGATCACCGAAAGGTCCTCGGGCACGCGCAGGCCGCACTGCCGCGCGGCCCGGAGCACCCCCATCGCCTGGATGTCCGAGCCGGCGAAGATGGCCGTGGGCCGGTCCGCCAGCCGCAGCAGTTGCAGCCCGTGGCTGTGCCCGGCACCCGCCGAGAAGCTGCCGTAACGGGTCAACTCGCGGTCGATCGGCGCCCCTGCCTCCTCGTGCGCGGACTGGAAGCCGGCGGCGCGGGCGCGGCTGCAGAGCACGTCGGGTGGGCCGGAGATGATGGCGATCCTCCGGTGTCCCAGGTCCAGCAGGTGCCGGGCGGCGAGCAGGCCGCCGTTCCAGTTGTTGGACCCGACGGTGGGCACCGACGCCGAGGTCGCGCTGTCGGTGTCGACGACGACGAACGGGATGCCGTGGCGTCGCAGGTGCTGCTGCTGGACCTCGGCCAGGTGGGAGAGGACGAACACCACCCCCAGTGGACGGTCGGCGAGCAGTGCGTCCAGCCAGCGTGGCGGCGGGCGGTGCGCGCCGTCGAGCTGGGCGACGGACAGATTGAGCCCGGCGGCGCTTGTCACCGCCTCGACGCCGCGCAGGATCTCCATCGCCCAACCGGTGTCGAACTCGTGGAACACGAGATCCACGCGCCCGCCGCCGGACGAGGACCGGCGGTTGCGGCGCTGGTACCGGTGGCGGTCCAGGCTCTCCTCGACCCGCGCTCTGGTGCCGGGCGCCACATCACCTCGGCCGTTGAGGACCTTGGAAACCGTCGCGACCGAGACCCCGACGTCGTTGGCGATGGTCGCGATGGTGGTGGAGGCGGGTGGGTCGAGCGGGCGGTGCTCTGTCATCGCAGCCCCAACAGCATCCGAAAGTTTCGGAAGACCCTAACATGACGGGCCATTCACGCCAGCCGATCCAACTGTCGATCCCCCCGTTCCCCGCGTCGGCGTCGTTCGCTCGCAACAGAGCGTCAGCGATCGCCTGACCGAGCGCAGGAATCGGTCCCACAGAGGCATCGATGAACCTCTTGACATGCCCCGGCGGGACACTTAGGTTGCCGAAAAGGTTACGCAGGTTTCCGGAAAATTTCGGATCGTGAAATGTCCGCCGCGAAGCTGGCCTCTCAGGGCGCGGATGTGGCCGGAGCTAAGGGGTCTCGGCATGAGAAGTCAGTCGCCCGTCGACAGCGGTGTCGCGCCGTGGCGCGATCCGCACCTGCCGCCTGCCGAGCGGGTCGAGGCACTCGTGTCGTTGATGTCGCTGGAGGAGAAGATCGCCCAGCTGGTCGGGGTCTGGGTCGGCGCCGAGGCGTCCGGCGAGGGCGTCGCTCCGCACCAGTCCGACATGATCGACGGCACGCCGCCCTGGGCCGAGATCATCAGGTACGGGCTCGGCCAGCTCACCCGCCCGTTCGGCACCGCGCCCGTCGACCCGGTGCTCGGCGCCCGGTCGCTTGCCGCGTCCCAGGCGCAGATCGTGGCCGCCAGCCGGTTCGGAATCCCGGCGCAGGTGCACGAGGAGTGCCTCACCGGCTTCGCCGCCTGGCGGGCCACCGTCTACCCCACCCCGCTGGGCTGGGGCGCGGCCTTCGATCCCGAACTGGTCGAGGAGATGGCCGGCCGGATCGGGCGGTCGATGCGCGCAGCGGGCGTCCACCAGGGGTTGGCGCCCGTCCTCGACGTGACCCGGGACTACCGCTGGGGCCGCACCGAGGAGACGATCGGCGAGGACCCGTACCTGGTGGGGACGACCGGGGCGGCGTACGTGCGCGGTCTGGAACGCGCAGGTGTCGTGGCCACCCTGAAACACTTCGCCGGCTACTCCGCCTCCCGGGGCGGGCGCAACCTGGCCCCCGTGCCGATGGGTCCCCGCGAGCTGGCCGACGTGATCCTGCCGCCGTTCGAGATGGCCCTGCGGCTCGGGGGTGCCCGCTCGGTGATGAACTCCTACGCCGAGATCGACGGCCTTCCCGTCGCCGCCGACGAGGAGCTGCTGACCGGTCTGCTGCGCGACGAGTGGGGCTTCACCGGCACCGTGGTCGCCGACTACTTCGCCGTGCGCTTCCTGCAGACCCTGCACGGCGTCGCCGCGGACGGCACCGACGCGGCCCGGCTCGCCCTGCGCGCCGGGATCGACGTCGAACTGCCCACAGTTGACGCCTTCGGCCCCCCGCTGGTGGCGGCGGTCCGCCGGGGCGAGGTCGACGAGGCGCTGATCGACCGCGCGCTCCGCCGGGTGCTCACCCAGAAGATCGAGGTCGGCCTGCTCGACGAGGACTGGCGGGAACTGCCCGACGACGCGGCGGACCTGCGCCTCGACGACGAGACCAGCCAGGACGTCGCCGTACGCCTGGCCCGGGAATCAGTAGTCCTGCTGCGCAACACGGGCGTGCTGCCGCTGTCCGCCGGCCGACGGGTCGCCCTGGTGGGTCCGCTCGCCGACGACCCGATGGCCCTGCTCGGCTGCTACACCTTCCCCAACCACGTCGGCGTGCACCACAGCGGGTACGGGCTCGGGCTGGACATCCCCTCGCTGCGCGACGAGTTGGCCCGCCGGGTCCCGCAGCTCACCCACGAGCCGGGTTGCGCAGTCACCGGCGAGGACACCTCGGGCATCCCGGCGGCGGTCGCCGCGGCCGCCGCCGCCGACGTCTGCGTGCTCGCCGTCGGCGACCGGGCGGGCATGTTCGGCCGGGGCACCTCCGGCGAGGGCTGCGACGCCGCCGACCTGCTGCTGCCGGGCGTCCAGGCCGACCTGGTCCGGGCGGTCCTTGCCACCGGCACCCCAGTCGTCCTGGTGCTGATGACCGGGAGGCCGTACGCGCTCGGTCCCGAGGTCGACGCGGCGGCCGCCGTGGTGCAGGCGTTCTTCCTCGGCCAGCGGGGCGGGCAGGCACTCGCCGAGGTGCTCACCGGCGAGGTGAATCCGTCCGGGCGCCTGCCGGTGAGCGTTCCCCGCGACGCGGGCGGACTGCCCGGCACCTACCTGATGCCGCCGCTGGGTCGCCGCAACGAGGTCTCGTCGGTCGATCCGACGCCGGCGTACCCGTTCGGCCACGGGCTGAGCTACACCACATTCGACTGGTCCGACGCCACGGTGCTGGGGCCGGCGGACGAGCAGGACCCCGCCGACCCGGCGGCCTGGCCGGTCGACGGTACGGCCCGGGTGCGGATCACCATCCGCAACACCGGCGCGCGGGCCGGCGTCGAGGTCGTGCAGCTCTACCTGCACGACCCGGTCGCGCAGACCACCCGCCCGGTGGTCCGGCTGGTCGGCTTCACCCGGGTGCCGCTGGAGGCCGGCGAGGCGGCGCACGTGACCTTCGGCGTACCGGCCGACGTCGCGTCGTTCGTCGGGCTGTCCGGGCGACGCATCGTCGAACCCGGCGACGTCGAGCTGCGGTTCGGCAGGTCCAGTGGCGACGTGGCGGCCGCCGTGCCGCTGCGGCTGACAGGCGTCGAGCGCCAGGTCGGTCACCAACGGGAACTGCTCACGTCGGCGCGGGTCCAGCCCCTCGTGGCCGTCCCGCACTCCGACTAGGAGGGCGAGGATGACATCGACGTTACGGCCTCCGCCGCCGGCCGCGCCCCGAGCTGCGGCGGGGTCCGCGCGCCCCGCGCCACACCCGCGGCGGCGCCGGAGCTGGCGCCAGGCCCTCCGTCGGGACTGGCAGCTCTACTCGCTGGCCGTCCTGCCGCTGCTGTTCTTCCTGATCTTCCGGTACCTGCCGATGGTCGGGAACATCATCGCGTTCCGGCGCTTCAAGCCCGGCGGCAGCATCTTCGGTGAGTACTGGGTCGGGCTGCGGTACTTCCGGATGTTCTTCACCGACCCGACGTTCTGGGAGGTCTTCACCAACACGCTGGTGCTCGGGGCGCTGACGCTGCTGTTCTGCTTCCCGCTGCCGATCGTGCTGGCGCTGCTGCTCAACGAGGTGCGCGCCCGCCGGTTCAAGCGGTTCGTGCAGTCGGTGTCGTACCTGCCGCACTTCCTGTCGATCGTCATCGTGGCGGCGATGGTCACGCAGCTGACCTCCATCGACGGCGCGGCCAACCAACTGGTCCGGATGGCCGGGGGAGACCCGGTGGCGTTCCTGCAACAGCCGCAGTGGTTCCGCACCATCTACGTCTCGTCGGAGGTCTGGCAGACCGTCGGCTGGGGCACCATCCTCTACCTCGCCGCGCTCACCACGGTCGACGAGGACCTCTACGAGGCGGCCCGGATCGACGGCGCCAGCCGGCTGCGGCAGACCTGGCACGTCACACTTCCGGGGATCCGGCCGACGATGGTGACGCTGCTGATCCTCAACATCGGCAGTTTCATGGCTGTCGGGTTCGAGAAGGTCCTGCTGCTCTACAACCCGTTGACATACCCGACCGCCGACGTGGTCTCCACCTACCTGTTCCGGATGGGTTTCCAGTCCAGCAACTTCAGCTACGCGGCCGCGATCGGTCTCTTCGAGGCGGTGATCGGGCTGGTCCTGGTCCTGTCGGCGAACCTCATCTCCCGTCGCACGGTGGGGACGAGCCTGTGGTGATCCTCGGCCGGGAGGCGGACGCCCCGACGACGCGCGGGCCGGTGGACAGCCGCGGTTACCGGATCTTCCGGGTGGTCAACACGATCGTCCTGATCGGCGTCGTGATCGTGACGCTGTTCCCGTTCTTCAACATCGTGGCCCGCTCGCTCAGCGACGAGGCGTACCTCCTCGCGGGGAAGGTGAGCCTGGTCCCGCGCGGGTTCGACCTGACCGCGTACAAGCTGGTGATGTCCGACGCGATGTTCTGGACGAACTACCGCAACACGGTGGTGTACACGGTGGTCGCCACGCTCATCTCGATGGTGCTGACCACGTGCTACGCGTACGTGCTGTCCAAGCCGCAGCTCAAGGGCCGTGGCCTGCTCGTCGGCGTCGCGCTGTTCACCATGTTCTTCTCCGGCGGCCTGATCCCCAACTACGTGCTGGTCACCAGCCTGGGCATGAAGAACACCATCTGGGCGGTGGTGATCCCCAACGCGATAAGCGTGTTCAACCTGCTGGTCATGAAGGCGTTCTTCGAGAGCCTGCCGACCGAGTTGGAGGAGGCCGCCGCCGTCGACGGGCTGAACACGTACGGCATCCTGCTGCGCATCGTGCTGCCGCTGTCCAAGGCGATCATCGCGACGATGGTCCTCTTCTACGCGGTCTCCTTCTGGAACTCCTGGTTCAGCGCGTTCCTCTACTTCGACCGGCAGGAGCTGCTTCCGGTCACCGTCTACCTGCGCAACCTGATCGTCGGTGCCACCAGCGCCGAGTCGGCCGCCGCCGACGCCGACAAGGTCCAGGCGGCGGCCACGTTCCAGGCCGTGACCGTCGTGCTCACCACCCTGCCCATCCTGGCGGTCTACCCCTTCGTCCAGCGGTACTTCGTCCGCGGCGTGATGCTCGGGGCGGTCAAGGGCTGAGCGGCGCATCACCTTCCACCCCACCACCGAAAGGACGAGCCATGCTCTTCAAGCCGTGGCGTCGCGTGGCGACAGCCACCGCGGGTCTGCTCGCGCTCACAGTCATCGCCGCCTGTTCCGAGGATCCCGGCGAGTCGACGGACCTCTCGGAGAACAAGGTAGGCGCGATGGCCACCTACGGCGTCGGCGACCAGTTCAAGGCCACCGAGGCGCTGTCCTTCTCCACCCTCTACAACAACCACACCTTCTACCCGCTCAAGCAGGACTGGCTGTTCTGGTCCGAGCTGACCAAGCGGACGAACGTCACGATCGAGCCGGTCGCCGTCCCGTTGAGCGACTACGAGCAGAAGCGCAGCCTGCTGATCGGCGCCGGGGACGCCCCGCTGATCATCCCGAAGACGTACCACCCGCAGGAGAACGCGTTCGTGTCCTCCGGGGCGATCCTGCCGGTGAGTGACTACATCGATCTGATGCCCAACTTCAAGGACAAGATCGCCAAGTGGAACCTCAAGCCGGAGATCGACAACCTGCGGCAGTCCGACGGTAAGTTCTACCTGCTGCCGGGGATGCACGAGAAGCCCACGCAGGACTACACGGTCCTGATGCGGATGGACATCCTCCAGGAGCTCAACCTGGCGGTCCCGAAGACCTGGGACGACCTGTACACGGTGCTCAAGGCCATGAAGGCGAAATACCCGAACGCCTACCCGTACTCCGACCTGTTCAGCAAGCCCAACCCGACAGGCGCCCTGCTGAACATCCTCGGCTCGGCCCACGGCACCCAGGCGGGTTGGGACTACCAGCACGCCACCTGGGACCCGGCGGCGAAGAAGTTCACCTACACCGGCGCGTCCGAGCAGTACAAGCAGATGGTCACGTACCTGCACAAGCTCGTCGCCGAGGGTCTGCTCGACCCGGAGAGCTTCACCCAGACCGACGACCAGGCCCGGCAGAAGCTCGCCAACGGCAAGTCCTTCGTGGTCACCGGCAACACGCAGACCCTTGTCAACAACCACCGGCCCGACCTGGCCAAGACCCTGCCGAACGCGAAGATGACGAAGATCCCGCTGCCGATCGGCCCGGCCGGTGAGATCAACCCGTTCCCCCGCCTGGAGAACGGCATCATGATCTCGACGAAGGCCCGGGAGAGCAAGAACTTCGTGGCCATGATGCAGTTCATCGACTGGTTGTGGTATTCCGACGCCGGCCTGGAGTTCGCCCGCTGGGGCGTCGAGGGCACCACCTTCACCAAGGACGCGTCCGGCAAGCGCACGCTCGACCCCGGCATCGACTTCCTGGGGCTCCACCCGAAGGCGCCCAAGCACCTGCAGAAGGACTTCGGGTTCCACAACGGCGTCTTCGCCTACGGCGGTACCCCCGACCTGGTCCGCGGGTTCTTCTCACCCGAGGAGTTGGAGTTCCAGAAGGTGATGGACGCCCGCAAGCCGAGGGAGGTGCCCCCGCCCGCCCCGTTGGCCGACGAGGAGCGCGAACAGGTGTCGCTCTGGGAGACCCCGCTGAAGGACTACGTCACCCAGAACACGCTGAAGTTCGCCCTCGGCCAACGGCCCCTGAGCGAGTGGGACGCGTACGTGGCCGAGTTGAAGGCGAAGAACTCCGAGCAGTACATCGACCTGGTCAACAAGGCGTACGAGCGGTTCCAGAAGAACAACGGTTGACCTGTGGGGTCCGGTCGGGCGGCGCCCCGTCGCCCGACCGGCCCCCGACGACCACGAGGACAGCGATGCGCATCACCGTTTCCGACGAGCGCGCCGACGGCCGCACCGACGCCTGGCGGCACCGCGTCGAGCGCCAGCTTCGGGCCGACCCGGGAGGCCGGCCGTGAGCGGCGCCGGGCACGCCTGGCGGCAGTTCGGCGACGGGCCGCTGTCCCGGACCGCCTCCCGGGTCTACATCCTGCTCGTGGTCGAGCTGCTGCTCCTGCTCACCACACTGCCCGGCCTGCTCCCACTGATCCTGCTCGGCCGTGACGCCAGCAACCTGCCGCTGGCGGCGCTCCTGCTGGTGCCGGTCGGCCCGGCGGTCGCCGCCGCCCTGTACGCGCTGCGCCACCAGCGCCCCGACCTGACCGAGCTACGCCCGGCCGCCGTGTTCTGGCGCGGGTACCGGGCCAACCTGGCCGGCGCGCTGCGGATCTGGGTGCCGACGCTGCTGTGGCTGACAGTGCTCGCCGTGAACCTCGCCTACCGGGACGCCGTCGGTCTGCCGGGCTGGTGGACCGTGCCGCTGGTCCTGATCGCGGTGGGTGTGACGCTCTGCGCGGCGAACGCCCTGCTGATCACCGCGCTGTTCGACTTCCGTACCCGCGACGTGCTCCGCCTGGCCGTGCACTTCCTCGTCCGTACCCCCGGTGTCACGGTGGGCAACGCCCTGCTGCTGGCCGCGGCGGCCGGCGTCACGGCGGTGTTCTCCGAGGCGGTCCTCGCGATGCTCGCCTCGGTGGCGGTCCTGGCGTTCCTGCGCGTCGGCGACCCGATGCTCCACCTGATCCGCAAGGAGTTCACCGCATGAGCCTGCCCGTCACCGCCGAGGTGCCCTTCGGGGGCGACCACGACCCCGAGGCCGGGCCGCACCCGGCGTACAGCGTCGTCGGGCGGGAGGACGTGTGAAGGCCGACAAGTCCGTCGATGTGGAGCACCTCGTGTTCGTCGACGAGCCATTGGAAACCCACGAGCCGCGCGTGCACGCCGCCTGGCTCCCCCCGGAGGCGTTCCGGTCGCTGGGCGCGCGCCGCGTCCTCGTACACGGTGAGGGCCTGCTCGTCGACACCGTCCTCGACGAGGTCTCGCGTGCCTGCGCGCGCTACGGCGGACGGGTGTGGCACTCCCCGTCGTGGGACGTCGACGTGGACCTGGTGCTCGCCCTGCGGGGGGCCGGTGAGCTGCCCAATCCGGCGGTGGAGGCCGCACGCTCGGCGGGGGAGGCGGCGCTCGCCGAGATCGGCCGCGGCGAACCGCTCGGCGAGGAGGGATTCCTGCTGGCCCGCGAGGGCGAGGTGACCGTGGTGCTCGCCGACGCGCCCGCCGGCCTGCTGTACGGGCTGTTCCACGTGGTCCGGCTCTGCGCGGCGGCCTTCGACCCGGCCCGCCCCCCGGAGCGACACCGGCCGGCGCTGCGCCGGCGCATGCTGAACCACTGGGACAACGTGGCCGTGCACCCGGTGATGGGCCAGGTCGAACGGGGGTACGCGGGCGGCTCGATCTTCTGGCGCGACGGCCGTCCGCGCGGCGACCTGGCCCGGGTGCGCGCGTACGGGCGGCTGCTCGCGGCCAGCGGAGTCAACGCGATCTCGGTGAACAACGTCAACGTCGCCCGGACCGAGGCGCTGCTGCTCACCGACCGGCTCGGCGACGTGGCGGAGATCGCCGACGCGCTGCGCCCGTACGGCATCCGGGTGCACCTGTCGGTCAGCTTCGCCGCGCCTGTGCTCCTCGGCGGGCTGTCGACCGCCGACCCGCTCGACGAGGCCGTGCGCGACTGGTGGGCCGCCACCACCCGCCGGGTGTACGACCGCATCCCGGACTTCGGTGGCTACCTGGTCAAGGCCGACTCGGAGGGGCAGCCCGGCCCGTTCACGTACGGGCGCGACCACGCCGACGGGGCGAACCTGCTCGCCGAGGCCCTCGCCCCGCACGGGGGAGTGGTGCACTGGCGGGCGTTCGTCTACAACCACCACCAGGACTGGCGGGACCGGTCCACCGACCGGGCGCGGGCCGCGTACGACCATTTCACACCGCTGGACGGACGGTTCCGCACCAACGTGGTCCTGCAGGTGAAGTACGGCCCGGTGGACTTCCAGACGCGCGAGCCTGTCTCACCGGTCCTCGCCGCGATGCCGGCGACCCGGCTGGCGCTGGAGTTGCAGGTCACCCAGGAGTACACGGGCCAACAGCGGCACATCTGCCATCTGGGCCCCTGGTGGGGTGAGGTGCTGCGGTTCGCCCCCTGGGGACCGGGTGGACGGACGATCGCCGACGTCGCCGTCGGGGAGGCGGGGGCCGGCGGTGGCCTGGTCGCCGTCGCCAACACCGGCGACGATCCGTTCTGGACCGGACATCCGTTGGCGCAGGCCAACCTGTACACCTTCGGCCGCCTCGCCTGGGACCCGTGGCGCGACCCGACGGAGATCCTCGACGAGTGGATGACGCTCACCTTCCCGCCGTCGGCGACAGCCGACCCGGAACTGGTCCGGCGGACCCTGCACGAGATCATGGACGACTCGTGGCGTACCTACGAGCGGTACACCGCCCCGCTGGGCGTCGGCTTCATGGTTCACCCAGGTGACCACTACGGCCCCGACGTCGACGGGTACGAGTACTCACGGTGGGGCACCTACCACTTCGCCGACCGGGACGGCGTCGGCGTGGACCGCAGCAGCGCGTCGGGCACCGGCTTCGCCGGGCAGTACCCGCCGTACTGGGCGCAGGTGTACGAGTCGCCCCGGACCTGCCCCGACGAGGTGCTGCTCTTCTTCCACCACGTCCCGTACTCGCACGTCCTGCACAGCGGCTCGACAGTCATCCAGCACATCTACGACACGCACTTCGCGGGCGTCGAGGAGGTGGAGACCATGCGGCGCCGGTGGCGGACTCTCAACGGGATGATCGACCCGGCGGTGTACGAGCGGGTGTCCGAGCGCCTCGACGAGCAGGTGCGCTGCGCCACCGAGTGGCGCGACCAGATCAACACGTACTTCTTCCGCAAGTCGGGTGTGCCGGACGCGCGGGGGCGACGCATCTACTGATCCTCCGGTCACCAGGGGTGGACGGTGCCGTCCTCCAACCTGTTCACCGGAAGGTACGCGGGCGCGTACGGATACCGTGCCGCCGCCTCCTCGTCGATGTCCACACCGAGACCGGGGGCCTCGGCGGGGTGCAGGTAGCCGTCGGCGTAGTGGTAGCCGTGCGGGAACACCTCGTCGGTCCGCGCGGTGTGCCGCATGTACTCCTGCAACCCGAAGTTGGGGATCGAGATGTCGAGTTGCAGCGCCGCGGCCATGCAGACGGGGGAGAGGTCGGTGGCCCCGTGCGAGCCGCTGCGGACGTGGTGCAGCGCCGCCAGGTCGAAGATCCGGCGCAGGTGGGTGATGCCACCGGCGTGCACCACTGTCGTGCGGATGTAGTCGATGAGCTGCTCCCGGATGAGCTGGGCGGCGTCGAAGATGCTGTTGAAGACCTCGCCGACCGCCACCGGGGTGGTCGTGTGCTGCCGGATCAACCGGAAGCCCTCCTGGAGGTCGGCGGGGACCGGATCCTCCATCCAGGTCAGCGCGTACGGCTCCAGGCTGCGCCCGAGCCGGGCGGCCTCGATGGGCGTGAGCCGGTGGTGCACGTCGTGCAGCAGCCGCAGGGTGGGGCCGAACTCGTCGCGGACCCGGGCGAACACCGTCGGCACGTGTGACAGGTAGCGCTGCGTCGACCAGGTGGCCTCGCTGGGCAGCGCCGCGTCGGCCGGCTCGTAGAAGAGCTTGTCGGCGCTGACCCCGTACGTCTTCGGCAGTCCCGGGACCCCGCACTGCACCCGCACGGCCCGGTATCCGAGGTCGACGTAGCGGGCGACCTCGACCAGCACCTCCTCGACGGTCTCGCCGTTGGCGTGGCCGTACACGGTGACGCCCTCGCGGGAACGGCCGCCGAGCAACTGGTAGACGGGTAGGCCGGCGACCTTGCCCTTGATGTCCCACAGCGCGGTGTCCACGGCGGCGATCGCGCTCATCGTGACCGGCCCGCGCCGCCAGTACGCCCCCTGGTACAGGTACTGCCAGGTGTCCTCGATGCGGGCCGGGTCCCGGCCGATCAGCAGCGGCGCCACGTGGTCGCGCAGGTACGACGCGACGGCCAGCTCCCGGCCGTTGAGGGTGGCGTCTCCGACGCCCGTGACGCCCTCGTCCGTGACGATCTTGAGGGTGACGAAGTTGCGGCCCGGACAGGTCACGATGACCCGGGCGTCGACGATCTTCACTCGATCTCCTTCGTGCCAATGGGTCCTGTGTGGACGCGCGCAGGGGGTGACGCGAGGGATGTGGGAAGCCCGACACGTTTCGAGAACGCCCCGATGATAGCCCGCTCATCGATGTCCGGTCAGGGCTCCTCGTGGGCAGCTCGCGCGCGATCTCACGTTCCGAAAAGATTCCGGAAGTCTTGACAATCGAGTGTGCTCGATCGAAGCTGACGTGGTCACGCGAGCCGCGGTCAGGGTCGGGCGAAGGGCAGTCCTCGACTTACTCCCCTTCCATGCGCCAATTCCCCGAGGAATCGCGAACGATGACACTCAAGACAAGGCTGTTCGGCGCCCTCCTGGCGGTCCTCACGCTGGCCGCCGCCGCGCTGACGTTCGCCGCGCCGGCATCGGCGGCGACGCTGACACAGGTGACCGGCTTCGGCACCAACCCCACGAACCTCCAGATGCACCTGTACGTCCCGGACCGGGTGGCCACCCGGCCGGCCGTCCTCCTCGCGCTGCACTACTGCACCGGATCGGGCCCCGCGTTCCACTCCGGCACCCAGTACGCGTCCCTCGCCGACAGGTACGGGTTCATCGTGATCTACCCGTCGGTGACCCGCAGCAGCAAGTGCTGGGACGTCGCCTCCCCACAGGCCCTGCGTCGTGGCGGCGGCAGCGACCCGGTCGGTCTCATGTCGATGGTCGACTACGTGAAGCAGCGGTACTCCGCCGACCCGGCCCGGATCTTCGCCACCGGCACCTCGTCCGGGGCGATGATGACGAACGTCATGCTCGGCGACTACCCGGACGTGTTCGCGGCGGGCGCGTCCTTCGCCGGAGTGCCGTTCGCCTGCTTCGCCACCGGGGGCACCTCGGAGTGGAACAGCGAATGCGCGAACGGGCAGCTCATCAAGACCGCACAGCAGTGGGGTGACCTGGTCCGCGGGGCGTACCCGGGTTACACAGGTCAGCGGCCACGGATGCAGATCTGGCACGGCACCAACGACGAGACACTGCGCTACCCGAACTTCGGCGAGCAGGTCAAGCAGTGGACCAACGTGCACGGGTTGAGCCAGACCCCGACGTACACCGACTCGCCGCAGTCCGGCTACACCCGCACCAGGTACGGCAGCAGCGGCCCGATGGCACCGGTCGAGGCGATCAGCATGCAGGGCGTCACGCACAACCTGCCTGTCGACGCCGCGCAGGTGATCCGCTTCTTCGGGTTGGACGGCACCACGCCCCCGCCGACCACGCCCCCGCCGACGACGACGCCGCCGACCACCCCGCCCCCCACGACTCCGCCCCCCACCACTCCGCCGCCCACCAGTGGCGCCTGCCGGGTCGGATACACGGTCAACGCCTGGAACAACGGTCTCACCGCGAGCGTGACCATCACCAACACCGGTACCGCCGCCGTGAACGGGTGGTCGCTGACCTTCACCCTGCCCGGTGGGCAGCGCATCACCGGCGGCTGGAACGCGCAGTACTCCCCGACCAGCGGCGCGGTGACGGCCCGCAACGTCTCCTACAACGCCACCATCGCCCCGAACACGTCTGTCGACATCGGTTTCCAGGCCACCCACGAGGGCGACACCGCGAAGCCCTCGTCGTTCGCCCTCAACGGTGCCACGTGTTCGATCGCCTGAACCCCCTCTCCACACCACCATCACGAAGGAGTCGCACGATGAGAAACGCGAGATGGAAAGCGGTGACGAGAGCCGCCATCGCGCTGACCGGCGCCGGCACGCTCGCCGCCGGGATGGCGCTGGTGCTGACGGCACCCGCGTCCGCGGGCACCACGCTCGGCGCGTCCGCCGCGGAGAAGGGACGCTACTTCGGCACGGCGGTGGCGGCGTTCAAGCTGTCGGACAGCGCGTACACCACGATCCTGAACCGTGAGTTCAACATGGTGACGCCCGAGAACGAGATGAAGATCGACGCGACGGAGCCGCAGCAGGGCCGGTTCAGCTACAGCTCCGCCGAGCAGATCGTCAACCACGCCCGCAGCCGGGGAATGCAGGTACGCGGACACACCCTGGCCTGGCACCAGCAGCAGCCCAGCTGGATGCAGGGCATGAGCGGGAGCGCGTTGCGTCAGGCGATGCTCAACCACGTCACGCAGGTCGCGACCCACTTCCGGGGCCAGATCTACGCCTGGGACGTGGTGAACGAGGCGTTCGAGGACGGCAACTCGGGCGCGCGTCGTGACTCGAACCTTCAGCGCACCGGCAACGACTGGATCGAGGCGGCGTTCCGGGCGGCGCGGGCGGCCGACCCCGGCGCGAAGCTCTGCTACAACGACTACAACACCGACAACTGGACCTGGGCCAAGACCCAGGCCGTGTACAACATGGTGCGGGACTTCAAGTCCCGTGGCGTCCCGATCGACTGCGTCGGGTTCCAGTCGCACTTCAACAACGAGTCGCCCTACGTGAGCAACTACCGCACCACGCTGTCCAGCTTCGCCGCCCTGGGGGTGGACGTGCAGATCACCGAGCTGGACATCCAGGGCGCCTCGGCGACGACGTACCGCAGCGTGGTGGAGGACTGCCTCGCGGTCGCCCGCTGCAACGGCATCACGGTGTGGGGGATCCGGGACAGCGACTCGTGGCGCTCCTCGCAGACCCCGCTGCTGTTCGACAGCAGCGGCCAGAAGAAGCCCGCGTACGACGCGGTGCTCGCCGCGTTGAACAACGGCACCGCCCCGCCGACCACCGAACCGCCCACGACTCCGCCGCCGACCGACCCGCCCACCGACCCGCCGACGACCCCGCCTCCGGGCACGGGTGGATGCACCGCGACGGTGACCGTGAACCAGTGGACCGGCGGCTTCGTGGCGAACGTCCGGGTGACGGCCGGCTCGTCGGCCCTCAACGGCTGGACGGTGACCGTCGCCCTGCCGTCGGGCGCGACTGTCACCAACGCCTGGAGCGCCGACCGCAGCGGCAACACGGGCACGACGAACTTCCGGAACGTGGCCTACAACGGCCAGGTCGGCGCCGGACAGTCCACGGAGTTCGGCTTCCAGGCCAACGGCACCGCGGGCACCCTGACCCCGACCTGCGCGGCGGGCTGACGTAGACACCGGCCGGTGTGGAGGGCGCCCGGAACCTCCGCACCGGCCGGCCCGCGCCCAAAGGATGCCGTGACCACGGTCAGTCGCCGGAGAAGCCCCAGAAGTAGATCTCCTGTGGCGCGCCCTGGGCGTCGTGCAGGACGGCGCAGCGCGCGAACCAACTCCGCGTCTCGATGTCCTTGAGCACACCGAGGTGCTCGCGGGTGAGTCGTTCGGTGCCGGTCAGACGCAGCGCCTCGGCGGTGCCCACCGGCTCGACAGTGCCGAAGTCGGGCGTCTCGCCCTCGTCCAGGACACGGTAGACGTCGAGAATCGAGTGGGTGCCTGACTCCTGCACCGCCTCGTCGTCGAAGAGCTCCTTCATCGTGGCGGGACGGTCGGGGTAGTCGCTTGCCGCGTTGGGAACGTCCTCACCACCGGCCCACCAGTAGTCACCCTCGGCGAAGACCCTGTCCCGCAGGGCATCCAGCGCCTCGTCCAGGTCTGGCTGGTACGCAACGAAGTAGCTCCACCCGGATGCGCCCACGACTGCTCCTTCTCCCACGCGTCAACAGTGCCGGCACCGTAGCGGCGACCACCGACAGTCGGGAGAGACAGCTGCTAGCCGTCGATGCGGCTGATGTTGCGGATCTTGTTGGACGCGTCCAGGGCGGCCACCTTGTACGCCTCGGCGAGCGTCGGGTAGTTGAACACCGCGTCGATGAGGTAGTCGATCGTGCCCCCGCAGCCGATCACCGCCTGGCCGATGTGGACGATCTCGGTGGCGGCGGTGCCGAACACGTGCACCCCGAGCAGTCGGCCGTCGTCGGGGGAGACGAGCAGCTTCAACATGCCGTACGAGTCACCCACGATCTGGCCCCGGGCCAGCTCCCGATAGCGCGCGATGCCCACCTCGAACGGTGTCGAGCTGTCGGTCAACTGCGCCTCGGTCTGCCCGACGAAACTGATCTCCGGGATCGTGTAGATGCCGATCGGCTGCAGGCCGTGCATCTCGCGGATCGGTTCGCCGCAGGCGTGCTGGGCGGCCAACCTGCCCTGCTCCATCGAGGTGGACGCGAGCGCCGGAAAGCCGATCACGTCACCGACGGCGTAGATGTTGTCGACCGAGGTGCGGTAGTTGGCGTCGACACTGATCCGGCCCCGCCGGTCCGCCTCCAGCCCGGCGACCTCCAGCGCCAGGTCGTCGGTCTGGCCCTGCCGGCCCGCCGAGTACATCACCGTGTCGGCGACGATCTTCTTGCCGCTCTTGAGGATGCACAGCGCGGCCGTCTGGTGCTTCTCCACCGCGGCGACCTCCTCGCCGAAGCGGAACGCCACGGACAGGTCGCGCAGGTGGTACTTGAGCGATTCGACGACCTCGTCGTCGCAGAAGTCGAGCATCCGGTCGCGGCGTTCCACCACTGTCACCTTCGTGCCGAGTGCGGCGAACATGGACGCGTACTCCATGCCGATCACGCCGGCGCCGACCACCACCATGCTGCGGGGTACGGCCTGGAGGTTGATGACGCCGTCGGAGTCGACGATGGTGCGGTCGTCGAAGTCGACGCTGTCCGGGCGGGCCGGGCGGGTGCCGGCCGCGATGATGATTTTGTCGAAGGTCACTCTGGACTCCCGGCCGGAGCCGCCGTCCACCCAGATCGAGTGCGCGTCCGCGAAGCGCCCCGTCCCCGTGATCATCGCCACCCGGTTGCGGGCGAGCTGGTTGCGGATGACGTCGGTCTGGCGGGCGATCACGTGCTGGGTGCGGGCGGCCAGGTCGCTGACCGTGATCTCCTCCTTGACCCGGTAGCTGCTGCCGTACAGGTCCCGCTGGCTCAGGCCGGTCAGGTAGAGCACGGCCTCGCGAAGCGTCTTGGACGGGACCGTGCCGGTGTTGATGCACACCCCGCCGATCATGTCGCGGCGGTCCACGATGCCGACCCGCCTGCCGAGCTTGGCGGCGGCGATCGCGGCCTTCTGCCCGCCGGGCCCGGAGCCCAGCACCACCAGGTCGTAGTCATACACGAGGGTCAGCGTCGCAAGATGTCGGTGCGCGCGCCAGAGCTGGGACGCGAGCGTTACTCTTCCGCCACCACGCAGACGCCGCCGTTCAGTTCACTGCCGTTCCCGAAGCTGTCCCACGCCGGTCCGCGAGGTCGGGGCGCGACCTAGCCGACGAGGCGGCGTTCCCAGGCCCAGGCGGCGATCTCGACCCGGTTACGGGCCGGCAGCTTCGTCTGCACACTCGCCAGATGGGTCTTGACGGTGCCGACGGCGATGAAGAGCCGGGCGGCGATCTCGGCGTTGGTCAGGCCCCGGGCCACGAGCTTGACGACGTCGAGTTCCCGTGGCGACAGCCCGGCGTCGTCGTACGCCGGGGCGGGAGAGCTGAGATGCTCCAGCAGTCGTACCGTGATGGACGGACTGATCAGCGCGTCACCCGACACGGCCGCGCGGACCGCCTCCACCAGCAGCGCCGGCCCGGAGTCCTTGAGCAGGAAACCGCAGGCGCCGTTGGACAGCGCGGTGTGCACGTACTCGTCGAGGTCGAAGGTCGTCACCACGACGACCCGGACGGGCTCGGCGACACCAGGCCCGGCCAGCAGCCGCAGCGCCTCGAGGCCGTCGAGGCGCGGCATCCGGATGTCCAGCAGCACGACGTCCGGCCGCAGCCGCCGGGCCAGCTCGACGGCGGCGACGCCGTCGGCCGCCTCGCCGACCACCGCCATGTCCGGCTGCGCGCCGATGATCATGCCGAAGCCGGTACGGACCATCGCCTGGTCGTCGGCGACCAGCACCCGGATCACCGGGCCACCGCCGAGCGCAGCGGGAACGCGGCATCGAGCACCCAGCCACCGGCGACGCCCGGTCCGGCGGTGATCGTGCCGCCGAGGGCGCGTACGCGCTCGGTGAGGCCGATCAGGCCGAAGCCGTGCCCGCGGGCCGGCGCGGTACGCGGGGTCGCGCCGTCGTCGGCGACGCGGACCAGCAGCCAGTCCGGGGTACGACGCACGGACACGTCCACCGCCCGCGCGTCCGGAGCGTGCTGCCGGGTGTTGGTCAACCCCTCCATCACCACCCGGTACGCCGACGTCGACACCTCTACCGGCAGCCCGTCCAGGTCGCCGTCGACGTGCAGCCGAGCCGGCGCGTTCGCCGTCCCGTTGAACCCGGTCAACAGCGGCACCAGGTCGGTCACTCCGGCCAGCGGGGCCAGCGGCGCGTCAGGCGGGGCATCCGGGTTGCGCAGGATCCCGACCATCCGCCGCATCGAGGCCATCGTCTCGGCGCCGGCCCGCTCGATCTGTTCCAGGGCGACGATCACCCGCCGCGGGTCCTGCTCGGCGACGAACCGGGCGCCCTGCGCCTGCACCACGATGCCCGTCACGTGGTGGGCGATGAAGTCGTGCAGGTCCCTGGCGAACTCCGCGCGCTGCTCGGCTCTGACCAGCGCGATCGCCCGATCCCGACCGGCGGCGACGACGCGCAGGTAGAGCCCCACCCCGGCGGCGCCGGCCGCCGCGAGCGCCTGGAGCAGACCGAAGATCACGAGCAGGCTGTCGGTCCCGAGACGCAGCGGCATCGCCGCGACGGCGAGCCCGGCGACCACCGCGGCCCCCAGAGCGGGCCGGGGTGCGCCCCAGCGCGTCACCACGAACACCACACCGACCAGCCCGGCCGACTCGGCCAGCCCCCAGGTGCGGGCGAGCAGGACGCCGCCCCCGGAGAGGAACACCATCGCCGCGGTCACGGCCAGTGAGGCCGTGGCAAGTGCCAGGGCGGCCAGCGGCAGCCGGCGGGAACCCAGCCGGTGGACCGGCAGCCAGAGCGGCACCGTCGCCACCGCCAGGCCCATCGGCACCGGCAGGAACAGGAGAGTGGTGAATCTGGGGATGTCCTGCGTGCTGGACGCGAAGTCGAAGAGGGCGAGCAGGCCAAAGGCCACCAGGCCGGCGGCCTGGGCCAGGCGTACCCACCAACGTCGAAGATCCCTCGCGCTCATGATGACCCAGCGTAGCCAGCGGCGTGTCGACGGCAGATCAGCCGAAAGACAGACCCGCCGTCGGCGATACCCGGCCCCGGACCGATGCGCCCACCCGCCGGTGGCGGCGACGCTTCCCCTGTCACATCGCAGCCACTGGAGGAACAATGACACCCCACGCCCCGCCGCGGACCACGCATGCTGCGGTCGCCGCCGTCGACCTGGTGAAGGTGTACGGCAGCGGCGACACCGCGGTCCGCGCGCTCGACGGGGTCTCGGTCGGCTTCGGCCGCGCCGAGTTCACCGCGATCATGGGCTCGTCCGGGTCCGGCAAGTCGACACTCATGCACTGCCTCGCCGGCCTGGACACGGCGACCTCCGGCCGCGTCCTGCTCGGCGGCACGGAGCTCACAGGTCAGTCCGACCGGACGCTGACCCGGGTGCGCCGCGACCGGATCGGGTTCGTCTTCCAGGCGTTCAACCTGCTGCCGCAGCTCACCGCCGCGCAGAACATCACCCTGCCGCTGGACCTCGCCGGCCGGGAGCCCGACCGGCAGCTGCTGGAGCACCTGGTGCGGGTGCTGGGCCTGGGCGATCGGCTGGGCCACCGGCCCAGCGAGCTGTCAGGTGGACAGCAGCAGCGGGTGGCGCTCGCGCGGGCGCTGGTGTCGCGGCCCGAGGTGGTCTTCGCCGACGAGCCGACCGGCAACCTCGACTCCCGGTCCGGGGCGGAGGTGCTCACCATCCTGCGCGAATCGGTACGCGACCTCGGCCAGACAGTCGTCATGGTCACCCACGACCCGATCGCCGCCGCGTACGCCGACCGGGTCGTCCTGCTCGCCGACGGACGGGTCGCCGGGGAGATCGACAAGCCGGACCAGGGCTCCGTTACCGACGCGCTTGGTGAACTGGCGGCCCGCGCATGAGGGCGACAGTGCTGCGTACCCAGGTGAGCGCCGCCGCCCGCCGCCCCGGCCGGCTGATCCTGACCGGCCTTGCCATCCTGGTCGCCGCGTTCGTCGTCTTCGGCACCGTGCTCGTGCAGGAGATCACCGAACGGACCGTGCGGGACAACCTCAGTGGCACCCCGGCCGCCACCGACCTGGTGATCGGTGACGACGAGCAGCCGCCACCCACCGCGGCGCAGTTGCAGCGGGTCCGTGCCGTGCCCGGTGTGGCCGAGGCAGTGGGCCGGCCGGCGGTCGGTGTCTCCTTCGGCGAGGGGTACCTCAATCTCCAGGCCGACCCCGGTGTCGGCCCGCTGGCCACGGTGCGTGTGATCGAGGGCAGCTACCCGGACCAGCCCGGCGAGATCGCGATCACCCCGCGGACCGCCGAGCGGCTCGGGCTCGCGGTGGGCGCCTCGACCAGCGGCACCGGCGGCGAACTCACCGTGCCCGCCCGGCTCACCGTCACCGGCCTGGTCGACACCCCCGACGACGCAGGCCTGGACGCGTACGCGCCGGACAGCGTCGTGACCGCCTGGGCGCGCCTGAGCACCGTGCAGCGCATCGACGTGCGGGTGGCCTCCGGCGAGTCCGCCGAGTCCGTCCGCCAACGGGTCACCGCCGTGGTCGGCGCCGAGCAGCCGGTCCGCTCCGGGGCCGAGGTGCGCGATGCCGAGGCCAACGAGGCCGCCGAGCAGGTCGGGCGGCTCTTCGTGCTGGTCGGCGTGTTCGTCGCGATCGCTGTCATCGCCGCCGCGCTGGTGGTCACCTCGACCTTCCGCATCGTCTTCGCCCAGCGGATGCGGCACCTCGCGCTGCTGCGCGCGGTCGGTGCCGGGCGCGCGACACTTGTGGGCGCGTTGACAGCCGAGGGAGCCCTGACCGGGCTGGTCGCCGGCGCCGTCGGCGTCGCCGGCGCGCTCGCCCTCGGCTACGCCCTGCCGGCGGTGTTGCGCGCGGCAGGCATGGCGGTCTCGTCGCCCGGTCTGCCGCTGACGGCGGCCGTCGCGGTGATCGTCGGCGCCGTCGTGATCACCGTCCTGGCCGTGCTGGCGCCGGCGCTCTCCGCCTCCCGGGTCTCCCCGCTGGAGGCGCTGCGCACGGCGAGCACCACCGCCGGCCAGCGTGGCATCGGAGCGCTCCGCCTCGGCGCGGGCCTGCTGCTGGCCGTGGGCGCGGTCCTGGCCGCCGTCGGGACGTGGCACCGGTTGCCGACGCCGGAACAGGAGTCGTACGACCCGACGATGCCTCTGCTCCTGCTGGTCGGGTCCGGCGCGCTGGCGTTCTTCGCGCTTGTGGCCCTCGGTCCACTGCTGGTGCGGCCGGTGCTCGCCGTGGTGGGTTGGCCGCTGCGTCAGCTCGGCCCGCACGGCCGGCTGGCCGTCGGCGGGATCGGCGGTACGCCGCGCCGCGCGGCAGCGGTCTCCGTCGTGGTCGCGCTCGGGGTGACCCTGATCTCCGGGGTGGTCATCGGAGGCGCGTCGATGGGGGTGCTGGCCGATCGGGAGATGGCGCTCTCGGCGCCCACCGACTTCGAGGTCACCACGAACGGCGCAACGCTGCCGGCGTCGGTCGTGACCCGGGCCGAGACGGCGCGCGGGGCGCTGGCCCGGGTGGTGCCGTACCGGCGGGTCGCCGACGTCACGTTGACGCGCGGTGACGACCGCCTCGGCGACGCCGAGTCCGGCTACCCGACGAGTGACCTGGACGTGGCCGCGTTGCCGACGACCCGCAGCCTGGACGTGGCGCAGGGCTCCCTTGCCGACCGTGGACCGGGGCGCGTCGTGCTCGGCAGCTGGGTGGCCCGTGACACCGGCCTGCGGGCCGGCGACACCGCCGCGCTCGCCCTCGGCGGCAGGAGCGTCGACGTACGCGTCGCGGCGGTCCTGCCCGACCACGGCCCGCTGCACGCCGGCATCCTGGCCGACCGCGGCGACCTCGACCGGCTCGGTGTGCCCACGGCGTACACCGGTCTGCTTGCCGACGCGGCGGGGTCCGGCGAGGAGGGCCGCACGGCAGGGGTACGGGCGCTGCGGCAGGCGATCCAGGGCAGCGAGGGGGTGGGGCTCTCGGTGCTCGCCGACGAGCGGGACCGCAACGACGAGGTGCTGGGCACCCTGGTCTGGATCGCGGTCGGACTGGTCAGCCTCACCGTGTTGATCGCGGTCGTCGGCGTGGGGTCCACCACCGCGCTCTCGGTGGTGGAGCGCATCCGCGAGTCCGGTCTGCTCCGCGCGATCGGTCTGTCCCGGGTGGGCCTGCGCACCATGCTGACCGCCGAAGCGGGCCTGTACGGGGTGATCGGCGCGACAATCGGTCTGCTGCTCGGCGTCCCGTACGCGTGGCTGGCGGTGCAGACGCTCGGGATCAACGCACCGCTGACCGTGCCGGTGCTGTCGCTGGTCGGGCTGTTCCTGGTGCTCGTCGCGTTGACCGCGTCGGCCGGGGTGCTGCCGGCCCGGCGGGCGGCGCGGGTCAGCCCGGTGGTGGCGCTCGGGGTGGACGGCTGAGCACGACGGTGGGTCGGCGCGCGGCGGCGCCGACCCACCGTCGTCCGGTCAGTTCGGGTTGTCGGCGTGGGTGAGCGTCTCCCAGGCGACGAAGAGGTTGTTGGTGCCGGCCGGCCGCTGCTGCAGCGTGAGGGTCTGCGTGTTGGTCATGACGTTGCCCAGCCTGTTGCTCATCGCGTTGAAGCCGACCTCGGTGATCGGGCCGAGGCCACGGGTGAGGCTGCCGCCGCAGAGCCAGGAGGGCGGCGCCTCGCCGAGTTGGTAGCGCGAGTGGAAGCCGAGCGCCTGCCGCAGCCGCTCACCGACCTGGGGGTAGAGATCCCGTCCCTGGATCCGGGAGGTCTCGGCGACGTGCGAGATGGCGGAGATCCCGTACCCGGTGTGCACGAAGTCCCGGCAGGTCTCCTGCGCGAGGCCGGCGACGAACGTGGACTGGCCCTGCCAGTAGCCGATGATCTCGGAGCTGGTGTCCAGGCCGCTGCCGGGCACCGTGTACGGCAGCGCGCCGTCGGTGGGCAGGTAGACGAAGGCCCGGGCGCGGTTGAGGAAGCGGGTGACCGCCGCGTCGTAGGCGCCACGGTCCTCCAGGAAGACGGCGATACCGATCGCTGCCTCCATCATCGTCAGTTCCCAGTTGCCGTTGCTGTTCGACCCGTTGCGCACGACAGGCAGGTAGACGGTGCGCAGCATGGTGGCGAACCGGTTGGCGTTGGGCCAGCCCGTGTACGTGTACCTGATGATCTCGGCGGCCCGGGGCCAGACCGAGGCGGCCCAGCCGGTCTGCAACGGCGCGTTGCTGCCGGTGTGCGAGGTGACAGTCGCGGACCAGGCGTCCATGATCTGGATGGACTTCTGCGCGTACCGGGCGTCGCCTGTGATGTACCAGGCGAGCGCGTCGGTGTACGCGGCGATGGCGTCCTCGCGTTCGTCGGTGCAGCCGTTGTTCGGATTGGAGTACGACCCGCACTCGACGACCGCGCGGGGTGCCGGGGTACGCGACAGCGAGGCGTACCGGCTGCTCATCATCTGGTTGTACGCCGCCGCCCACGGCTGCGCGCCGGCCTGCACGCGCCCCCTGACGAAGTCGAGCTGACCCCGGCTGACCAGGACGCCTGGGTGGGTGAAGCCGCCCGAGGACGGCGGTGGGGTGCCGCCGCCGGTGGGCATTGTCCAGGTCTGGTTCGCGGTGCCGGTGCAGCTCCAGATCTGCAGCGGTGTCCCGTCGGCGGAGCTGGGGCCTGTCGCGTCGAGGCACTTGCCGGAGGTGGGGTTGATCAGCTGCCCGGCGCTGGCCGACCACTGCTGCGCGCCGGTGCCGTTGCAGTCGTAGATCTGCACGCGGGCACCGTTTGCGGTGCTGGCGGCGGCGATGTCGAGGCATCTGCCCAGCGCCCTGATGGTGCCGTCGTCGCCCACCGTCCACTGCTGCGCGGTCGACCCGTTGCAGGTGTAGAGCTGCACAGGTGTGGCGTTGGCCGGGTTGGCGCCGGCCACGTCGACGCACTTGCCGCCGTACCCCGTGATCGCGCCCGTCCCGGCTGCCAACGCGGCGGGGGCGCCGACGGCCAGGCCGGTCGGTACGGCGAGCAGGGCCGCGGCGAGGGCGGAGGTCAACCTGATGCGGGCAGGGCGGGGTGGGGGCCCGGCCATTCGTCGCGCCATGTCGGGGTCCTTCCGGGCGGCGAAACAACTGTAAAGTCTGTTAATCATTACAGTCATGCGCATCGATATCAATGTCTTCGCCGCAATTGCCGCCGTCAGGGATGCATCGTCGCTCCCTTGAGGACCTTGTCCACGACCGTGCGCCCCGCGTGCAGGGCCAACCCCACCAGGTCGAGCTTCTCCCGGCCGACCGCCTGCACGGCGGCCCGGTTGTCCCGGTCGTTGCCGGTGGCGAACAGCTCGGACGTGAACACCGCGAGCCGCAGCCCGCGGGCGAGGGCCCGCGAGTGCGCGTTGGTCAGGGTCGCCCGGTCGCCGGCGAAGACCAGCACCGGCTGGCCGAACATCGGCAGGTACGCCGTACCGTCCGCGTCGCGGTACTCCTCGCCGAGCAGCTCCGGCTCGGCGTGCGCGATGCCACTTACCAGAAAGGCGGTGACGTTGAGTCGCTGCCAGCCGACCAGGTCGTTGCGGAGCAGCACGGCGATCTTGGTGGGAAAGCGGATCGGTTTGGTCATGGCGTCGAGCCTGCCGGTGCCGGCACCCACCGGTCTTGTACGTTCTTAGCGTGGCCACCCGCCCGGCCGGCTCGCAGGTCAGCGCGTGGCGACCCGCCGTCGCCGGGGTCGCCGAGGTCTTCCACGCCCGTTTCGTGGACCACGCGTACCCACGGCACGTCCACGACGTGTGGACGCTGCTGATCGTGGACGACGGCGCGGTCCGCTTCGACCTCGACCGGCACCGGCACGGCGCGCTGCGCACATCGGTCACCCTGCTGCCGCCGTACGTGCCGCACGACGGCCGCTCCGCCACGGCCGGCGGCTTTCGCAAACGGGTCCTGTACCTCGACACCTCGGCCCTCGCCCCCGACCTGGTCGGCCGGGCGGTGGACGAGCCGGACCTGGCCGATCCGCGCCTGCGGGACCGGATCCACCACCTGCACCACGTGCTCGCCACACCGGGCGAGGAGTTCGAGGCCGAGAGCCGCCTCGCGCTCATCCTGGACCGGCTGCGCGCGCAACTGTTCCGACGGACGCCGGTAGGCACCGAGCCGGCCGTGCCCGGCCTCGCCGACCGGCTCCGTGAGCTGCTGGACGCCCGGACCGTCGACGGTGTCACGCTTCGCGAGGCCGCCGACCTCCTGCACGCCCACCCGACCCACCTGGTCCGGACCTTCACACGCGCGCACGGGCTGCCACCACACTCGTACCTGACCGGTCGCCGGGTCGAGCTGGCGCGTCGCCTGCTCCTCGCGGGTCAGCGCCCCGCCGACGCCGCCACGGCCGCCGGGTTCTTCGACCAGGCGCACCTGAGCCGTCACTTCCGGCGATTTCTGGGCGTCAGCCCGGCCCGCTACCCGGCCGCGCCCCGGGGTCAGACGAGCTGACCGCCGATGACGGAGAGCAGCCGCAGCTTCTCGTCGCTCTCCGAGCCGGGCACGGCGGTGAAGACCAGCAGCGTCTGGGACTGGTCCGGATCCACGAGCGTCTGGCAGTGCAACTCCAGCGGACCGACCTGCGGGTGCAGGAAGCGCTTGGGCGGGCAGTAGCCGCCCGGCACCGGGTGCTCCCGCCACAGCCGCGCGAACTCCGGGCTCACGGCCAGCAGGTCGTCGACGATCGCCGCCGCTCGCGAGCCCCGCCCGTCGCGGGTGTACGCGGCGTGCAGGTGCGCCACGAGGAGCCGGCTCTGCGTCGCGTGGTCCTCGGCCGGGTGCCGCTGTCGCGCCGTCGGGTCGGTGAACCAGCGGTGGTGCGCGCTGCGCCCCAGCCCGGTGTGCCGGGTCTCGTCGCCGAGCAGGGCGATGGCCGGCCCGGTCTGCGCCAGGGTCTCGCCGAGGTGGTTCACCACCTGGGCGGGGGTGTCGTGCATCCGGTCGAGAATGCGCATCATCCCCGGGTTGACGTGGTCGGCCCGTACCGTGCGGTGGGGGACGGCGTGACCGGCGAGCTGGAAGAGGTGGTCCCGTTCGGCCAGTGACAGGCGCAGACCGCGGGCCAGGGCGGCGAGCATCTGCTCGGACGGGTGCGGCCCGCGCCGCTGCTCCAACCGGGTGTAGTAGTCGGCGGACATTCCGCTCAACGTGGCGACTTCCTCGCGGCGCAGACCGCCGGTACGGCGACGCTGCCCCGGGGCAGACCGACGTCCTCCGGTTGGAGCGCCTCGCGTCGGGTGCGCAGGAAGCTGGCGAGCTGGGCGCGGTCCACGGTGACTCCTTTTCCCACCGGCAGGTGCCGGCGCCCTGGTTGCAACGCGCGAGTCGGCACTCGGTGTTCCACCGGCCCGGCCCGGCGCGAACCGGGCCGGGCCATACCGTCAGCGCTGGATGGACTTCGTCTCCAGGAACTCCTCCAGACCCATCCGGCCGAACTCACGGCCGTTGCCGGACTGCTTGTACCCGCCGAACGGGGCGAGCGGGTTCCAGTGGCCGCCGTTCACGTCGACCTGACCCACACGCAGTCGCCGCGCCACGGCGAGGGCGTGCTCCGGCTCACCGAAGACACCGTTGGTCAGGCCGTACGGGGTGCCGTTGGCGATGGCCAGGGCCTCGTCCTCGTCAACGTAGGGGATGATCGTCAGCACCGGGCCGAAGATCTCCTCCTGGGCGATCGCTGAGGCGGGGTCGACGTCGGCGAAGATCGTCGGCTGGACGTACGCGCCGACCGGCAGGCCCTCGGGCCGCTCCGGACCGCCGAACACGAGCCGGGCGCCGTCGGCGATGCCCCGCTCGATGTAGCCGACGACCTTCTGTCGGTGCGCCTCGGACGCCATCGGGCCGATCCTGGTGGCCTCGTCGGTCGGGTCGCCGACGGCGTACTGCTTCGCGGCCTCGACGGCCAGCGCCACGACCTCGTCCTGGCGGGCGGCGGGCACCAGCATCCGCGGCCACGCCCCGCAGACCTGACCGCCGTTGCTGAACGCCATCATGAGTCCCCGCTCGACCGCGGCGGGCAGGTCGGCGTCGTCGAGGATGATGATCGCGCCCTTGCCGCCCAGCTCCACCGCGACCCGCTTGACTGTCGCAGCTGCCACGGCGGAGATGCGCCGCCCGGCCCGGGTGGAGCCGGTGAACGAGATCATGTCGACGTCCGGGTGGGCGGTGATCGCCTCGCCGACCGTCGCGCCGGTGCCGTACACGACGTTGAACACCCCCGCCGGTACGCCGGCGTCGGCGGCGGCCTCGGCGAGGACGCGCGCGGTCAGCGGGGCGTTCTCGGACGGCTTGAAGACCATCGTGTTCCCGGCGAGCAGCGCGGGCGCCAGCTTGGAGACGATCTGCTGCAACGGGAAGTTCCACGGCGTGATGGCACCGACCACGCCGATCGGTTCGCGCGCGACAAGCGAGTTGCCGATCTCCTCGGTCCAGGCGAAGTCGTCGGCGAGGCCGGCGACGGAGTCGACGACGGCGGCCGGGAAGGCGACCTGGGCGGTGCGGGACATGCCGATCGGGGAACCCATCTCGGCGGTGATCGCCTGGGCGATCTCCTCGGTGCGTGCGGCGAGGCGGTCGCCGAGGCGGCGCAGCACGTCCGCCCGGTGCCGCGGGGTGGTCGCCGCCCAGGCGGGGAAGGCGGCCCGGGCGGCGGCGACGGCCCGCTCGACGTCGGCTGCGGTGCCGGCCGGGATCTCGGCGACCGTGTCACCTGTTGCCGGGTTCACGACGGGAAGGGTGCCGGCCGAACCGGCGACGGTCTCGCCACCGATCCAGTGGCCGGTGACGGTGGAGGTGGAAGATGTCATGGACCGACCGTGGCACCGGCGGAGATCCCCAACCAGGTGCGGTTTATCCAGGGTGTGACGATCCCTGGCTGGGGCCCGCGATGCTCAGAGGGCCGGCGGCCCGCCCGCCCGCGCCCTCCGGCTGTGTGCCCACTCGCCCGTGCCCTCCGGCTCTGCGCCCTCCGCGTGGGTGCTGCGGGCCCCGACCTCGCGCTGTGGGCCCTTTGCTCTGCTTAACTCCACGCGACAGTGTGGTGCCCGCCCTGGTGCGTGGAATTAAGCAGAGCAAAGGGCGCCTTCAGGGGGTGGGCCGCCGGGTCGGGGCTGCGTTGCGCCTCCACGCGGGCACTGCTCTGCCACCTCGCCGCCGCTGGGCTCGGGCGACTCACAGGCTGATCGACACACCAACGATTGGCTGTAATCGCACGGCCGTTCGGATGCGCGCGCGGGTGGTCACGAAAACCGGCGGCGAACCGTCACAACTGGCGGTTACTCTGCCTCCGCGCGTCGTTGCCCCGGCACGCCGCGCCCCGCGCCCGGTCGGCGCGGCATCGCCGCCACCGCCCACCACTGGCCGGCTCATACGACCTCAGGAGAGTTTGTGACACAGCAATCCGTCGCGACATCGGACAAACTCGACGCCGCGGTGCTCAAGGTGGCAGGCGTCGTGGTCCTCGGCGCGATCATGTCGATCCTCGACGTGACTGTGGTCAGCGTCGCGCTGCCCACGTTCCAGACCGAGTTCGACGCGTCCTACGCCCGCGTCGCGTGGACGATGACCGCCTACACCCTCGCCCTGGCCACCGTGATCCCGCTCAGCGGGTGGGCGGCCGACCGGTTCGGCACCAAACGCCTCTACATGGTGGCGTTGGCGCTGTTCACCATCGGGTCCGGGCTCTGCGCCACCGCCGACACGATCGGCGAGCTGATCGGCTACCGCGTGTTGCAGGGCCTCGGCGGCGGCATGCTCATGCCGCTGGGCATGACCATCATGACCCGCGCGGCCGGGCCGCACCGGATCGGCCGGCTGATGGCCGTCCTCGGCATCCCGATGCTGCTCGGGCCGATCGGCGGCCCGATCCTCGGCGGCTGGCTGATCGACACCGCGAGCTGGCACTGGATCTTCCTGATCAACCTGCCGATCGGTGTCGTGGCGCTCGTCTACGCGCAGCTCGCGCTGCCCAAGGACGCACCCGAGCCGTCCGAGTCGTTCGACTTCGTCGGCATGCTCATGCTCTCGCCGGGCCTCGCCCTGTTCCTGTACGGGGTCTCGTCCCTGCCGGAGGCGGGCACCTTCACCGAGGCCAAGGTGTGGGCTCCGATGCTGGTGGGCGGCGCGCTGGTGGTGGCGTTCGTGCTCTACTCGTTCAAGCCCCGGCACCCGCTGCTCGACCTGCGGCTGTTCCGCAACCGCAACCTCACCATCGCCTCGGTGACGCTGTTCGTGTTCATCATCGCGTTCATGGGCGCCGGCCTGCTGTTCCCGAGCTACTTCCTGCAGGTGCGCGGCGAGTCCACGTTGGCCGCCGGCCTGCTGATGGCCCCTCAGGGCATCGGCGCGATGATCACCATGCCGATCGCCGGCACGCTGGCCGACCGGATGCCGATCGGGCGTACCGTCCCGTTCGCGCTGGCGCTCATCGTGGCCGGGTTCTTCAGCTTCACCCAGGTCGACCCGCAGACCTCGTACTGGCTGCTCGGCGGGTCGCTGTTCGTGATGGGCCTCGGCATGGGCGGCACCATGATGCCGATCATGACCTCGGCGCTGCGGACGTTGCAGGCCCAGGAGGTGGCCCGCGGCTCGACGCTCGTCAACATCCTCCAGCAGATCGGCGGGTCGGTCGGCGCCGCCGTCATGTCGGTGATCCTCACCAACGAGCTGAACGGTTCCCGGCCGATCCCCGGCGCGGTGGACCCGAGCGGCAAGCCGATCACCGAGGCCGGGCTGGCCATCGCCGCCCAGCAGCGACCGGAACTGCTCCAGCAGACGCCCGTGGATCCGTCGCTCATCGAACGCGGGCTCAACTTCGCCGCCACGGCGTTCGCCCACACGTTCTGGGTCGCGTTCGCGCTCGTCGTGCTGACGTTCATCCCGGCCGCCCTGCTGCCGCGTCGGCGTCCCCCGGCGCAGCTCGACGACCAGCAGGTCGAGCAGCTCAAGACGCCCATCGCCATGCACTGAGCGTCCCGCCGCGCTCAGCTCCCCGTGCGGGCTGAGCGCGGCGGTCCGGCGTCAGCGAAGCGGGCCGTCGCCGGGTCCGTTCGGGTCGTCGACCAGGTGGATCGCTGCTTCCTCGGCGCTGGCGGCGCCCGCGTCGATCCCGGCGTCCCAGGCCACCGACTCGGCCTCGTCGTCCTCGCGGACACCCTCGTCGTAGGCGACGAGACGACCCGCGCGACCCTCGGCCTCGTACCCCCGTCGGGTCAGCTCGTCCTCGTCGTCGCCGCCCTCGGCGTACGGGTCGACGTCCGGCTCCTCCTGGGCGAGGTACTGCTCCAGGGACTCCCCGGCCCGCTCCTCGGCAGGCGTGGTGCCGAACCGGTTCGCCGCCGTCCAGTGGTCCTCGGCCACGATGCCGGTGTCGAGCGGGTCGCCGACCCGGTCGTCGTCCAGCGTGTCGGAGGCGTCCAGGACGCCGTCGTCCTCGGCCACGTTCCACTCGTCGACGGAATCCATCCGCTCGGTCTGGCTCACGGCGGTCTCTCCTTCGTCACGGCGCAGCGAAGTGCCAAGCCTATGACCGTGCAACGCCGCCGCCTCCCGAGGCCTGCCCGCTGTGACGAACGGACCTCGGGCTCGGCGTACGCGTCAGCGCCGCAGCAGCTCCGCCACGGCCTCGGTGAACTCCGCAGGCTGCTCGATGTGCGCGAAGTGCCCGCTGCGCTCCAGCACCACCAGGCGCGAGTCCTTGACGCCCGCGTGCAACTCCTCGGCGAAGCGGGGCCCGCAGATGAAGTCGTACGCCCCCACGATCACCACGACCGGCACGGTGATCTCGCCGAGGTCGCCGCGCACGTCGAAGGGCGTGGGGTCCTGCGCGCCCGCCGGGGCGGACCAGACGCGCACCGCGGCCTGGAAGGGCGCGAACTCGTCCCGCCGACCCCAGAAGTCCGCGAAGTACACCGGAAGGGCCGCGCGTAGCGTGGCCGACAACGACTCGTCGTCGCTGGCCGCGCCGATCTGCGCGAAGGCGGCCGGGACCGCCGCCGCCTCCGGCCGGTCGGGGTGCCGTCGCGGGTACGCGGCGAGATTGGCCATCGCCTCGGCCCAGAACTCGGCACCGGTGACGGGCGAGGTGTCGTACAGGGCGAGACCGGCGACCCGGTCCGGGTGTGCCAGCGCGTACCGCTGCACGACGAAGCCGCCGTGCGAGTGGCCGAGGAGATGCACCCGGGGCGCGCCGAGGTGGTCGACAACGGCGTCCAGGAACCGGACATACGTGTCGAGACGGTAGTCGTCGCGGTTGTCGAGGCGTCCCGAGGCGCCGGTCCCGACCGGCTCGACGTACACCATCGTGAAGTGCTCCTCCAGGCCCGGCGCCCGCAGGTACGACCACTCGATGCCGGGGCCGCCGGAGTGCGCCACACACACCGGTCCGGTGCCGGCGACGTGGTAGACCTGCCGGACCCCGTCGACGGTGAGGGTGTGGCTGCCCGGCGCGAGCGCGCCGACGTCGTGGCGGGTGGAACCCATGAACTATCTCCCGATCCGTGACCCGTGCGGCTGGTGCCGCGACGGCGACTGGTGACTGGCACGGACCAGATGCGCGGGCCGGGGGAAAGGTTCGCTCGGCTCGGAATCTTTTCTCAGACCCGCGCCGGGAGGGGGTGGAAGAGGGTGAACCGGCGCACCCGGCCCTGGTGCAGCTGCTGCAACCAGAGCGCCGCGGGCGGGCAGTGCTCCGGATCGTCCGGCGGGCTGAGCAGGTCGGTCTCCCAGATCAGCACGTCCCCGCTGGACACCACGTTGCGCAGCCGCTGGCGTACCCCGGCCTCCAGGTCGCCGTTCATGCCGCGGACCGCCAGGTCGCGGCCGCCGCGCCGGCCACCCGGCACGATCATCTCGGCGTCCGGCCACCAGTGCTCACGCACGACCCGGTCGAAGTCGCCCCGCATCGCCGTGTCGATCATGTCGCGGCCCTCGCGCCAGCGGGCGTCGTCGGCCGCCGTGGAGTCGGCGTACGCGGACGCCGCGGAGGTGCGCAGCCCGCCGGCGAGCGCGCGGCGGGCATGGTTGAGGCGGCTGCGGACGGTGCCGACCGGCACGCCGCAGACGGCCGCGATCTGCTCGTACGAGCAGGCGTCGCTGAAGTACCGCAGCAGGGTGACGAGCCGGTCGGATTCGGACAGCTGCCCGACGGCGTGCCACACCCAGTCGCGCAGGACGGTGCGGTCCAGCGCCTCCTCGGGGGTGGGGGTGGTGGAGGGAGGCGTGAACCATTCCGGCTCGGCGACGGGAACCGGCCGTGGGCCGCGCAGCGTCATGCGGGCGTTGTTCCGCACGATCGTGCGCAGCCACGAGCCGACAGAGGCGGGATCGCGGACCTCCCCGATGCGCCGAACCGCCACCACCATCGCGTCCTGCACGGCGTCCTCGGCGTCCGGCCCGTAGCCGAGAAGGCTCAGCGCGACGGCCCGCATCCCGGCCTCGTGGCGGGCCAGCAGCACACCGAGCGCCCCCGCGTCCCCGGCCTGCGCGAGCACTACCAGATCCGCGTCACTGTGCGTCACGTGTACCTCCTCCCGCACGTCCCGCGTCACCCTTTATGCGGGGTTTCAGGCGACTTCCGGCTGCCCATCCACCCGTACCAGCCTACGACCTGTGACTGCGCCGCCCGATGGGCCGGTACCGGCCCCCGGAGGCCGGGAGTCGGCTGCCGCGACGAGAATGACGCACGTCGGTCGTAGCGTGGGCACCATGGCCGAGCTGACCTGGGCGCAGGTGTGCGCCCGACGGCTCCGGCGGCACGCGCTGTCGGCGATGGCGGACCAGCTGCCGGAACCGGACACCTCGCGCATCGCCGACGTGGTGTCAGTGATGTGCGGCGCGCACGCCCAGGTCGCCTCCGCCGCCGAGGTGTCGGTCGGGCTGCGGGTGCCCGGCGCCACCCGCGCCCTGGTGCGCCGGGCGCTCTGGACGGACCGCACGCTGATCAAGAGCCGCGGCCCGCGTGGCACCGTGCACCTGCTCGCCGCCGCGGACCTACCGATGTGGACCGGTGCGCTGGCGGCGCTGCCCGCTCCACCGTGGGAGCGCAGCGGCGGCCTGTTGACCCCCGCGCAGCTCCGGCAGGTGCTCGCGGCCATCGCCGACGCGGTCGCCGAGGCCGACCTGACCACCGCCGAGCTGACCGAGGAGGTCGTGGCCCGCACCGGCCCGTGGGCCGGCGACCGCGTCGTGGAGGCGTTCCAGGACACCTGGCCGCGCTGGACCGCCGCGATGGCCGCCGCCTTCCGCGGCGGAGCCGTCTGCTTCGGTGCCAACCGGGGGCGTGCCACCACGTACACCAGCCCCGCCCGGTGGCTGCCCGGGCTCACGCCGATGGCCGGCCGGCCCGCGCTCGCCGAGGTCGTCCGCCGTTACCTGTACGCGTACGGGCCGGCCACCCCGGCACAGTTCGCCAGGTGGCTGGGGGTGCTGGAGTCGTGGGCGGCGTACCTGTTCGGCTCACTGGACCTGGCCGAGGTGACAGTGGCGGGCACACCGGCCTATGTGGTCGCCGGTGACACCGATTTTCCGGAGGACCGACCGTCGGGAGTGCGGCTGCTTCCCTACTTCGACGCGTACACGGTGGGTTGCCATCCGCGTGACCTGCTCTTTCCCGGCGCCGCCGCCGATCGGGCGCTGTCCCGGGGGCAGGCCGGCAACTATCCGGTGCTGCTGGTGGGCGGGACTGTCGCCGGCGTCTGGCACCTTCGTCGCTCCGGCCGCCGGATACACGTCACCGTCGAGCCTCTGGAGCCACTCGGCCCCGCGCGACGGCGGGAGGTGGAGCAGGAGGCCGAGCGGGTCGGCCAGATCCTGGAGGGCCAGGTCTCGTCGACAATCGGCACGGTCGGTGTCGGCCCGCACGCCTGAGCCGGGCACGATGAGGCGGTGCACATCGAACCGGTCGACCACTCGCCCCGACAGGCGTTCGCCTGGGCGGTCCTGCGTCAACGCTGGGAGGACCTCACGTTCCTGCACTGGGCCGTCAATCCGGCACTCGTCGCACCGCTGCTGCCGCCCGGGACCCGGCCGGACACCCTGGACGGTGTCAGCTACGTCGGGCTCATCGGTTTCCGGATGGTCGGGTTGGGCTTCGGTCGCGGCCCGGGCATCCCGTACCTGGGCACGTTCTGGGAGACGAACGTGCGGCTCTACTCGGTCGACGACAACGGCCGCCGGGCCGTCGTGTTCCGCTCGCTCGACGCGTCCCGCCTCGTGCCGGTGCTTGTGGCGCGGGTGACGCTGGGTCTGCCGTACCTCTGGTCGTCGATGCGGTTGGACCGCGACGGCGACCTGCGCACCTACCGGTGCCGGCGTCGCTGGCCGGGCCCGGCGGGTACGACGAGCCGGATGGTGGTGCGGGTGGGGGAGCGGATCGACGAGCCGACGTCCCTTGAGCATTTCGTCACCGCCCGCTGGGGGCTGCACACGCGGGCGTACGGGCGCACGCTGCACCTGCCGAACTGGCATCCGCGCTGGCCGCTGCACCGGGCCGAGCTGCTGGACCTGGACGACGAGCTGGTCGCCGCCGCCGGACTGCCGGTGCCGGTCGGGCCGCCGGTGAGCGTGCTGTACTCGCCTGGTGTGCCTGTGGCGTTCGGTGCGCCGGTGGCGGCCCGGCCGGACGGGGCCGGGCAGCCTGGCCCTCAGTAGCGACCGCCCTCGGGCGCGGGGAGCGCGTCCAGGTCGGCCAGGTCCTCGGCGCTGAGCCGCACGTCGCCTGCCGCGCAGTTGTCCGCCAGGTACGTCGGCGTCTTGGTGCCGGGGATCGGGATGACGAGGCGGCCCTGGGCGACGACCCACGCGAGGGCGACCTGCGCGGGGCTGACCCCGGCCCGGTCGGCGATCTCGCGGACCCGCGCGACGATGGCGAGGTTGGCCCGCAACGCGTCCTGCTGGAAGCGCGGCAGACCGCGGCGGAAGTCGTCGGCGGGCAGGTCGTCGAACGAGGTGAACCGGCCGGTGAGGAACCCCCGACCCAGCGGCGAGAACGGCAGGAAGGCGATGCCCTGCTCGGCGCAGTACGGCACCACCTCGGTCAGCGGGTCGCGGGTCCACAGCGACAGCTCCGACTGCACCGACGCCACCGGGTGGACCGCCTGGGCCCGCACGATCTGGGTCACGCTCACCTCGGACAGACCGATCTGTCGCGCCTTGCCGGCAGCCACGACCTCCGCCATCGCGCCCCACGACTCCTCGATGGGCACCTCCGGGTCGACCCGGTGCAGCTGGTAGAGGTCGACGTGGTCGGTGCCGAGTCGGCGCAGGCTGGCGTCGATCGCCGCGCGGATGTGCTCGGGACGGCCGTTGTTGCCGAGCTTCGGCGAGTTGCCGGGGCCGCCGGTCGGAGACGTCGCCACCAGCCCGACCTTCGTCGCCAGGACGGCCCGTTCCCGGTGGCCGCCGGCCAGCGCCCGGCCGACCAGCTCCTCGTTTGTGTACGGCCCGTACACGTCTGACGTGTCGATCAGGGTGGCGCCCAGGTCGAGAGCCTGGTGGATGACCGAGATCGAGGTGTCGTCGTCGCGGGGGCCGCTGATGTCGTAGCCGTGGCTCATGCCCATGCACCCGAGACCGATGACGCCGACCTCGGGCCCCGCACTGCCCAGTGTGGTGGTTCGCATGCGCCCTACGCTACGACCGTTCCGCCCGCCGCGCGGTGGCGGCCGGTGCCGGTCGGTATCGTCGGGCGGTGCGCGTCCGCGAGTTCGCCTGGCCCGACTACGACGGCGTGGCGGCACTGTGGACCGGGTCGGGACGGGACGTGCTGTCCCGCGCGGAGTTGACCGCGAAGCTGGTTCGGGATCCGCAGTTGTTCCTGGTCGCCGAGGTGGCCGACGCTGTCGTGGGAGTGGTGCTCGGCACCTACGACGGGCGCCGGGGGATGATCCTGCGGCTGGCCGTGGCTCCGGCGTACCGTCGCCGGGGCGTCGCCACCACGCTCGTCGCCGAGGTGGAGAGGCGGTTCGCGGCGCTGGGGTGCCCCCGGGTGAACCTGCTGGTCCTGCCGGAGGACACCGCCGCGCTCCGGTTCTGGCAGGCACTGGGGTACGTGCCCCAGCCCGACGTTCTCTGCTCCAAGCCGCTGAGCCGGTAGGCGTCGAGCCGCGTTCGTCGCCGGGGATGCCCGGTGGACGCCCCTAGAATCGATATCCTTGACTGTCTGCGGTGTGGTGTCGCAGGTGGTCGGCGCGAAGGGGGTGCGGGAAGTGGGACCTGACGAGCGGGGCAGGCTGTTCGAGCAGGCGCGGGAGCTGTCGCAGCGGCAGGACGCCTGGGCGGAGGCCGACCGCCTGTGGGTGCGGGTGATCGACGCCTACCGGCAGGCGGTGCGCGACCCGGATCGGGCCGACCGCCGCGACCACCAGCAGTTGGCGCGGGCGCTGTGGCGACGCGGGATGCTGCTGTCCGCCCGTGGCCGGTCCGTCGAGGCGATGGCCCCCGGCGGTGAGGCGGTAGCCATCTTCGAGCGGGTGTACGACGCGGTGGCGGCCGAGGGTGGGAGCGTGACGGCCGCGCCCCGGGACGACGCCCTCGCGGAACTGGTCACCGCGCTCGTGGATCTCGCCGAGATCGCGTTCTCCGCAGGTCAGCCCGCCACCCGTCGGGACCTGCTGGAACGGGCGGTGGCGGTGGGTCTGACCTCGGCCGGCGATCCGCCGTCCGCCGGGCCGCGCACCCGGGAGGCGATGGGTACGGCCTACCACAACCAGGCGACGGCGCTGCTGCACCGGCACCTCACCCGGCCGTCGTCGGCGGACGGCGCCCAGGAGGCGGCGCTCGCGGCGTCGCGTGCCTGCGAACTGCGGCAGGGGCTGCTCGACCTGGCCCGCCCGCTGACCTTCTGGGAGATGGCCAACACCTACGGGGTGTACGCGCAGTGCCTGGTCCTGATCGGCGACCTCGACCGGGCGGCGATGGTGCTGGCGATGGGCAACCGGTTCGTGGAGACGCTGGGCCCGGCCGCCGAGGTGCCCGCCCAGAAGTTGCGGACCGCGACCGAGATGCTGGCCCGGGAGAGGGGCGGGGCCGCCCCACGTCGCTGGGGCTGGCGGCGGCGCTGACCCGCGCTTGCTGGACATAGCAGTCGATCGATATTGTGCGCGAAGGCGCCGCCCCGCCTCAGACCGTCACCGTCGATCCGAAGCGGGTTCCGCATGCGCACACTGAGACTTGTCACATCGCTGGCCGTCGCCGGCCTGCTCGCCGGCGCGGTGGCGATGACCGCCACGCCGGCCAGCGCGGCGACAGCCGCCTTCTCCGTGACGAACAACTGGGGCAGCGGCTATCAGGGCCAGGTCACCGTCACCAACGACACCTCCGCACCGATAAGCGGTTGGCGGGTCGAGTTCGACCTGCCGGCCGGTACGACAATCAGCCAGTCGTGGAACGCCCAGCAGACGACCTCCGGCAACCACCACACCTTCGCCAACGTGTCCTGGAACGGCACCCTCGGGGCCGGCGCCTCGACGTCGTTCGGCTTCCTCGTCAACGGCTCCGGCACGCCTGTGAACTGCACGGTCAACGGCGCCTCCTGCGTCGGCGGCCCGCCGCCGACGACCCCGCCGCCCACCACCCCGCCGCCCACCACCCCGCCGCCGACCACCGGCACGCCCGTCGAGCGGTACGGGCAGTTGCGCGTCTGCGGTACGACGATGTGCGACAAGAACGGCTCACGGGTGCGGCTGCGCGGCATCAGCAGCATGTGGCTCAACTGGGAGACCGCCCCGTACGCCGAGAACCTCTCCGCGTTGACCTGGATGCGGGACAACTGGAACCTCCAGGTGATCCGCGCGGCGATGGGCGTCGAGCCCGCCGGGGCGTACCTGAGTGACCCGGGCAGGGCGCGGGCGCAGGTGGAAACCATCATCAACAACGCGGTCACCGCCGGCGTGTACGTGATCGTCGACTGGCACGCCCACGAGGCGCAGAACAACCAGTCCCAGGCGGTGGCGTTCTTCGGCGACCTGGCCCGCCGCTACGGGCACCTGCCAAACGTGATCTGGGAGCCGTGGAACGAGCCGCTGCAGTTCAGCTGGACCGGCGTCATCAAGCCGTACCACCAGGCGGTGGTGTCCGCGATCCGCGCCGCCGACCCGGACAACATCGTCGTGCTCGGCACCCCCACGTGGTCGCAGGACGTGGACGCGGCGGCGGCCAGCCCGGTCGCCGGCACCAACCTCATGTACACGCTGCACTTCTACTCGTGCACGCACGGCGCGTCGCTGCGGGCCAAGGGTGACGCGGCGATCCGCGCCGGGCTGGCGCTGTTCGTCACCGAGTGGGGCGCCAGCAACGCCGACGGCGGACTCGACGGCCGGGCCTGCCTGCCGGAGGCGCAGTCCTGGATCGACTGGATGACGTCGAACGGCATCTCCTGGACGGCCTGGAAGCTCGACGTCGGCACGGACACCACAAACCTGCTGAGCCCCGGCGCGCCGGTGACCGGCGGATGGACCAACTACCTGCACGGCCACGCGCCGTTCGTGGTCGCCAACATGAGGTGACACGGCCGCGCGCCTGATCGCCTTCAGGTCGCCGATGTCGGGGTATCCGGGTCAGTGGGATGCCCCGACACCGGCGCTCCACCGGCACCGTTTCGCGTCGGCGCCCGCGGGTCAACCAACCGGGGGCCTCTCGAGGCCTACCGACGCGACGAACGCCCGCCAGGCGGCGGGTGGGAAGAGCAGCACCGGACCCCGTCGGTCCTTCGAGTCCCGCACGGGCACCACGCCTGGGAGATTGGTGGCGACCTCGACGCAGTTACCGCCGTTGTCCCCGCTGCGGGTGCTCGTGCGCCAGATGGCGTTGCTCAGATCAGTCATGCCGCATCTCCCCGATGATGGTCTTGATCATGTCGCTCGATTCTGCCTCGGGAAGCGCCAGCCTCTCCAGACCCTGCCAGGCATCCTCGTAGGCGCGTAGCTCGTCCGGCTTGTCGAGGTACAGCGCTCCGGTGAGGGATTCGCTGTAGACCACCGACGGCTCGGGAACCGCCCGGCCGCCGTCGCCTGCCGGAAAGTCGAGGATGACGAAGGAGCCGGCTGCCGCCCCCGGGTGCGGCCCGGCGGCGAGCGGGACCACCCGCACCGACGCGTTCGGTAGTTCGGACACCTCGAGCAGGTGGGTGAGCTGCGCGGTCATCACGCTGCGACCGGAGACGACACGGCGGAGGGCTGCCTCCGAGAGCACCGCCTCCAGGTGGGGAGGCTGGGGCAGACGACGCCTCAGCAACGCCTGCCGTTGCAGCCTCACCTCGACCGCCCGTTCGCGGTCCTGGGCGCTGATCCGGCTACCCGTCTGGTAGAGCGCGACGGCGTAGCTGCGGTGCTGGAGCAGGCCGGGGATCAGCGTCTCGCCGTACTCGCGCAGGCGGGAGGCGGCGGATTCCAGGCCGACGTACAGCTCGAACCAGCTCGGCACCGCGTCACCGTACGCGTGCCACCAGCCCTTGGACTTCGTCTCCACGGCCAGGCCGCGCATCGCGGCGGTCATCTCCGGCGGCACCCCGTACAGCTCGCACATCGCCTTGACGTCGAGCACCCGGACGGACCCGCTGCCGCACTCGATGCGCCAGATCTTCTGCCTGCTGTATTCCAGTGCCTCGGCGGCGGCGTCGAGTGTCACCCCTGCCTCGTTGCGGTACTGCCGCAGCAGCCGGCCGAGTTGCCGGCGCGGCACGGTCGATCCAACATCCTCGGCCATTCGCACACTCCCCGATTCCATGCCGCAACGCTGCGTCACGCCGCCCTGCAACACCTACGTGGTGCAGCGGCGAATGTCAATGCACAACAAGGGCTTCGCGGTTTCGGGTGTTGCATCAGCGCTGCTGACCGTCACCGGACGACCACACGGCGACACGCCCCGGTCGGCCACGACGAGGCGACCCGAAGAGACCGCTGTGTCCGAAGACGATCAGCCGGCAGAACGGCGCGTCACCTTAACGCGCCGGAAACACCCCCGGCACCAAGCCTGGGAACGCTCGTCGGACAGTCGAGACACCGACACGCGAACCGGGGTGACCATGGCCGACAACACCACGAACGCGGCGACATTCGACGGGCCGGTGGGCGGATCCGGCAACGGCCGGGCCGTGCCCATGCCCCGCCCCGCCCCGGCCGCGCCGGTGCACGACGACGACCCGGCGGACCTCGCCACCATCGGTGTGGAGGAGGAGTTCCACGTCGTCGACCTGCACACCCGGGAACTGGTGCCCCGGGCCGGGGAGCTGCTCGACCGGCTGCCGGCCACGTCGTTCACCGCCGAGCTGCACCGCAGCGTGGTGGAGACCAACACCGAGGTCTGCCGCACCCTCGACGAGATCCGCGCCGAACTGACCCGGCTGCGCCGGTCGGCGGTCCAGGTCGCCGACCGGGCCGGGCTGGGCATCGTCGCAGCCGGCACGGTGCCGCTGCGCGCCGACGGCGACCCGAGCGTCACGCCCACCTCGCGGTACCGGCGGATGCTCGACGAGTACCAGATGCTCGCCCGCGAGCAGTTGATCTGCGGCGCGCAGGTGCACGTCGGAGTGTCCGACCGGGACCTGGCGGTGGCGGTCACCCGACGCGTCCAGCCGTGGCTGCCGGTGCTGCTCGCCCTGTCCACCAGCTCGCCGTACTGGATGGGTCAGGACAGCGGCTACGCAAGCGTCCGCTCGCTGGTCTGGCAGCGGTGGCCCACGGCCGGCGACCCGGGCGAGGTGACAAGTGCGGCCGACCACGAGGCCCTCGTAGCCGAGCTGATCTCCTCGGAGACCATCACCGACCCAGCCATGATCTACTTCGATGTCCGGCCGTCGGCGCACGTGCCCACAGTGGAGCTGCGGATCACCGACGCGAACGCCGACGTGGAGACGATCGTCCTGCTCACCGGGCTGTTCCGGGCGCTCGTACGGCGGGAGGTCGCCGCCCTGCGCGCCGGGGTCGAGCGCACGGCAGTCCGGCCGCCGGTGCTGCGCGCCGCCGTGTGGCGGGCCGCCCGCTCCGGGCTGGAGGGTGACCTGCTGGACCTGCCCCGCTCTGCCCGGCCGGTGCCGGCCGCCGAGGCGGTCCACCGCCTCGTGGCCGACCTGCGCCCACAGTTGGAGGCGACCGGCGACGCCGAGCAGGTCCGCGAGCTGACCCGGTACGCGCTGGAACGCGGCAGCTCCGCCGCCCGGCAGCGGCGGGCGTACGAGCGGCGCGGCCGGCTCGCCGACGTGGTCGACCTGCTGCTCGACGAGACCCGGGGCCTGGCACGCGCACCCCTGCCGGGTACGCCGCCGGAACCCGCGCTGTCCACCTACGCCGATGCCGGTGACGAGGTCTTCGGGCCGGGCGGGCCGGCGCCCGCGTACCGTCCGCTGCTCGCGGCCCTGCGCACGCTCGGCGCCGCCGGCCTGCGTCGACGCGAGCACGACAGGGACGAGGAGCAGCGCGCCCGGGGCGTGACCTTCAGCGTGGCCGGCGAGGCGAGCACCAGGCTCTTCCCTGTCGACCTGGTGCCCCGGGTGGTGCCCGCCGACGACTGGCGGGTGCTGCGCACCGGGCTGGTGCAGCGCGCCCGCGCGCTCGACGCGTTCCTGCGCGACGTGTACGCCGACCGGGCCGTGGTGGCCGACGGGGTCGTGCCGGCCTGGGTGGTGGAGTCCTCCCCGGGGCTGCGCCCGACCGGGGCGCTGATGGGCCGGCGCGGTACGCGCGCCCAGGTGTCCGGAACCGATCTCGTCCGCGACCCGGACGGCGGCTGGTACGTGCTGGAGGACAACCTGCGGGTGCCCTCGGGCATCGGGTACGCCGTGCAGAACCGCCGGCTCACCCGGGCGGTGCTGCCCGAGCTTCCGGTGCCCGACGGCCTGCTGCCCGCCGACGAGACACCGGCGATGCTGCGCCGGGCGCTTCTCGCCGCCGCTCCCGCCGCCGCCGACGACCCCGCCGTCGTGGTGCTCAGCAGCGGGCCGGGCGATCCGGCCTGGTTCGAGCACCGGCTGCTCGCCGACGAGATGGGCGTGCCGCTGACCGGGAGCGGCGACCTGCTCGTGCAGGACGGCCGCGTCCACCTGGTCCGGGAGGGCCGCCGCAGCCAGATCGACGTGATCTACCTGCGGATGGACGAGGAGGCGTTGCTGCACGCCCCGGGCGCCGACGGCGTTCCGCTGGGCTGGCCGCTGCTCGCGGCGGTGCACGCCGGGCGGCTCACGTTGGCCAACGCGCTGGGCAACGGCGTCGGCGACGACAAGGCGCTGTACGCGTACGTGCCCCGGCTCATCGAGTACTACCTGGGGGAGAAGGCGCTGCTCGGCGACGTGCCCACGTACCTGTGCGGGCTGCCCGAGCAGCGCGCCGAGGTGCTGGGCCGACTCGACGAGCTGGTGCTCAAGCCTGTCGACGGGTACGGCGGCGACCGGGTGGTGATCGGCCCGCGCGCCGAGGCCGAGGAACTGGACGCCGTCCGCGAGCAGATCCTCGCCGCCCCGCACCGGTGGATCGCCCAGGAGATGGTCGCGCTCACCACGCACCCGGTCTTCGACGGCACGGCCCTCGCGCCACGCCACGTCGACCTGCGGGCCTTCGTCTTCCTCGGCGAGACGGCCGAGGTGGCACCCGTGGCGCTGACCCGTGTCGCGCCGGCCGGCAGCATGATCGTCAACTCGTCGCGGGGCGGCGGGTCGAAGGACACCTGGCTGCTCGGCGGAACCGATCAGCCACCGGCGTAACCCACGCTTGACCCGGATGTCATCGGGGCGCAACCCGGTCCGCCAAGCCTGGACCGGTCAGCGGCCCGAGCGGACCGAGCCGATGAGAGGTGTGTGCCATGTGCGGTATCGGAGGCGAGTTCCGCCTCGACGGGGCGCCACCGGACATGGCGGCGCTGGAGCGGATGCTCCCCGTCCTGTCCTCCCGGGGCCCGGACGGCGAGGGGCGGTGGCAGCACGGGAACGCGGCGCTTGTGCACCGCAGGCTGCGCATCATCGACCTGTCCGACACCGGCGCCCAGCCGATGGTCGAGACCGAGCTGGGCCTCGCCCTGGTCTTCAACGGCTGCATCTACAACTACCGGGAGCTGCGCGACGAGCTGACCACCGCCGGCTACTCCTTCCGGTCCACCTCGGACACGGAGGTGATCCTCAAGGCGTACCACAGGTGGGGGACGGCCTGCGTCGAGCGGTTCTACGGGATGTTCGCGTTCGCGCTTGTCGAGCTGGCCACGCACACCCTGGTGCTGGCCCGCGACCGGCTCGGCATCAAGCCGCTCTACCTGGCCGGGACACCGGGCCGGATCCGCTTCGCGTCGACCCTGCCGGCGCTGCTCGCCGCCGGTGACGTCGACACCGATCTCGACCCGGTGGCGCTGCACCACTACATGAGTTTCCACTCGGTGGTGCCGCCACCGCGCACCATCCTGGCCGGCGTCCGCAAACTGCCCCCGGCCACCGTGCGCGTGATCACCGCGGACGGCCGCAGCACCGACACCGTCTACTGGCGGCCGGAGTTCACCCGCGCCGCCGCGCCGGCCATGTCCGCCCAGGAGTGGCAGGAACGGATCATGGGGGCGCTGCGCACCGCCGTACGCCGCCGGATGGTGGCCGACGTGCCGGTGGGTGTGCTGCTCTCCGGCGGCCTGGACTCCAGCCTGATCGTCGCCCTGCTGGCCGAGCAGGGCCAGACCGGGCTGGCCACGTTCAGCATCGGCTTCGAGGCGGCGGCGGGGGAGAGCGGCGACGAGTTCCACTACTCCGACCTGGTGGCCCGCGAGTACGGCACCGACCACCACCAGATCCGCATCGGCGCGGCCCGGTTCGTGCCCGCCGTGCACGAGGCCATCGCGGCGATGAGCGAGCCGATGGTCAGCCACGACTGCGTGGCGTTCCACCTGCTCTCCGAGGAGGTCTCGCAGCGGATCACAGTGGTGCAGTCCGGCCAGGGCGCCGACGAGATCTTCGCCGGCTACGACTGGTACCCGCCGATGGCGAACGTGGCCCGCGCGGACGCCGTCGAGGCGTACGCCCGGGTGTTCTTCGACAGGCGGCACGACGCGCTCGCCGGGCACCTGGCGCCCGAGTGGATGCTCGACCACGACGCCAGCCTGGAGTTCGTCACCGACCATTTCGGAGCGCCGGGCGCGGACACCGCGCTGGACGCGGCGCTGCGTCAGGACAGCCTGGTGATGCTCGTCGACGACCCGGTCAAGCGGGTCGACAACATGACGATGGCGTGGGGGCTGGAGGCCCGGGTGCCGTTCCTCGACCACGAGGTGGTCGAGCTGGCCGCCGCCTGCCCACCAGGGCTCAAGCTGGCCCAGGGCGGCAAGGGCGTGCTGAAGGCCGCGAGTCGGGGCATCGTGCCCGACGAGGTGATCGACAGGCCCAAGGGCTACTTCCCGGTGCCCGCCATCCGGCACCTGTCCGGCCCGCTGCTGGACGACGTCCGCGAGGCGTTGACCGCGCGACCGGCGCGCGAGCGCGGCCTGTTCCGCAAGGACTACCTGGAGGAGTTGCTGGAGACGCCGAACGCCCGACGGACCACGTTGGGTTCCAACGCGCTCTGGCAGCTCGGGCTGCTGGAGCTCTGGTTGCAGCGGATCGGGGTCTAGATGAGCGTACGGATCGAGGTGCCACGCCGGGTCCGGCCCGTGCGTCACCGGCCGGCGGTGACCCTGCCCCCGGGCGAGGACTTCGCGCCCGCGCCGTCGCCGGACGGCCGGCGGGTGGCGTACGTGTCCGACCGGGCCGGAACCCCTGCCGTCTGGGTCCGCGACGTCGACGCCGCCGAGGCCGTCGCGCTGCCCTGCGGCGACGAACCGGTCCTGGCGGCGAGCTGGTCCCCCGACGGGCAGTGGCTGGCCTGCGTCGTCGCGCCCGGTGGCGCGCCCCGCACCGAGCTGTGGGTGCTGCGCCCGGACGGCACGCAGCGCCGCCAGGTCGCCGGGTTCGGCCGCCGCAGCGCGGCCCTTGCCTGTTGGCTGCCCGGCGGCGCGCTGATGGCGGTCACCGAGACCGCCGAGCGGGGTGCCGCCGTGCTTGTCGACGCGGGCACCGGGCACCGGCGGGTGCTCGCCGAGGACGACCTGCTCACCCTCCTGGACGTCACCCCGGACGGCGGGGCCGCCCTGCTGCGCCGCGGCCCCCGCAACGCCCGCTGGCTGGAACTGCTCGACGTGGCCACCGGCGACCGACGGCGACTGTTGCCGGACACCGGTCGGGGCAGCACCGACCAGGGCTGGTTCGGCCCCGACGGGACGAGCGTGCTGGCGCGTACCGACGCGTTCTCGGAGCTGGCCGCGCTGGTGCGCGTCGATCCGACGCGACAGGCGCTGCCCCCGGCGCGACTCGCCGCGCGGCCGGACGCCGAGCTGGAGCACGTGACCCTCAGCGCCGACCGGGGGAGCGCCGCGCTGCTGTGGAACACCTACGGCGGGCGCAGCGAGCTGAGCCTGCTCGACCTCGCCACTGGGGTGCAGCGGGCGGTGGCCGCCCCCGGGGAGGTGCTCGACGGCGCCGTCTTCGCCGCCGGCGGGGACCTGCTGTGCCTCACCGCGCAGGGGCCGGTGCAGCCCCGCGAGGTCTGGCTCGTCGACCCCGCGACAGGTACGCCGCGCCCGCTGCGGCCGTACACCGGCGCCGCGCGTACGGGCGACGGCGGTGTCGCTCCGCAACTGGTCGACCTGCGTGCCCGCGACGGGCTGCCGCTGTCCGGTTGGCTGTACCGCCCGCCCGGTCCGGGCCCCTGGCCGACGGCGATCAGCCTGCACGGCGGTCCCGAGGCGCAGGAGCGTCCCGGCTACAACCCGCTGTTCCAGGCCCTCGTCGCGCAGGGCGTCGCGGTGTTCGCGCCGAACGTGCGCGGCTCGTCCGGCTTCGGTCGCTCCTTCGTCGCCGCCGACAACCTCGCCGGCAGGTACGGGGCCATCGCCGACGTGGCGGCGTGCGCCGAGCACCTGCTCGACAGCGGTGTCGCCCGGCCCGGCCAGCTCGGCTGCCTGGGCCGCTCGTACGGCGGCTACCTGGTGCTCGCGGTGCTCGTGAACTTCCCCGGCCTGTTCGCCGCCGGGGTGGCGGAGTGCGGCATCTCCGACTTCCACACGTTCTACGCCGGCACCGAGCCGTGGATCGCCGCCGCGGCCGTCAGCAAGTACGGCGATCCGTTGCGCGACGCGGAGCTGCTGCGGGACCTGTCGCCGATGACCCACATCGACCGGCTCGACGTGCCGGTGCTGCTCATCCACGGCGCGAACGACACGAACGTGCCGGCCGGGGAGTCGGCGCAGGTGGCGGGGGCCCTCGCCGCCCGGGACGTGCCGCACGGGCACCTCGTGCTCGCCGGCGAGGGGCACGACTTCCTCGCCCGCGACAACGCCGCGACGGCGCGTACGGCCACCACCGCCTGGCTGACCCGGCACCTCGCCGCGCCGGCTGTCACCCGCGGCTGAGGCGTTATCCTGCGCCGGTGGACGTCACGGCGCAGGGCGAGCGGCTGGCCGCCGACCTGGGCCGGTGGCTGGCCGACCTGACGTTCGTCGACCTGGACACCGACGAGGTCACCGCGCGGGTCATCGACGCGGTGGAGCGGTGGGCGCAGGCGCAGGGCTGGCGGGTGTACCGGCGCGCGCCAAGCGTGCTGCCGCTGCCGCCGCCCCTCGAGCAGCGGCACTCGGTCCTCGACGTGGCGTGCGCCCGCCCGGACGGCCCGCCCGTGGTGGTGGAGGTCGACCACACCGACCGGGCCCGTACGGTGCGGAAGTTGACCGCGGAGGCGGACGCCGGCCGGATCCCGATCTGGGTGCGCTGGGGCGTCGGGCGGTTCTCCGCGCCGCCGCCGCCGGTGCGGATGGTGACCGTCGAGGTGACCCGGCGCGCTGGCCCGGCGGGGCGTGGACGGCTGCACAGCCGTACCGGCGACCGCCCCGCGCCCGCGCACTCGACGGGCGGCGGAACGGTGGCCACGCAGGCGCTGCCGATTCCACTTGCCGACAGGCTTTCGGACCCCCGCAAGGGCACCTGAAGCGAATCGTAAGCGCGGCTCGGCAGAGTTCTGGGTGTCACCGGAGCACACGACGAACACCCAGGAGATTCCGATGCGCAAGCTCATCAACTCGACCTACATCACCCTCGACGGCGTCATCGAGAACCCGATGTGGACCGCGCCGTACTTCGACGAGGAGGCCATGAGCCTCGCCGGCGAGCAGACCGACGAGGCGGACGCGATGCTGATGGGCCGGGCCACCTACGACGGGATGTCAGTCGCCTGGCCGCAGCAGGACGAGAGCGACCCGACCACCGGCGCGGCGTACTTCAACAACGTCAAGAAGTACGTCGCCTCGACCACCCTCACCAACCCCACCTGGAACAACACGGAGGTGCTCCAGGGCGACCTGGTCGAGGCGGTCACCGCGCTCAAGGCCCGGGAGGGCAGGACCATCATCCAGTACGGCTTCGGCTCGGTCACCGCGCAGCTGATCACCGCGGGCCTGGTGGACGAGGTCCGGTTCTGGATCCACCCCGTGCTGGAGGGCGCGGCCAGCCTGACGGCGCCGCTGACGGACTTCAAGGCGTCGTTCGACCTGGTCGACACCCGGGTGCACAAGAGCGGCGTCATCGTCGCCTCGTACCGGCCGAAGACGGCCGCCTGACCCGTCGATCAGAGCTGGGCCCGGGCCTCGCCCGGGCTCAGCTTCGTGCCCTCGTCGACAAGCGCGTCGAACCGGTCCCGCCCGAGGGTGGCCCGCACGCGTTCGGCCACCCGGTCGGTCTCGTCGCGTTCGGCAGGGGAGGACGGCGCCCCCGTGGCGAGCCGGGCGGCGGCCGCCGCGCCGAGCAGCCGGGCCGCGACCTCCGGTACGCGCACCGCGGACGCCATCCCCTCCAGGGCGTAGATCGCGTCGCGGGGCGCGGCCATCGCCTCGGCGACCTCGAACGCCTCGACGTGCAGGGCCAGTGCGGCGTCCGCGTCACCGCCCTGCTCGACCGCGTGGCCCAGCTCGACCAGGACCGGCGGCAGGTAGAGCGCCGGCTGGGCCTCGGCACGTCCCCGTTCGGCGAGGCGGGTCAGGTGGGTGACGGCCAGGTCGAGCTTGCCGTCGCGGCGGGCGGCCAGCCCGAGGCTCATCTCGGCGAAGACCAGCGCGCTGGGGGAGCCCTGCTCCTTGGCCAGCCGGTACGCGCGTTCGGCCAGTTCCCGGGCCTGGGGGTAGTCACGGGTCTGCACCGCCAGCCACGCCAGCCAGGACAGCTCGGTGCCGACCTGCGGCCACAGTCCCAGCTCCTCGGCCCAGCGCAGCCCCTCGGAGTGCAGGCCGGCGGCGCGTTCGTGCTCGCCGCGCATCTCGGCCAGCGCACCCGTCCACTCGGCGGCCTGGAGCCTGCCCCACCGGTCGCCGACCTGGGCGAACAGCGCGGCGCTGCGGGTCGCGGCGCGTTCCAGCGTCGCCTGGTCACCCGCCACGTGTGCGATCTTGGCGCGGGAGGCGAGCACCGCGGCCTCGGTCCACGGATCGGCGGCGGCCGGCAGCAGCTCCGCCGAGAGGGTCAGGTCACTGTGGTCGATGAGCGCGTTCGCCGCGAACCAGGCGCCGCGGCCGTCCGGGTCGGCGGCCACCGCCGCGCGGACGTCGGCTGCCGCGACCGCCTCGCCCTGCACCAGCGCGAAACCGACCCGCCACGCCCCGGCGCGAGCCTCCTGCGCCGCGTCACCGGGCACCGCGAGGGCACGCCGCGCCTCGGTGAGCCGGCCGCGCAGGTACCAGTACCAGCTGAGCGCCACGGCCAACCGCAGCCCGCCGCCGTGGACCAGCGCGGCGCGCAGGTTCGCCGCCTCCGCGTCCAGCAGCGCCAGCCACCGCTGCTGGTCGGCACCGCGCAGCTCCGGGTCGGCCTGCTCGGCCAACCCGGTGTAGTAGGCGGCGTGCCGCGCCCGCACGTCGTCCGCGTCGGTCAGCTGGTCCAGGCAGAACGCGGCTACCGATTCGAGCAGCCGGTAGCGCGGGCCCGCCCCGGAGTCGTCGAGCACCACAAGTGACCTGTCCACCAGCCGGGCGAGGGTGTCCAGGTCGGTGCGGCAGACCCGCTCGGCGGCCTGGAGGGTGCAGCCGTCGGGGAACACCGCCAGCCGGGCGAGCACCGCCCGGTCGGGCTCGTCCAGCAGGTCCCAGCTCCAGGCGATGACCGCGGTCAACGTCCGCTGGCGCTGCGGCACGTCCCGCTGGGAGGTGGTGAGCAGCCGGAACCTGTCGTCCAGCCGATCCACCACGCCCCGCACGCCAAGCGCGCGGACCCGGGTCGCGGCCAGCTCCAGCGCCAGCGGGAGACCGTCCAGGCGACGGCAGAGCTGCGCCACGGCCGGCGCGGTCCGCTCGTCCAGCCGGAAGCCGCGCTGCTGCGCGGCGGCGCGGGCGGCGAACAGGCGCGCCGCCGCCGAGCGCCGGACCGCGTCCAAGTCGCCGTCCTCGGGCAGCGACAGCGGAGGTACCTCCCAGAGCAGCTCCCCGGTCAGGCCGAGCGGCTCCCGACTGGTGGCCAGGACGCTCACCTCGGGCGCGTCGCGTAGCAGTCGGGCGACGAGCGCGGCCACCGGCTCGACGACGTGTTCGCAGTTGTCGAGCACCAGCAGCAGTTGCCGGTGCCGCAGGGCCGCGACGAGGTGGCCGGTCGCGGACAGGGTCGTGCCGGCGGCCTCCCGGACGTCCAGCACGCCGAGGATCTGCTCGGCGATACGCGGATCACCGGCCGGCAGGGGAGCCAGCTCCACCAGGTGGACGCCGTCGGGGCAGGACCGGGTACGGGCCGCCTCGGTGGCCAACCGGGTCTTGCCGACACCGCCCGGCCCGACAAGCGTCACCAGTCGTTGCCGGGGCAGCAGCCCGCGCAGCTCGGTCAGCGCCTCGGCCCGCCCGACCAGCTCGTCGAGCTGGGCCGGCAGGCTGTTGCGGATGATCGCGGCCTTCGGCGGCGCGCTCAGGCCGGCATCCTGTTCGAGGATCCTGCGGTGCAACGCGACCAGCTCGGGGCTGGGATCGAGGCCCAACTCGTCCGCGAGCCGGTCGCGCAGGTCGGCGTAGCTGTCCAGCGCCTCGGACTGTCGACCGGCCGCGTACAGCGCGCGCAGCTGCACCGCCCGCAGGCCCTCCCGCAGCGGGTGCCGGGCCACCAGCTCGGCCAGGTCGGCGGCGACCAGATCGTGCTCGCCCCGGGCCACCCGCGCCTCGGCCAGCCGCTCGTGCGCTGCGAGGCGCTGCTCGGTCAGGCCTGTCGCCTCGGCACGGACGAACTCGGCGTCGGCCACATCGGCGTACGCGTCGCCGCGCCACAGCGCGAGAGCCGCGGTCAGCCGGTCGACGTCGGTGCCGCGGGTCAGCTCGACGAAGCGGTCGGCGTCGACGCTGTCGGCCCGCAGCAGGTAGCCGGGTGGCCGTGACTCGACAAGCTCGCGGGCGCCCGGCTCGGCGTCGTTGAGCGCCTTGCGCAGCTGGGACACCCGCACCTGGAGGGCGCCTGTCGGGTTGGCGGGGGCGTCCTCGCCCCACAGGTCGTCGATGAGGCGGTCCGCCGAGACGACCTGGTTGCGGTTGGTCAGCAGGTCGGCCAGCAGCGCGCGTACCTTGGTGCCGGGCACCACCACCGGCTCGCCGGCGTCCGTGGTCACGGCGAGCGGCCCGAGCACCCCGAACTGCACGGCGGACATCCTAGCGCCGGTAAGGCGACCTGAAGTGGACCGTAAGCGCGCTGGCGCACCGTGTGGGCATGGACATTTATCACGAGACGCACGGCGACGGCGAGGGCCGGCCGCTGGTGCTGATCCACGGCGCGCTCTCCGGCATCGGTACGTCGTTCGGCACGATCCTGCCGTTCCTGGCGAAGAACCGGCGGGTGATCGCCGTGGAGTTGCAGGCCCACGGGCGCACCCCCGACGTGGACCGCCCGCTGACCGTGGAGCATTTCGCCGGCGACGTGGTCGAGGTGCTGGACCGGCTGGGCGTGGCGCGGGCGGACGTGTACGGCTGGAGCATGGGTGCGGCGGTAGCGCTGCGCCTGGGCACCCACCACGGCGAGCGGGTGGGCCGGCTCGTGCTCGCCTCGGTGAGCTTCGACGACGACGGCCTGCACCCCGGGCTGCTCGACGGCATCCAGGACCTGCAACCGGAGCATCTGCACGGTTCGGAGTTCCACGAGGAGTACCTGCGGACCGCGCCCGACCCGGCGGGCTGGGCCACCCTGGTCACCAAGATGAAGGTCCTCGACGCGAACCTGCCGCGCTGGACGCCCGAGCAGATCCGCGCGCTTGCCGCACCCACCATGATCGTGCTGGCCGACGCGGACATCGTCCAACCCGAACACGCGGTCCGGATGTTCCGGCTGCTCGGCGGCGCGGTGCCCGGCGACCTGACCGGCCTGCCGGCCTGCCGGCTGGCCGTCCTGCCCGGCACCACCCACACCACGATCCCGCAGCGCGCCGACTGGCTGGCCCCGATGATCGACGAGTTCCTGATCGACTGTGGGCCGGAGGCCTAGCGGCTGGTACGAGGGTGTTTCGCGGCAAGTTGCTTGGGGCAATTAACTGTCGACGACATACCCCTCTCGAAGGACGACTCTCGTGGAAATTACCGGCTTCTTCGCCGCCATCATCATCGGTCTGATCATCGGCGTGCTGGGCCGGCTGGTGGTGCCGGGCAAGCAGAACATCCCGATCTGGCTGACCCTGCTCATCGGCGTGGTCGCGGCGCTCCTCGGCACCCTGGTCGCCGGTGCGCTCGGCGTCGACGACACCAGCGGGATCGACTGGATCGAGCTGCTCCTGCAGGTCATCTTCGCCGCCGTCGGCGTGGCGATCGTCGCCGGCGCCTACGGCCGCCGCCGGGTGCGCTGACCTCTCTCACGATCGTGCCGGCCCGCCCTCCCCAGGAGGGCGGGCCTCGCCGTGTCCGGACTCCGCAGTGGCACCGACCGATGAGGCGGCTACCGTGCGCCGATGAATGCGCCCCGGCTTGATACAGGTGCCGGTGGAGGCTGCCGGCCAGGACGGGGGAGACGGCTCGCAGCCGTGACCGGGCTGGAGCCTCTGCGTCGAGGCGCATCGGCGCAGCCCACTCCACGTCCATTCGCGCCGGCGGACGCGAAGTTCGTCGCCCCTGGCATGGCGCGCGGCCGGTTGACCGGGTAGAAACATGTCGACCCCTTCGGCGCGACCCCACCTTCGTCCGCAGGGATCAGAGAGCGCTCTCACGCCGCCCCAGCTGCGCCTGACGAACGGTCCGGCCAGCGGAGAGGACGAACCACATGACAAGCCCGTCCCGACGTACCCTCACCCTTGCTCTGCTGGTGACCGCCGCCGTCACCATGACCAGCACCGCTGCCACCGCCGGGCGTCCCACGCCTGACGCTCCGGACTTCGGCCCGAACGTGACGATCTTCGACCCGTCCATGCCGGTGGGCGAGATCCAGCAGACGCTCGACGCGGCGCACGCCCGCCAGGTCGACAACGAGATGGGCACCGAGCGGCACGCCTACCTGTTCAAGCCGGGCACGTACGGCACTGCCGAGCAGCCGTTGCAGGCCAAGGTCGGCTACTACACCGAGGTGTCCGGGCTGGGCGCCTCGCCCACCGACGTCGCGGTCAACGGCAAACTGGAGGTGTACAACCGCTGCCTGGCCGACGGCGGCACCGGCAACTGCCTCGCGCTCGTGAACTTCTGGCGCACCCTGTCCAACCTCTCGCTCACCGTCAACGCCGCAGGCCAGGACGGCTGCCGGTCGACGGCGAACTTCTGGGCGGTGTCCCAGGCGGTGTCGATGCGCCGGCTCGACATCACCGGCGGCGGTTTGTCGCTCATGGACTACTGCACGGCCGGCCCGCAGTTCGCCAGCGGCGGGTTCATCGCTGACTCGCGGCTGCCCGCCACCACCAACGGTTCCCAGCAGCAGTGGCTGACCCGCAACAGCGAGGTCGCGAGCTGGTCCAACGCCGTGTGGAACCAGGTCTTCGCCGGGGTCGAGGGCGCCCCTGACGACGCGACGTTCCCCGACCCGCCGTACACCACCCTGGAGACCACCCCGGTGAGCCGGGAGAAGCCGTACCTGTTCGTCGACGGCAAGGGCCGGTACAACGTGCGGGTGCCCGCCGCGCGCCGCGACACCAGGGGCATCTCCTGGGCGGACGGCATGACGCCGGGACGGACCATCGGAATCCGCGACTTCTTCGTCGCCAAGCCGTCCGACTCCGTGCAGGTCATCAACAGTCAGCTGGCCCGGGGCAAGCACCTGCTGCTGACCCCCGGGACGTACGACATAGCCCGCAGCATCGAGGTGCGACGCCCCGACACGGTGGTGCTCGGGATCGGGCACGCCACCCTCACGGCGGTCAACGGCGCCATCCCGCTGGACGTCGCCGGTGTCCCCGGTGTGATCGTCGCCGGAGTCACGATCGACGCCGGCACCGTCGAGTCCCCAGTCCTGCTGCGGGTGGGTCGCCAGCACGGCCGCAACGCCAGTAGCGCGACCAACCCGACCACCCTGTCCGACGTGTACTTCCGGGTCGGCGGCCCGCACATCGGCCGGACCGACACCGCGCTGGAGGTCAACAGCGACAACGTGCTCATCGACCACACCTGGGTGTGGCGGGGTGACCACGGCGTCGAGGGCTTCACCGAGGGCGTCAACGGGGACACCGACCGCTGGCGTACCAACACCGGTCGCTACGGTGCCGTCATCAACGGCGACCACGTGACCGCGACCGGCCTGTTCGTCGAGCACTTCCAGCGCTACAACACGGTCTGGAACGGCGAGCACGGCACCACCGTCCTGTACCAGAACGAGCTGCCGTACGACCCGCCGACGCAGGCCGACTGGATGAACGGCCCGGTCGAGGGCTTTGCCGGGTACAAGGTCGGCGACCGGGTGCGGCACCACACCCTGTACGGCGGTGGAGTGTACGTCTTCAACCAGAACAACCCGTCGATCCACACCGAGAACGGCTTCGAGGTGCCGAACCGACCGGGCGTGCGGCTGCACCACATCATGACCGTCAACCTCAGTGCCGGCACTATCGACCACGTGGTCAACGGCGTGGGTGACGCGGCCGACATGACAAAGGTCGGCGCGCCGGTCTACCTCGCGCAGTACCCGACTCCGTAACCTCTCGGGGCGTCCCAGGCGGGGGTTGGAGCCGGTGCGGCTCCAACCCCCGCTGTCGTGTCCCGCTGCGCGAGAACCCACGCCCTCGCTCTTGAATTCCTACTGCGTCGGTAGGAAAATCGGAGAATGCCTGTCGGTCCGCTCCTCACCTCGCGTCGGGTCGTGGACCTGATGCGGGTGGCCTCCGAGCTCTGTCCGGGCTCACCAGCGACCGACTGAGCACCCTCCACACCGCGTACCGCCTGGCCTGCCCGGTCACCCGGCGCCACCGTGCGCGCCCCCACGTCACTCTCCACCGATCCGGCATGGCCGGATCGGTTCACCCCCATTGGAGGTACGTCATGACGACCGACCAGCCGCCGCCCACCCCACCAACCGCCGGGGAGTCCCGGCTCGCGTTCAACGAGGACTGGGTGGCGACCATCCTCGGTCTGGCCCTGCTCGCTCTTGTCCTGCTCGGTGCCATCCCCGCCGGGCTGGTGCCCTGATGACCGCCGACGCGACACGGGCCGACGACACGACCCGCGCCACCGACGCTGTCGAGACGTCCCCCGACAGCGGGCCACCGGCCACCGACGACCCCGCCGCTCCGGTGGTGGTGCGCGACGGCAGGTTCTGGGCCTGGACGGCAGTGGGCCTGGTGATCGTTGTCGGCCTCGCCGCGCTCACCCGCTACCTGGAGCAGAACGTCCCCGCCTGGGCCGACGGCACCGCCGTCGAGGACATCGGGGCCGCGATCGAGTATCCGGTCTACGCCATCCTGCTGGGCCTGCTCGGCAACGTCGCCGTCACGCTGCTCGGCTGGCGGGACCGGATCGCCGCCGCGTTCCGTACCGAGTTCTTCATCAAGACCGGTCTGGTGCTGCTCGGGGCGTCGATCAACCTGGCGGTCATCGCCAGCGCCGCGGGCCCGGCCATCGTCCAGGCGATCCTGCTGATCAGCGGGGTCTTCCTGTTCACCTGGTGGCTGGCCGGCCGCTTCGGGCTCGATGACAAGCTGCGCGCGTTGCTCGCTTCGGCGGTGTCGATCTGCGGGGTGAGCGCGGCGATCGCCGCCGCCGGCGCGGTCCGGGCTCGCCGGGAGCAGTTGGCGTACACGGCGAGCCTGGTCATCGTCTTCGCGTTGCCGTCCATCTTCATCCTGCCCTGGCTGGCCGACGTGCTCGGGCTGTCCGACGCGGTGGCGGGCGCCTGGATCGGTGGCAACATCGACACCACAGCCGCGGTCACCGCCGCCGGGGCGCTCGCGGGCGAGGAGGCGCTCCAGATCGCCAGCATCGTCAAGGTCACCCAGAACGCCCTGATGGGTGTGGTGGCGGTGGCGCTCACCGCGTACTTCACGCTGCGGGTGGAGCGGCGACCCGGCGCCGCCCGACCGGGCCTCGGCGAGCTGTGGCGGCGTTTCCCCAAGTTCGTCCTGGGCTTCATCGCGGCCTCGGTCATCGCCACCTGGTACCTCGACACGGCGGGCGCGGACGGCAAGGCCACCATAGCCATCGTCAACGACCTGCGCGTCTGGTTCCTCATCCTGGCCTTCGTCAGCATCGGCCTGGAGGTCCGGGTGGCGTCCCTGCGGGAGGCCGGCTGGCGTCCGGTCGCGGTGTTCGCCAGCGCCACCGTGTTCAACCTGGCGTTGGCGCTCGCCCTGGCGTCAGTGCTGTTCCGCGGCTTCTCGGCGTGACCGGGCGCCCCGCCCCGCGACACCGAAAGGGCGGGGCGCTCGACTACTTCCGAACATATGGCGGATAATTTCATCGATCAGTCTCACTCTTGCGGGCGGGTGGTCGCTACTGCCACGATGGCCGTCAATGCCTTCCGTCGAAGAAGGAGTGGTCGTCATGGCGGTCTCCCGCCGCAGGTTCGTCACGTCGGTGCTGGCGGGGTCCGCCCTCGCCGCCGCCTCCACCACCGATCTCCTCGCCCGCCCCGCCCACGCGGCCAGTCCTCCCGGCGACGTGGTCGGCAAGGTGACCGTCGGATACCAGGGCTGGTTCAGCTGCCCAGGTGACTCGGCGCCGATCGGCGGCTGGTGGCACTGGAGCCGCGACCGCTTCCAGCCGCCCTCGCCTGCCAACACCACAATCGTGTCCTGGCCGGACATGCGGGAGTACACGCGCAGCTATCCCACCGCGTACCCCAACCTCGGCAACGGCTCGCCGGCCACCCTCTTCTCGTCCTACGACCAGCAGACGGTGGACACGCACTTCCGCTGGATGCAGGAGTACGGCTGCGACACCGCCGCCCTGCAACGGTTCAACCCGACGGGCGACGAGGGCCCGACGCGCGACGCCATGACGCAGAAGGTCCGCTCGGCAGCCGAGCGCTACGGCCGCAAGTTCTACATCATGTACGACGTCACCGACTGGCTGAGCTTCCAGACGGACATCAAGACCGACTGGACGACGAAGATGTCCGCGCACACCGCCTCTGGCGCGTACGCCCGGCAGAACGGCAAGCCGGTCGTCTGCATCTGGGGTTTCGGCTTCAGCGAACCCAGCCGCCCCTTCACCCCGGGGCCGTGCCTGGAGGTCATCAACTGGTTCAAGGCGCAGGGCTGCTACGTCATCGGCGGCGTGCCCACCTGGTGGCGTCAGGGCATCGAGGACTCCCGCCCCGGCTTCCTCGACGTCTACCACGCGTTTCACGCGATCTCGCCGTGGATGGTCTACCGGGCCAGGACCGTCGAGGAACTCGATTCGTACTACAACAACGTCAACGTCGGCGACATGGCCGACTGTGCGGCGCGCGGCATCGACTACCTGCCCTGTGTGATGCCCGGCGACCTCGCCGGGGGGCACCGCAAGCACGGCGACTTCTACTGGCGGCACATCTACAACATGGTCCGACTCGGCTCCCAGGGCCTGTACGTGTCCATGTTCGACGAGTACAACGAGGGCAACCAGATCGCCAAGACGTCCGAGACCCAGGCCACCACCCCGGCCGGCGCGAACATCCGGGCCCTGGACGAGGACGGCGTGGCCTGCTCCTCCGACTACTACCTGCGGATCACCGCCGACGGTGGCCGGATGCTCAAGGGGCAGCTCGCGCTGACCCGGGTCCGCCCCACGCCGCCGGTGGTCGGCACCCCGCCACCCACAAGCGGTGACCTGGCCGCCGGCCGGCCCACCTCGGCGAGCAGCCAGGGAGGCGGATTCCCGTCGGGGAACGCGGTGGACTCGAACGTCGGCACCTATTGGGAGAGCGGCAACGGCAGCTTCCCCCAGTGGTGGCAGGTCGACCTCGGCGCCAGTCACCAGGTCAACAAGCTCGTGGTGCGGCTGCCCGCCGGCTGGGGCGCGCGCACCCAGACCATCACCGTGCAGGGCAGCGTGGACGGCAGCTCCTTCTCCACGATCGCCGGGGCCTCCGCGTTCACCTTCGACCCGGCGACCGGCAACACCGTCACCCGCACGCTGACGACCACCACGGCCCGCCACCTCCGGCTGAGCATCGCCGGCAACACCGGCTGGCCGGCGGGCCAGCTCGCCCAGGTCGAGGTGTACGCCGTCTCCGGCGGCACCGACACGCCACCCACCGCGCCAGCCGGCCTCACCGTGACCGGCCGCACGGCCACGAGCGTGTCGCTGGCCTGGACGGCGTCGACCGACGACACAGGCGTGACCGGCTACCAGGTGCGCCAGGGCGGCACGGTGGTCGCCACCGTCACCGGCACCACGGCGACCGTGAGCGGGCTCAGCCCGTCCACCTCGTACACCTTCGCGGTGACCGCGCGGGACGCGGCCGGCAACACCTCGGCGCCCTCGAACGCGGTCACCGTCACCACCGACGCCCCGGCCAACGCCGACCTCGCCCGAGGGCGGTCCACCAGCGAGAGCAGCCACGTCCAGAGCTACGGCTCGGGCAACGTGGTCGACGGCGACGCGAACAGCTACTGGGAGAGCGCGAACAACGCGTTCCCGCAGTGGGTGCAGGTCGACCTGGGCGCGACGCGCACGGTCGGGCGGGTGGTGCTCAAGCTGCCGCCGTCGTCGGCGTGGGCGACCCGGACGCAGACCGTCGCGGTCGCGGGCAGCGCCGACGGGGGCAGCTTCGGCACCCTCGTCGGGGCGGCGGCGCGCACCTTCGACCCGTCGACGGGCAACTCGGTGTCGCTGACGTTCAGCGCCGCGCAGATTCGCTATGTGCGGATCACCGTGACCGGTAACACCGGCTGGCCGGCCGGGCAACTGGCGGCACTGGAGGTGTACGCCAGCTGACCGGACGTGGGGCGGCCGCCGCACGCCGACCGGCGGCCGCTCATCCCGTCAAGCCCCTGGCTGCGGTTGTCGGCCGAGTATCGGGGCGCCTATCTGCTCGGCGCCGCGCGGATTTACCTGCACGCCGGTGATCTGCGCGGGGCGGCGCGAGCGCTCGTCGACGCGGACAGTGTCGCGCCGGCCGAGGTTCGGTGACGGCCGTTGGCGCGTACTCTCATCGCCGATGTCGCCCGGGCGCAGCCGGCGCCGGCCGGCGTGGCGCGACTGGCGACGCTGGTCGGGCTTACCCGGTGACGGACGTGCGTCGGCTTCCATCCGCCACGCCGTCCCGACCTTCGCCAGGAAGCGGGCTCCTGCGGGTCGCCCTCAGTTGTGCGGGCTGAGGAAGTCGGTGATGAGAGTAGCGAGCTCCTGTGGGCGTTCGGCGACCATCGCGTGGCTGGCGCCAGCGAGGTGCCGCACCCGCAGAGACGGGTTGTCTACAGTGGCAAGCCGTCCGGCGGTGACCTTGCGGTACGCCTCGTACAGGTTGTGGAACGGCTGTTGTTCGGGCAGGTCCTCGGTGGCGAGGACGAGCAGCAGCGGGCAGCGGGCGTCGCGGTAGGCGGGCATCAGGTCGAGGGAGTCCATGGCGTCCCGGAGCTGCCGGGTGAGGTCCGGGGTGGGCCGCAGCCGGCTGCGGCCGTCGTCGCCGGGCACGAGGTTGCGCTCGAAGGCCGCCACCCAGTCGTCGGGGGCGGCGCCGTAGCGCTGGGCCATGGCCCGCTGCCCCGCAAGCATGGCGGCCACCTGTTCGGCGGTTAGCGGTTCGGCAAGCATCGCGGCCATCCCGTCGAAGACGGCCCGCAGCTTGGCCAGCTCGGTCTCGGCCTGCTCCGGATCCAGCCCGGCGAGCTGGTCCGGACGGTTCAGCGGCGGATTGCCGTCGAAGCTGACGACGCCGGGGCACTCCGGGTGACGCTGCGCCCAGAGGGTGGCGAGCATGCCGCCGAGGGAGATGCCGACCACCGCTGGGGAGGTGAGGCCGAGGTGGTCGGTGACGGCGGCCAGGTCGGCCAGTACGTCATCCCAGCGCCACGGGCCGTCTCCAGACCGGCCGTGACCACGCAGATCGACGGTGACCACCCGGTGGGTCGGGCGCAGGTGCTCGGCGAGGGTGGCCATCTGGGCGAGGTTGCCGCCGGCGCCGTGAAGGAGCAGCAGCGGTTGTCCGGGTCCACCGAAGTCGCGGACCGCGATGGGTACGGTCCCGGAGTCGACAAAGGTCTCAGGCACGTCGGGTTCCTTCGTTGAGCAGTCGGTCGCGTACGGAAGCGGAGCGCACGCCGCCTTCGGGGTGACGGGCGAGCTTGTCGCGGGAGACCAGGTCGTGGACGCCCTGGCGGGTGATCCCGAGCATGGCGCCGGCCACCGCATACGACACGGACTCGGCGGTCGGGTGGCCGACCCGTCGCGCGACGGCCTGGCCGAAAGGACTGCGCCACCAATCGATGGGCGGGTCGAACGGTCCGTCCCCCGGGTAGAGGGTGGAAATCGCGCGCATGACCACGCCGACGGCGGCACGGTCGTCGCCGCTGACGATCGTGGTGGCCCAGGACCGGGCCCGCTCCCGGATGACGGCGCGCAGCGGGTCGATGGCGTCGTGGCCGTCGACCAGGATTTCGAGGGGGTCGAGCAGGCGGATGTCGATCAACCGGATGAGATGCTCGGTCAGTTCCTCGTCAGTTGGCGACATGCTGCCTCCTCCGCTACTTGACGCCCATCGTCAAGTACTTGACGTCGAGTGTCAAGCACGATGGCGTGAGCACGGTGGGCGGTACGGTCCGGACGCGCCGCCGGGCGGGCGTCCAAGCGTTCGAGCGGTTGATTGGCGACCGCACCGGCGACGAGGTCGAGGCGTTGGTGGCGGCCCTTCCGGCGCTGAAGCATCTGGCAGAGCTCGAAATTCAGGACCGCGAAGGGCCGAGGCAGTGACCGGGCAGCACGTCGGCGGGGCGCGGTGAAGGCGGTCCCGGTGGCACGTTCCGAAACGCCGCTGCTGGTTCCCGCCCTGGTGTTCATCGCTCTGGTGGTGGCGGCGGTCGCCAGCCTCGGGACGCCGCTCATCACCAGCGTGGCGACCTCGTTCCACGTCTCGCTCCGCCATCCTCGCCATGCTGGCTGTCGTCGTCGCCGGCAGCGCGCTCACCGTGCTGCCGCTGCCGTTCGCGTGGGCCGTCGCGGCGTACGAGAGTGCGGCCTACCAGGAGGCGCTTGTCGCCCTCTCCGACGGCGTCGAGTTCGACGGCCTCAGCCGCTGACGGACGAGCGCCGCCGCAGGTCGTCCGCCGGGTCGATCACCCGTACCGCGCGCGGCACCGGCCCCCGCTGCTGCCACTCCCGCGGGTAGCCCAGCGAGACCTCCTCGAAGCGCACCCCGTCGTGGAACGTGGTGCGGGGAATGTGCAGGTGCCCGTAGACCACTGTGGACGCCCCGAACCGCAGGTGCCAGTCGCTGGTGCGCACCGTGCCGCACCACTGCGCGAACAGCGGGTACCGCAGCACGTCGGTGGGCTCGCGCACCAGCGGGTAGTGGTTGACGAGCACCGTCGGCAGCTCCGGGTCACGCTCGGCGAGCCGCCGTTCGGTCTGGGTGACCCGGGCGGCGCACCACGCCTCGCGGCTCGGGTACGGGTCGGGGTGCAGCAGCACCTCGTCGGTGCACACCACCCCTGCCTCGTACGCCAGCTCCAGCGACTCCTGTTGGGTGCGCGCCTCGGGCACCCGGAACGTGTAGTCGTACAGCACGAAGAGCGGGGCGATCGTGGCCGGGCCGCCCACGCCGTCCCACACCGGATAGGGATCCTCCGGGGTGACGACGCCCAACCGCCTGCACATCGCCACCAGTTCGCGATAGCGGGCCTCGCCGCGCAGTGCCACCGGGTCGCCCGGGGGTGTCCACAACTCGTGGTTGCCGGGCGCCCAGACGACCTTCGCGAACCGGCTGCTCAGCACCGCCAGCGCCCATTCGACGTCGGCGAACCGCTCGCCCACGTCGCCGGGCACCAGCAGCCAGTCGTCGTCGTGGCCCGGGCGGAGTTCCTGGACGAACGCCCGGTTCTCCGGATGGCCGACGTGCAGGTCGCTGACGGCCCGGAGCCGGGGCGGATCACTCACGACCCCGAGAGTAGGCGGTCGCGGCGCGATCGGCACACCTCCGTCCTGCCGTGACCACGTCGCAGGGCCGATGCGAGAAGGGTCTTCCGGTCGTCAAGCGACCGGGGTGGGTGGCGTCCACGGCCGGCATATCCGCCGATCCGGCGGGAAAGCGACGGGCGTCCGACAGCCCGAACCGGAGCAGGAGACGAACATGCCTTTCATCACCGTGGGTACGGAAAACTCCGCGCCCATCGACCTGTACTACGAGGACCACGGATCCGGTAAGCCGGTGGTGCTGATCCACGGTTTCCCGTTCAACGGGGCGACCTGGGAGAAGGAGACCACCGCGCTGCTCAACGCCGGATACCGGACGATCACCTACGATCGGCGTGGTTACGGCAACTCCGCCCAGCCGACGTTCGGGTACGACTACAACACGTTCGCCGCGGACCTGGACGTGCTGATGACCGAGCTGGACCTCAACGACGTGACCCTCGTCGGTCACTCGATGGGCACCGGTGAGGTCGTCCGCTACCTGGGCAACTACGGCTCGCAGCGGGTCAGCCGGGCGGTGCTGCTCAGTCCGTTGCAGCCCATGCTGGCCAAGGCCAAGGACAACCCGGAGGGTGTCGAAAGGAGCCTGTTCAAGGGCTTCCAGGACGCCATCGTCAAGGACCGCTTCGCCTACCTGACGTCGTTCTGTGACGCGTTCTTCAACCCGGATCAGAACATGGGCAAGCGGGTCAGCGAGGAGGCGTACCGGGCGCATTGGCAGATCGGCGCCATGGCCTCCGCCAAGGGCACCCACGACAGCGTGGACGCCTGGCAGGAGGACTTCCGCCAGGACCTGCCGAAGATCAACATTCCGGTGCTGATCGTGCAGGGTGACCAGGACCGGGTGCTGCCCTACCCGGTGACCGGTCAGCGGCTCGGACCGATGATGCCGACCGGCCAGCTCATCACGCTCAAGGGCGCGCCGCACGGCATCCCGTGGACCCACGCCGACGACGTCAACAAGGCGATCATGGACTTCATGAAGCAGCCGGCCAAGGCTCGCGCCTGACCCGTACGGGTATCCGATCGGACGCCGGCGCCGTCACGGCGCCGCGACACCCGGCCCACGGTTCGCACCGGGGCCGGGTGTCGTCGGCATTCAGGGTCTGCGGGCGACCACCGCGCCGTTGGCGCCGGGCGCGTCGAACGGCACCGTACGCACGTCGACGAAGCCTGCGTCGGTGAGCCAGGCGCTGTACTCGGCGCCCGAGTAGTTCCGGCCGCCCTCGGTCTCGACGAGCATGTTCATCCCCATCAGGGCGGCCTCCGGTGGGCCGGTGCGTTCGTCGTTGAGCAGCAGCTCGCAGACGACTATCGCCCCGCCCGCCGGCAGTGCCGCATGGCACCGGGCCAGCAGCGCCCGGTTCGTCGGCTCGTCCCAGTCGTGCAGGATCATGCTGAGCAGGATGACGTCGTGCCCGTCCGGCAGCGCCGGGTCGGCAAGGAAGTCCCCGGCCACCGCGTCGATCCGTCCGCTCAGGTTGGCCTCCGCGATGCGCTCCCGCGCCCGTACGCACACGTGCGGCAGGTCCAGGACGGTCGCCCGCAGCTCCGGCAGCCGGCGGCAGAACTCGATCGGGAACGCACCGGCCCCGCCGCCCACGTCGAGCAGCCGCCGGTGCGCGGAGAAGTCGTACGCGTCGGCCAACGCGCTGGCGGTGAAGCTGGACGTGGAGAACATCGCGTCCCAGAACTGCGCGAGCATCTCCGGGTCGGCGGTGTCGAACATCGACTGTTGGGCCTCCGGGTCCCAGGTCAGCGGCCGGTCCGTGCGCAGCGCCTCACCGATCCGGTGCCAGGGCAGGTAGGTGCGCAGGTCCGAGTAGCGGACCTGCGCGCCGAAGTAGTACGGGCGACCCTCGACCAGGAACTGCTCGGCCAACTCGGTGTTGCGGTAGCCGTCGCCGGACCTCTCCAGGAGCCCCAGCGAGGCGCTGGCGGCCAGCAGCAGGTCCGCCGGCCGGTCCGGCAGCCCGAACTCGGCGGAGGCCTGCTCGACGGTCATCGTCCGGCCGCCGGCGAGCCTGGTGAACAGACCGAGTTCGACGCCGACCGCGAGGGTCTTGAACCCCCACACACCGGCCACCAGGCGCATGAGGGGAGTGGGAGTGATCATGCCGACATGAAAGCACAGTCCGGACACTTCCACGATGGACTGTCACGCCCGGATCAGCGTCACCAGCCCCGCTGCCACCAGCACCCCGGCCCAGAGCCGGTCCACGTTGAACCAGGCCCGACGCAGCACACCGACCCCGAACACCTGATAGACCAGCACCGCGATGACCAGGGCCGTGCCGAGCATGGCCACGGTGTGCACCCCGGCCGCCGCGAGGCCGGACAGCGCACCCACCGGCGCGGCGGCCAGGTGCCCGGAGTGCCCCCCGGGTACCGGCTCGGCCACCAGCACCGGCAGGAGCATCAGCCCGGCGCCGTGCGCCGACGACATGAGGAACGACCAGCCGGCGAGCTGCGCCGCGGACAGTCGCATCCCGGCCCACCGGAAGTGCCGCTCGGAGAGCAGCCGCCACAGCCCGAACGCGACAAGCAGCCCGCCGCCGGCCACCGCCAGGGCGGTGCTCGCCGTCACCGACCGGGTCGCCGTCACCAGCGCGGCGACGATCCCCACCGACGCGAGGTGCCCCGCCGCGATCGGCGGCAGCGAGCGCAGCAGGGCCGACCGGCTGCGCTCCTGCAATCCCCGGGCCACCGCGAACAGCCAGCCCATCGCCGGGTTCAGGCCGTGGAACGCGCCGAGCGCCGCGAGCGTCGCCAGGGTCCCGACGGTCACGGAAAGCAGTACGAGTCGGAGGACGCGTCCCCGCCCTGCAACCGGGTCTGGTGCACCCGCAGACCCCGGAACTCCTCGCCGTGCGGGAAGAACCGCGCATCGGGGGCGAGCCCTCCGGCGTCGACGTCCACGTCGAGTTTCGCCAGCCAGGCACCCACCCCGTCGGGGTAGAACTGGTCGTCCCACGAGCCGTAGAGCGAGTTGCTGACGTAGACCCGCCGCCCGTCCCGGCTCACCTCGACCATCTGCGGTCCACCGGCCAGCGCCTCGTCGGGCGCGGACGGGTGCGCCGTACGGCGGACGATCCCGCCCAGGCGCACCGAGCCGGTCTGCACCGGGTGCAGCGGGTCGCTGACGTCGTACTGGCGCAGCTCGCCGGTGCCCCAGCAGGAGACGTAGAGGAACCTGTCGTCCACCGACAGGTCGATGTCGGTCACCAGTGGTGGCACCGCGCCGAACGGCTTGAGCAGGTCGGGCAGGTCCGCCGGGTCGGCCGGCTCGGCCGGGATGTCGATCACCTTGGTGACCGCCCAGTCGTCGCCGTCGCGGTGCCACAGCCAGACCGAGGCGGACAGGTCCTCGACACTGATCACCACCCCGACGAAGCCGTACGACCTCGACGGGTCGTGCGCCGGGCGCAGCTCCAGCGGCATCTGGTACTGGTCGCCGAGATCGACCCGCTGGACGTGTCGACGTTTCGCGAGGTCCCAGAAGTGGATGGCGTGCCCGTAGCGTCGGCCCAGCAGCAGCTCGCCGATGACGCCGTCCTCGATCATCGACGGGGTGCCCCACTCGCTGGTGACAAGCACGTCCTGGGTGAGATGCCACCACAGGTCGTACGCCAGGAACTGCGGGCCCCGGTCGGCCTCCCACGCCCCGCGTACCTCGAAGGTGGTGTGGTCGAGGATCGCGATGCCGCCGGGCCCCTCCTCGCCGTCGGCGCCGCCGAGGGCGGAGAGGTAGATGCCGTCCGGGCCACAGTGCACGGTGTGCGGCCGGGAGTAACCGGCCCGCTTCGCCAGCTCCTCCGGGCCGATCACCTTGACGACCTGCGGCTGGCGCGGGTCGGGCTGGGTGTCGAGCACGTGGATCCGCGACGACCGCAGGCCGGGCACGATCAGGTAGCGCCGCTCGACGTGCGGGTGCGGGGCGGTCGGGCACAGCGCGCTGCTGCACGCGTTCCAGCCGAAGTGGTGCAGCTCGTCACCGACGTACGGCAGGTCGGTCCAGCCGACGACGCGGCCGTAGTCGGGGGAGTCGGGGTCGGTGTCCAGCACCACGATGGCGTCCGGGCGGCTGGCGGTGCGGTCGAAGGCCGCCACGTAGGCGAGCTTCTCCGCCGGGGCGGCCACCGCCTCGCGGGGGGACGGGTAGAAGGTGGGGTCGGGGGTCCAGCGGGTCATCGCGTCTCCGCTCGTCAGGTGGTGGGAACGCCGAGCCGGTCGAGCAGGTGGCGGCGCAGCGCGCCGAAGGCCGGGTCGTCAGGAGTACGGGTGGGGGCCAGGTCGACGGGCAGGTCCGCGGCGATGCGGCAGTCGTCCAGCAGCAGGATCCGGTCGGCGAGCAGCAGTGCCTCCTCCACGTCGTGGGTGACCAGCAGGGCGGCGAAGCCGTGCTCGGCGCGCAGGCGGCGCAGCAGGATCTGCATCCGCAGCCTGGTGAGCGCGTCGAGGGCACCGAACGGTTCGTCGAGCAGCAGCAGGTCCGGTTCGCGGACCAGCGCCCGCGCCACGGCGACGCGTTGCGCCTGCCCGCCGGACAGTTCGGCAGGCCAGGCGCGGTGCCGGTCGGCGAGCCCGACCTCGGCCAGCGCCCGGTGGATCCGCCCGGCGGCGTCCGCGCCGGACAGCCCCAGCCCGACGTTGTCCGCCACCCGTTTCCACGGCAGCAGCCGGTGTTCCTGGAAGACGACGGCGGCGGTGCCGTGCACGACGACCGTCCCGCTGGCGTCGCCGTCCAGCCCGGCGAGGATCCGCAGGAGGGTGCTCTTGCCCGAGCCGCTGCCGCCCAGCAGGGCGACGACCTCGCCGCGGGCGATGCTCAGGTCGACACCGGCGAGCACGACCGTCGGCCCGAACGCCCGGCGCACCGCGTGGGCGGTGAGCACCGGCGCGGTGCCGTTCAGGTGGCCCGCAGTCCGCGACGCCATGTCAACATCCTCCTCTCCAGGACACGCAGCGCACTGTCGGATATCAGCCCGAGCAGCGCGTAGACGAGCAGGCCGAGCACGACCACGTCGGTCTGGCTGAACTCCCGTGCCTCCATCATCAGAAAGCCGATCCCGGTCTGGGCGTTCACCTGCTCGCCGACGACGAGGCTGAGCCAGGCCGCCCCGATCGCCAGCCGCAGCCCGAGGAAGAGGGACGGCAGCGCGCCGGGCAGCACCACGTGGCGCAGGCGGGCGGCCTGCCCCAGGCCGCAGGTGCGGGCCGCCTCCACCAGCCGCTCGTCGATGTCCCGAATGCCGGCGTACGTGTTGAAGTAGATGGGGAAGAACGCGCCAAGGGCCACCAGGCTGATCTTGAGTGATTCGCCGATGCCGACCCAGATGATCAGCAGCGGGACGAGGCCGAGGTGCGGCAGCATCCGGGCCATCTGCACAGGCGGGTCGACCAGGTCGTCGCCGAGCCGCAGCAGTCCCGCCACGGTGCCCAGGACCAGCGCCAGGACACCGCCGACAAGCAGTCCCGCGCCGGCGCGGGTGAGAGAGTCCAGCAGATGCACGGCGAGGGTGCCGTCGCGGGTCAGCCGCCACCCGGTGGTCAGGACGGCGCTGGGCGCCGGCAGTTTCTCGGGCACCAGCAGCCCGGTCCGCGCGGCCACCTCCCAGCCCAGGATCAGCGCCACCGGGCTGACGAGCCGCCACCACCGGCGGGTCGGGCGCTGGCGGAGGGGGGCCACCGGGACGACCGGGGCGACCTCGCCGGGCGGCTCGACGAGCGTCGTACGGGTCACTGGAAGACCTCACTGAACCGGCTGTCCACCCGGGACCGGAGGTCGACCGGGCCGGGGATGAGCCCCAGGGCGATGAAGCTGTCGGTGATCGCCTGGAGTTCGTCGCCGATGGCCGGGGTGACCGGGGCCAGCGGCCTGGCACTGCGGTCCAGGGCGCGAGCGGTGACGTCCTGCGCGATCTTCAACTCCGGCGCGAGGGTGGCGGCCCGCTCCGCGGGGTGGGCGATGCCCCAGTCGGTCACCTCGCGGTAGCTCCTGAGGAAGGACCGGATCTCGTCCGAGCGCTTCGCGACGGCGTCGGGGCTGGCCAGCACGTACTCGCGGTTGCTGGCCAGGCCCGTGGCGTCGGCGAGCACCTGGACCCCCGGCTGCTCGGCCAGAGCGAAGTACGGGTCCCAGATGACCCAGGCGTCGACCTGGCCGCTGTCGAAGGCGGGCCGGCCCTCGGCGGGCTTGAGGTACTTGACCTGGATGTCCTTGAGGGTCATGTGGTTCGCCTCCAGCAGCCGGACCAGCAGCCAGTGCACATTGGAGCCCTTGTTGAGGGCGACCGTCCGGCCCTTGAGGTCGGCGAAGCTGCGAAAGCCCCGGTCGGCCTTGACCAGCACGGCCTCGCCCTGCGGGATCGGCGCCGAGGTGCCGATGACGGAGAACGGGATCTTCCCGGCGGCGGCGAAGACCGGTGGTGCCTCGCCGACCTGCCCGATGTCGATGGAGCCGGCCTTGAGCGCCTCGGTGAGCGCCGGGCCGCTCTCGAACAGCGACCACTCGACGTCCGGCGTGGCGCCGCGCGCCTTGACCAGGCTCAGTCCGCCGAAGCGCTGGTACCCGATCCGGAGCTTTCCCGTGTCACCCGCGGCGTCGGCGGACCCGCCGCAGGCGCTCACGGCGGCCGTGGCGAGTAGAGCGACTGCCGTCAGCGCGACAGTGACCAGTCGGCGGCGGTACGGGGGAGGGCTGATCGAGGGGGTGCGCATGGCGGCTCCTTGGTCGAACGGTGGGCCGGGCCGCGTTGACCGGCGTGAGTGCGTGGGCGGTAGCCTACTAACCCGATAGGTTTTATGGGTAGGCTGTCGGCGGGATCGTCCCACCCCTCAGGAGGCGCCCGCCTCGCCGCACGCGCCGACCGCCCCGCCGACGGAAAGAGCCACCGATGACCCTCACCTTCCACTGGTTCCTGCCCACCAACGGCGACAGCCGGGACATCGTCGGCGGCGGCCACGGCGTACCCACCGGGATCGCCGGAGGCGCCCGCCCGGCAAGCGTGGCGTACCTCGGGCAGATCGCCCGCACGGCCGAGCAGCTCGGCTTCGTCGGCGCGCTCACCCCGACCGGCGCCTGGTGCGAGGACGCCTGGCTGAGCACGGCGATGCTCACCGAGGTCACCGAGCGCCTCAGGTTCCTGGTCGCGTTCCGGCCCGGCCTGTCGTCGCCCACCCTCGCCGCCCAGATGGCCTCCACGTTCCAGCGGCTGTCCCGAGGTCGACTGCTGCTCAACGTGGTCACCGGCGGCGAGTCGCAGGAACAGCGGGCGTACGGCGACTTCCTGGACAAGGACGCCCGGTACGCGCGGGCCGACGAGTTCCTGCACGTGGTACGCGCGCTGTGGCGCGGCGAGACGGTCGACCACGCGGGCGCCCACGTGCGCGTCGAGCAGGCGCGACTGCACCGGCTACCCGAGCCGGTGCCGCCCGTCTACTTCGGTGGCTCGTCCGCCGCCGCCCTGCCGGTGGCGGTGCGCCACAGCGACGTCTACCTCACCTGGGGCGAGCCGCCGGCCCAGGTCGCCGAGAAGGTCAACCGGGTCCGCGCGCTGGCCGCCGACGCCGGACGCGAGCTGCGCTTCGGCATCCGGCTGCACGTCATCGCCCGGGACACCGCCGACCAGGCGTGGACGCAGGCCCGCCGCCTGCTCGACGGCATCGCCGAGGCCGACATCCAGGCCGTGCAGGACGGGCTGCGCCGTAGCGAGTCCGAGGGGCAGCGCCGGATGCTCGACCTGCACGGCGGCTCCCGCGACCGCCTGGAGGTCGCGCCCAACCTGTGGGCAGGCGTCGGGCTCGTCCGCGGAGGGGCCGGCACCGCCCTCGTCGGCAGCCACAGCGAGATCGCCGACCGGATCGCCGAGTACCACGCGCTCGGCATCGACGAGTTCATCCTCTCCGGCTATCCCCACCTGGAGGAGGCGTACTGGTTCGGCGAGGGTGTGCTGCCGATCCTGCGTGACCGTGGCCTGTGGCGGCACCCCGACGGCCGGTCGGGGGCCGCGGGGCCTGTCGACATACCCTTCGCCGGGGTCCCCACGCGGGAGCCCGCAGCGGCCCGCTGACCGGGCCGCACGCCACGACTCAGCCGGGCCGGCCGGCCAACCTCCGCCGGGTCACCCGGCGGGCGGCGACGCTGACAAGCGTGCTGCCGGCCGCCATCCCGACAAGCACCAGACCCGCGCCGACCGGCCACAGCCCACTGTCGTCGGTCGACGCGGCCCGCCACGACCAGGCCGCCGTGAAGGCCACGGTCATCACCGGCGCCACCAGCCACGGGCTGAGCCGGGTGCCGGCGAGCGCGGCCAGCAGCACGAGCGTCAGCACGCAGCCGACCACCTGCCACGGCGCGTACGGGCCGCTGGTCGCGCCGGTCTGCGCGTCGACCGTGTACCCGGTGTCCCAGCTCAGCCAGAGCAGCCACACCCCGACCGTGGCCGCCGCCAGGAACAGAACACCGAGCAGTGCCCGCGTACCCCTCGTCGCCGTCATCCGGCGATCATGCCTCGCGTTCCGGCGTACCGGAATGGCGGCCGGCCTGTTGCCCCGGCCGGTGAGGATCCTCTACGGTCGGCTCAAGCGGTGGGCGGTGCGGTCCGCATCCGACCGGACACCGCCGGATGCCCGTCGTGCGGGCCGGGATGGTGGAGTCCCGGGACACCCCGCTGGCGGCGAGCCCGGCGGTCGTGTGACTCCAGCTCGTCTTCCGGGTGTTGCCGCCCGGCGCGGCTCCGTGCGGAGCCGACGGCGAGCCGGGCACGCCGATCCCCACCGGGAGAGCCCGTGTTCCTCAGCCCGCACGAGCAGGACCGCCTGCTCGTCCACGTCGCGGCAGATGTCGCCCGCGCCCGCCGCGAACGCGGCCTGCGCCTCAACTATCCCGAAGCCGTCGCGGTGATCACCGCGTTCCTGCTCGAAGGGGCCCGCGACGGCCGGTCCGTCGTCGACCTGATGTCGGCCGGTCGGACCGTGCTCGGCCGCGACGACGTCCAGGACGGCATCCCCGAGCTGCTGAGGGAGGTGCAGGTGGAGGCGACCTTCCCGGACGGCACCAAGTTGGTGACTGTGCACCACCCCATCCCGTGATCCCGGGGGAGATCCTGCCGGCCGCCGGCCCGGTCGAGATCAACGTGGGCCGGCCGGTGACGACGCTCGTCGTGGTCAACACCGCCGACCGGCCGGTACAGGTGGGCTCGCACTATCACTTCGCCGAGACCAATCCGGGCCTGTCGTTCGATCGGGACGCCGCGTGGGGACAGCGTCTCGCGGTGCCGGCCGGCACCTCGGTCCGGTTCGAGCCGGGAGTCAGCCGCACCGTCGACCTCGTCCCGCTCGGTGGCGCGCGCGTCGTGCCGGGCCTGCGCGCGGAGTGCGCCGGGCCACTGGACACCCCGACGACCGACGGGCCGGCGCGGTGAGCGCCGTGCGGCGCGACCGCTACATCGACCTGTACGGACCCACCGTCGGTGACCGGATCCGGCTGGCCGACACGAACCTGCTGATCGAGGTGGAGACCGACCACTGCGTGGGCGGCGACGAGGTGGTCTTCGGCGGCGGGAAGGTGATCCGCGAGTCGATGGGGCAGTCCCGCGCCACCCGCGCCGAGGGCGCGTTGGACACCGTCATCACCGGCGCCGTGGTGCTCGACCACTGGGGCGTGGTCAAGGCCGACGTCGGGCTGCGCGACGGACGCGTCGTCGCCCTGGGCCGCGCCGGCAACCCCGACACCATGCCCGGCGTCCATCCCGACCTGGTCATCGGCCCGGCCACCGAGGTGATCGCCGGCAACGGCCGGATCCTCACCGCCGGGGCTGTCGACACCCACGTGCACTTCATCTGCCCGCAGATCGTCACCGAGGCGCTGGCCAGTGGCATCACCACACTCGTCGGCGGCGGCACCGGGCCGGCCGAGGGGACGCGGGCCACCACCGTCACCCCGAACGCCTGGCACCTGGCCCGCATGCACGAGGCCCTGGACACGCTGCCGGTGAACGTGCTGCTGCTCGGCAAGGGCAACACCGTGTCCAGCGAGGCGCTGTGGGAGCAGCTGCGCGCCGGTGCGGGCGGCTTCAAGCTGCACGAGGACTGGGGTACCACACCTGCGGCGATCGACGCCTGCCTGCGGGTGGCCGACGCGTCAGGGGTGCAGGTCTCCATCCACACCGACACGCTCAACGAGGCCGGTTTCGTGGCCGACACCCTGCGCGCGATCGGCGGGCGGGCCATCCACTCGTACCACACCGAGGGCGCGGGAGGCGGGCACGCGCCGGACATCATCACCGTGGCCGGCGAGCCGAACGTGCTGCCGTCGTCGACAAACCCGACCCGGCCGTACACCGCCAACACCCTGGCCGAGCACCTGGACATGCTGATGGTCTGCCACCATCTCAACCCGTCCGTGCCGGAGGACCTGGCGTTCGCCGAGAGCCGGATTCGACCGTCCACGATGGCCGCCGAGGACCTGCTGCACGACCTGGGCGCCATCTCCATCATCGGCTCCGACGCGCAGGCGATGGGTCGGGTCGGCGAGGTGATCCTGCGGACCTGGCAGAGCGCGCACGTGATGAAGGACCGGGTGGGCGCCCTGCCGGGCGACGGCCCCGCCGACAACCACCGGGCCCGGCGGTACGTGGCCAAGTACACGATCTGCGCGGCGATGGCCAACGGGCTGGAACGGGAGATCGGCTCGGTCGAGCCGGGCAAGCTCGCCGACCTGGTGCTCTGGGACCCGGCGTTCTTCGGCGTACGACCGCACCTGGTGCTCAAGGGCGGCATGATCGCGTACGCCCAGATGGGTGACGCGAACGCCTCGATCCCGACCCCGCAGCCGACGCTGCCGCGGCCGATGTTCGGCGCGTACGGCGTCGCGGCGGCGGCCACCAGCCTGGCCTTCGTGGCGCCGGCTGCCCTGGACGCCGGGCTGCGCCTGGACGTGCGACGCCGCGTGGTGCCGGTGACGGACGTGCGGTCGCGGGGCAAGGCCGACCTGCCGGAGAACAACGCCATGCCGCGGATCGAGGTGGACCCGGACACGTTCACCGTCCGGATCGACGGGCAGGTGGTGGAGCCGGACCCGGTGACCAGGCTGCCGATGGCGCAGCGGTACTTCCTGTTCTGATGACGACGTCCAGCCTGATGCTGCTGCTGGCCGACGGGCGCTTCCCGGCCGGGGCGCACGCGCACTCCGGCGGTCTGGAGGCGGCCGTCGCCGCCGGCCGGGTCACCGACCTGGCCTCGCTGGAGGCGTTCCTGGCCGGACGGCTGGCCACCGCCGGTCTGGTCGGTGCGGCGTTCGCGGCGGCGGCGCACCGGGCGGCGGTGGCCGTCGACGCGGCCGAGCCGGGCCCGTCCCGACCGGCCGCGCTGGCCCGGCTCGACGCCGAGCTGGACGCCCGGACCGCCGCGCCCGCGCTGCGGGCGGTCTCCCGCCGGCAGGGTCGTGCCCTGCTGCGCGCGGGACGGGAGATCTGGCCGGACACGCCGTTCGACGACCTGCCCACCGAGCCCGGGGGAGCGCACCAGCCGCTGGTGCTCGGGCTGCTCTGCGCCGCCGCCGGACTGAGCCGCTCCGACACCGCCACGGTCGCCGCGTACGCCACGCTGACCGGGGCCGCCAGTGCCGGCGTACGCCTGCTCGGCCTCGACCCGTACCGGGTCCAGGCCCTTCTTGTCGGCCTTGCCGACGCCTGCGACGGCACCGCCGCCGACGCGGCCCGCGCCGCCGACGACCCACCGGAGCGGCTGCCTGCCGCCGCCGCCCCGCTCGCCGACATCCACGCCGAAGTCCATGCCACCTGGGAGGTGCGTCTCTTTGCGTCCTGACACCGTCGTGCCCACGACCGACCCGACCCCACCGCCATCGCCCGCCGCGCCGCACGACGAGACCGTCCCCCACACCCATCCCGAGCCGGGGGTGGACCCGCATCCGCCGTTGGCGCGCGCCGGCCGGGCCCTGCGGGTCGGCATCGGCGGGCCGGTCGGGTCGGGCAAGACCGCGCTGGTGGCGGCGCTGTGCCGGGCCTTCGCCGACGAGCTGCGGCTCGGGGTGGTGACCAACGACATCTACACGACCGAGGACGCCGACTTCCTGAGGCGGGCCGGCGTGCTGGACCCCGCCCGGATCCGCGCGGTGGAGACCGGCTGCTGCCCGCACACGGCGATCCGCGACGACATAGGCGCGAACCTGGACGCCGTGGACGAGCTTGCCGAGGCGGTCGGTCCGCTGGACCTGGTGCTCGTGGAGAGCGGCGGGGACAACCTGACCGCCACCTTCAGCCGTGGGCTGGTCGACAGGCAGATCTTCGTGGTCGACGTGGCGGGCGGGGACAAGGTGCCCCGCAAGGGCGGGCCGGGCGTCACCGCCGCCGACCTCCTGGTGATCAACAAGACCGACCTGGCACCCATGGTCGGCGCGGATCTGGGGGTGATGGACCGCGACGCGCGGGCCCGGCGTGGTGACCTCCCGACCATCTTCCTGTCCATCGTGGGAGACCCCACGGCGACGTCGGTCGCGGACTGGATCCGGCACGAGCTGGCTCACCACGCCGCCCTGCACCCTCTGGCCGCCCCGGTCGGCCCAACCTGATGCGGGCACTCGCCCGGCTCGTCGCCCGGGCCGACGGTCGGGGCGGCACCGCCCTTGTCGAGCTGCGCGGCGAGACGCCCTTGCTGCTGCGCCAGACCCCGGCCGACGGTGGTGTCGCCACTGTGCACATCGTCGGCGGGGCGGCCGGCCCGATCGCCGGGGACGATCTGCGCCTGGAGATCGAGGTGGGTCCGGGCGCGGCGGTCCGGGTGCACAGCGTCGCCGCGTCGATAGCCCTGCCGGGTCGCGTGGGCGCCGTGTCCCGGATGGCGGTGCGGGCGGTGGTGCACGCGGGAGCCACGCTGCACTGGCTTCCGGAACAGGTGGTCGCGGCGGCCGGCTGCGCGCACCTCGCCGAGTCGCGCGTCGAGCTGGCCGCCGGCGCGCGCCTGCGCTGGCGCGACGAGCTGATCTGCGGCAGGTACGGCGAGACGCCTGGCGGGGCCGTCGTGCACACCCACGTCGACTACGCGGGCCGACCACTGCTGCGCCAGTCCCTTCCCGTCGGGCCGCACGCGCCCGGCTGGGCCGGCCCCGCCGTGCTCGGCGGCGCGCCGGCCACCGGCTCGCTGCTGCTGGTGGACCCGTCACGCCCGGCCGAACCCGCGATCGCCGACGGCAGCGTCGCCCGGCTGCCGCTGGCCGGCGGTCCGGCGACGCTGTGGACCGCCACGGCCCCCGACGCGCACACCCTGCGCGCCCACCTCACCGTGCCTGGAGGTGCCGCAGCCGTTGTTGGCGGTCTTCGTCCCTGACGCGCCGGCTGGCCCCTATTCTCGAGAGAAACCCGCCCACCGCAGCGATTCGCCGTTCGCATGACGGCTCACAGGAGGCCGTGATGAGTGGCGACGACCGGCCCGAGGGCATCAGCGCGACAGCGGTGCAGGGCGCACCGGGGCTGTGGCGTGTCGACCTCCAGCGACACGACCTCAGCATCCCGGGACGCGAGGTCGTCCAGAGTCGGGTGGAGTTCACTCCGGACTCGCCGCCGTTCAAGCACTTCCACCCCGGTGAAGAGATCATCTGCGTCCTCCAGGGCTCCCTGGAGTACACGCTCGAAGGTCAGCCGCCAGTGGTGTGCAACGCCGGTGACGCGCTGACCGTGCCGTACGGCGTCCACCACCAGGCACGCAACGTCGGCAGCGGCATCGCCGTCGAGTTGGCCACGTACGTCGTGGAGAAGGGTAAGCCGCTGCTCACCAAGGTGGAGTGAACCAGCTCGGGGACGCCGGTCAGCGGCCTGGGCCTGTCGCGTCGGCACTGTCGCGGTGGCGGGCCGGGTCGAGGCGGGCCACCAGGTCGTCGAGCTGGTCGACCAGGTCGGGCGGAACGCCCAGCTCGGCGAGGCTTTCCCGGACCTGCGCGTCGACCCGCTGGTGCTCGCTGCGGCCCCGGATCGTGAGGTACGCGCGGATCCGACGGCGGTCGAACGGGTCGACCCGACGGAAGACCAGGTTGCTGTCGACGAGCTGGTCGACCAGTTTGGTGAGCGTGCCCGGCGGCAACGACGCCTCGGCGGACACCTCGCTCATCGGATGGCCCTGGCCGTCGGCGAGCAGGCAGAGCACCCGCCACGCCTCGACGGTCAGCCCGGCCTCGGCCAGTACGACACCCAGCCGGCGGGAGAGCAGCCGTTCGGCGCGGGTGAGCGAGCGCAGCAGGTCCGCTGGCGCCCCGGGCACGTCTGACATGGAACTCCCTGGTCCGGTGGCGCTGCCATCGTAGCGAGTCGTCCCGGTCCGTGGTGAGCTCTGGTCTTCCGTGGTGGGCCGGGCAATCATGTGCTCATGTCCGAGCCGGCGCCTGCGTGGCTCACCGTCGACCGGGGCGTGGTCAGCATCGCGCTCGTCTATCCGATGCGCGGCCCGGCGGGGATGTTCGGTCCCACCTGTGAGCTGTGTGCCCAGCTCGCGGTCGAGGAGATCAACAGGTGCGGCGGGGTGCTCGGCCGGGAGGCGCGGCTGGTGCCGGTCGACGGCGGTGCCCCGCCCGCCGAGGTGGCAGCCGAGGTCGAGGCGCTTGTCGCGCTCGGGGCCGTGCAGGGGGTGACCGGCTGGCACATCTCCTCGGTACGGCAGGCGCTGGCGCCCCGGGTCGCGCACCGCGTCCCGTACGTCTACACGGCCCTGTACGAGGGCGGTGAGCGGACCGAGGGGGTGTACCTGACGAGCGAGACGCCGGACGCCCAGTTGTGGCCGGCCATGCGGCTGCTCGCCGATGAGCAGGGGGTGCGTCGCTGGTTCCTGGTCGGCAACGACTACGTGTGGCCCCGCCGCACCGCCCGGGCAGCCCACAGGTACGGGATGCGCGCGGGTGGGCGGGTGGTGGGTCAGGCGTTCCTGCCGTTGGAGGCGCACGACTTCGACGAGGTGCTGCGGCGCATCGAGCGCAGCGAGGCGGACGCGGTGGTGATGCTGCTGGTGGGCGCGGACGCGGTGCGGTTCAACAGGGCGTTCTCCCGCGCCGGTCTGGACCAGCGCTGTCTGCGGTTGAGCACGCTCATGGACGAGAACATGCTGCTGGCCAGCGGGGCCGGCGCGACCCGCCGGCTGTACAGCACGGCGGGCTTCTTCGCCGGCCTGGTGACACAGGAGAACCTGGACTTCCACGGCGAGTTCGCCAGTCGGTTCGGGGTGGAGGCGCCGCCGCTGGGCAGCCTGGGGGAGTCCTGTTACGAGGGAGTCATGCTGCTCGCGGCGCTGATCGGGCAGGCTCGCACGCTCGACGTACGGGCCATCGAGACGGCCGCGGACACGGTGGCGTACCACGGGCCGCGGGGGCGGCTGCGGCTGCGGCGCCGGCACGTGCGTCAGCGCATCTACCTCGCCGAGGCGGACGGTCTCGACTTCCGGGTGCTCGCGCAGCTCTGACCGGCGGCCGGCCCGGGCCGACCCTTGACAGTCGCACCGGCGGCGACCCTAAGATGCTTCCTGCGTGAAGTATCTGCCCCGGGGGCGGATGCTCATCATTCCGCGTCCGTGGTCGGCGAATCGCGCGCCGACCATTGTAGCGGCAATTCTCTCCGACGATTCCACAACGGTCGGCACCGTCTTTCCTTGACGGTGCCGACCGTTTCCTCGTGGGTGTGCGGGACGCGGTGGGAAACAGTCAATTAAGGGCCGGGAAACACGAACGCAACGATGCCGGTCGACGCTTTGCCTGCCCGTACCCGATGCGGTGCCGTGGTGGCGTCCACCCGTCGACCTCGGCATCGCCGACAGTTCCAACGGACCGCACCGACCGTCCATTCGCCACTTGAGCGCACCGCAGGGAGAATAGATGTCACTGTTCCGGGGCCGCCGAATCCTGGCGGGTGCCATGACCCTCATCGCCGCGGCCGCGATGACCGCGTGCGGCAGCAAGACCACCGACGAGGGCGGCGCGGCCGGCGTCAGCGCGGACGTCTCCAGCGACACCGTCAAGGTGGGCCTGCTCAACTCACTGTCGGGGACCATGGCGATCAGCGAGGTCACCGTCCGCGACTCCATCATGCTGGCCGTCGAGGAGATCAACGCGGCGGGTGGCGTCCTCGGCAGGAAGATCCAGCCGGTAGGTGAGGACGGGGCCTCGGACTGGCCCACCTTCGCCGAGAAGGCCGAGAAGCTCATCTCCGAGGACCGGGTCGCCGCCGTCTTCGGCTGCTGGACCTCGGCCAGCCGCAAGGCCGTCAAGCCGGTGTTCGAGAAGAACAAGGCGCTGCTGTTCTATCCGGTGCAGTACGAGGGCCTGGAACAGTCGCCCTACATCTTCTACACCGGAGCGACGACGAACCAGCAGATCGTCCCCGGGCTCGACTACCTCAAGTCGCAGGGGGTGAAGTCGGTCTATCTGGTCGGCAGTGACTACGTCTTTCCCCGTACGGCCAACAAAATCATCAAGGCGTACGCGACGGCGAACGGGATGGCCGTACGGGGCGAGGATTACGCGCCGCTCGGGTCGACCGAGTTCGGCACGATCGTCAACAAGGTCAAATCGTCAGGCGCGGACGCCGTGTTCAACACCCTCAACGGCGACAGCAACGTGGCGTTCTTCAAGGAGTACAAGTCGGCCGGGCTGAGCGCCACCGCGATGCCTGTGGTGTCCGTGTCGATCGCCGAGGAGGAGGTCAAGGGCATCGGCACCCAGTACCTCCAGGGCCAGTTGACCGCCTGGAACTACTACCAGACCACGCCGGGCGCGGCGAACTCGAAGTTCGTGGCCGCGTACAAGGCGAAGTACGGCGCCGACAAGCCGACGAGCGACCCGATGGAGGCCGCCTACGTCGGTGTGTACCTGTGGAAGGCGATGGTGGAGAAGGCCGGCGCCTTCGACGTGGAGAAGGTCCGCGCCGCCTCGGACGGGATCACCTTCGACGCGCCGGAGGGCCTGGTCACCGTCGACGGGGAGACGCAGCACATCGCCAAGACCGCCCGGATCGGCAAGATCGGCGCGGACGGGCTGATCACCGAGGTGTGGAACTCCGGCAAGCCGGTCCAGCCCGACCCGTACCTGAAGACCTATCCGTGGGCGAGCGGCCTGAGCTGACGACGCCGGCCCGGGCGGGACGCGTCGCCGCGCGTACCGCCCGGGCCACCCGACCAGCAGTACGGAGTACCCACCGTGACAGTCCTCTTCGGTCAACTCTTCACAGGCATCAGCATCGGCGCGGTGCTGCTGCTCATCGCGCTCGGGCTGGCGCTGACGTTCGGCCAGATGAACGTGATCAACATGGCGCACGGTGAGTTCATCATGGCCGGCGCGTACACCACCTACGTCCTGCAACAGAGCATCACCGGGGCCGGGTTGTCGCTGCTGGTGGCGCTGCCGGTGGCGTTCGTGGTCGCCGGAGCGATGGGCGTTCTGTTGGAGGTCCTGCTCATCCGCCGGCTCTACGCCCGACCGCTGGACACCCTGCTGGTCACCTGGGGTGTGTCCCTGATGCTGCAACAACTGGCCCGGGACGTGTTCGGCAGCCCGAACGTGCAGACCCGCGCGCCGGAGGTGCTCACCGGCAACGTGGAGCTGCCCGGCGGGCTGACCATCGCCACCAACCGGCTGTTCATCCTGGCCCTGGCGCTGGCCGCCGTCGCGGCGCTCACCCTGGCGCTGCGGCTCACCCCACTGGGGCGGCGCATCCGCGCGGTGGTGCAGAACCGTGACCTCGCCGCCGTGTCCGGCATCGCCACCTCCCGGATCGACCGGACGACCTTCTTCGTCGGCTCCGGCCTGGCCGGGCTCGCCGGGGTGGCGCTCACCCTGCTCGGCCCGATCGGCCCGACCATGGGCACCAACCTGATCATCGACGCCTTCCTGGTCGTCGTGGTCGGTGGGATCGGGCAGCTCAAGGGCAGCGTGCTCGTCGCCTTCGCCCTCGGGGTGCTCCAGGCCACCGGGGAGTACCTCACCACCCTCAGCGTCGCCAAGGTGATCGTCTTCGTGGCGATCGTCGCGTTCCTCCAGTGGCGACCTCAGGGCCTGTTCACCCTGCGGACCAGGAGCCTCGCATGACCGCCGTGACACCCGCGCCGCCCGGCACCACCGCCCGTGCCGCGTCACCCGGCGACCCACCCCCGGGTCGGGTCCCGGCCCGTTCGCGGCTGCGGACGGCGGCCGGGTTCGCGTTCGGCGCGGCGCTGCTGTTCGCCGTCGCCCCGCTGGTGCTGTCGGACTTCCGGCTGGCCCTGCTCGCCAAGTACCTCTGCGTCGCCATGGTGGCGGTCGGCATCGGGATCGCCTGGGGTCGGGGCGGCATGCTCACCCTCGGCCAGGGCGTCTTCTTCGGCCTCGGTGGCTACGCGATGGCCATGCACCTCAAGCTCGCCGACGCGGGTCCCGGTGGGATGCCCGACTTCATGCAGCTGTACGGGCAGCTCGACGAACTGCCGCTGTGGTGGCGGCCGTTCGCCAGCCCGTGGTTCGCGTTGCCCGCCACGGTGCTGCTGCCGATGGCGGTCGCCTTCGGGCTCGGCTCGCTGGTGTTCCGTCGCCGGGTCCGGGGGGCGTACTTCGCCATTCTCAGCCAGGCCCTCGCCGCCGCGATGGTGATCCTGCTGATCGGGCAGCAGGGCACCACGGGCGGCACCAACGGGCTCACCGACATCAAGGGCTTCTTCGGGTACGACCTGGACGACCCGGTCAACAAGCGGATGGTCTACCTCATCATCGCCGGCACACTGCTGGCCCTGCTCGCGTTGGCCCGTCAACTCATCCACAGCCGCTACGGCGAACTGCTGGTGGCGGTCCGCGACGGCGAGGAGCGGGTCCGTTTCCTCGGCTACGACCCGGCGTCGGTCAAGCTCGTCGCGTACGTCGTGGCGGCAGGTATGGCGGGGTTGGCCGGGGCGCTGTTCGTGCCGGCGGTGGGCATCATCTCGCCCGCGCTGATCGGCATCGTCCCGTCGATCGAGTTCGTCATCGGCGTCGCGGTGGGTGGCCGGGCGACACTGCTCGGGCCGGTACTCGGCGCGGTCGCGGTGGCCTGGGCGCGTACCGCTCTGTCGGAGCGTTTCCCGGGCACCTGGACGTACCTTCAGGGGTTGCTCTTCGTGGTGGTCGTCGCGTTCCTGCCCGGCGGCCTGGCGTCGCTGTGGGCGCTGGCCCGGCGACGCGTCGGGCGGACGGAGGTGCCGGCGGCATGAGCGAACGCACCGAGCGCAGCGAGGGCCGTGAGCGCATGCCCAGCCAGCACGGCATGAGCGACGGGCGGCTGGACGGGTTGTCCGTCCGCGACGTGCGGGTCAGCTTCGACGGCTTCACCGCCGTCGACGGCGTCTCGTTGGAGGTGCCCGCCGGTGACATCCGGTTCCTGATCGGGCCGAACGGCGCCGGCAAGACGACACTCGTCGACGCGATCACCGGGCTGGTCCGGGCCACCGGTTCGGTCCGCTTCGGGGACCACGAGCTGCTGGGTCGCCCGGTGCACCGGATCAGCAGGCTCGGCGTCGGACGCACGTTCCAGACGTCGTCGGTCTTCGAGGAGCTGTCGGTGGTGCAGAACCTCGACATCGCGGCGGGCGCCCGGCGCGGCTGGGCGACCCTGGCCCGTCGCCGACGGGGTGTGCCCGCCGAGGTGGCCGCCGCGCTGGAGACCATCGGGTTGGCCGCGCGCGCCGAGCAGCTCGCCGGGACGCTCGCGCACGGCCAGAAGCAGTGGCTCGAGATCGGCATGCTGCTGGTGCAGGACGCGCGGCTGCTGCTGCTCGACGAGCCGGTCGCCGGGATGAGCCACGAGGAGCGCGACGCGACAGGCGCCCTGCTGGAGACGGTGAGCCGGGACCGCACAGTGGTGGTGATCGAGCACGACATGGACTTCCTGCGCCGGTTCGCGCGCAGCGTCACGGTGCTGCACGCCGGTCGGGTGCTCAGCGAGGGCACCGTGGCGCAGGTCCAGGCGGACCCGCGCGTGCAGGAGGTCTACCTTGGCCACCCGGTCGACGCCGGGTCGGCCCCCACGGCTCTGGAGGCATGATGCTGACGCTGCGCGGGGTGCACGCCGGGTACGGGCGCTCCCGGGTGCTGCACGAGGTGGACCTCGCCGTCCCGCCCGACGGGGTGGCCGCGGTGCTGGGGCACAACGGCGCCGGCAAGAGCACCCTGTTGCGGGTCGCCGCCGGGCTGCTGCGCCCGAGCGCCGGCGTCGTCGAGCTGGACGGCGAGGACGTCACCCGCCTCGGGCCGCACGAACGGGTGGCGCGCGGGATGGCGTACGTCCCGCAGGGGCAGCAGTGCTTCCCGCACCTGACCGCCGCGGAGAACCTACGGCTGGTCGCCGACGGCAGGCGCGACGGCGCGGTGGCCACGGCGGAGGCGCTTGATCTGTTCCCGGCGCTGCGCCCGCTGCTGCGGCGCCGGGCCGGTCTGCTCTCCGGCGGTCAGCGCCAGCAGTTGGCCATCGCCCGCGCCCTGATCACCCGTCCGCGGCTGCTGATGCTCGACGAGCCGACCGAGGGCATCCAGCCGTCGGTGGTCACCGAGATCCAGGAGCGGATCGTCGAGCTGACCCGGCAGCCCGGCTTCAGCGTGCTGCTCGTCGAGCAGCACCTGGGTTTCGCGTTGCGGGTGGCCGGTCGCTACCACGTGCTGGAGTCCGGTCGGGTCACCTCGCGTGGCGACGGCGGTGTCACGGCCGAACGCGAGGTCCGGGCGGCCCTGGCGGTCTGAGCCGCGACCCGGTGGACACCTCGACCGTGCCAGAAGTCGTTCCGCCGTGGTGGGGCATTGCGGTCAGCTCGTCGGCGCGGGCCCTGTCGAGTCGCGGACGACCAGCAGGTGCCCGGTCCGGCGGCGGCGGGGCCGCGCCGAGCGGGGTTTGAGGGCGAGGGCGAGGGCCGTGCGGCCCATCTCGGTCATCGGCAGGCGGATGGTGGTGAGGCTGGGGGCGAGGTCGGCCGCCACGGAGACGTCGTCGAAGCCGACGACCGACATCCGCGCCGGTACCGCCACGCGGCGGGACCGCAGCGTCGACAGCACGCCGATCGCCATGGCGTCGTTGAGCGCGACGATCGCTGTGGTCTCCGGGTGCTCGTTGAGGATCTGCTCGGTGGCCGCGCGCCCACCGCTTCGGGTGAAGTCGCTGTGCACGACGGCCAGGTCGGCGCCGTACGCCCCGCGCAGCCGTACGGCCGTCGACACGCCGGCGAGCCGGTCGGCGACTGTGGTGAGGCCGGCGCTGCCCGCGGCGACGGCGATCCGTCGGTGGCCGAGGTCCATCAGGTGTTCGGCGAGCGCGAAGCCGCCGGCCTCGTTGTCCGGTAGGACGGCGTCGACGCCGAGCGCGTGCCGCCCGATGGCGGCGACCCGGCCGCCGTGTTCCTGGAAGGCCGCCAGCTCGGCGCGGGCCTCGGTCTCCACCCGGGGGTCGTCGTAGCCCGAGCCGCTGATCAGGATGATGCCGACCCGTTGGGCGATGAGGTGGCGCAGCTGTTGCAGCTCGTAGGCGGGGTCCCGGCCGGACTGGCAGATCTGCACCAGCAGTCCCTGTTCGGCGGCGAGGTGGATGACGCCCGCGGAGATCTCGGAGAAGTAGGGGTCGTCGACCTGGTGGACGATCAGGCCGACGGTGGAGCGGGCGCCGCCGGCCAGGGTGCGGGCGTACGGGTTGGCGACGTAGCCCAGCTCGCTGGCGATCCGCCGGATCCGGTCGGCCACCTCGGCGCTGACGCCGTCGCGGCCGGCGAGGGCGCGCGAGGCGGTCGCCAACGACACGGCGGCGTGTTCGGCGACGTCCACGAGGCGCGGTCGCTGGTTGGCCCTGGGCATCCGCAACTCCCCGCAAACATCCATGTCACCCGATCTATTGCCAGTGACGTTCATCGAAGCCTAGGGTACGTAAGCGCTTACGTAAGCGCTTACGTAGCCGGCACCGCCGTGCCGCGAAACGAGGTGAACGCGATGTCCAGGGCCAGACGAGCCGCCGTCGCCACCGTCTCCCTGCTGGCGATCGGCGCGCTGACCGGCACCGGAGCGCCGCCCGCGCAGGCGGACCGGAGCATCTCCCACGACGTCCACCCGGCCCTGCGCGCGCACCTGGTCGCCGCGTACGACTTCGACCATCCGGTGCCCGGCGACCCCGCGCTGGAACGCGACCAGGGCCGCTCCGGCACCGAGATCGAGCTGGTCAACGGGGGCGCCGCCATGCGGGTGCCCGACCGCGCCTACCGGGGAAGCCGCAACGCGGTGCAGACCCGGCAGGTCGATCCCGCAGTCGCCGGCAACGACGACTGGAAGGCCGGCACCTGGTCGGCCAGCGGAGTGCGGACGCTGCGCGCCTTCGCCGGTACCGGCGGCACGACGGTGATGGGCTGGTTCAAGCTGAACATGGACAGCCCGCTGCCCAACACCACCACCGCCGACCCGGACGACAGGTACAACGCGATAGGCCTGGCCGGGGTGCTGACCGGCGACTCCGACGGCCACGGCGTCCGCGCCCTGCTGGAGCTGATCGACGTCGACGGGGAACTGCGCCTCGTCGCGCTCGGCCGACGCCTCGACGGCGGAAACTCCCAGACCTTCGCCGCGACCCGCAACTGGCGCGAGCTGCTGCCGGCGGGGGAGTGGGTGCACCTGGCCGCCACCTTCGACTTCGGCACCGGCGCCCTCGCCCTGTACCGCGACGGGGAGCCGGTGGACGGCTTCTACACCCGCACCGACGACCCGTGGCTCGTGTCCGGCCCCGGCCCGCACGTGACCACCGCCTCGGACCCCCGGGGCATCAAGATCGGCGGGAGCTTCCCCCAGAACACGCTGGAACGCAACCCGTGCGACTGCCGCATGGACGGGCTGATGTTCCTCGACAGCGTGGTCTCCGCGAACGACGTACGGAGGCAGTACCGCCACCTGGCTCGCTGACCACCCTCGGCACCGTCCCACCGAGAAGGAGACACGCGTGCGCACCCTGTACCGCCGCCCCGGCGGAGCCCGCCGGCCCGCCCTGAGGGCCGGCCTCACCGCCCTCGTGCTGGTCCTGTCCACCCTGGTCGCCACCCCCGCCCGCGCCGCCGACGCGGTGTACGACCCGATCCCCGAGATGCCCATCCAGTCCCGGCTCGGCCTGGTCCTGAGCGAGTACGCCAGCTTCCCGCAGTCGTACCCCACGCCGGCACCTACCGACCAGCGACTCATGCGTACCGCCCGGATCAACACCATCATGGAGCTGCCCGACGGCTCCGGCCGGCGGGCGGTGCCCGACCTCAACGGCAACCTCTACCTGGTCGAGGGCGGCGTGCCGCACGTCTACCTGGACGTGGCGGCCACGTTCGCGCCGCGGTTCTTCTCCGGTCGCGGGCTGGGCCAGGGCTTCGGCTACGTCGCGTTCCACCCGGAGTTCGGCACCAACGGCCGCTTCTACACCATCCACACCGAGCTGGCGTCGACGACGACGGCGACGCCTGACTACGCCCAGCCCAACACGCTCTTTCACGGCGTCATCACCGAGTGGACGGCGACCGACCCGGCTGCCGCCACCTTCGCCGGTACGCACCGCGAGGTGCTGCGCATCGGCTTCGGCGGTCAGGTGCACGGCATCCAGGAGATCAATTTCAACCCGACGGCCAGGCGCCACGACCGCGACTACGGCCTGCTGTACCTCGCCGTCGGCGACGGCGGCCAGGGCGCGCGCAACACCGATCCGCAGAACCTGGCCCTGCCCCACGGCAAGCTGCTGCGGATCGACCCGCGCGGCACCGACTCCGCGAACGGGCGGTACGGCATCCCCGCCACCAACCCGTTCGTCGGCCGGGCCGGCGCGCTCGGCGAGATCTACGCAGTGGGTTTCCGCGACCCGCACCGGTTCAGCTGGGACCGGGCCACCGGACGGATGTACCTCGGGCACATCGGCGAGCACGCCGTCGAGGCGATCTACGAGGTCCGCGCCGGGGACAACTTCGGCTGGAGCGAGCGCGAGGGCTCGTACGTCTTCGACAAGGCGGCCACGAACCCCTGCGACCGGCTGCTCCCGCTGCCCGCCGACGACGAGAGGTACGGCTACACGTACCCCGTCGCCGCGTACGACCACGACCCCGCCGCCGGCTGGAACTGCACGGACGACGTCGGTGTCGCGGTGGCCGGCGGGTTCGTCTACCGGGGGCGGGCGCTGCCCGCGCTGCGCGGCAGGTACGTCTTCGGCGACCTGGTCGACGGCCGGGTGCTCTACACCGAGGCGAACGAGATGCGCCGGGGCCGGGATCTGGCCACGATCCATCAACTCGCGCTGTTCGACACCTCGGGCACCCCGGTCCGGATGCGCGACCTGTCCGCGCCGGGCGCGCCCGGCGACCCCAACCGGGTGGACCTGCGCTTCGGCACCGACGCCGCAGGCGAGCTGTACCTCGTCGCGAAGGCCAACGGCAAGGTCTGGAAGGTCACCGGGACGAGGGAGTTCGCCGGCGGCGACGTCGGGCACAGCACCCTGCGTCGTACCGCCGGCGCCGCCAACTGGGCGCCGGTGACGCCGGCGAAGTGGCGGTTCACCCGCGACCAGGTCATCCTCGCCGAGGCCGGGGAGAGCCGGCCGGGACCGCGCCGACCCTTCGAGTACGCCGTGCTGACCGCCGGCCCGACCTGGTCGTCCGTCCAGATCGACGCCCGGGTACGACTCGACACCCCGGTGGAGGTCACCAACCGGGACGTCATCATCGTCTTCGGCTGGCGCTCGGACACCGAGTTCTACTACGCCCACCTCTCCACCGACAACACGATCTACCCGCACAACGGCATCTTCAAGGTCGACAACGCCGATCGGGAACGCATCGACCACCAGTGGAACGGTCGCTCGCGCGGGGCCAACCCGGCGATCACCGACGCCGACTGGCACCGCGTCCGGGTGGTGCACCTGCCGGCCACCGGTGAGATCGCGGTGTACGTCGACGGGCACCGCGATCCGCTGCTGACCGCGAGGGACACCACCTTCGGATCCGGGCGGGTCGGCTTCGGCTCGTTCGACAACGTGGGCCGACTGCGCGACCTCACCGTCACCGGCGCCCCGGCCTGAGCGCCGTGCCCGGTGGGATCGGCGTGCTCGCACGGCCGTCCCCACCGGGCACGCCCGGCGCCGGTGTCCGCCGACCGGCCCCGGAAAACCCGGTCCGGTTCGTAGAATCCCTGCCATGCCGGAGATCGTCGAGTTGCTGGCCTCGCCCGTGCACCGCTTCCTGGGCCGGCCCGCCGACGGCCCGGCCCCGGCCCCGCCCGGCGAACTGGTCGACGTGGTCCGCATCCGGTCCGGCCTCGGCATCGTCGGCGACCGCTACTTCGGCCAGCCGGCGCACCGCGACGCGAGCGTGACAGTCATCGCCCAGGAGTCCCTGCCGGCGGGTGTCGGTCTCGCGGAGGTCCGCCGCAACATCCTGACCAGCGGCATCGCGGTGGACGAGCTGATCGGCAGGGTGCTGGTGCTGGATTCCGGAGACGGCCCGGTCAGCCTGCGGGTCAACCGCGCCGCGCGGCCGTGCGCCTGGATGGACGTCACAGTCGGCCCGGGGGCGTGGAAGGCGCTACGCACCACAGGCGGCATCAGGTGCACGCCCCTGGACGACGGCACCCTGCGCGTCGGTCCGGTCGAGATCACCGTCGGGCCGGTGCGCGCGTGAGCCGTCCGGGGACAGCACAGGATCATCCGGAGGTGGTGGAATGACTCCCGAGCTTCGTCAGCTCATCGGGGAACTGCGGGCCGACCTGGTCGAGGACGAGCCGGCGAGCCTGGAGTACGCCCACTTCGGCGAGGGTGCCGCTATCGACTCGGTGCCCGCGGGCCTCCCGGCCGACCTGCGGGACCTGCTGCTGGTGACCGACGGCCTGCGGGCCGGCCGGGTCGAGCTGGCGTCCACGTCGACCCTCGCCGGCATCCAGTACCACCTCGACTACGCGCCGGACTTCTCGGCAATCCCCGACGACCGGGCGGGTTGGTTGGTGATCGGCACCTGCGGCGACGACCCGATTTTCCTGGACCGCGGCACCGGCGCCGTCTGGTACTTCCCGCCGACCGGCACCGAGTGGTTCATGTCGGACGCGTTCGAGGAACTGGCCCCCGACCTCGGCTCCTTCGTGGATTATTACGCGCTCGGCCCGGGCTACGCCGAGCTGACCCCGGCCGACGACAGGTGGTTCGCGTTCCTCGACGAGCAGGGCCTGCTCGACGACGAGGAGGACGAGACCCCGTGACGGCGGTCAGACCGGACTGATGTGCGCGGCGAGGACCCGCCAGCCGTGCGGGTCGTCGTGGACCCAGGTCCGTGTGTAGCGCAGGCGTGCCGACATCCGCACCCCGTCGAACACGCCTGCCACCCGGCCCAGGAAGAACGTCGCCCCGGTCGAGCCGACCACGAGCAGGTCCAACTCCTCCTCCACCAACTCCTCGATCACCGAGGTGCGGTTCCGGTACGCGGCCAGGTCGTCCTCCTTGCGGTACACGCGGCCGTCCGGACCGATGGCGATCAACTGGTCGACGAGCAACTGGTCGAGGGCTGCGACGTCACCGGCCCGTTGGGCGGCCTGAAGGGTGCGCTCGGCATCGAGCAGCTCCGCCTCGCGTTCACTGTCCGGCATGGGCCGTCCTCCCGATCGGGTCCACCCGGGGCCATCGTCCGACCGGGCTGTCCGCATTGTGGCAGCAGGACGGCCCGCCCACGTGCGGATCGCGGGCGCGTCGCCGCCGGACGCCCGCCCCGCCGACCCGGTAGACGTTCCCGGTCGGAGCACTAGGCTGCTGGCGTGACTGACCGAGGCGCGCGGGCCGCCGACCCGGCGCCCCGCGTCGAGGACGTCGTCCGTGAGGTCCTCGCGGTCGTCCCGGCCGGGTGCAGCTGGCTGCGGCCGGTGCGCGACGCCGGGGTGGTCGCCGACTTCCGGATCGAGGCCACCAGCGGGCAGGACATCTACGGCCGCGGGGTCGGCCGGGTCGGCCTTCTGCTCAGCGAGCTGTACCCGAGCATGGTCGACGGTCCACTCTGGCAGCTGTACCAGGAGGTGCTCGCCACCGGAACGCCCGGCCGGCTTGCCGACTTCCGGTACTCGGAGGAGAGCACGGGCGTCGTCGCCGAGTCGCTGTTCGACGTGCGGGTGGACCGGGTGCTCGGCGGGCTGCTGGTCGCCTGGCGCCGGCTGGACGAGGACCAGCGGAGGGTGGCGCGTACCGAGCTGTTGGGCAGCCTCGGCTGGGCCGAGTACGACCTGGCCAGCGGGGTCAGCGAGTGGTCACCGGGGATGTACCGGATCTTCGAGCGGGACCCGTCGCTCGGTCCGCTGTCCCGGGCCGAGCAGGCGGCGGCCATGCTCCCGGACGACCAGATGCTGGGCGAGGTGGCCTGGCAGACGCTGGACAGCGGGGCGTCCTCCGATGTCACGGTCCGGTTCCAGGCGCCGAGTTCGGTGAAGTACCTGCGGATCCTCTCCGACGCCTCCCGGGACGCGGCCGGCGCACCGTTGAAGATCCACGCCGTGGTGCAGGACGTGACCGCGCGGGTGGATTCGCGGACCGCCATCGAGCAGCTCAGCGACCAGCTCCGGACCCGGGAGACCACTGCGCTCGCCGAGCACCGGCTGGCCGGACAGTTGCAGAACCTGATCCAGCCGGTGCCCCGCGACGTGTTCGGGCTGGCCGGCCTGGAGGCGATGGTCACCTACCAGCCGGCGGAGAGCGCGGCCCGCGTGGGCGGGGACTGGTACCACGCCCAGACCCTGCCGGACGGCACCGTCGTGCTCGCCGTCGGCGACGTCGCCGGTCACGGGCTCGACGCGGCAAGCGGGATGGCGCACCTGCGCTTCGCCCTGGTGGCCTGGCTGTCCATCGGCATCCACGACCCGGCGGAGCTGGTCGGTCACCTCGACCGTCTGTGCGGGCAGCTCGCGATCACCGCGACCGCTGTCGTCGCCGTCTACGACCCGGCGACCCGGGAGCTGTGCTGGGCACGCGCCGGGCACCTGGCGCCGCTGCTGTCCCGCGCCGGCGAAACCGGCCCGCTCGACCTCCCGCCGGGTCTGCTGCTGGGCGCCGGCGCCGCCTCCGCGTACGGGGTGCGCGCGGCACGCCTGCGCCCCGGTGACCTGGTGCTGTTCTACACCGACGGGCTGGTGGAGCGGCGGGTGCCCGCCGACGCCCCGCTGGAGCAGGTGGTGGTGACGCTGTCCGCGTTCACCGCCGGGCCGGGGGAGCCGGCCCTCGGCCGGCTGCGGGAGCTGCTGCACCACCCCAACCCGGACGACGACACCTGCACCCTGGCCGTGCGCGTGCGGCCCTGACCCGACCACCCGGCCGGGTCACAGCTCCAAGCGGATCCGTACGACAGTGCCCTCCGGCGCGCCGAACAACGCCACCTCGTCGCAGACCTGCTCCACGATGGCGAGGCCGCGCCCCCGTACCGCCTCGGCGGCCGGCATGGGCCGACCGAGCGCGCGCGCCGGGCCCTGGTCGATGACGTCGCAGACCAGGTGGCCCGCCTCGGCCCAGAGCCGGACCTGGCCGCCGCCGGTCGTGTGCTGCAACGTGTTGGTCGCCAGCTCACTCACGGCCAGCGCCAGCAGCTCCGTTCGTTGCGGTGCCAGACCCCGGGCCGACGCGCCGGCACAGACGAAGGCGCGCAACGCCCGCAGATCCGTCGCCACCTGGTACGACATGGTTTCCGTGACAGGGGCGGACGCGTCCTGCTCGGTCACGATCTCCCGCCGGTCGGCCGGCATCAGCCGGCCACCTGCTCGTCGGCGGGTGGGCTCAGCAGCTCGCCCACGCCTGTGATGTCCAGCACCTCGGCGACCGCGCCGTCGGCGTTGACCACGTAGAGCCGCCTACCGTCGCCGCGCGCGGACTGGTGGGCGGTCACCAGGGTGTGCAGGCCCGTGGAGTCCAGGAACCGCAACCCGCCCACGTCGACCACGACGACCGGCGCGCCGCGCACCGCCGAGGCCAGCACGGCGGTCAGCTCGTCCCGGGCGGCCAGGTCGCACTCGCCGGTCAGGGTGACCACGATCCGCCCGGGTGCGGTGGACGTCCGGGCCTCGAAGTGGGGCATCGGCAGCAACACCCTTCCTGGTTGCGACGGCCGTTGTCGGCACATCATGCCACCCCCCACCCGACGGACCGTGTCGTCCGTTCGGCGGTGATCAACAACGGTCCGTTCCTGGCCGTCCGGCCGGCCGGCGGCGGGTCAGGGCGCGGCGTCGAAGGCGATCGACTCGCTCAGGTCGCGCCACCGGGCGTCGGACGCGGCGAGGGCGTCGGCAGCCGCTGCGGCGGCCGCCACGGCGTCGGCGCCGAGCAGCAGCCGCGCGGGCGGGTCATCGATGCGGCTGATCCGGATGATCGCCCGAGCGGTCCGCTGGGGATCGCCCGGCTGGCTGCCGTTGGCCCTGCGCAGGCGCTCGACGGCCGGCTCGATGACCGGCCGGTACGGCTCGCTGATCGGCAACGCGCTCATCGACGAGCCCGCCCACTCGGTGCGCAGGGCGCCCGGCTCGACCACGGTGATCCTGATCCCGAACGACTCGACCTCCCTCGCGAGCACCGCGGAGAAGCCGCCGACCGCCCACTTGGCCGCCTGGTACGCGCCCAGCCCGATGCTTGCCACCCGGCTGCCGACGCTGGAGATCTGCACGATGTGCCCGCCCCCCTGCCCGCGCATCACCGGCAGCGCGGCGCGGGACAGGTTGACCACCCCGAAGAAGTTGGTCTCGACCTGGGCGCGGAACGCGTCCTGCGGCATGTCCTCGATCGCGGCGACGTCGGCGTACCCGGCGTTGTTGACCAGGACGTCCAGGCTCCCGAAGACAGCCACCGCGTCGTCGACCGCGCTGCGGGCGGCGGTCGCGTCGGTGACGTCCAGGGCCACCGTCCGGACCTGGTCGCCGTACCGGTCGGTGAGATCGGCGAGCTGTGCCGGGTTGCGCGCGGTGGCGACCAGCCGGTCGCCGTGGGCCAGCACGGCCTCGGCGAGTGCCCGACCGAGACCCGTGGAACAGCCGGTGACCATCCAGACCCGCGACAAAGCCGTCTCCTCTGGTGGGGTGCACGAACCTACGGGCGGATGTCCAGCGCGCCGATCAGACCGTCGCGCAGCGTGAACCGGTACCGCAGCTCGACCGGGCTGCCGGGAAAGGTGCCGCTCACCCGGACGAGGACCTGGTACGAGTCGCCCGCCTGCGGCGTCACCCGCAACGGCTCGGCCGTGTACGAGTACGCGTCCATCGACTTCTGCCGCCACGAGCGGATCGAGGCCCGCCCCTCGTACAGCCGGTCCTCGTCGGCCACGCTCGCCGTGTCGGCGAAGCACGCCACGAAGGCGTCCAGGTCGGCGTCGTCGACGGCTCGGAAGTACCTGTCGAGCACCTCGGGCAGGTCGACCGCCATCTGCTCCTCCTGCGCCGCGGGCCACTCTCGGGCGGCCGCTGTTTCCCGGTCCACCCCACCGTACGAGACCGGGTCGGAGCCGTGCGGAGCAACGAACAGAACGCGCCTGGTTTGCCGCTGGTCGACCCGGGTAGCCACGCGTTTCCGGAACGAGAGGCGGGGGCATGGCCGAGCTGACGTTCGTCGACAAGGTTGCCGCACGGGCGGGTGTGTCGCCGCAGCAGGCGCGCCCGCTGACCGAGGCGGTCCTGCGCACCCTCACCGAGCGGCTCAGCGGCGGAGAGGCCGCCGCGCTCGCCCCCCACCTGGCCCCCGAGCTGAGCCCGCTGCTGGTCAAGGCCGCCGAGGCGCCTGACGCGTTCGGGTTCGACGAGTTCCTGCGCCGGGTGGCCGACCGCGCCGGCGTCGACCGGTCCGCCGCCGAGCGTGGCACCCGGGCGGTGCTCCAGACCATGCACCGGGTGGTCGGGCACCGGGAGTTCGAGGACGCGCTGTCCCAACTCCCGGCGGACCTGCGGGCGTTGGCCCAGCCGCTGCCGCACGGCCCCTGACCACGCGTCGGGTCGACCGCCGTGGGCGGGGCCCGGCCGTCGACCGGCCGGACCCCGCCGTCGGCTCTAGCTGGCGTTGACCACCCACTTCTGGTGCGCGCCACCGGAGTTGGTGCCGATCTGGATCTGGGTGCCGTCGGCGGTGCCCGCGCCGGCGGCCTCCAGGACCTTGCCCGACTGCGGGTTGCGGATCGACCCGTCGGCCTGCGGTTGCCACACCTGCGCGCCGGTGCCGTTGCACGTCCACAACTGCACCTTGGTGCCGTCGGCGGTGCCCGCGTTGTCGATGTCCAGGCACTTGCCGAGGACCCGGTAGGTGTCCCCGACGCGGCTCCACGACTGGGCGCCGGTGCCGTTGCACGTCCAGAGCTGGATCTTCGTACCGTCGGCGGTGCCGGCGTTGTCCACGTCCAGGCACTTGCCGCCGACACCCGTGATGCTGCCCGCGGCGCCGCCGGCGCTCGCGTACACCTCCAGTTCGTAGATCCGGGCTGCCGGGTCGGTGGTGCTGGTCGGTGCGGTGATGGCCAGCCGGACGTGGCGGGTGCCCGCAGCGACGACGTCGTGTGTGGTGGTGCTCGCCGTGTTGCCGGTCACCGTGGCCCGGGTGGTCCAGGTCGTGCCGTCGGGGCTGGACGCGATCGTGAAGTCCCTGGTGTTCCAGGCGGTGTTCTCACCGCCCGCGCCGGCGTGTTTGACCACCACCCGGTTCACCGCGTACGGGGCGCCCAGGTCGACCTGGAGGTACTTCGTGGTGCCCTTGGAGCACCACTTGTCGCCGTTGCCGCCGGAGACGCTGCCGTTGACGGCCTTGGCCGGGCTCTCGGTCGTCGAGCAGGAGCTGTCCGCGGTGGCCGCCTTGTTGAGCGCCAGGTTGGTCCCGCCACCGGGCGGCGGGGTGACACCCGGGATGGCGTTGAGCGTGTACCACGCCTCGGTGCTCCACAGTGACTGGCCGCTGGTGGAGGTGAACGGGCGCGGCGAGCGCAGGTGGACCACCCGGCCGGCCTTGCGGCCGTCGACCGCGAGGGTGACCTTCCTGCCGTCGGCCGAGAGGGTGGCCGAGGTGACGGTCAACGTCTCCTCGTCGATCTTCGGGCCGCCGTAGCTCGACGTCGCCACGTACCGCCATTGCTTGATCTTGTAGTGCGCGGCCAGGTCGGCTGCCGTCTCCGCCGACACGGGCTGGGTGTACTCCACCTCGAACCCGGCGGTGGTGGCCCGCATGGCGAGCATCTCGAACGCCGTGGTGCTGTTCGGGGTGAGCTTCTGCAGGCCGTACGACAGTTTGCCGGTCTGGCCCCAGTTGCCGCCCGCGCCGAGCCCGCCGACGTAGATCGCGCCGTCCGGACCGACGTTGACCTCGGAGACGCCCGCCTCCAGACCCTGGGTGAGCCGGAACAGGGCGCCCTGGTACTCGCCGTTGACCTTCTCCACGTACGCCCGCTGGAGACCGCCGTAGGTGACGTCGCCGATGACGAACTGACCGGCGTAGCGGCCGCTGGTCAGGTACATCGGGGTGCTTGGCGAGTTGGCGATCTCGTTCTGCGGCATCCAGAGCACCGGCGCGGTGACCGGGTTGGCGTCGAACGGGCCAGCCGGGTTGGTGTAGTGGTTGAAGAAGCGGCCCTGCTTGACGTGCAGCAGCTTGGACGACGGCAGCCAGCCGCCCTGGTTGTCGGTGACGAAGATGCCACCCTCCGGACCCCATCCGATGCCGTGCGGGGTGCGCAGGCCGCCGGCGACGTAGCTGACCGCGCCGGTGTCCTTGTTGACCTTGAGGGTGGTGCCCCGGTTGACGGCGGGCTGCGGGTTGGTGGTCGCGCCACCGGAGTTGATCGACACCGACAGGTTCAGGTAGAAGAACCCGTCCTGGTAGAGAAGGCCGAACGCGAACTCGTGGAAGTTCCCGCCGTACGGCCAGGTGGCCACCGTGTCCAGACGTTCGGCCACCTCGTCACCTGTGGTGCTCACCAGCCGGGTCAACCGCTGCTTCTCCGAGACGTAGACCACCCCGTCGACGACCTTGAGCCCCATCGGCTCCTTGAGGCCACCGGCGATCTTCTTGGTGGTCACCGCGCCCGGGGTCGTCGCCCCGCCGGTGTTGCCGAGGATCCACACCTCGCCGTCCTGGGACGTGCCGGACTGGTCGCTGCCGCCCCAGGTCGAGATGACCAGCCGGCCGTCGGGCAGCCAGTCCATGCCGGTCACCTTCGGCTGGAAGCCGCTGGGCCGCAGGTTGGTCAGCGTGTAGCCGGGGTGCACGCCGGTCAGCGGCAGGCCGTCGCCGGGGGAGTCGGTGACGCCCTCGCACTCCTTGCGACCCGGCGCGGTCACCCGCACCACGCCCTTGTCGGTGCTCAGCACCGAGTTCGGTACGACCACGAAGGACGACGAGCCGGGCGTGCGCCACTCCAGGGTGATCTGCTGCCCACCGTCGCGCTCGAAGTGGTCGATGCGCAGCGGGTGCAGACCGGCGGCGAGGGTGACGGTGCCCTCCTTTGGCGGGGTGGCGCCGTGCAGGCCGTCGTGGTTGATCACCACGCTGTTGTCGATCGCCAGCTTGGACCCGTCGTCGCTGCTGAGCCGGAACGTGTAGCTGCCGGCCTGGGTGATGGTGATGTTGCCGAGAACCTGCGAGACGAAGTAGTTGTCGAAGCCGAAGTCGGCGGTCGACGTCCAGTTGATCGTGGACATCAGCTTGTCCACGTTCGGGGTCTGCGCGGGCTTGAGCGTGCAGATCTCGGAGAGCGGCACCTGTACGTCGAAGACGCGCAGGGTGACGCCCGGTTCCTGCTCGGGGGCGGCGCTGGCCGGGGTGGCCCAGAGGCCGCCGGCGAGGACGAGTGCCAGCGCACCCAGGAGGGGACTGCGGAGTCGGCGTAGCAGCCGTGTGCCCATCGTTCCTCCAGGAGGGATCGGAGTGTCCGACGGCCGGCGTGCGAAGCAGTGGTGTGAGGCGGTGGCCGCCGGCCCGGCTCCGAAACGTCCTCGACGCCGACGAGTGACGATCCGGAAACACCGGGGTTGATGGGTCGAGACATTAAGGGGTTTCGATTGCGGTGTCCATGGCTTCGCGTCGATACATCAAAAGTTCCACATGTTCGTACGAAAGTCGGGGCCGGACGCGCTGAACCGTCAGGTGTGTCGGGTGGACTGTCGGGCGGTCCTAGCGCCGGCCGCGGCGAGCCGGCTTACCGCTCGTGCCGCCCTTGCGACCCACGGCGTCACCCGGCCGGCGGGTGGTGCCGGCGGGCCGACGGGCGGCGCCGCTCGACCGGCCCGGGGCGGGCTTGCGCCGGGCGGCCACCACGACGATCGCGCCGACGACGAGCACCACGCCGGCCGGGAGCAGCCAGGGCGGCAGGCCACCGTCCGCCGGGGGAGCGGTAGGCCCGGCCACCGGCGCGCCGGTCGTCGCCGGTGCGGCTGTCACGGCCGAGTGGTCGCCCTCGGCCAGCGCCAGCAGAGCCGGCTCCGGCCCGTTCGTGGGCGCCGACCAACCGGCCGGCGCGGCAGTGCCCGGGCCCTGGTAGTCGAACGTGACGTCGCCCCGCACGGCCTCGCCGTCGGTGGCGACGGAGAGGTAGCTGGCGGTGTAGCGGCCCTTCGCCGGCCAGTGCGCCACGGTCACCATGGCCGGGAAGCCTGTGTGGTACAGCCGGGGCTCGAACACGCCGTTGACCATGAAGTACTCGGTGACCGGCTTGTCCAGCCGCTTCGGCTCACCGAACGACCAGCCGTTGTCCACCCGCGAGCCGTTCGGCCCGGTGATGGTGAAGTGCGCGTTCGGGGCCGGCTTCTCGGTGAAGTACAACGCCAGCTGGGTCAGCGGCTCGCGTACCACGGTGCCGGTCAGCGGGGTGGACGTCGCCAGCTGGCCGTGCGCGGACGCCGGAGCGGCGGGCAGTGCCAACGACACCACGGCCGTCGCGGCCACCGCGGCCGCGACCCGGCTCAGGACCCTACGCACAGTGACCAGCCTCGATCGCATTCGTTCATCATGGTCATTTCCCAGTCGCCGAACAAGACGTAGAGTTCTCATCCCCGACGATCAGTTCCACCCCCGTCCCCCTCGCGTCGTTCGGAGTCCGCCCGTGCCCGTCCGTACCCCCGCTCTCCGCACCTGCGGCGCCCTCGCCGCCGGCCTGCTCGCCACCCTGCTCGCCGCCGGTTGCGGGGAGAGCGACGACCCGTCCGTGGCGACCTCCTCGACGCCGACGACGGCCGCCGCGTCGCCGAGCGCCACCACCGCGGCGGCCAGTCCGACACCTGCCGCCACCACCAGCATCCCGAGCGCGGACGTTGAGATCATCTTGCGGATCACCAAGCGGCGGGTCGATCCGCCGACCGGCCGGGTCACCGTCGCCAAGGGCGAGCTGGTCCGGATCACCGTCACCTCCGACGTGCCTGACGAGCTGCACGTGCACGGGTACGACCTGGGCGCCCGACTGCCGGCCGGCACCCCCGGCTCGGTCGAGTTCCGCGCCGACAAGACCGGGCTGTTCGAGGTGGAGACGCACGAGACCGAGCTGGTGCTGGCCCAGCTCGTCGTCCGCTGAGCGGAATGACCGCCGATCCCGCGCTGCTGGCGCACGGCGTCGGCGGCCGGCAGGACCTGCCGATCACGCTGCCGCAACTCGTCGTCGCCGCCGCGCTCACCCTCGTCGTCACGTTCCTCGCGCTCGGTCTGCTCTGGCGTGAGCCGCGACTGGACCGGGACGCGACAGGTGGCCGCCCGGTGCCCCGATGGTTCGCCGGCCTCGTCGACGCGCCCGCGTTCCGGTGGGTGCTGCGCGGCCTCGGCCTGCTCGCCGCCGCCTGGTTCTGCCTGGGCCTGCTGGCCGGACCGGACACCGCCGACAACCCGACCGCCGGGGCGCTCTACGTGCTGCTCTGGGTCGGGCTGGCACCCGTGTCGCTGCTGCTCGGCCCGGTCTGGCGGGCCGTCAACCCGCTGCGGACCCTGCACCTGCTCGCCGCGCTCGCCGCCCGACGCGATCCACGGCGCGGCATCCGGGAGCTGCCGGCCGGCGTCGGCATCTGGCCGGCCGCCGGCACCCTGTTCGGGTTCGTCTGGCTGGAGCTTGTCGCGCCCGACAGGGCCACCCTGCCGGTCATCACCGTCTGGCTGGCCGCGTACGCGACGGTCATGCTGGTCGGGGCCGCGCTGTTCGGCGCCGGATGGTTCGACCGGGCCGACCCGTTCGAGACGTACAGCACGCTCATCGGTCAGCTCGCGCCGATCGGCCGCGCCGACGACGGCGTGCTTGTGTGGCGCAACCCCCTCGACGGCATCGCCGGGCTGCGACCCCGTCCCGGGCTGGTCGCCGTGGTGGTCGTGCTGCTCGGCTCCACGATGTACGACAGCCTCTCCAACGCGCCCGGATGGCTGCGCTTCAGTCAGGAGAACGGGCTGCCCCGGGTGGTCACCGGCAGCACCGGGCTGGTCCTGGTCATCGGTGCCGTCGCCGTCGCGTACCTCGCCGCCACCGGGGCCGCGGCCCGGATCGGCCGCGCCGGCCCCGCCCAGGCCCGTGCCGTACCCGGCGAGATCGCCCACTCCATCGTGCCGATCGCGGTCGGGTACGTCGTGGCGCACTACTACTCGCTGCTGATCCTGGAGGGCCAGCGCACCGTCGCGCTGCTGTCCGACCCCCTCGGCACCGGCGCGAACTGGCTCGGCACGGCCGGTTGGCAGCCGCACACCGGACTGGTCACGCCCTCCGGGGTCGCCACCCTCCAGATCACCGTGATCATCCTCGGGCACCTGCTCGGCACCCTGCTCGCCCACGATCGCGCCCTGTACCTGTTCCCCAGGGCCCGGGCGGTCGCCGGCCAGCTGCCGCTGCTGGCGTTGATGGTCGCCTACACCGTCGCCGGACTGCTGCTGCTCTACGCGGGGTGACCCGACCCGGTCCCGAGCCGTGCGTCAGGATGGCTCGTGGACTCCGATCTTCAGCAGTATCTCGACGACCTGGTCGCCGCCGCCCGGGACGTGCTCGGCACCGAGCTGGTCGGCGCGTACGCGGCCGGGTCGGTGGGGCTCGGCGCGTACCAGGCCGGGCGCAGCGACGTCGACGTGGCGTTGGTCAGCGCCGGTCCGCTGACCGAGGTGGCGAAGCGGGCGCTGGTGGCGCGGCTGCGGCACGAGGCGCTGCCCTGCCCGGCGCGCGGGCTGGAACTGGTCGTCTACCGCCGTGCGGTGGCGGCGTCGGGCACCCCGGAGCCGGGCTTCGAGGTCGAGCTGAACACCGGGGCGACCATGCCGTTCCGGTGCACGCTGGACCCCGCCGACCGGCCCGCCACCGACGGCCGCTTCTGGTACGGACTGGACCGCGGCATCCTGCACCAGAGCGGCCTGCCGCTGCTCGGGCCACCGGCGGGGGAGGTCTTCGCCGACCTGGCCCCGGCCGACCTGCGTCGACTGCTCATCGAGGCGCTGTCCTGGTGGCTCGCGTTGCCGACCCCGTCCGACGACCTGCCCGCGCCGGGCGCCGAGGACGCCGTGCTCGGCGCCTGCCGATCGCTGGTGCGCCACCGCGACGGTGTCTGGCTGGCGAAGGCGGCGGCGGGGCAGCGACTCATCGACGGCGGCGACGCGTCCGAGGTGGTCCGCCAGGCGATCGCGGCGCGACACGGTGGACCACCGCCGACCGGAGGTCAGGCTCGCGCCTTCCAGCGGCGGGTCCGCGACGAGATCGCCGGTACGTGAGGCGGGCGTCCCACACCGCACCGGGCGGGCCTGGAGCGAGGCGAAGAGCAGGTTCAGGCCCTCGGCCATCGTCGGGTGGGTGATGACAGCGTCCCGCAGGGCGGTCCACGGCATCCCCGCGAGCATGGCCAGCTGCACCGACGTGATCACCTCCCCGGCCTCGGCGCCGAGCAGCGCGGCGCCGAGGATCCGGTCGGTGCCGGCGTCGATCACCGCCTTCCACACGCCAGCGGTCTGGCGCAGGGTCCGCGCCCGGGGGATCGCCGCGACGGGCAGACGCGCCACCTGGATGTCGTACCCGGCGCGACGCGCCTCGGTCTCGGTGAGACCGACCCGAGCCAGCTCCGGGGTGGTGAAGACGGTGTACGGAATCAGCCGCCCGGCGGTGCTCCGGCGCTCGCCCGCGAGGTTCGCCCGGACGATCCGGTAGTCGTCGAGCGAGGCGTGGGTGAACTGGGGGCTGCCCGCGACGTCCCCTGCCGCCCAGGTCCGTTCGGCTGTGGTGCGCAGGTGCTCGTCGACCACCACGAAGCCCCGCTCGTCGAGCTGGACGCCGGCGACGTCCAGGCCGAGCCCGTCGGTGACCGGATCCCGGCCGGCCGCCACCAGCACGTCGTCGCCTGCCACCAGGCTGCCGTCGTCAAGGGTCACCCGGACGGCGCCGTCGGCGTCGCGGTCCAGCCGGGCGACCGACACGGCGACGCGTACGTCGATGCCGTCGTGCAGGAACACCCGCAGCAGCGCGTCACTCACGTCGGGATCCTCGCGGCTCAACAGCTGGGGGCCGCCCTCGATCACCGTCACCGTGCTGCCGAACGACGCGAACATCTGCGCGAACTCCACCCCGACGGTCCCGCCGCCGAGCACCACGAGCCGGGCCGGCAGCCGGTCCAGGCGCAGCAGGCTCTCGCTGGTCAGCACCCCGGCCTCGGCCAGTCCGGGAACCGAGGGCAGGTGCGGCCGCGTACCCGTGTTGATCACCACGTCGGCGCCGCGCAGCAGCCGTTCGCCGCCGTCGGGCAACGACACGCGTACCGTCCGGGGGCCGACGAACCGGGCCGTACCGATCACCAGGTGCAGGCCGGAGTCGAGGAACTGCTGCCGGTTGGCGGCGATCATCCCCTCGACGACGTCCTGCTTGTGCGCGCGCAGCAGGTCCACGTCGACCCGAGGGTCCTCGACGGTGAGGCCGAGGGCGCTCGCGTCGCGTACCTGGCGGGCAGCCCGGGCGCTGGTCACCAACGCCTTGGTCGGGATGCACGCGACGTTGATGCAGCTGCCGCCGATCATGCCCCGTTCGACCATCGCCACCCGCCGGCCGGACCGCGCGACGTCCATGCTCAACGTCTTGCCGGCCTTGCCGCCGCCCACGACGAGCAGGTCGAACTCCTCCGGTCCGTCGGTCACCGGGCGCTCCTCTCGGTCGCCGGGCCGGGCCGGCGGGTCGCCGCCGGCGCGCGACGACCCGCCCAGCCTGCCAGCTCCGCCGACCCGTCGAGCCGGTTCCGACCGGAATCCGCCCTGCTCACCGCCGACGCGGCAGGCGGTCAGTGTCGGGCCGTGCCGTTCTCGCTGACCGGCTGCCCGAACGCCAGGAACGGCACCGGCGTCGGTACGTCGGCGCCGATGTGCCGCGGGTAGGTCGGCCGGGCGTCGGCGGGTGGCGCGGAGGCCTCCGGCTCGTCGGCGGCGTCCGAACCACCGGGCTCGGCAGTGACGTGGCCCTCGACGGGCGCCTGCTCGGTTACGTGTTGCGCGGCGCGCTCGTGCTCGTCGACCTGCTGCTCGGCGCGAGCCTGGTCGGGCGTGGGTTGCTCGGCGCGGGTCTGGTCGGCCGTGGACTGCTCGGCGCGGGCCGGGTCGGGCGTGGGTTGCTCGGCGCGGGTCTGGTCGGCCGGGGGCGGCTCGACGGCGGGGCGGTCCAGGCTGATCAGGTTGGCGCCCTGCCGCTCCGGCGTGGACCGGTCGGAGGTGGCCCGGTCGGCGTGGGAACGCGTGCCCACCATCGGGTACTCGGCGGTCTCCGTCCCGCCGGCCGCCGCGGCCATCACCGCGGCGGCGGCCAGGTCAGCCACCCGCTTGGCCTCCCTCTGCACCCGGGCGCGTACCTCCTTGGCGTGCCGCTCGGCGGAGTCGCCGGCACGGCGGGCCTCCTCCAGCCGGGCGCTCTCGGCGGTGAGGTCCCGGCGGACCTCGTTGAGCCGCTGCTGCATCCGGGACAGCTCGTTCTCCAGCGTCTCGCCCTCCTCGCGGATCTCGGCGAGCTGCTGACCGGCGGTGTCCAGTTCGGCGTTCAGCGCCGCGGCCTCCTGCCGACGCTCCGCGATCTCCTGCTGCAACGCGGCGAGCTGCTCCTGGTGGCTGGCGGCCTGCTCGTCGGCCCGGTTGCGCAGCTCGGTCACGTGCTGCTGCGCCTCAGCAAGCAACTCGGCGATCTGCTGCTCGGTGGCGCTGCGCTGCTCGGCCAGCTCCTGCTCGGCGGCGGCCCGCTGCTCGGCGATCTCCTGCTCGGCGGCGGTCCGCCGTTCGTTGACCTCCCGCTCCACGCCGGCCTGCCACTGCGCCATCTCCTGCTGGTTCTTGGCCCGGGCCGCCTGGAGCTCCTGCTGGATCTGCGTACGTGCCGACTTCATCAACGCGTCGGCGGCCACCCGGGTCTGGTTGAGCTGCTGCGCGCTCTGCTCGGTGATCCGCTTCGCCTCGTGCTGGGCGCGCTCGTGCGCGGTCTCACCGTCGACGCGCAGCTGCTCCGCGTGCTCGCGGATCGCTGTCAGCTCGGCCTCGGCCAGGGTGCGCCGCTCCTCGTGGGCCTGCTCCTGCTCGGCGCGTCGGTTCGCCAGCTCCTCGGCGAGGTCCTGGCGCGCCTGGGCGGCGCGTTCGCGGGTGTCGACCAGGATCCGCTCCGACTCGGTACGCAGCTCGTTGGCCCGGTCGGTGGCCGTTTCGATGATCATCGCGGCCTGCTTCTCGGCGAGAGCCATTATCTCGCCCACCATCGGGCCCAGATCCTGGAAGGAGGCCCGGTCCACCTGCACCGGCTGCTCCTGGAGCTCGGCCAGTTCGGCGCGCAGGCGCTGCACCTCGGCGGTCAGTTCGCGGACCCGCACGGCCGAGCGCCCGTGTTCCTTGCTGAGCATGGTGAGCTGGCCGTCGAGCTGCTCCAGGTGCCTGTCCACCTGGCGTTTGTCGTAGCCGCGCAGGGCGAGCTCGAAGGTTGGCCGAGAGGCCGCATCGTCGCGTACTGCGAGCGGCTCAGCGCCGATGGACATGCACCATCCTCCGTACGATCGGGCGCCAGGGGGCCGGCGGTCCGTGAGTGTGGCGCAACGCTACCGCCGCGCCCACCCCCGTGCGAAGCCCCGTCCCCGCCTCCCGCGCGACCCCGGTCCCCGCCTGCGTCGATCGTGGACGGGTGGTGCCCGGAAGATCGTCGTCCGCCGGCTCTGTCACCTGGCACAACTTGATGATCGACGCACGTGGCGGTGGGACTCAGCGGCGGCGGGCCACCAGAACCGCGTCGTGCAGGGTGACCGGATTGCCCTCCGGGTCGGTGGCGGCGCGCGGGCGGGCCTCGGCGGTCACGATCTCCCAACGGGACGGGTCCAGAGAGGCGGCGACGTCCTCGGCGGTGTACATCATGTCCGGTAGGTGCATCCGCCGCGCCGACGTCCACAGGTCCGACGGGTGGTGCCCGACGATGAGCAGGGTGCCTCCCGGGGCCACCGCGGCGGCCAGCCGATCGAACAGCTCCCGCCGCTGCTCCGGAGGCAGGTGCATGAACTGCGCCGACACCAGGTCGTACGCGTCCTCGGCCGGCGGCTTGTCGCGCAGGTCGGCGTGCGTGAACTCGATCCGGTCGCCGACCCCGACGGTGTCGGCGTGCTCGGCGGCGCGGGCCAGCGCCGTGGTCGAGATGTCCACCGCGGTGACGGACCAGCCGCGCTCGGCCAGCCACACCGCGTCGGCCCCCTCGCCGCTGCCCACGTCGAGCGCCCGTCCGGGGCTCAGGTCGGCGGCCTCGGCGACCAGTTGCGGGTTCGGTCGGCCGCTCCACACCGCAGGCCGGGACCGGTAGCGTTCCTCCCACGCCGGCTCCTCGAACGCCGTGGCCACCATCTCCCGGTAGGCGCTCACCGCCGCGCGGGTGTCCTCGGCGATCAGGTCGGCGTTGATCGCCGCGCCGGCGGTGAGGCCGGCCGCGGCGGACGCGATGACCTGGCCGCGGATGTCGGCCACGTTGCCCGCCACCCAGACTCCCGCGACGGTCGTCGCGCCTGTGGCGTCGGCCGGGATCTGGGTGCCGACGACGTGCCCGCCCATCGTCACCTCCTCCGGTGCCAGGCCCAGACCGACCAGCAGGTCGGCGCGGGGAACCGTCCGGCTCGCGACCACGATCGCGTCGAGCGCCACCACCCGGCCGTCCGCGAGGCGTACGCCGGACAGCGCGTCCCCTGTCACCTCCAGCCCGGCGACCGGCCCCGGCACCACGGCGATGCTCCGCGCGGCGAGCCGCTCGGCGGTCTCCTCGTCGGGTGCGGGGGCGTCGTGCAGCAGGAGCAGCACGTGCGGGCTCCACTGTCGCCACATCTCGGCCTGGTGCACACCCATCGGCCCGGTCGCCAGCACGCCGATCCGCCGGTCCTGCACCTCCCAGCCGTGGCAGTACGGGCAGTGCAGCACGTCGCGGCCCCACCGCTGGGCCAGCCCGGGAACGTCGGGCAGTTCGTCGGTCAGTCCGGTCGCCACCAGCAGCCGGCGGGCCCGTACGGCGCTCCCGTCGTCGAGGGTGAGCAGGAATCCGTCGTCGTCGCGGGTGGCGGTCCGCACCGCGCCGGTGCGGAACCGTCCGCCGTACCCGGCCACCTCGCCCCGCCCGATCGCGAGCAGCTCGCCCGGTGGGGTGCCCTCGCGCCCCAGGTAGTTGTGCACGTGGCCGGCCGGCGCGTTGCGCGGCTCGCCGGAGTCGATCACCAGCACCGACCTGCGGGCCCGGCTCAGGGCCAGCGCCCCGCTGAGCCCTGCGGCGCCGCCGCCCACCACCACCACGTCATATGTCTCGTCCACGGGTTTCTCCCTCTGCCGGTCGGTTCCGCCCCACCATCCGTCGCCGCCGACCGGATGGCAACTATCCTTGCCGTTATGGCAAACGAGGACTCCGCCGCGCTGGCCGCCGTCGGCCCCCGACTGCGGGCCCTGCGCCACCGGCGCGGGACCACGCTGACCCAGCTCGCCGAGCTGACCGGCATCTCGGTGAGCACCCTGTCCCGGCTGGAGTCCGGAAGCCGTCGACCCACCCTGGAGCTGCTGCTCCCGCTGGCCCGGGCCTACCAGGTGGCGCTTGACGAGTTGGTGGACGCCCCGGCCACCGGCGACCCCCGCGTACGCCCCACACCGATCGTCCGGCACGGCATCACGTTCCTGCCGCTGACCCGCCGACCGGGCGGCCTCCAGGCGTTCAAGGTGATCTTCCCGCCGGACGCACCCACCCGCGACCGGACCCAGCAGACCCACGAGGGCTACGAGTGGCTCTACGTGCTCTCCGGCCGGCTACGGCTGCTGCTCGGCGACAACGATCTGACCCTGACCTCGGGCGAGGTGGCCGAGTTCGACACCCGCGTCCCGCACCGCATCCTCAACCCGGGCCCCGGCGCCGCCGAAGCCCTCATCCTCTTCGGCCCGCAGGGCGAACGGCTGCACGTGCGCGCCCGCCCCGCGAACGCCGAGGAGCGGTAGGCACGCCGGAGGGCGTCACCGGCGTCGTGGTGTGACGAGTCCCGACTCGTACGCCCACACGACAAGCTGGGCGCGGTCGCGGCAGTGCAGCTTCGCCATCGCCCGGTTGACGTGTGTCTTGGCGGTCAGCGGGCTGATCACCATCCGCTGGGCGATCTCGTCATTGGTCAGCCCCCGGGCGACGAGTTCGACGATCTCCTGTTCGCGGGCGGTCAGCACCTCGCGGCCGGCCGCAGGTTCGGCCGGCGGCGGGCCGGTCACGAACTCGCTGATGAGCGTCCGGGTGACGGCCGGGGCGAGCAGCGCGTCGCCGCGGGCCACGACGGCGACGGCCCGCAGCAGGTCGGGGGGATCGGCGTCCTTGAGCAGGAAACCGCTGGCGCCAGCGCGCAGCGCGGCGAACACGTAGGAGTCGAGCCCGTAGTTGGTGAGGATGAGGACGCGGACCGCGGCGAGGTCGGGGTCGGCGGCGATGCGCCGGGTGGCGTCGATGCCGTCGAGCCCCGGCATCTGCACGTCCATGAGCACGACGTCCGGGCGCAGGTGTCGGGACAGGTGCACTGCCGAGGTGCCGTCGGTGGCTTCGCCGACGACCTCCAGGTCGTCCTCGGCGTCCAGGAGTGCTCGGAATCCGGCCCGCATCAGCGCCTGGTCGTCGGCGAGCAGGACCCGGATCACGCGGGGCCGTCCACCGGGAACGTCGCCCGTACCGCGAATCCCCTGTCGTCGCGGGCGGCGGCCCGCAGGGTGCCACCCAGCCCGGTCACCCGTTCCCGCATGCCCCGCAGGCCGACGCCCGGCGTGGGGGTCCGGTCCGTCGACGCCTGGCCGTCGTCGGTGACCGAGACGGTCAGCTCCGCCGGTGCGTACTCGACGTGGATCTGCGCGGTGGCGGGGCCGGCGTGGCGGGCCACGTTGGTCAGGGCCTCCTGGACGACGCGGTACGCGGCCTGGTCGACCTCGGCGGGCAGCTCCCGTGGCGTACCGGTGACTGTCACCCGCACCGGTACGCCGGCCGCCCGGGTCCGCTCGGCGAGTTCGTCCATCCGGCCCAGTCCCACGCGGTCCCCGTCGGTGGGGGAGCGCAGGACGTCGAGGGTGGTGCGCAGCTCCCGCATGGCCGCGCTGCTGGCCTCCTGGATCGCCAGCAGCGTGGCCGACGGTTCCTCGCCGTGCTTGCGGGCCAGGTGCACGGCGATCCCGGCCTGCACCTTGATCACCGAGATGCTGTGGGTCAGCGAGTCGTGCAGGTCCCGGGCGATGCGCAGGCGCTCCTCGCCGGCGCGACGCAACGCCATCTCCTCGCGGGTGCGCTCGGCCTCGACGGCCCGCTGCTCGACCTGTTCCAGGTACGCCCGGCGCTGCCGCGCGACGAGTCCTGCGACGTTTGCCGCCACGAACCAGCCCAGCAGGAGGGCGGTCCGTTCGACGATCAGCTGACCGGGCCGGTCGGCGGGGGCGACCGAGATGTCGCGGGCCAGGAAGCCGCCGAGGAAGACGAGGCTGGCCAGGGCGGCGGCCGATCGGCGCCCCCGCCAGGCGGCGACGTAGACCGCGCCGAGGACGGGGAACGCGGCGGACACTCCTGAGTGGACGCGGACGTGCAGGGCCAGCATGGCGGCGGTCACCACGCCCAGCGCCAGCACCGGGTGCCGCCGGCACACCGCCAGGGCCGCCGCCATGGCCAGGACCACTGCGACGTCGACAGCCCGGATCGTCGCGGCGTCCGGCGCGAGCGCGGCGTTGCCGAGCAGGAGGCCACCGAGGCCGAGGCCGCTGAGGGCGTACGGCAGGTCGCTGCGCATGTGTCGAACTGTAGAACGGGCCGCCACCAGGGAGCATCCACCGCCTGCGGTAGGTGGGCGTACCGCGGACGCGGTATCGGCGGCCGGGCAGGTGTCTGCGGCGGTACGACGTTTTCCCGGCCCGTCGAGGCAAGCATCGAGCCCATGACATACCGCTTCTTCACCCCCGCTCCGCCGAAGGCCGCGACGGGTCTGACCGCAGAGGTCTACCGGCAGTTGTCTGACGAGTTCCTCGGGCCGGCGCCGACGTTCCAGGCACTCGCGGCCGTACCGGAGGTGCTGGCGGCGACCTGGGCGCTGATGCGTGAGGCAGTGCTCGCCGGGGACGTGTCCCGGGTCGACCGCGAACTCGTCGCGTCGGCGGTGTCCCGGGCCAACCGCTGCCCGTTCTGCGTGGACGCCCACGTGATGCTGCTGCACGCGCTGGGCGAGCACGAGCTGGCCGAGACCATCGCGCGGGGTGGGACGCCACCCGAGCCGAGGCACGCCGAGCTGGTCGCCTGGGCCGAGGCGAGCCGCAGCCCGACAGCCACCGGCTGGACCAGCAGGTACGCCCCCGAGGTCACCGGAACGCTGCTCGCCTTCCACTTCATCAACCGGGTCGTCTCGGCGCTGCTCGACCCCGATCTGCTGCCCGGCGGCCTGCAACGCTCCCCGCTGGTGCGGTCGGTGGGCGGCCGGCTCCACGCCCGCACGGCCCGGGAGCCGAAGGAACCCGGCCGCAGCCTCCCGCTGCTCGACGCCGGCACGACGGCGCCGCCGGCCTGGGCGGGGGAGAGCCCGGTCGGCGTCGCGTACGCGGCGCTGAGGAACGCCGCAACCCGGTGCGGGGACCTGCTGGGCGACGTGGCGCGCCAGACCGTCACGGCCGCCGTGCGCTGGGAGGACGGGCGGTACCCGGCCCGGCCGTCGGACTGGGCGGTCGACCTGGTCCGGGACGTACCCGGCACGGACCGCGTCGGGACCCGGATCGCGTTGCTGGCCGCGTTCGCGCCAAGCGCGATCACCGTGGGCGACGTCGCGCTGTGGCGGCTCTCCCACCCGCAGGACGCCGACCTCGTGCGGCTCGTCGCGTACGGGGCGATCACCGCCACCGACCATGTCGCCCAGGCCCTGACCTCGGCGCACCTCTAGGAGGTCAGCATGCGCAAGGCATTCGTCATCGTCAGCATCCTGTTGCTCGTCTCGTTCGCCCTGCAGTTCGTCTTCGCCGCCGTGGGTGGGTTCACGAAACCGGCTGGCGACGGCGCGTACGCCCTGCACAGCGTCAACGGCATGGCGGTCATCCCCGTCCTCACAGTGCTCACCGCCCTGTTCGCCGCGTTGGCGAGGGCACCGGGCCGGATCATCGGACTGGCGGTCCTGCCGATCGGCCTCGTGGTCGTGCAGGCGCTCATCGCCATGCTCGCGAACGCGTCCACCGACGCCGCCGGGGCCAGCACGCCGCTCGGCCTGACCATCGGCGGGCTGCACGCGGTCAACGGCATCATCGCGGTGCACGTCGTGGTCGGCGTGGTGCGGGCGGCGCGACAGCTGGACCGACCGGAGCCGGCCGCCGCCCCCGTGCCCGTCCGCGAGGGGGAGCCGGCATGACGACCGGTTCGCTGCTCGCGGCGGATCTCGTGATCGCGGTCCTGGCGGCCGCCGGATTTCTGGGCGGTGGCGCGGCGTCCGCCGCGCGGCGCCGTCCGCTCGCGCTGGGGCTGGCGGTCTTCGCGCTGCTCGCCACACTCGCCCGGGCGGTCACGATCGTCGCGCTCGCCCGCGCCGGTTGGTGGTTCGCGGCGGAGAAGGTGGTCATCGCCGCCCCCCTGTCGCTCGCGGCGGTGGCCGTCGCCGGGCCGCGGTTGCTGCGGGCCGCCGCGGGCGACGTCCGGTCCGTCGCGGTTGCGCTGCTCTTCGCCGGGTACGCCCACAGCGGCGCCCTGCTCGTGACGCTCCTGCACGGATATCCCGCGTCGGCGGGCGTGGGACTGCTCGCCGTCGCCGGGGTGCTGGCGGCAACGGCGCTCTCCTGGCTCGCCCTCGGCGCGCGCCCGTCCCGGACGGTGTCCCGGGCGGCCCTCGGGGTGGCGGTCGCGGCGCTGGTCACCGGAACCGGGCTGGTCGTCGCCCCGCCCGCCGCGCCAGGCGTACCCCACGATCACGAATATCGGGACGCGCGGACCGTAGGCGAACCGACCAGGCGGTTCACCCTGACCGCCGCGACCGCCACGGTCCGGGCGGGCGGCCGGGACGTCGCGGCGTGGGCGTTCAACGCCCAGGTCCCCGGGCCGGAGCTGACGGCCACCGTCGGCGACGTCATCGAGGTGACCCTGCGCAACCGGGACATCGCCCGGGGCGTCACGCTGCACTGGCACGGGTACGACGTGCCGAACAGCCAGGACGGGGTGCCCGGGGTGACCCAGGCGGCCGTGCGGCCCGGGCAGGAGTTCGTCTACCGGTTCCGTGCCGACCAGGTCGGAACGTACTGGTACCACACGCATTCGGCCTCCGACGTCGGCGTGCGGATGGGTCTCTACGGTGTCCTGGTGGTGCGCCAGGCGCCGGTGACCGGCGTCGACGTCACCGTGCCGGTGCACACCCTGGCCGGTGTGGCGCTGCCCGAGCCCAGAACAGAGCCGGTCGCGGCGGGCGTGCCCGTGCGGCTGCGGCTGATCAACACCGACAGCACGACCCACAGGTATGCCCTGGCTGGCACCCCGTTCCGGGTCGCCGCGATCGACGGGTCAGACCTGCACGGCCCGACCCCGCTGGTGGACACCGCCGTGCTGATCCCGGCCGGGGGACGCTACGACCTGGTGTTCACCGCACCCGCCACGCCCGTGGCGCTCGTCGTCGACGGACGGGCCGTCTACTCGACCGGGCCCGTGTCGGCGACGACCGCCGCCTGGCCGGTGCTGGACCCGCTCACCTACGGGGTCAGCTCGCCGGCGCCGTGGTCAGGGTTCGACAGACGGTTCACCCTCGTCCTCGACCGTGGTCTCGACCTGCACGGGCTGCTTCCGCGCTACGCCCACACCGTCAATGGCGCGGCCGACCCGGACATCCCGCCGCAGGTCGTACGCCTCGGCGACGTCGTGCGGTTCACGATCGTCAACCGGTCCCAGACCGTGCACCCGTGGCACCTGCACGGCCATCACGTCCTGGTGCTGTCCCACAACGGCCGACGGGCGACCGGCAGTCAGCTGTGGTGGGACTCCTTCGACGTACGCCCCGGCGACGTGTGGGAGGTGGCGTTCCGGGCGGACAACCCCGGAGTGTGGGCCAACCACTGCCACAACCTGCCGCACGCCGAAGCCGGAATGACGCTGCACCTGATGTACTCCTGATCCTCCTCCCACGGGTACGCGGGGAGCCTCCGGTGCGATGCCGGAGGCTCCCCGCTGTGCCCGGTCAGTTGAGGGCGTAGATCTCCGCGGCGGTGGTCCACGGGTTGCCGTTGACCTCGCTCAGGGCGCGCAGCCGCAGGTACTGCCCGGTCTTCGCGGTGAACCGGACCTCCTTCTGGCTGGCGTTGTTGGCGAAGGTGCCGGTGGCCACTGCCGTTCCCCAGTTGGTGCCGTCAGTGCTGACGTAGACCTCGTACTGCCCGATTCGTCCGTTGGCCGCGCCGGAGCCGCCGTCCTGCCGGGGGAGGTAGCGAATTCCGGAGACGGAGTAGCTCGCGCCGAGGTTGATCTGGATCTCGTGGGGCATCGGGGCGTTGCCGCCGGTGTACTTCGTGTGCCAGATGGTGCTGAGGTTGCCGTCGAAGACGTTTGTCGCGGCCCCGTTCTCGGCGGCCGTCTCCTGGCTGTCCACGTACTTCAGGGACCATGCGGTACGCGGAATGACGCCGGCGCTGGGCACGCAGACGGTGCTCAGCTGGTGTGCGCCCCGGTCGGGACGGCATCCCTGGGTGACGGCGCCGCCGAAGTAGTCCCGGCTGCCCGGGTTGGTCATGGCCTGGCCACTGGCCAGTGCCGGGGAGCCGGTGCGGAGCCGGTAGCCGCCGGCGTCACTGATCGAGGTGGCGGTGCCCGGCGCGACGAACAGCGGATCGGCCGTGATCTTGTTCGGGTCGGTGGGCTCACCGGCCGGGTGCTGGCCGTAGAACACGTTGGAGTCGAACAACAACGCGCCGGCGTTGTATGTGGCCTGGGTCGTGGTCACGTAGAAGATGTTGTTGTAGAACTCCGCGTTGGCGCCGGTCGAGCCGTTGCTGTTGTTGATGATCTGGGCTGCCTGGCCGACGTAGAAGACGTTGTTGTAGATCTTCGTGTTGGTGAGCTTGCCGCACACGAGGTCGAAGATCTGGCCGCGGTCGTTCTGGCTGATGTTGTAGCGCACGATGTTGTCTTTGGTGGTGGAACCCCCGCCGTTGCACAGCAGGATGAAGCCGCCCTCGTTGTCGTGGCTGTAGTTGTACTGGTAGATGGTGCGGATGTTGCCCTCGTCCAGGTCGAAGCCCTGCCCGTCGCAGGTGCTCCGGCCACCGCTGACCTCGTTGAACTGGAACAGGGCGTCGTTGATGTTCCAGCCCCAGATGCCTGCGGCGCACTGTGCGGGCTCGCGGACCCGGAAGTCGTCGACCCGGTTGTTCTCGACCAGGGCGCTCTGCGTGTGGTGCACGTCGATGGCGTCGCCGCCGATGTCGGTGACCGTGTTGCCGCGTACGACGACGCGGGTCTGCGGCAGCCAGTTGCCGCAGGTCGAGCCGCAGTTGGGGTTGGCCAGCTCGGGCCGGACCATCCAGCGGGTCCAGAAGTGGATGCCGTAGCGGTCGACAGTGGCGATCGTGTTGTTGTTGATCAGCACGTCGTCGAACTTCGTCTGCGTGGTGTAGCCCAGAACCTCGAAGAAGATGCCGGCGCTGGCGTCGTCGTCCTTCTTGGTCTGGTTGCCGTTGACGTCATGCACGCTCAGGCCGGTCACCCGGTAGTAGGTGCCGGTGCCGGAGTTCTCGCGGATGATGTGCACGCCGCGGCGGGTGGCGATCGCCGACCCCTTGTTGGAGATGTCCAGGTTGCGGATCTCCCAGTACTGCTGGTTGTAGAGCTTCACGACGTCGACGACCGCGCCGTTGCCGGCCAGCACCGGCTTGGCTCCGCTGCCGTAGGCGTCGACGATGATCGGTGCGCCGGAAGCGCCCGAGCCCTTGGGGAAGAGTTGCTGGTTGGCGCACGTGGTACCCCGCCGGATCAGGATCTGATCTCCGGCGGCGAACGTCCTGGCGTTCACAGGAGTGAAGCTGTTCCAGGGGCTGGCCTGGGTGCCGCTGCCCGAGGTGCTCGCGGAGCAGTCGACGTAGTAGTTCGTTGCGGCTGCCGCGGCGGGGGGCGCGGCGACCAGTATCGCGGTGGCCAGGGTGGTCAGAGCCACAAACGAGGACCTGAACAAGCGCATCAAGAGTCCTAACCGTGGGGGTGGTCGGGGGAGCGGTTCACGTGCGTGTAGCTGTCCTGCGCGTACGACCGGGAGGTGTCGCCAGCGACGGACCCGGGGGACCGCGGGCTCGTCGGCCGGCGCCGGCCCGGTTCACCGGAACTTTCGGTTGTAGTCCGCGAGAAGACCGATCAGGACGGCGAGCGCCACGAGCATGATCGCGAGGCTTCCCCAGCCGACCGTGGGCCGGACGACCACCACCGTGACGACGCAGGCGAGCGCGACCAGAATCCGGGCGACGACGAGCACTACGACACGCGTCGGTTCCTTCATGACATCCCTTTCTCGGGCCTCAGCCCTTGACGCCGCCGGCGGCCATGCCCTGGATCAGGCGGCGCTGGATCAGCGCGTACAGGAGCAGCACCGGCACGATGACGATGACCATGCCGGCGTAGAGCCGCCCGGGGTCCGCGGCCGCCTTCTGCGCGGCCATCAGGTTGAGCAGGCCGACCTGCAACGTCTTGCCCTCACCGGGCAGCAGCGTCAGCGCGATGATGAAGTCGTTCCAGTACGCCAGGAAGTTGAACAGGATCACCGTGGTGACCGCCGGGCGAGCCATCGGCAGCATCACCCGCGTCATGATCCGGAAGCGGGACGCCCCGTCCAGCAGCGCCGCCTCCTCGAAATCCCCCGGGATCGACCTGAAGTACGCGCTCAACAGGTAGATCGTGAACGGGATCGAGGTCGCCGCGTAGACAAGCGAGAGCATCGCCGGGTTGTCGAGGAAGAACCCGTCCGGGAACACGTCGACAAGCGCGCGGTCCCAGTCGACGAGCATCAGGAAGATCGGCACCACGATGTAGTTCACGTTGACGAAGAGCCCGGCAAGCAACGCCAGCTCGACGATGCTCTTGCCACGGAACTCGTACCTGGCGACGACGTACGCCGCCGGCACCGAGACGGCCAGCACGAAGACCAGGCCGAGGACTGTGACAAGCACCGACGTGGCGAAGTAGCGGCCCATGTTCGCGCCGCCGAACGCGTCGACGTAGTTCTGCAGGTGCAGGCCTTCGGGCAGGGTCCAGGGGCTGCCGAAGAACTCGCTCTTGCGCTTCAGCGAGGCCACCAGCACCCAGGCGACGGGGATCACGATGAGCGCTGTGATCCCGCCGACGAGCAGGTGGGTGAGGCCACGGCCGGGCCGCGGACCGGATTTGTTGATCGTGGTCATGGAAGTGTCCTCTAGAACTGGAGGGGCTCACGCCGGGTCGCGCGGCTCACCAGGAGCGACACGAGGAACGAGAAAGCGAAGATCACCACACCGATGGCCATGCCGTAGCCATAGGCCGAGTTCGTGTACGCCTGCTTGTACATGTAGCTGAGCAGCACCTCGGAGGCGCCGTCCGGGCCGCCACCTGTCATCGCCCGGACCAGCACGAAACTGAGGTTGACCGCGCTGAGGATGAAGAACGTCAGCGTCGTGCGCAGGTTCTGCCAGATCAGCGGCAGCGTGACGGCGAAGAACTGCCGAGCGGCCGACGCGCCGTCGAGCGCCGAGGCCTCGTACAGCTCCTCCGGGATGCTCGCCATGCTCGACATGTAGATGACCATGTAGTAGCCCAACGACTGCCACAGCATCGCGATCGCGACCGAGTAGAGCACCAGCTTCTGGTCCCCCAGCCACACCCGTTGCAGGCCGTCCAGCGACAGCAGCCGGAGTGTGCCGTTGAGCAGGCCGTTCTCCTGGTCGTAGACGGCCGAGAAGATGGCCGCGATCACCACCACCGAGAGCACGTTCGGGACGTAGAGCACGAACCGGTAGAGGGTGTGGCCGCGCAGCTTCTGCCGGGTCATGACGGCCGCGAGGAACAGGCCCATCCCCATCGTCACCACTGTCACGACCACGAGCAGCGCGACGGTGTTCTGGAACGCGCGCAGGAACTGCTCGTCGTCGAGCAGCTTGCTGAAGTTGTCCAGGCCGACGAAGCGCATCTGCGTCGAGAAGCCGCTCCAGGTGTAGAGCGACATCCGGAACACGCTCACCGTCGGCCAGATCATGAACAGGGCGAACAGCGCCAGCGCCGGTAGCAGACAGACGGCGACGAACCGGCCGTCGCCGCGCCGGCCGCGCGCGGCGGTACCGCGCGCCGACGCCGGGGATCGGCCGGACGCCCGCTTGCTGGCGCCCGGGGTTGGTGGAGTGAGGGTCGTCGTCACCGTGACCAGTCCTTGGCTCTCGCAGGGGGAGGAAACGGCGGCAGCCCGGTTCCCGGGCTGCCGCCGGGCGTCACTTGCCCGCCTGCCGCAACTTCTCGCTGGCGTCGTTCAGCGCGGTCTGCCACTGGTCGACGGTCTTGTCGCCGCTGATGATGCTGTTCGCGGTGTCGAAGAGCGTGCCCTTGATGTTCACGCCCTCGACAGGCGCGGTGCTGGCGAAGCCACCGACCAGGGCGGTGATGCTCGGGTCCTCGTAGAGCTGGTAGAACGGGGCGATCTCGGCGGGCAGCGTCGAGGCGATGCCCTTGATCGGCTGGATCGCGTTGGCCTTGGCGAAGATGCCGGCGGCCTCGTCGGAGTAGAGGTACGCGACGAAGTCCTTCGCGGCGTCCTTGTTCTTCGCGTCGCTCGGCACCCAGACCGACTCGACGATCGTGGTCAGGTAGCGCTTGCCACCGGCGGAGACCGCCGGCAGCGGGGCCATCGCCCACTCGAAGCCCGTGGAGCGCGGCGCGTCCTTCATCTCGCCGACGACCCAGGTGCCGTTCGGCATGAAGAGGGTCTTGTTGTCGAGCAGAGACTGCTGGTTCTTGGTGAAGTCCTGCTCGTTCGCGTACCCGACCGTGGTCTTCGCCGCGTAGCTCAGCAGCTTGGCGGTGATGTCCAGGACCTGGCGCGCCTGGGGGGTCTTCCAGACACCCTCGGAGTACGTCATGGCGTCCTTGTAGAACTGCTCACCGCCGACGTCGGCGAGCAGCGCGAAGAAGAACGAGTCCAGGTAGCCCGCGGTCGGGTACGTGAACAGCGCGATGCCCTCGGCCTTGGCGGTGTCGCCGAGCTTGAACATGTCGTCCCAGCTGGTGGGGACCTGCCAACCCTTCTGCGCGAAGAGGCCCTTGTTGTAGACCAGGCCGGTCGGCGCGTAGTACATCGGCATCAGGTAGGTCTTGTCGTCGTTGTACGGGTTGGTGCTGAGGTTGCCGACGATCCCGTCGGCGAGCTTGGCCCGCACGGTGGACTGTTCGCCCGGGACGGTCATGTCCAGGACGCCTGTGAGGTCCTCCAGCGCCTTGTCCTTGACCAGTGTCTCGGCGAGCGCGGCCTTGCGGCCCTGGGGCAGCACCACGACGTCGGGGAACTTGCCAGCCTTCATGTTGGGGCTGATCTCGTCCTCAAGGGTCTTCGAGAGCTGAAGCTGCACATCCACGTCGGGGTGCTTCGCCTTGTAGGCGTCGACGACCTGGACGTACATGTCCCGGCCGTAACCGCCCTCGAACGCCGCGATCTTCAGCGTCTTCTTGCCGTCGGCGTCGTCGTCGCCTCCGGAACAGCCGGCGAGCAGGCTCAGCGCTGTCGCTGCGGCGACCGCTAGGACGATTGGTCTTCTCAACATGGGGGGTCCTCCATGGGCGGTGCGCACGGCGGTGCGGAATTGAGCGGCGTGGACGGGCATGGCATAGGCCCACAAGATCGCGGGCGGGGCCATGCGTTGTTACTGTGGCACCCGTAACATGAGTCGTCAAGAACGAGTGCCGACAGCGCGGAGGGGGTCGGGGGTCAGTGGGACCGCGGCGCGGCGGTCGACTCCCGGACGATGAGGCTCGGCTGCGCCGCCGATTCCCCGGCGTCCTCGGTGCCCAGCAGGAGCGCGACGGCGGCGGCCCCGGAGCTGTAGAAGTCCTGGCGGACGGTGGTGAGCGGCGGGTGGCAGTACGCCGCCAGCTCGATGTCGTCCACGCTCACGATCGACACGTCCGCGGGCACCGACCGCCCACGCTCCCGCAGCGCCCTGATCACCCCGAACGCCATCTCGTCGCTCGCCACGAAGATGGCCGTGACCTCGGGAATCATCGCGAGGATCTGCCCCTGGCGGTAACCCGACTCGGGCGACCAGTCGCCCTCCAGCGCTGGCGGCGCGTCGATCCCGGCGGCGGTCAGGCACTCCTGCCAGCCCTGCCGGCGTTGACGGGCCTCGATCCACTCGTCCGGCCCGGCCACGTGCCACACCTGGCGGTGCCCGGAGTCGAGCAGGTGCTGGGTGGCCATGCGCCCGGCCTCGTGCTGGTCGATGCCCAGCACCCGGGCGCCTGTGGTGCGCGAGCCGTCCACCGTGACCGTGGGGATGTCCCTGGTGATGTCCTCCATCCGCTGGGTCACGGAGATCAGCGGGACCGCGATGATGATGCCGTCGACGCCCTGGTCGGACAGCTTGAGCAGGGACTTCTCCATCATGGCGGTGTCCAGCTCGGCGATTGTCGCGATGCTCACCGAGTACCCCGCCTGCCCGGCCGCCGCCTCCACCCCGGCGGTCACCGCCGAACGCGAGTAGTAGCCGCCGGACTGGAGCAGGACCAGGCCGAGCGTGAAGCTGCGGCCGGACGACAGCAGCCGGGGGGCGCCGTTGTACCGGTACCGGAGCTGCTCGACGGCGGTGAGCACGCGCCGGCGGGTCTCGGCGTTGACGTTCGGCGAGTCGCGCAGGGTGCGGGACACCGTCTGCGCCGACACGCCGGCGGCACGTGCCACGTCAGCCATGCTCGGCTGCTTGCCACGCATTGTCGCCTCGGTCATCCGCGCCACCCTCCTGGAAACCTGTACTGGCGCATCCTATCGGCATTGTTAGGAATGGCATGGGTAACATAGGCTGCCGCCATGATCGAGACGACCCGGCGGGGCAGCGCGACAGCGCCGCCGACGAGACCCTCTCCCGCGCTCGGCTGGCACGACCGCCAGCTCTACCGGCACGGGGTCCCGCACCGCATCCTGTCCGGCGCCCTGCACTACTTCCGGGTCCACCCCGAGTTGTGGCGCGACCGGATCCGGCGGCTGGCCGACCTGGGTCTGAACACCCTCGACACGTACGTGCCCTGGAACTTCCACCAGCCGCACGCCGATCGCGCACCCCGCTTCGACGGGTGGCGCGACCTGGAGGCGTTCATCGCGCTCGCCGGCGAGGAGGGCCTCGACGTCGTCCTGCGGCCCGGCCCGTACATCTGCGCGGAATGGTCGAACGGTGGACTGCCGGCCTGGCTCACCGCCCGAGACGTGGCCCTGCGCACCTCCGACCCGGCGTTCACCGAGCCGGTCGAGCGGTGGTTCGACAACCTCATCCCCCGCATCGCGCGCCAGCAGACGCACGCCGGCGGACCGGTCGTGGCGGTACAGGTCGAGAACGAGTACGGCAGCTACGGCGACGACGAGGCGTACCTGCGCTGGAACCGCGCCGCCCTGCTCGACCGCGGCATCACCGAGCTGCTGTTCACCGCCGACGGCCCCACCGAGCTGATGCACGACGCGGGTACGGTGCCCGGAACGCTCGCCGCCGCCACCCTCGGCTCGAAGCCCGAGGCAGCCCGTGCCCTGTTCGCCGAGCGCCGGCCCGACGAACCGTTCGTGGTCGCCGAGTACTGGAACGGCTGGTTCGACCACTGGGGCGAGCGGCACCACGTCCGCGCCGTGGACAGCGCCGTCCGCACTCTCGACGCCATCATCGCCGAGAGCGGAAGCGTCAGCCTCTACATGGCGCACGGCGGCACCAACTTCGGGCTGTGGGCCGGCGCGAACGCCGAACGGGGCCTGCTGCAACCCACCATCACCAGCTACGACTCGGACGCGCCTATCGCCGAGGACGGGACACTCACCGCGAAGTTCCACGCCATGCGCCGGGCACTTGGCGCCACCGGGCCACTGCGAGTGCCCGAGCGGATGCCTGTCCTCGCGCCGGCGCGGGTGCCGTTGACCCACCACGCCGACCTGATCGCCGGCCTGCGCGCCGTACCGGCACCGGAGTCGACAGGGCCACGGCCGGCCACCTTCGAACAGCTCGGCCTGGACGCCGGGATGGTGCTGCTCACCGCCCACCCGAAGATCCCGCCGGGCGCGCACACGATCGTCCTGACCGACGTACGCGACCGGGCCGTCGTCCTCGCCGACGGTGTACCGATCGGAGTGGCAGACGGTGCGCATCCGGAGCTACCGATCCACGGCACCGGGGCGACCGTGCGCCTGGAAATCCTGGTGGAGAACCTGGGCCGCATCAATTACGGACCCCTTGTCGGACAGCACAAGGGCCTGCTCGGTCCGGTGCTCGTCGATCGCCGGATGGTGCACGGTTGGACCAGCTCGCCGATCGCCCTGACCGAGTGGACACCTGACGACCTGCGCCGTGCGACAGGCGCCGGACCGGCAAGCACCGGCGCCGGTTTCGCCGTCGCGACGGTGCGCCTCGACGAGCCCGCCGACACCTTCCTGGCCCTGCCCGGCTCCGTGCACGGCATGGTCTGGGTCAACGGGTTCCTGCTCGGCCGCTACTGGGACATTGGCCCGCAGGTCACCCTGTACTGCCCGGCGCCACTGCTGCGCAGCGGCGAGAACACGGTGGTCGTCCTGGAGACCGACCGCCTCGGCTCCGTCCTGGAGCTGCGCGACCGGCCCGAGTTGGGCCCCACCGAGGAGTACGTCGAGGAGTTCGACTGACCGACAAGCGGGGCGTACGGTGCCGCGCGTTCAGCCCTGGCGCGGCACCGTGCCTCGGGGCGTGGTCATTCCCCGGCCCTCTCCTCGGCGGTCGGGGCGTCCCGGATCGCGAGCGCGGCCTGGATCAGCGCGGCGTGGGTCAGCGTCTGGGGGTAGTTGCCGAGGAACGCCCCGGTCTCCGGGTCCACCTCTTCGCCGTAGAGGCCGAGCGGGTTGGCGCGTCCGAGCAGTTCCCGGAACAACTCGACAGCCTCGGCACGTCGTCCGGTGTGCGCGAGGGCCTGCACGAGCCAGAACGAGCAGGGCAGGAACGCGCCCTCGGAGCCGGGGAGGCCGTCGCGCCCCGGCGGATAGCGGTAGAGCAGCGGGCCACCGGCGGAGAGCCGGTCGCGAATGGCGTCGACAGTGCCGCGTACCCGATCCGACCCGATGTCGTCGACGCCCAGCAACGGCAGGATGAGCAGAGCCGCGTCCAGCTCGGGCGAGCCGTAGCTGCGGACGTAGCTCGCCTGCGACGGGTCGAAGGCCCGGAGCCGGACATCGGTGGCGATGGCATCGCGGGCGCGCTGCCACCGGCGGCGCCGCCGCTCGGAGAGCCGGTGGGTCTCGGCGATGCGCAGGGCACGGTCGACGGCGAGCCAGCCCATGAGCGTGGAGTGCACGTGCCGGACGGGTTCGCGCACCTCCCAGATGCCGGCATCGGGCTCCCGCCACCGTCTGGCGACCAGATCGGCGAAGCCGCGTACCGCCCGCCACGTCTCCGAGTTCAGACGGTGGCCCGCCCGCACGAGCACCCACGCCGCATCGACCACCCAGCCGTAGCCGTCGAGCTGGTGCTGCTCGGCGGCGCCGTTGCCGACGCGTACCGGCACGCTGTCGAGGTATCCGGGCCAGCCGGGCAGTTCCCGCTCGCGCGGCACGTGGCGGCCGTCAAGCGTGAACAGCGCCGGCAGGCGTGGTCGCTGCAACCGGCTGGCGTGCAGCAACCAGGCGAGGAAACCCTTGGCCTCGTCGAGTTTGCCGACGCCGAGGAACGCATTGACGCCGATGCTGGCGTCCCGCGGCCAGACGTAGCGGTAGTCCCAGTTGCGCACCCCGCCGGGACCCTCCGGCAACGACGTCGTCGGCGCGGCCACCGGCGCCTGCGACGGCGAGTAGGTCAACAACCGCAGGGTCAGCAGGCTGCGCACGACGCTCTCCCGGAACGGCAGGGAGGCGTCGATGCCCGCCGCCCAGCGTCGCCACCTGTCCTCGTCGGCGACGAGAAGCTCCCAGGCCGCGGCCGGATCGACGTGGACAAGCGGTTCCCGATGGGCGATGGCCAGCACCAGCGTGACCGGGTTACCCGGCGTGACGGTGAGCGCGGTGGGCGTACCCGGCTCGACGGTGATCCCGGGCGCGCAGCCCAGCGACACCGCGAGGGACCCCCACTCACACACGAGATCCCGGCCCCGGTGCTGGATCCGGGGCCGGCGATGCCGGTCACCGAGCCGGGGATCGAAGTCCACAACGGCGTCGACCGGGCCTCCCTCGGCCGACAGGCGTCGCACGAGCACCGTCGTGGGCAGCAGCCGTCCGGCGAGTTCGGCCACCATGCCCTCGGTGAGGGTGAGGCGGCTGCCGTCCACCGCCCACGTCGTCTCCAGCGTGGCGCTGTGCCGCCGGTAACGCCGTTCGACGACCGGGGTGGGCGCGGCGGGGCCGACCCGGAAAGCCCCCGCCTCCGGGCCACCGACCAGCCGGCCGAACAGGGGGTCGCCGTCGAATCGGGGTACGCAGAGCCAGTCGATCCCGCCGTCACCGGCGACGAGGGCAGCGGTACGGGTGTCACTCAGCAGTCCGTAGTCACCGATGGGCGCCGGAGGTCGCTGCGGGGTCTCGGGGACTGTGGTCATCGCGAAACTCGGCCGGTGCGGGTCAACGAGCCTGAAGGAGCAGTCCGAGGACCACCCCGTAGATGACATGGACGACAGCCGTGACAGCCGGGGTCTGCACGCCGTAGTTGAGGGCGAACAGGCCGGGCGGCTCCAGCGTGGCGGTGCTGGCCGGCCCGGCCCGGTGCGACGCCATGCGCGGATGGACACCGGGCAGCAGGAGCAGGAGCACGGTCAGCGCTATCGCCACGTGCAGCGCGCCGAGCAACCCACCGATCCACCAGTCGGCGCGACGCAACAAGGCGAACACGGCGGCATACCCGAGAGCGAAGCCCTGACCGGCGGTGAGGTGGATGAAGAACCCGACGACCCGGGCCCGGTCGGGATCCTCGGTGATGATGGTCCCGAGCACCAGGGGAAGATCGAGACGGGTGAGCCCGGCCATCTGAGCGCTGATCATCGCCGCGGTCAGCGCCGCGGTGGCGACGATCCCGAACAGCGCCCATCCCGCCCAGTCCATCTCAGCGGGAGCCGGCGTCGTCGGCTCGCCGCGCGTGACAGGTGCGTGCGGGTGAGGGTGCCGGCGCCTGTCGAACGGGCGTGGCGCCGCCCGCCCGTACGCGGCAAGGCCGACTGACCCCGGACATCGCACGCCTTCCGGCTAGCACGGGAGAGGCTGGTACGGCGCCGCCCGTGGCGCGATTCCTCGCTCGGCTCCGCGCCACGGTGGTCACCCGGGACCTACCTTAGGCGCACGGCAACCGCCGGACCGACGGTTCGCCGGACAGGGGTGACGAACGACGATGACCGGGCCCCGGCCGCCCCGCCGTGCGCGGCGCGTCCGGGGCCTGACAGGCCGGTCAGGCGCGCCTGCGGCGACGCTTGAGCAGGAGGAATCCCACGCCGGCGGCCAGGAGGGCGGCACCGCCCCCGGCGGCGAGCGGCAGGGCGGTGGAGCGTTCGCCGACAGCGGCGAGGTCCCCGGAGTCGACCTCGGAGACCGGCTCGGAGCCGTCGGTCACGGCCTCGGTCTCGGCGCTGGCGCTCGCGCTCGGCGTGGGGGTGGCGGCGCTGGGGGTGGGGGTCGCGGACTTCGAGGGAGCCGCGTCGATGGCGGAGAGCGCGTCGCCGTTGAGCGCGACCTTGACCTTGGCCTGACCGCCGCCGGAGGAGACGACGGCGACGGACACCTTGCTCGCCTTGTCGGTCAGCTTCTTGATCGCGTCCGCGTTGGCCGGTGCGTTGTTCGAGGCCGTCTTGTTCTCCACAGTGGTGTCGATGAGCGACGAGGCGCCGTAGGAGCCCTTGGGAACGCGGTAGGCGTGCACGCCCTCGATCTTCGCGTCGAAGTTGCCGGCTGCGTGGCGGTACTCGATGACGAGCCGGTCGCCGCCCAGGGCGATGTCCAGGGCGCGGATCCCACTGCCCTTGCCGTGCAGGGAGCGCAGCGTGTAGACCCCCGACTTGGTGACCTTGAGAGACGCCCCGCCGGAGAGCCAGCCGGCATGGATCAGTTCGGGCGCGGAGAAGCCGGACGCCCGGTAGCCGGCGCCCATGATGCTCTTGTAGCTGGAGCCCTCCGACTTGCAGGCACCGAGGTTGCCGCCGCTGCACAGGAAGCGACCCTGGTGCCCGAAGCCCAGGTTGTGTCCCAGTTCGTGGCCGACGACGTCGATGCCGCTGGCGGTGCCGTACAGGTTGATCCAGGTGGTCGGGCCGGGCATGGTGGCGAGGCCGGCCCAGGGGCAGTTCGTCTTCTGCGCCGGAAAGACGATCGAGAGGCTTTCGTAGTCCTTGCCCGCGACCAGGCCCCGCTTGGTGAGTTCCTCCCGGGTCATCTGGTTGATCTTGCCCTGCGGGCAGCCGGCGGCGCTCAGATCCAGCTTGATCGGGCCGAGGAACTGCTCCTTGGCGGCGGGTACCACCGTGTACTGCCCGCGCGACACCTCCGACAGGAACGACGCGGCCGAGTCGCTCTTCGCCCCGAAGTAGGTGTCCGGCGTGGACGCCTTCACCTTGTCCGGGAACTGGAAGGACGCGTCGCTGAACTCCACCAGGACGGGGAGGATCTTCCTCTTCACCGGTGCGGCGGTCGCGGGGGTGCCGGGGAGCATGGCGGTGGTCAGCACGGCGATGCCTGTGGCCAGAGCGATGCGGCCGAGGGCAGACAGCTTCATGGGGTCCTATTCCTTCAAGGGGATGCCGGGCGGCCAGGGACGCCGGTGTCCGTGGCCGCCCCGCAGCGTCGGGCCGCGGGGGGCTGAAGCGGCCGATGACAAGGGATTCCTGCCGGTCTCGTGCGGGTTCGTGGCCGCAGGCGGGGCCGGGCGTGCCCGCACCAGAGCGGCGGGCGAGGCGGAGCAGCTACCAGGACGATGGGAGAGAAAGAGTCAGGAGCAGCCAGAGCTGCCGCATGCACCACATCCTATGACATCCTATGTCCGATGTCGTATGACCGTAGGGCGCATCGATGTGTCAGTCAAGCCGGCCGGGCGGCGGCGGTTATCGTGCACCTCGTGACGCACGAACGTGAGCTGACCTCACCTGTCGAGCTGTGCCAACCGAACGGGCGGCTCAACCCCGCGGCGGTGGGCTGGACCCGCCGCCCGCTGCACACAGCGAACCTGCGCGGGTGGGGCCGGACCAAGCGGTGGGAGTACTGGGGCATCGTGACCCCACGGCACATCGTCGGGCTGGTCGCCTCGTCGCTCGACTACGCAGGTGTGCACAGCGTCTACGTGCTCGACCGGGACAGCGGCATCGAGACCAAGGCCGAGGCGGTGGTGCCGCTGGCGCGCGCAGCGGTGCTACCGCCACGGTGCGGCGTGGGCGAGGCGGGCGCGCGGGGTGGTGACCTGGCGATCCGGATCACCCAGCGGCCGGACGGCACCGCCATCTCGGCGAGCGCCCCCGGCGTACGACTGGAGGTGGACGTGCCGTTGCCGGCCGGCCACGAGTCGCTCGGCGTGGTCGTGCCGTGGAGCCCCACGCGATTCCAGTACACGGTGAAGGACCTCGGCCGCCCGGTCCTCGGCACGCTGGAGCTGCACGGCCAGACGTACGAGATCGGTGGACCTGACGCGTTCGCCGTGCTGGACCACGGTCGCGGCAGGTGGCCGTACTCGATCACGTGGAACTGGGCCGCCGGCGCGGCGCCGGGACGGGCGATCCAGCTCGGCGGCAAGTGGACCGACGGCACCGGCGTCACCGAGAACGGCCTGTTCGTCGACGGCCGCCTGCACAAGATCGGTGAGGAGCTGCGCTGGACCTACGACCGGTCGGACTGGCTGCGCCCCTGGCGGATCAGCGGGGAACGGGTCCAGGTCGAGTTCCAGCCGTTCCACGAGAAGGTGGCCCGCACCAACCTGGGTGTGGTGGCGAACGAGACGCACCAGTGTTTCGGGCACTTCTCCGGCTGGGCGACGACCGACGACGGGACGACTGTGAGCCTCGACGGGCTCGTCGGCTGGGCCGAGGAGGCCCGCAACCGCTGGTAGTGGCGCCTGTCGAGGTCAGCGTGGGGCGGCGATCGGCGGCGTCGACGGTCCGAAGGTGGTCAGGAACCGGTCCCGGAAGGTGTCCATCGGCCACACCGGGGCGTCCGGTCCCGGGCGCAGTCCGGGCTGCCAGCCCCAGCCCGACACCCGGTTCAGCACCGCCGGGTCGCGCGCGACGATGGTGATCGGCACGTCCCGGCTGGCCCCCTCGCCGGTGACCACCGGTGCGGGCTGGTGGTCACCGAGGAAGACGAGCACCAGGTCGTCGTCCCCGTAGGTCCGCACGTAGGAGATCAACGTCTCCAGGGAGTACGCGATGGCCTGGCGGTAGCCGGCCCGGGCCCGGCCGGTGTCGTCGGCGTCGCCGTCGTCCCGGGCCGCCTGGTCGCGGTACACCGAGCCGTCACCCACCTGGTCCCAGCCGATCATCCGGGGCACCGCCGTCCACGGCGAGTGACTGGAGATCAGCGGGATCTCCGCCATGACCGGTCGGTCCGCGTCGGCGCGTACCGTCCGCTGGAAGAACGACAACGTGTACTGGTCGGGCATCGGCGCGTAGCTGAACTTCGGCCCCCGGTAGCCCATCGCCTCGGCGTCGTAGTAGCGGTCGTACGAGAAGAAGCCCTGCTCCGGCCAGGGTTGGGTGGCGGCCGGCAGCACCCCGACGGTCTGCCAGCCGGCCCGGCGGAACGCGCCGTTGAGGGTGAGCCGGTCGCTGGCCAGCAGGCTGCGGTGCCGTTGCTCGTTGTCCGTCCACAACCCCGACAGCAGCGTGTCGTGCGCCAGCCAACTGCCGCCGCCGAAGGTGGGGGAGGTCAGGAAGCCGCTGCGGGCCTGGTATCCGGCGGCGCGCAGCCGCTCGGTCCCACCGTCGAGCACCGGGTTGACCTGCGGCGCCAGCTCCGGATCCTCAATGGCGTCGCGGCCGTAGCTCTCCACGAACGCGAGGACGACGTCCTTGCCGCGTAGCCCGGTGAGCAGGCGGTCACCAGGGACGTCCTGGAACGGGTCGGCGGCGATCTGGGCGGTGAACCGTTCGCGGTCCCGCAGTCGCGCGTCCACCTGCTCGGCGTGCGCGCCGACAAGCGCGGTGACCCCGGTGTCGGCCACCGGCACGCCCGGAACGATCCGCACGCCCACCACGGCGCAGACCACCCAGCCGACGGTAAGCGCCGCCACCACCCGGGTCGCGACCCGCTCGTGCTGGACCAGCAGCGCCGCCACCCGCCGCAGCGCCACTGTCGTCACCAGCAGCAGCACGCCGATCAGCACCACCGCGCCGACGGCAGCGCCCACCGCGCCGGCCCGGCCGGCCGAGTCCCTGACGAAGCCGAACGCGTCGTCCAGCAGCAGCCAGTCCAGCACCAGGTCGAACGGCCGGTCCAGGGTCGTGCGGAAGCCCAGGTCGGCGAGCTTGACGACGGCCAGCAGGCCCAGCAGCGGCCCGACCACGGCCACCACCACCCGCCGGGGTCGCGCCGGGAGCGCCAGCAGCAGCGCGGCGACAAGCAACCCCTCCAGGGGGATGCGCAGCAACGCGCCGGGCGTCAGCTCGCCGAGCCGGTCCGGACCGGCGAGCACGGCGTACACCAACCCCACCGCCAGCACCGCGCCCACCGCGCGCCGCGCACGGCCGCGCCCCACCTGCGACACCCCCGGGGTACGCGGGGACGCGTCGCCGGCCACAGCGGAGCGCGGGCGCAGCCGGCCGGCCATCCGGCGCAGCCGGGCGGGAAGGGTCATCACAGCCTCCAGTCGGAGTGGACCGTACCGCCCGAGCGGACCGCCATCGCACGCACCGGCAGCAGCGGCGGCACGACGACAGGCGTGTGCCCACCCGAGGGCAGCAGCGGCAACGCCACCGGAGCGATGGCCAGCGGCGCGACGACGGTCGTGGGGGCCGCGACGGATACCGACGCCTGGCGGAGTCGCCGGGCCGCCGGCCGGTGCCGCCACCGCCACGCCACGTCCCGGCCGAACGACTCGACGAGCAGCGCCAACGCCACCACCAGCACCAGCGTCGTCCACGGCTCCGGCAGCACCCGGGCCGCCGCTACGGTCAGCAGGACGCCCTGCGCGGCGGCCACCACCTTGCGCCAGAAACGCGGCGGCAGCGGACCGTCCAACCACGGCAGCACAGGCATCGCGGCGACGAACGCGTACCGCATCGCGCCGATGGCCAGCACCCACCCGCCCTGCGCGGACGCGACGTACCCGCTGAGCACCAGGATGAGGAACGCGTCGACCTCCATGTCGAAGCGGGCGCCGAGCGCGCTCACCGTGCCCGTGCGCCTGGCCACCCGGCCGTCGACCGCGTCCAGGAGCAGCGCCACAGCGCTCACCGCCACCAGCAGCGGCACCGGCGTGGGTCGACCGAACGAGTCCGCCACCAGCGCGGTGACCGCGCCCACCAGGACGCCCCGGGTCAGCGTTACCCGGTCGGCGGGGCCGAGTCGCGACGCGCCGGCGCGGCCCAGCCCCCGACTCAACGCGAGGCAGGTGACCACCGCGTAGGCCGACCCGACCAGCCAGCCGGCGCCACCCAGCCCCACCGTGGCGGCCAGCGCCGCCAGCACGGCCAGTTGAGCGCTCAGCCCGATCACCGGACCACTTCGAACTGTGGGCACCGTACCTCCGTGTTTATGATCGACGACCCCGACAGGGAACACGGAAACCAGGTCCGTTCGGTTCGACAGGGACAAAAAGGTGAGGTGCGCGACGGTGATCCGCGAGGCGTACGCCTGCTGGGTGCGCGAACCCGGCGTGGCCGAGATCCGGCCGGTGTCGCTGCCCACGCCAGGCCCCGACGAGGTGCTGGTACGGGCGCGCTACTCAGGCGTCAGCAGGGGCACCGAGACGCTTGTCTTCGCCGGTCGGGTGCCCCCAGACCAGTACGCGGCGATGCGCGCGCCCTTCCAGGAGGGCGACTTTCCCGGGCCTGTGAAGTACGGCTACCTCAGCGTCGGCGTGGTCGAGCAGGGGCCGGCGGAGCTGCTCGGGCGCACGGTCTTCTGCCTGCACCCGCACCAGAGCGCGTACGTCGTGCCGGCAAGCGCCGTGGTGCCGGTGCCGGACGACGTGCCGCCCGCCCGGGCCGTGCTGGCCGGCACCGTGGAGACCGCAGTGAACGCGCTGTGGGACGCCGCGCCGCTGGTCGGCGACCGCGTCAGCGTCGTCGGCGCCGGCATGGTGGGCTGCTGCGTGGCGGCGCTGCTCGCCCGGTTCCCCGGCGTGCAGGTCGAGCTGGTCGACACCGACGCGCGCCGCGCCGGGGTCGCCGGGGCGTTGGGTGTCGGCTTCGCCAGGCCCACCGACGCGACAGGCGACCGGGACCTCGTCGTACACGCCAGCGCCACAGCCGCCGGGCTGCAACAGTCACTGGACCTGCTCGCGCCCGAGGGCACGGTGATCGAGCTGAGCTGGTACGGCGACCGCCAGGTGCAGGTGTCGCTGGGCGGGGCGTTCCACTCCGGACGGCTCACCGTACGCAGCAGTCAGGTCGGCATGGTGGCGCCCGCGCGACGGGGGCGGCGCAGCTACTCCGACCGGCTGGCGCTCGCCCTGGACCTGCTCGACGATCCGGCCTTCGACGCGCTGATCACCGGCGCGTCGCGGTTCGCGGACCTGCCCGGCGTCCTCGCCGACCTCAGCACGGGCGACAGGTCCGCCCTCTGCCACCTCATCACCTACGACGACGGGGAGTGACCGTGTTCAGCGTGACCGTTCGGGATCACATGATGATCGCCCACAGTTTCCGGGGCGAGGTGTTCGGCCCGGCCCAGCGTCTGCACGGCGCGACGTTCGTGGTCGACGCCACGTTCCGCAGGCCCGACCTGGACGCCGACGGCATCGTGGTCGACATCGGCCTGGCCACCGAGCAGCTGCGGGCGGTACTCGGCGAGCTGACGTACCGCAACCTCGACGACGAGGAGGCGTTCGCCGGGGTGAACACCACCACCGAGGTGCTGGCCCGCACCATCGCCGACCGGCTGGCCGAGCGGGCGCACGCCGGCCAGCTGGGCGCGGGCGCGCGCGAGCTGACCGGCATCACCGTCACCCTGCACGAGTCACACATCGCCTGGGCCAGCTACGAGCGGTCCCTGTGATCGTCGCGGGCCGGACAGCGCCCGCCGGCGGGCCGGGCACGACCGGCCGTACGGTGCACGTCGTCCTGCCCGGCGACATCGACGACCCGGCTGCGCCCAGCGGTGGCAACACGTACGACAGGCGGGTCTGCGCCGGACTCGCCGAGCGCGGTTGGATGGTGCACGAACACGCGGTGCCCGGAGCGTGGCCGCACCCCGACCCGGCCGCGCTCACGGTGCTGTCCCGGCTGCTCGCCACTGCCCCTGACGACGCCGTGGTGCTCGTCGACGGCCTGATCGCCTCGACAGTGCCTGCCCTGCTCGCCCCGCACGCGACACGGCTGCGCCTCGTCCTTCTGGTGCACATGCCGTTGGACGACGAGGCCGAGGGCCGGGCGCTGGCCACCGCGCGAGCCGTCGTCACCACGAGCGAGTGGACCCGCCGTCGCCTGCTGGCCCGGCATTGGTTGCCGCCCGACCGAGTTCGGGTCGCGCCGCCGGGGGTGACCCCCGCACAGCCGGCGCCCCCCGGCTCGGCAGCCGGCCAGCGGCTGCTCTGCGTCGCGGCGGTCACCCGCCACAAGGGGCACGACCTGCTCGTCGACGCCCTGTGCGTGCTGGCCGAGATGCCCTGGACGCTTGTCTGCGCCGGAACACTGACCCGCGAACCCGAATTCGTGCACCGGCTGCGCGACCGGCTCGCCGGCGCCGGCCTGTCGGAACGGGTCCGGCTGGCGGGCGCGCTGACCGGGCCGGCGCTCGAGGCCGCGTACGCCGCCGCCGACCTGTTGGTGCTGCCGTCGAGGGGCGAGACGTACGGGATGGTCGTCACCGAGGCGCTGGCCCGTGGCGTGCCGGTGCTGGCCACCGAGGTGGGGGGCCTGCCCGAGGCGCTGGGCCGCGCCCCCGACGGTGACCTGCCCGGACTGCTGGTCCCGCCGGACGACCCGGCCGCCCTGGCCGGGGCGCTGAGCTGGTGGTGGGGTGACGACGAGCTGCGCGCCCGGCTGCGGCGAGCCGCCCTGGCCCGACGCGACACCCTGACCGACTGGCCGGTGACGATCGCGTCGCTGGCCGCCGTGCTGGAGGAGGTGACGGCATGACCGTCCAGGAGACCATGCCGTTCGCCGACTGGCTGCGGCTGCGCGAGCCCGCCGACGCGGCGGCCCGCGCCGAGGACCTGCTGGATGCCGTCCGGGCGCGGCTCGCCGGCGACCGCCCGACTGTGGTCCACGACCTGGGCAGCGGCACCGGCTCGATGAGCCGCTGGCTGGCCGCCCGGCTACCCGGCCCGCAGCACTGGATCCTGCACGACCGCGACGCCGACCTGCTGGCCCGAGCCGCCGGGGGCATGACCGGCGTGACCGCCGCCGACGGCGCCCCGGTAACCGTCAGCACCCGCTGCGGGGACCTCACCCGGTTGACCGCCGCCGACCTGGCCGACGGCTCGCTGGTCACCGCGTCCGCTCTGCTGGACATGCTCACCGCCGAGGAGGTCGACCGGGTGGTGGCCGCCTGCGTCGGCCGGCCCACCCTGTTCGCGGTCTCGGTGACCGGGCGGGTCCGGCTCACCCCGGCCGACCCGCTGGACGAGGCGGTGCAGGACGCGTTCAACGACCACCAGCGTCGTACCGTCGACGGCCGCCGGCTGCTCGGACCGGACGCCGCCGCCGTCACCGCCGCCGCGTTCGCGCGCCGGGGTGTCCAGGTGCGGGAACGCCCCAGCCCGTGGCGGCTCGGCCCCGAACACGCCGACCTGGCCGCCGAATGGTTCCGCGGCTGGCTCGGCGCGGCCCGCGCCCAGCGCCCCGACCTCACCGGCCCAACCCTGGCGTACGCCGAGCGCCGACTGGCCGACGCGGCAGCGGGCCGGCTCACCGTCCTGGTCGAGCACCTCGACCTGCTCGCGGACGGATGAACTGATCTCGCCCTGGGTACGTGGACTAGGGCAAGTGGACGATCTTCATAGGGAGGCCGGCGCCGATGGTCTGGGCCTGGGCACGAGTGGTCGGCGGGGTGGGTCTGCTCGCCGTCCTGCTGTGGCAGGTGGGTGGCGGCCCGTTCCTCGCCGGGGTACGCCTGATCGACGCGCCCGCACTGGCCGCGGCGCTGGTCATCGGCGTGCTCACCACGGTCTGCGCGGCCTGGCGGTGGAGCCTCGTCGCCGGCGGCCTGGGCGTACGGCTGCCGTTGACGACAGCGGTCGCGCACTGCTACCGGGCCGTCTTCCTCAACGCCACCCTGCCCGGCGGGGTGCTCGGCGACGTGCACCGGGCGGTGCGTCACGGCCGCGACGCGGGCGACGTCAGCAGGGGCATCCGCGCGGTCGTCTGGGAGCGGACCGCCGGCCAGGTCGTCCTCGTGGGCGTGGCGCTCGTGGTGCTCGCCGCGTTCCCGTCGCCGGTGCGGTCGTACCTGCCGGTCGCCGCCGCGCTGCTTGTCGTCGCGGGACTGGTCGCCGTGCTTGCGGCGCGGGCCCTGCCGGACGGCGGCCGGTCGCGGTGGGTACGGCCGCTGCGCACCGCCGTCGATGACGTGCGGGCCGGGCTGCTGGCCCGGCGCACCTGGTTCGGGGTGGTGGTCGCCTCCGCCGTGATGGTGGCCGGTCACCTGGCCACCTTCCTGGTGGCGGCGCGGACCGCAGGTGCGGACGCCCCACTGTCCCGGCTGCTGCCGTTGACTCTGCTCGCCCTGCTGGCCATGGGGCTGCCACTGAACATCGCCGGGTTCGGGCCACGCGAGGGGGTTGCCGCGTGGGCGTTCGGGGCGGCGGGCCTCAGCGCCGCCCAGGGTGTCGCCACCGCCACCGTCTACGGGGCGCTGGTGCTGGTCGCGAGCCTTCCCGGCGCCGCCGTGCTCCTGACGCGGCGGACCCGGATTCCCCGCACCCGGGAAGTCACGTCCGGCGATGACTGTTGAGCCGGTTGTGAGACGGTACGCGTCACCGTGGGACGGTGACGCCGGACAAAGGAGTCCCATGCCCGAAGCACTGCCCGTCGCCACGATCCGTACGCAGGTCACGGTGCCGCTGGTGTTCCCGGACGGCTACGCCACGACCGTGCGGGTGTTCACCTTCAAGGGCCTTGTGGACGGTCGGGAGCACCTCGCTCTCGGCCTCGGCGACTGGGCGGGCGCGCTGGACCGCCTCGCCGCCGGCGGCGAAGCCCCCCTGGTCCGCCCGCACAGCGAATGCCTGACCGGCGACGTGTTCGGCAGCCAGCGCTGCGACTGCGGTCCGCAGTTGCGCGAGGCGGTGGAGCGGATCACCGAGACCGGCGGGTTCCTGCTCTACCTGCGCCAGGAGGGCCGGGGCATCGGCCTGTACGCCAAACTCGACGCGTACGCCCTGCAGGACGCCGGCCTGGACACCTACCAGGCGAACGTCGCGCTGGGCCGGGGCGAGGACGAGCGGGACTACAGCGCCGCCGCGCAGATGCTTGTCACCCTGGGCGTGCCCCGGATCCGGCTGCTCAGCAGCAACCCGGACAAGGCCGAGCAGTTGACCCGCCTCGGTGTGGACGTCGCCGAGCGCGTGCCCACCAGCGTCTTCCTCTCCCCGGCCAACGCGGGATATCTGGCGGCGAAGGCGGCCAAGGCGGCGCAGACGGAGGCGGCCGAGGCCCTCGCGGGCCTGACGTCCGAGCGGCCCGACGTCCCGTGAGCGGCCGGCCGGCGCGGCCGTACGTGCTGCTGAGTTGCGCCACCTCGATCGACGGGTACATCGACGACTCGTCCGAGCAGCGGCTGCTGCTGTCCAACGAGGACGACCTGGACCGTGTCGACGCGGTCCGGGCCAGCTGCGACGCGATCCTGGTCGGTGCCGGCACGGTCCGGCGGGACGATCCCCGCCTGCTGGTGCGCTCCGCCGTACGCAGGGCGGAGCGGGTGGCCGGTGGCCGGCCGGCCTCGCCCGTGAGGGTCACGTTGACCGCGCGGGGTGACCTCGACCCGACCGCCCGGTTCTTCACTGCCGGGGACGCGACCCGGCTCGTCTACTGCGCCACGTCGGCGCTGGACAAGACCAGGGAACGGCTGGAGCGGGCGGCAACCATCGTCGACGCCGGTGAGCCGATCGACCCGGCCTGGCTGCTGGCCGACCTGGCGGGGCGGGGCGTCCGGCGGCTCATGGTGGAGGGCGGCGGGACGGTGCACGCCCAGTTCCTCACCGCCGGCCTCGCCGACGAGCTGCACCTGGTGGTGGCCCCGTTCTTCGTCGGCGACGGCCGGGCACCCCGCTTCGTCGGCGAGGGGAGCTTCCCGTGGCACGCGGGCCGCCGCGCCCGGCTGGCCGAGGTCCGGCAGATCGGCGACGTGGTCCTGCTGCGCTACGCGCTGTCCGACCGCTTCGGCGAGGCCTGACGGCGCCGCAGGAGGTACGTGACCGCGCTGAGCCCGAACAGCGCCGCGCTGAGCAGGAGCCATCGCCCCAGGTACGGCCGCTGGTCCTGACCGGTGGCCGCCAGGTGGGTGGTCTCGCCCAGGCGCAGGATGCCCGGGGAGTAGACGAGGAACAGCAGGGCGCTGCCGAGCGCCGGCGCCCGCAGGTGGTTGAGCAGTGTGACCCGGCCGCGTGCCACCGCGCGCAGCAGGCGGTCGACTGCCGCGTACACCGGGAAGAGCACCAGGTCGTGGGCGACGACCGCGCCGAGGAACCACAGCAGCATCCGGCCGGCGGTCGCCTCGTGGGCCACCCGCAGCGCCACCCAGCCGGCCAGCACGAGGGCTGCGGTCACCACGACGAGGTGCCAGGGCGCGGCGCCGTAGCGGGCGCGCATCCGGTCAGCCATGGGCCCGGCCCTGGAAGTCGATCTCGGCGACCCACTTCGTGCAGTGCACTCCGGGCAGGGCCGGCACGATGACCCGGGCCGGGTAGCCGTGGTCGGGGGAGAGGTCGACGCCGTTGACCCGCAGGGCGAGCAGCGCGTCCGGGTCGAGGACCTGGTTGGACGCGAGTACCGCCGTGCGGAACAGTCCGGCCTGCTCCAGCGACGACACCCGCGCCGACGCCGGGTCGGGGACGCCGGCCCGGGCGGCCAGGTCCCGCAGCCGTACGCCGGTCCAGGTCTGCCGGGTCGACCAACCCTCCACGCAGGAGATCGGCAGCGCGGCGGTGTGCTGCGCCATGGCCAGCAGCGCCGACCGGTCCAGGGTCACCGTCCGGCCGCCACCGCGTAGGGTGAGCCGCCACCCGGCGCCGGTCTGCTCCGGGCGTACGCCTGCGGCGGCGACCGTGCGGTTGACCGGGAAGCCGTTCGGTCCCGGGCCGGGCTGCCGGCCCCGGGGCAGCAGCAGCGCGGTGCGGCGCAAAGGACCGTCCAGGCTCTGCCCGATGGTGAGGACGGCCAGCAGCAGTGCCCCGCCGCCGACCAGGCCGACCGCGCCGCGTCTGCTGACGGTGGCCGGTCCGGGTTCGGTGGCGACCAGCCCGTCCGGGTCGGGTGGCTCGGGTCGGGTCGCGGCACGTGAGGTCCGCAGCTGCGCGCCGAACGGTCGGGATCGTAGCGCGGTCACCAGCCGGGGGAACTTGATGACCACGTGCGCCACGAACGCCCCGGTGAAGATCCAGGCGCCGAAGTAGTGGGCGGTGTAGAAGTCGAAGCCGAACACGTACGAGTACTGGATGTTGAGCAGTCCGGTGGCGATCTGGAAGAGGATGCCGCCGACCAGCAGCAGCAGCGTGAGTCGTTCCAGCGCCTGGGCCAGCGAGCGGACCGGCGGCCAGTCGAACAGCTTCGGCAGCACCGACCACAGCTTGCCCAGCACCACAGGGATGAGCACGATCCCGAGCGTCACGTGCAGACCCTGGGTGACCCGGAACAGCCAGGACGGCCGCGTCGGCCAGTCGAAGGCGGGCAGCCGCAGCCAGCCCACGTCGGTGGGGAACGCCTGGTCGAACTGGGGACCGTAGGCGGCGTAGTCGAGCAGCCCCGTGATGATCACCAGGGGCAGCGCGACGAGGAGCGCCGTGCCGTACACCGCGGTGAGCCAGGGGCCGCGCAGCGGACTGCGCCAACTCCGCTCGATCGTGTCCACCCCTGGTGGCCTCGGAGGCACCGCCGCTCCTTCCTGACCGCCGTGGTCGGCGGTGTGACGCACTGCGGGCAGGCTAAACCGCGCGGGTACGGCCTGGTCGGGTTTGCCGCATTACCGAACGCTTACCGCACCGGCAGCTGTTGTGAACTCCTTACGGGTCGGGCGAACGGGCCCGCCGGGCGTCCCTCCCGCCCTACCGTGACCGGAATGCGGGTACTGGTCACCGGCGCGGCCGGGTTCATCGGATCGCAGGTCGTCGACCTGCTCGTCCAGCGGGGCCACGAGGTGGTGGCGCTGGACGCGCTGCTGCCCCAGGCGCACGGCGGGGAACTGCCCGTCTGGTCACGCGGGCATGACGTGGTGCGCGGCGACGTCCGCGACGGCCCTCTGCTGGACCGGCTGCTCTCCGGGGTGGACGCGGTCTGCCACCAGGCGGCGATGGTCGGGCACGGCCTGGACCCGTCGGACGCCCCCGACTACGTCACGCACAACGACTACGGCACGGCGGTGCTGCTGGCGGCGATGCACCGCGCCGGGATCGGCCGGCTGGTGCTGGCCAGCTCGATGGTGGTGTACGGCGAGGGGCGTTACATCTGCGCCGCGCACGGCCCGGTACGCCCCGCGCCCCGGCGGCCCGAGGACGTGGCGGCCGGCCGGTACGACCCGACCTGCCCGCACTGCGACAGCGGCCTCGACCCGGCGCTGGTGCCCGAGGACGCTCCCCTGGAACCACGCAGCACGTACGCCGCGAGCAAACTCGCCCAGGAGCACCTGGCGGCGGCGTGGGCGCGGCAGACCGGCGGCGGGGTGTGGGCGTTGCGCTACCACAACGTCTACGGTCCTCGGATGCCCCGCGACACCCCGTACGCGGGGGTGGCGTCGATCTTCCGGTCGGCGCTGGCCGCCGGTGAGGCGCCCCGGGTGTTGGAGGACGGCCGGCAGCGGCGCGACTTCGTGCACGTCACCGACGTGGCGCGGGCCAACCTGCTGGCCCTGACCAGCGCCGCGCCGCAGGCCACGCTCACTCCCGTGAACGTCTGCTCGGGAGAACCGCACACAGTCGGCGAGCTGGCGGTGACCCTCGCCGAGGCGATGGGCGGCCCGGCCCCGCAGGTGGTCGGCGGCGCCCGGGCGGCTGACGTGCGGCACGTGGTGGCCGACCCGACCCGCGCCGCCGGCCTGCTCGGCTACACGGCCCGGGTCGGTTTCGCCGAGGGGGTGGCCGGCTTCGCGACTGACCCGCTGCGCGAGCCGGCCGCCGTCGCCCCGGTCTGATGCCGTTCGCCGTGGCGGTACCGGGATGCGCGCGGAGCTAGGACACCGTCCAGATCAGGTGGTTGACGGCCAGCGCGGTGACCGCCTGTGCGGCCAGCCACCAGCGCCGTGACCCCGCCGGAAGGTGGGCGGTGGCCACCAGCAGCCACACGATGAACGGCAGCCAGATCCGCTCCACCTCGGCCTTGCTGAGCCCGGACAGGTCCGCCCCGAGCACCGCGACCACGGCCGCCAGCGGCAGCAGCACCGTCGGACCGGCGGCCCGCGCGGCCGCGACCACGCGGGCCGGTAGCCGTCCGCATGCCCCGGCCCACCGCGACCGGGCGGCCAGCAGCACCCGGCGCAGCGCCGGCCCGAGCACCGGACCGGCGCTGAGCAGCAGCGCCGCCAGGTTGGCCCACACCCAGTAGGCGTACGGACGGTCGGCCGCCCAGCCCTGGTAGTACCGCTCGACGACCAGGTCGTAGCCGACCCACCACTGGAAGCCGGCCGCGACGAAGACGGCAGTCACGGCGGCCACGCCAGCGCCGGCGGCGAGCAGGGCACTCCAGCGATGGCTACGACGCAGCGCCAGCACGGCCAGCGCCAGCACCCCGACCAGCAGAAACCCGTACGACAGGTGCAGCGCGAAGCCGAGCGCGACGCCACCGGCCGCGGCGGTGGCCCGGCCGCGTACCGCCAGCAGGGCCAGCCCGGCGGCGACGACGGCGGCGAAGATCCCGTCGGCCGAGGCGCCCACCCAGACCGCACCGGGCAGCAGCACCAGGAACGGGACGACCGCGCGGGCGGCGTCGGGTGCGCCGAGAGCCCGCAGCGTCACCGGCACCGACACCGCGACCGTGGCGCCGAGCAGCACGCACGCCAGCGCGGCGGCGGTGCCGCCGCCGAGACCGACCCGGTCCAGCCCGACGAAGATCAGCAGCGCGCCCGGTGGATGGCCGGCGGTGTGGGTGGACCAGGAGTCCGGCTGGAAGTCCACGATCCGGTCGGTGAAGCCGGCGAGCATCGCCGGGATGTCGGTGACCCGGGGAACCTCGTGCAGGTACTCGGCCTGCGGCGTCAGCCGCTGCGCCAGGCCCGCCGACCAGCCGTCCACCAGGGCCAGCGACAGCGTCCACGCCACCGCCGTCAGCCACGCGACGACAAGCAGGAGACCCCAGCGGGCCGTGCGGGCCCACCGCGCGCCCCAGCCCACCACCCCGACCGCGATCAGCAGCGCGACTGGGCTGCCCCAGCCGACGTGCGGACGCCACGTTCCGTACAGCGGGGCGGCGTCGGCGTGCAGGCCGGCGCCGCGCGCGTTCAGCACCGCGCCCACCGCCACGGCCGTGGCGAGCAGCGCCGCCTCCACGCCCAGCACCAGCAGGTCCCCCGGACGGCGGCGGGTAGGCGTCCGCCCGGTCGCGGTGGGGGAGGCGGTGGTCGAGGTCATGACCACCGGACGGTACGGCGACAGCCGACCCGCGCGCCGTGGAACCGCCGGCCCGTCACCGGACGGTAAGAAATGTCCAGGTGGTAAGGGTTCGGTAAGCACATTCCGGCCTCCGCCCACCGGGTGCCGTCCTAGCGTCGGCGGTATGGCGACTCAGATCGACGTGGTGCTGCCCTGCCTGGACGAGGCGGCCGCGCTGCCCGGTGTGCTCACCGCGCTGCCGCGCGGCTACCGGGCCATCGTCGTGGACAACGGCTCCCGCGACGGCTCGCCCGAGGTGGCGGCCCGGCACGGCGCGCGGGTGGTCCACGAGCCCCGCCGTGGCTACGGCGCGGCGGTGCACGCCGGCCTGGAGGCCGCCGACGGCGACCTGGTGTGCGTCCTGGACGCCGACGGCTCGTTCGACCCGGCCGAGCTGCCCGCCCTGGTGGCGCCCGTCGCGGCCGGTGTCGCGGACCTCAGCGTCGGCCGGCGGCGACCGGTGGGCGCCGGGGTGTGGCCGTGGCACGCCCGCGTCGGCACCGCGCTCGTCGCCGCGCTGCTGCGCCGCCGGGGCGTACCCCTGCGGGACCTCAGCCCGATCCGGGTGGCCCGCCGCGACGCGCTGCTCTCCCTCGGGGTCACCGACCGGGCCTTCGGCTACCCCCTCGAACTGCTGATCCGGGCCGCCGCCGCCGGCTGGCGGATCCACGAACTGGACGTCACCTACGCGCCCCGGGCCGCCGGCACCCGCTCCAAGGTGTCCGGTTCGGTGCGGGGCACCCTGCGCGCGACCCGCGACTTCGCCGGCGTGCTGCGGACCGTGGACGGCTCCCGGTGACAATCCTGCTGGTGGTCGCGAAGGCGCCGCTGCCCGGTGCGGTGAAGACCAGGCTCTGCCCGCCGGCCACGGCCGAGCAGGCGGCCCGGATCGCCGCCGCCGCGCTACGCGACACCCTCGACGCCGTCCGCGCCACGCCCGGCGTCACTCCGGTGCTGGCGTGCGCGGGCCGGCTGACCCAGGCCCAGGACGCCGCCGCGTTGACCGCGGCGCTGATCGGCTGGGACGTGCTGGACCAGCGGGGCACCGGACTCGGTGACCGGCTCGCCAACGCGTACGCCGAGGTGGCCGAGGCGTACCCGGGTAGGCCCGTGCTCCAGATCGGGATGGACACTCCGCAACTGACCCCGGCCCGCCTGACCGCTGGCGTACGCCGGTTGCGTACCGCAGACGCCGTCCTCGGTCGGGCCGCCGACGGCGGCTGGTGGTCGCTGGGGCTGCGCGACCCTCGACACGCGGGCGTGCTGCGCGACGTGCCGATGTCGACACCGCACACCGGCCGGGACACCTGGGCCGCGTTGGGCGGGCGAGGACTGCGCACCGCGCCGCTGCCGGTGCTGCGCGACGTCGACGAGTGGCCCGACGCCCTCGCCGTGGCGGTGCAGGCGCCCGGGGGCCGGTTCGCCAGGCAGGTCGCGGCGGTCCGGCTCGCCCTGGCGCCGGGCGGCCGGCGGTGAACCCGGTCGACACTGCCGCGCGGGTCGCCGAGCCGACGGGAAACGCCGGCGCGGACGGATTCGCCGCCGTCCTCGCCGACGGGGCGGCCGACGGGCGGTGGCTGGTGGACGGCGACGGCGTGCGCAGACCGCTGCCGGTGGCCCGCTGGCACGGCGACGCCGAGCCGGCTGTCGCCGCGCTTGTCGGCCGCTGCGCCGGGCCGACGCTGGACCTCGGCTGCGGGCCGGGCCGGCTCACCGTCGCGCTGACCCGGGCGGGCCGCACGACTGTCGGCGTGGACGTGTCGGCCACTGCCGTGCGGCTCACCCGCGCCCGTGGCGCGGTGGCGCTGCACCGTGACCTGTTCGACCCGCTGCCCGGCGAGGGCCGGTGGGCGCACGCGGTGCTGATCGACGGCAACATCGGCATCGGCGGTGATCCGGTCGCACTGCTGCGCCGGTGCCGGGAACTGCTCGCATCCGGGGGCACGGTCCTGGTCGAGCTGGAGCCGCCCGGGGCCGGGCTGTGGCAGGGTCAGGCCCGGGTGGCCGCCGCGCACGGGACCGGCCGGCTGCTGCTGGGCCCGGCGTTCCGGTGGGCCCGCCTCGACGTACGCGCCGTGCACCCGGTCGCCGAAGCGGCGGGGCTCGCGGTGCGGCAGGTGTTCCGGTGGGGGCGGCGCTGGTTCGGCGAGCTGACGCCCGGCCGCTGACGACAGGTCAGGCGACCGGAAGGTGCACCACGAAACGGCAGCCACCGACGACGTTCTGCACGTCCACCCGGCCGCCGTGCGCCTCGACCAGCCCTCGGACGATCGCCAGCCCCAGCCCGCCGGAGCCCTCCCCGCCCGGGTCGGGCGTGCGGGCCGGCTCGCCCCGGAACGCCACGTCGAACAGCAGGGGCAGGTCGTCCTCCGGGATGCCGCCGCAGGTGTCGGCGACCGCCAACCAGGCGGCGTCGCGTTCGCGCCCGGCGTCCACCCGGACGGTGCCGTCAGTCGGGGTGTAGCGCACCGCGTTGAGCAGCAGATTGCCCACCACCCGGGCCAGTTCGGGCTCGCTGGCCTGTACGGTGGGCCACCCCGACTCGGCGGCCACCAGGCGGATGCGCCGGGCCTCGGCCAGCGGCGCGGTGCCGGACAACGCGTCGGAGACCACCTCACCCAACGGCACCGCCGACATCGTCAGCCGCAACGCCCCGGCGTTGATCCGGGACAGCTCGAACAGGTCGTCGACGAGACGTGTCATCCGGTCGGTCTGCGTGCGGATGCGTCTGTGGTACTCGGCGACCGTCGCCGGGTCGTCGACCACCCGGTCCTCCAGCGCCTCGGCCATCGCCCGCAGCCCGGCCAGCGGCGTGCGCAGGTCGTGCGACACCCAGGCCACCAGGTCCCGGCGGCCCTTCTCGACCCGCCGTTCCCGGTCCCGGGCCTGGTCGGCCCAGACCGCGGCGGTGGCCAGCCGCCGCCCGAAGTACCAGCCGACGGCGAGACTCACCGACGCCGCGGCGGCCACGGTGAGCAGGACGACCTGGAGGTCGTGCGGGGACAGGAACATCGCCCGGGCGACCACCACGACACCTGCCACCACTGCGCCGACGGTGATCGTGAGCAGGACGCAGACGTGCACGGTGATCGACCGGTCGCGCAGCAACCGCAGTGTCAACGCCCCGAGCAGACCCACGCCGAGAGCCGCCGCGAGCGCCGCCGCGAAGATCAGCGCCAGGTCACGCATCGGCCGGCTCGTACCGGTAGCCCACGCCCCAGACCGTGACGATCCGGCGCGGCTCGGCCGGGTCGTCCTCGATCTTCTCCCGCAGCCGCCGCACGTGGACGGTCACCGTGGACTCGTCCCCGAACGTCCAGCCCCACACCCGTTGCAGCAACTCGGTGCGGCGAAACGCCCGCCCCGGATGCCGCATCAGGTACGTCAACAGGTCGAACTCCCGTACCGTCAGGGTCAGCTCGCGGCCGTGCAGCCTGGCGATCCGCGGCCCCGTGGCGACCTCCAAGCCCGCGTCGGCGAACAGTTCGGCAGCCGGCCCGGCCGGCTCGCCGGCCCGGCGCAGCACCGAACCGACGCGCAACACCAGTTCCCGTGGCGAGAACGGCTTGCCCAGGTAGTCGTCAGCGCCCAGTTGCAGGCCGAGCACCCGGTCGGCCTCGTCGCCGCGCGCGGTCAACATGATGATGGGTACGCCGTCCGGCCGCTCGCGCAGCCGCCGGCACACCTGCAACCCGTCCAGCCCGGGCAGCATCAGGTCCAGCACGACGAGGTGCGGCGGCTCGTCCCGGACGGCCTGCAGGGCTGCGAGGCCGTCCCCGACGTGGCTCACGTCGTACCCGGCGTGCTCCAGATACCGGCAGACCACGTCGCTGACGGTCCGGTCGTCGTCGACCACGAGCACCCGCTGCGCCACCGGCCACCTCCCCGACCAGCCTAGCCAGCACCGGCGAGGGCGAGGACAGCGCAGATCTTGCGGTCTTCTTACGTCCCGCAGTGGGCGGGATATCCAATCGACCCGGGGTGCCGTGCCGCGACAGAATCCCGGGATGCCCGTACCTTCCATCGCCCTGCTGCGCTGGCAGTTCGACCTGACGTGGTCGCTGTTCGAGTACCACCTCGAACGACTCGAAACGGCGGACTTCCTCTGGGAGCCCGCCACGCTGTGCTGGTCGGTGAGGCGCGGCCCGGACGGCAGGTGGAACCCGGACTGGGCCGACACGGAACCCGATCCGGTCCCGGCGCCGACCATCGGGTGGCTGACCTGGCACATCGGATGGTGGTGGACCGTGACGATGGATCACCTCCGGGGGCGACCGCCACGACAGCGCACGGACGTCGAGTGGCCGGGCGCGGGCGAGCCGACTGTCACCTGGCTGCGCGACCTGCGCACCGAGTGGCTGGGGCTCCTCGACCGTCTCGCCGACGCCGACCTCAACTCGACCGCGCGGTATCCCTGGGACGACGAGTCCGGCCTCACGGTCACGCACACGATCTGCTGGGTCAACGCCGAGCTGATGAAGAACGCCTCCGAGATCGGTCAACTCCGCCTCCTGCGTGCCGCGGACCGACCGGTCGTCGAAAGGGCCGGTGACTAGCTCGGTTTCCGCCCGACCGGGGAGACCAGCGGGGGCCAGATCGTCGGGGTGCGGCACCTGACCGAGTGATCAGCCGGGCGGCGCGGCCTGCGTACGATGCGGGGTCGAGTTTTCCTCGTCGCGGCGGAGGTAGCGGTAGATGGCAGCGCAGCACGAGGGTTTCGCCCTCGGCGTCGACCTCGGTACGTCCAACACGGTCGCGGTGCTGCGCTGGCCGGACGGGCGGACCCGTCCGCTGCTGATGGACGGTCAGCCGGTCAGTCCGTCGGCCGTGTACGCCGACCCGGACGGCACCCTGCACGTCGGCTGGGACGCGCGACGGTTGGCGCTCGCCGACCCGGCCCGCTTCGAGGCGAACCCGAAGCGCCGCGTGGACGAGCCGTCCGTGCCGCTCGGCGAGCGTTCGTACCCGCCGGCGGACCTGCTGGCCGCGGTGCTGGCGGCGGTGGCGCGGGCCGCCGTGGGAGCCGTGGGTTTCCTGCCGCCGGCCGTGCTGACCTGCCCGGCGGCGTGGGACGAGACGCGCCGGCAGGTGCTCGCCGACGCGTTGCTGCGGGCTGGCTGGCCGCAGGCCGCCGAGCACACCCTCGCCGGGCCGACCCCGCCGGGCACCCGCTTGTTGCGCGAGCCGGTGGCCGCGGCCCGCTACTACACGCAGGTGCTGCACCGGCCGGTGCCGGTCGGCGGCGCGATCGCGGTCTTCGACTTCGGCGGCGGGACGCTCGACGTCGCGGTGCTGCGCAACGAGGGCGCCGACCCGTGGGGTGACTCCGGGTTCAGCGTGGTCGCCGACGGCGGGCTGCCCGACCTGGGTGGCCTGGATCTCGACGCCGCACTCGTCCGGCGGGTGGGGGAACTGGTAGGTGAGCGGCACGCCGCGCAGTGGGCCCGGCTGGTCGAGCCTGCGGACGCGGCGCAGCGCCGCGACCAGGTCCGGCTGTGGGACGAGGTACGGGGTGCGAAGGAGACGCTGTCCCGTTCGATGGTGGCGCCGGTCGCGGTGCCGGGGGTGCCGGACGCGGTGCAGCTGACCCGGGCCGACGTGGAGCGCGTCGCCACACCGTTGCTGCGCCGGGCCGTGGACCGCGCCCGGGAGGTGATCGCCGCCGCCGGGTTGCGTCCGGATCAGCTCGCCGGGTTGTTCCTGGTCGGCGGTTCGTCGCGGATCCCGCTCGTGGCCCGGATGCTGCACGCCAAGCTGGGTGTGGCGCCGACGGTGTTGGACCAGCCGGAGCTGCCGGTGGCCGAGGGCGCGCTTACCGACCTTCCACTGCGTCGCGCGCAGCCCGCGTACGCCGGGCCGCCCGTCGCGCCACCGCCCGCTCCGGTGCCCGGCACGCCGCCCGGGCCGCCGTGGCCGGGTTCGCCTCCACCGGCGGCCGTGCCGGCGGGCGGTGGGACGCCCTGGCGGCGGGCGCGCGTGATGGTGCCCGCGGCGGTGCTCGTCCTGGCCGCCGTGGTGACCGCGACGACGCTGTACCTCACCCGGGACCGCTACCCGGGCCTGGAGTTCGGGCCGCTGCGCGAACTGTCCCGCCCGGCGGCCGGCAGCGAGCGGCCGGACGCCATGTGGACGGCGGTGCTCGGCGACCGGGCGTACCTCGGCCATCCGTTGCCCGACGACCGGCTGGAGGTGGTGGCCGTCGACGCCGGCACCGGCGACGAGCTGTGGCGCAGGGCGACCGACGTCACCGCCGGCGACTGGAAGGCGCTTGTCGCCCTGCCCGGCGCGGTCGCGGTCCTCGCCGACGCCCCGGGCGACAGCACGCCGCGGCCGCTTGCCGTCCTCGACGGCCGCTCGGGCGCCCAGCGCTGGCAGCGGTCGGTCCGGGGCGACGACGACGTCTTCTTCTCCGACGACACGGCTGTGCTTGTCGACCGGGCCGCCAACCGGCTGGTCGGTCTGCGTCTGCGCGACGGCGACGAGGCGTGGACCACGCCCAGTCCCACCGACCAGTACGGCGGCGTCCGTACCGTGGTGCGGCAGGTCGGCACCGACGAGGCCGCCGGCGGTCCGGCCTTCCTCGACGGCACACCCCGCGACCCGTGGGCGGGCAAGGGACGTCGACTCGTGCAGGTCGGCGCGGACCGTTCGGTGCGGCTGCTCGACATGGCCTCCGGTGCCGTCCTGCGCCAGTGGGGCAGCGTCGCCGACCTCGACGACCTGGTGGTGGCCCACGAGGACCGCCTGTACGTGGCCGCGAACGACACCGGGTACCAGTTGCTGTCGTACGACCTGGGCTCCGACGCCGAGCCGGTGGTCCTCTTCCGGGCCGGGGACGACGAGTACCGCCCGAAGGAGTTGGTGGCCTGCGGCGAGCGGCGGGCGTGCCTGGTGCAGGTGCCGGGCGGTCAGGCCGAGCGGACCGAGGTGGTGGCGGCGACCGAGGGTGAGCGTGCGATACGTTGGTCCGCCCCGGGCGTGACAGGCTTGATCCCGTTGGGTGAGCGGGTGCTCGCCCAGCGGGAGTACCCGAAGCCCGCGGTGACCATCTTCGACGCCGCCGGCAAGGCCGTGCTGCGCGACAGGGGTGGAGTGGCGGCCCGACTCGACGCCGGCAACCTGCTGGTGTTCGCCACGGCGCCCAGCACCGTCGCGGACAACCGGGTGCTGGCCGGCGTGTGGGCCGGGTCCGGCGAGGTCGACGAGCTGGGTGAACTCCAGGACGTCCGCAGCACGTCGTGCTCGTGGAACACCCGGGTCATCGCCTGCGGCGCGGACAAGGACTTCGTGCTGTACCGCTTCGCCGACGAGTGACGGGGCGGGGTCAGGCTCGGACGATCGACGTGCCGTCGACAGTGATCGGGATCTCGGTGAGCCCCCGGGTCGCGGGGCCGCCGAGGCGGGCGCCGTCGGCTACCGCGAAGGTGGAGTTGTGCGCCGGGCAGGTGATCACCCCGTCGCTTGGCGCGCCGACCCGTACGCCCTGGTGCGGGCAGGTCGTGTCGTACGCCCTGAACGTGCCGGCCTCCGGTTGCACGACCAGCACGCCGCTGCTCACCGTGCCTCCGCCCACCGGCACGTCGGCGGTGCGGGCCAGCACGGTTCCGGGAGTGGCGGCCGCCTGACCGGTCGGGCCGTCACCGGCGCCGCAGGCGCTGAGCAGCCCGGCGGCGCCGACCGCGCCGGCCCCGGTGAGCAGCGCCCGCCGGCTCAGGCACCAGCGGTTGTCGCGGAGGAAGTCCTGCCCGTCGTACACAGTCGTCGCCTCTCTCGTCGCGGCCCGGACCGCCGTCGCCCGGTGGCTCGCCGGACCAGCCTGCCCCACCGGACTGAACGCGCGATGCGAGCGGGCTGGACGGTGCCTGGGTGCGCGCGGCGGGCGGGCCCGTACGATGCTCCGGTGATTCTTCGGGGTACGGTCCGCGCCGATCGTCCGCTGGTGGTGCTCGCCGTGGGGGAGGAGGCCCGCTACCTCCCGCCGGATCTGCCGGTGCTGCTCACCGGCATGGGCAAGGTCAACGCCGCCAGCGCGGTGTCGGCGGTGCTGGCCGCCGGGCCCCGCCCCAGCCTGCTGCTCAACCTGGGTACGGCCGGTGCGCTGCGCCCCGGGTGGGCGGGCATCCACGAGGTCGCCACCGTGCTCCAGCACGACCTGGACACGGCCCTGCTGCGCACGCTCACCGGTGAGACGTACGGGGCGCCGCTGGCGCTGGCCGCCGAGGGGGCGGTGCTGGCCACCGGTGACACGTTCGTGGCCGACGACGACGCGCGGGACCGGTTGGCCCAGCGGGCCGACCTGGTCGACATGGAGGGGTACGCGGTGGCGTGGGCCGCCGCGCAGGCGGGTGTGCCCTGCCGGCTGGTCAAGCAGGTGAGTGACGAGGCGGGCGACGGCGCGGCCCGGACCTGGAAGGAGTCGGTGGACGCGTGCGCCCGGGACCTCGCCGACTGGGCCGTCAGACACCTCGCCTGACCGTCGCGGTCAGCCGGCGGGCTGGGGTCCGAGGCCTCGCCTGGTCTCCCGACGGTCGCTGCGGGGGACCAGGACGTGCGCGGCCAGGGCGAAAGCGACGATCGCGGTGACGAGTACCGGTGGCCAGCCACCGGCCCAGGGCAGCAGCAGCAGGGGCAACAGTTGCCAGGCCATTCGTCCCCACGGCACGCGGCCGGACAGCAGGTAGGCGAACAGTGCCCGACCGAGCACGAACACCAGCGGCCCGCCGATGATCAACATCAGCCACCGCGCCGGGGTCGGTCCGGTCGGACGGTCGACGACCAGGTCGAAGGAGGCCGCCGTGACGGCCACGCCGACCAGCAGCACCAGATGGGTGTACGGGGCGATCCGGGTGGACCGGCCGGGCACCGACGCGGCGGCGGTCTCCAGCAGCTCGCCCGCCCGGTAGACGTAGATCTGCCAGAGCAGCAGCATGATCGCGAACCCGCAGAGCAGGGCGGTGATCCGCAAGCTGTCGAACTCGCTGCGGCTGAGTTCCAGGGTGGGCACCAGGATGATGTCGCCGAGGGCCAGGATGACGAACTGCTGGTACCGCTCGCCCAGGTGCGCGGTGGTCCGGTCGTACTGGTCGAGGGGCACCCGGCCGAGCCACGGTGTGGGGTAGCGCGCCGCCGCGGAGAGCAGGTCGATAGCGATCGCGATGGTCCAGATCCACCAGCGGTCGGCGTCGGTAAGCGCGCCGATGATCCAGAGGACGCCGGACACCAGGAACCAGAACAGGAACCGGGTGGCTCGCGCCATGGCCGAGCGGTGCCGCTGCCGGTACAAGGTGCTGACCAGGACGATGCCGCGGACCACGTGGGTGCCGACGTAGGCGAGGGCGAAGACCGTGGCCTGCCCTGTGGTGATCATCGGCAGCGATGCGGCCATCCCGACCGAGCCGACCATGGCGACCATGGCGACCATGAGGATGGCCTGGATGGGGCGTTGCTGAGGGTCGTAGAACTCGGTGGTGGTGGAGGTGACCGACCACGTCCACCAGATCGCCGTCAGCATCAGCGCCACCGCCGCGCTCTGTGCCCAGGACTCCTGGTCGGCGAGCAGCTTCGAGGTCTGCGCGAGCGCGGCCACGAAGACCACGTCGAAGAGCAGCTCCAGCAGCGTCGCCCGGGTCGAGCCGTCCAGGCGGCGTACCAGCGCCGGGGTACCTCTGGTGGTCATGCCCGGCCTCCCGCCGCGTCCTCCGGAATTATCGGCGGCGTCGGCGGCACCCGTCCGAGGATCGGCGATTCCCGCAGGTGCGACGTCGGCGCGAGGTTGCCACGGCGCCGGCCGCGGGGTGATGCTTGCTACATCCACATATCTCGATCTCTGCGGAGGTTCGGATGCGCCGCTCCCCGCTCGTCGCCCTCGCCCTGACCGTCCTCGTCCTCGTCGCGCCCGGCACCGCGCAGGCCGGTGTGCCCGACCGGTCCACCGCCGAGCCCGCCCTCGTGCTGGCCGAGGTCCGTACGGCGGGCACCGCCTGGGGCCTCGACCCGGTCACCGGCCGGATGACCCTCACCGTCGACGACACCGTCGCCCCCGCCGACCGGGCGGCCCTGCGGGCGGCGGCCGACCGGGCCGGCGCGCTGCTGCGCCACGAACCCGGAACGCTGCGGACCCTGATCGCCGCCGGCCAGGGCATCTACGGCAGCGGCAGGCGTTGCTCGCTCGGCGCGAACGTGCGCAGCGGCAGCACCTACTACGTGATCACCGCCGGGCACTGCACCGCCGCCGTCAGCGCCTGGTACGCCGACAGCGCGCAGACCACCGTGCTCGGCACCCGCACCGGCACCAGCTTCCCGAGCAACGACTACGGGCTGATCCGCTACACCGGCCGCATCGCCCATCCCAGCGCCGTCTACACCCATCCCGGACTGCTCACGATCTACGGCGCCGGCAACGCGTACGTGGGGCAGGCGGTGTGCCGCAGCGGCGCCACGACCGGGGTGCGCTGCGGCAGCGTCACCGGGCTCAACCAGACGGTCAACTACGCCGAGGGCGCGGTCTACGGTCTGATCCGCACCAACATCTGCGCCGAACCGGGAGACAGCGGCGGCCCGCTGTACGTGGCGTCCACCGGCACCATCATCGGCATCCTCTCCGGTGGCAGCGGCAACTGCACCTCCGGCGGCACCAGCTACTACCAGCCGATAACGGAGGTGCTCGCCGCGTACGGGCTGACCCTGCCCTGACCCCAGCGGGACGGCTTGCCCGCCGCGCGCGGCACGTCCTAGGCTCGGTGGCGCCCCGGCCCCCTGCCCGTGAGGACGTGCGCCCCCATGCCATCGGACCTTCGGCCCGACCGTCCGAGTGGCCCGACCAGCCCGGTGTCGGTCGAGGTGGCGGCGGTGGGGGAGACAATGGTGGTGCTCTGCCCCGCCCCCGGTGTGCCACTTCAGGACGCCGGGGGCGTCGCCGTCTCGGTCGGCGGCGCGGAGTCCAACGTGGCCGGTTACCTGGCCCGGCTCGGGCACCTGGCGACCTGGGTGAGCCGGGTCGGCGACGACCCGTTCGGCAGGGCCGTCGTCCGGCACGTCGCCGCCGCCGGCGTACGCGTGGACTCCGTACGGGTCGACCCGGGTGCCCCCACCGGCCTGTACGTGAAGGACCCCGGCCCGGCCGGCACCGCCGTGCACTACTACCGGGCCGGTTCGGCGGCCTCCCGGATGGACACCGGCACGCTCGCCGACCCCCTGCTGGCCGGCGCCCGGGTGCTGCACCTGTCCGGGATCACCCCGGCACTCTCGGCCACCTGCCGGGCACTGACCGAGCACGCGGTGACCGACCGGCCGCTGCCGGACGCGCTTGTCAGCTTCGACGTCAACCACCGGGCCCGGCTCTGGCCTGTCGACGAGGCCGCGCCGGTGCTGCGTGACCTCGCCGACCGCAGCGACCTCGTCTTCGTCGGCCAGGACGAGGCGTTCGCCCTGTGGGACACCGCCGACCCGATGGCCGTACGCCGGCTGCTGCCCGGCCCGGGGACAGTGGTGGTCAAGGACGGCGCGGTGGGCGCCACCGCGCTGTGCCGTGACGCCGAGCCGGTCTTCGTGCCGGCACCCCTGGTGAACGTGGTGGAGCCGGTCGGGGCCGGGGACGCGTTCGCCGGTGGCTACCTGGCCGGGCTGCTGCGCGGCCTCGACCTGACGGGGCGGCTGCGCCTCGGTCATCTCGTCGCCGCGCAGGCGTTGGGCAGCATCGGCGACAACGCCCCGCTGCCGCGGTGGTCGTGGTTCGAGCGCCTGCTCGACGCCCCCGACGACGCCTGGTCACCTCTGGACCTGACCTCGGATGGAGTGGGCCATGACCACAACGGACTTTGAGCAGATCTTCGGCGGCGCCCGGGTGATGGCGATCCTGCGCGGCCTGCCGGTGGCCGAGACCGTCCGGCTCGCCGTTCGCGCCTGGGATCTCGGCATCGACGTGGTGGAGGTCCCGGTGGCCACGCCCGACGCGGTGCCGGCGCTGCGCGCCGCCGTCGAGGCCGGTGCCGAGCGTGGCCGGATCGTCGGGGCCGGCACGGTCCTCGACGGTGGGCAGGTCGCGGCGGCGGCCGACGCGGGGGCCGCGTTCACCGTGGCGCCCGGTCTTGACCTCGCCGTCGCGGACGCCGCCGCCGCGCGAGGCCTGCCGCACCTTCCCGGTGTGGCCACCCCGACCGAGGCGCAGCAGGCGCTGCGGCACGGCCTCACCTGGCTCAAGGCGTTCCCGGCGATCTCCCTCGGGCCGGCCTGGTTCCGGGCGATCGCCGGCCCCCTGCCGCAGTTGCGCTTCGTCGCCACCGGCGGCCTCGACGCGGGCAACGCCGCCGCGTTCCTCGACGCTGGCGTACGGGTGGCGGCCGTGGGCTCGGCCCTGTCCGACCCCACCCAGCTCGACGCGCTGGCCAAGCTGGCGACGCACCCGCGCTGAGCCGCCGACCGCGCCGTTCCGGTCGGCGGCGGTCCGGTGCGGTCAGCCGGTGGTCGCCGGCCGGTCGAGGAAGAGCAGCCGGGCGCGTTTCTCCGGCAGGTCGATCAGCGGTCCGGTCCGGAACCCGGCGCGCAGGAACCGGTTGACGGCGCGGTCGTTGCGGGCGTCGGGTTCCATCACGACCCGCAGCCGGTCCGGGTCGGCGAGGACGAAGTCGAGGATCGCGCCGAACAGTGTGCCGGTGAAGCCGCGCTCGACCGCCACCGGCGGCCCGACGAGCAGGTGCACGCCGATGTCGCCGGGGCGTACGTCGTAGCAGTCGCCGACCGGGTCGGCCTCGGGCTGGTAGGTCTGCGCCAGCGCGACCGGCACGCCGTCGCGGTGCACCAGGTACGCGTGGTGGGTGTCGAGCGAGTCGAGGTACGCGTAGATCTCCCGCACCCGCTCGCGGCTGGCGTCCCGCATCCCCCAGAATCGGGCCCGCTCCTGGGTGACCCAGGCGTGCAGCAGGTCGACGTCCTCGTCCGGCCGCACGGGGCGGATGGTGACCACACCGAACCCGTCGACGTCGCGCCGGTAGTGGTGTCGATCAGTGATCATGCGTCTCCTCCACGAGGTGATCCCAGTCGGTGACCACCGGCAGCAGTTTGCCGGCCAGCCAGGCGGCGCTCTGGTCGTCGTGGTGCGGGTCGCCGGGCACCCCGCAGGCGCCCAGCGGGACCACCCAGCGGCTGTCCTCGCGCCGCGCCAGGTCCCAGACGAACCGGGCGGCCGGCCCCCGGAAGCACCTGTGGGTGACCCCGGGCACGCTCGAGGTGGCGAGCACGCAGTCGTGGTCGCCGTCGAGCCCGGGCCCCGGGCCGGCCTGCGGGTCGGGCAGCGCCCGCCACGGCGCCAGCCGGTGCAGGTCCCCCCAGCGCGTGGACCCGTCCGCCGTGCCGGCGACCTCCGCGAGAGCCGCGCCGACAAGCGCGGCGATGTCCACGTCGGGCAGCCGAGTGCCGTCGAGCAGCTGCTCCAGCGCGTAGCCGACCCGCGGCGTCAGCGCCAGCCAGGGCGCGAACACCTCCGGGTACGCGGGCGGCTCCGCCACCGCCGCGAGGGCCGGGTGGGCGGCGATCCGGCGTACGACAGCCGCGCGCAGCGTGGCGAAGTCGGCGGCGTAGGTGCTGTCGGCGGCCATCCGGCGGTCCCAGCGCAGCAGCCGGTCGCGCAGCGCGGCGGCGTCCGGGTCGAGCCCGGTCAGTCCGGCGAGCACCGCCAGCAGTGGGCCGGCCGAGGCCAGGTGCGTGTCGGTGTGCACGGTTGCCATCCGGTCGGCCGTCCAGTCCCCGTCGGCGGCGAGCAGCTCGGCGATCCGGCGCGCGCGGTGCGGCGGCGCGAACTCGACGCCGAGCGGCGCCGACAGGCCGCGTTCGTTCGCCATCACCGCCTGCCCGGTCACCTCGGCGCGGGGCATCGGCGCGTACCAGCCCTGCCAGGCGTGCCGCTCCTCCCAGGAGGGGACCACCCGGCGGCCGTTGTCCGGATGCCGTACCGGCACCGCTCCCGCCACCCGGTGCAGCAGCCCACCGGCGGTGTCCGCCGCCTGCACCACGTTGACTGGCTCGACCCAGTGCCGCAGCGCCCGGTCCACATCGGCCACCGTACGGGCGCGCAGCAGCTCCGGCAGTGCGGCGAAGCCCAGTTCGGCGCGGACCCGTGGCGGGTAGCGCAGGCTCAGCGCGGTGGGCTCGTCCGGTCCGCCGGCGATCACCGGACCCCTGTCGGTCTCCAGTACCTCCACCTCGACCGGCGGCGCCCCGGCCACCTCGACCGTCTCGACGTGCCGGTGCGCGGGCTGCCAGCCGTCCGGGCCGAGCGCCCGCACGCCGGGGCCGTCGCGGCGCAGCCGCTCGGCGTACACGTCCTGGTAGTCGGCCATCGCGTTGGTGATCGCCCAGGCCACCGCTCCGGTGTGGCCGAAGTGGGCGATGCCCGGCACTCCCGGCACCGCCAGGCCGACCACGTCGTACTCCGGGCAGGCCAGCCGGATCTGCTGGTAGACGCCGGGGTCCTCGATGAACCGGTGCGGGTCGCCGGCGAGAAGCGCCGCGCCGGTGCCGGTGCGTCCGGCGGCGAGCAGCCAGCCGTTGCTGCCGGCCACGGCCGGCCCGTCGGTGGCGAACATCCCCGTCGCGTCCGGGCCGAGCCGCTGCGCCACGTACGTCCGCCAGAGCTTGCCCGGGAACCCGGCGAACAGGATGTGGTGGCCCAGCCAGACCGCGAGCGGCGTCCACGGCTTCCACCGGCCCGGCGCCAGCCCGGTGGCGGCGAACTCCGGTGCCCGGGCGGCCCCGGCGGCCAGGCCGGCGTTCACCCCTGTCACGTACGCGCCCACCCACTCGGCCGTCGCCGCGTCCAGGGCGGCGTGGCAGCGGCGGGCGGTGTCGTCGAGGCGTACCTGCCGGGCGAACAGGTCCCAGGCGACCGCGTCGGGGCCGAGGAAGGCGGCGCTGGTGCCCTGCGACCTGTGCCGTTCCACCTCGATCTGCCACGCCCGGTCGTACGCGGTCACCCGGCCCTGCTCGGCCGCCAGGGTCAGCGCGTCGTCGGCGCGCAGGTGCGGCACGCCCCACCGGTCGCGGAACCGGCGCGTGCTCACGCCGGCTCGGTGGCTCGGCGGCGGGCGGCGGGGACGACGAGCGGTGTGCCGGTCTCCGGGTCGTCGATCACCCGGCAGGGTAGCCCGAACACCTCGTTGACCAGGTCGGCGGTGACCACCGTCGCCGGATCGCCGGCGGCCACCACCCGGCCGTCGCGCATGGCGATGAGGTGGGTGGCGTAGCGGGCCGCGTGGTTGAGGTCGTGCAGCACCGCGACGAGGGTGCGGCCCTGCTCCTCGTGCAGTCGGGCGCAGAGGTCCAGGATCTCGATCTGGTGGGCGATGTCCAGGTAGGTGGTCGGCTCGTCGAGCAGCAGCAGCGGGGTCTGCTGGGCCAGCGCCATGGCCAGCCACACCCGCTGCCGCTGCCCACCGGACAGCTCGTCGACGAGCCGGTCGGCGAGGTCGTCGACCCCTGTCGCGGCCATCGACTCCTGGACCACCCGCTCGTCCTCGCGGGACCACTGCCGCAGCAGCCCCTGGTGGGGGTAGCGGCCCCGGGCGACCAGTTCGGCCACGCTGATGCCGTCCGGCGCGATCGACGACTGCGGCAGCAGGCCGAGGGTACGGGCCACGGTGCGGGCGGACTGGTCGTGGATGTCCCGCCCGTCCAGCAGCACCGCGCCGGCGTTCGGGCGCAGCATCCGCGACAGCGCGCGCAGCAGTGTCGACTTGCCGCACGCGTTCGGACCGATGATCACCGTGAACGACTGGTCCGGAATGGCAACTGTCAGGTTCTCGGCGATGACGCGCCTGTCGTAGGCGAGCGTCAGCGCGGTGCCGCCGAGCCGGGTGCTGCCGGGGTGCATCTGTGCTCCTTCGAGGGGATCGCGGGTGGTCACAGTCGACCCGCCCGCCGTTCGACGGCCAGCAGCCAGACCAGGTAGCCGCCGCCGATCACTCCGGTCACCACGCCGACCGGGAGTTGGTGCCCGGTGAACGCGCGTTGGGCCAGCAGGTCGGCGCCGACCAGCAGCGCCGCGCCGACCGCCATCGACGGCAGCAGGTTGGGCCCGGGTGCCCGGGTCAGCCGTCTGGTGACGTGCGGCGCGACGAGCGCCACGAACGACACCGGCCCGGCGGCGGCTGCCGCGAACGACACGAGCAGCACCGCCGAGGCGAGCAGCACCAGACGCAGCCGGACGACCGGCACGCCGAGGGCGCTCGCGGTGTCGTCACCCAGTTCCATCATCCGCAGCGCCGACGCGCAGGCGACCAGGACAACAGGCGCCAGCACGGCCGTGACGGCGAGCAGCGGGCCGGCGTTGGCCCAGCCGCGCCCGTCCAGGCTGCCGGTGAGCCAGAGCACGGCGCGGGCGGCGTCCATCAGCGGCGCCCGGGTCAGCAGGTAGCCGTTGACGCCGGTGAGGATCGCGGCGACGCCGATGCCGACCAGGATGAGCCGGTAGCCGTGCACGCCGCGTCGCCAGGCGAGCGCGTAGATCACCAGGCCGGTGGCGATCCCACCGACGACCGCCGCGCCCGCGAGGGCCAGGCTGCTGCCGCCGAGGACGACCACCACCAGCGCGCCTGTCGACGCGCCCTGGGTGAAGCCGAGGATGTCGGGGCTGCCCAGCGGATTGCGGACCAGGGACTGGAAGATCGTGCCGGCCAACGCCAGCGCCGCGCCGACCAGCAGGGCGGTGACCAGCCGGGGCAGCCGCAGCTCGGTGACGATGAACTGCTCCGCCGGGGTGCCGCCGCCGGTCAGGGTGCGCAGCACGTCGGCCGGGCCGATCGGGTAGTCGCCGCTGCCGATGGCGACCAGGCCGAGCCCGGCCGCGAGCAGGGTGGCGCCCGCGCCGACGGCCAGCGCCCGGGGGCGGAACCGCACGGACAAGCCGCCTGGGGTACGCAGGACGCTCACGGGTGTGCCACCCGCGATCGGCTGACCAGCCAGAGGAAGAGCGGGCCGCCGAGCACGGCGGTCACCATGCCGACCTGGAGCTCACCCGGGCGGCCCAGCACCCGGCCGAGCACGTCCGCGCCGAGCAGCAGCGCCGGCGCGAGCACCGCGCAGTAGGGCAGCAGCCAGCGCAGGTCGGGGCCGGTCAGGGCGCGTACGAGGTGCGGCACCAGCAGTCCGACGAACACGATCGGGCCGCAGGCGGCGGTGGCCGCGCCGCAGAGCAGGGTGACCGCGACGATCACGGCGGCGCGGATCAGCGCCGGTCGGGCGCCCAGGGCGCGTGCCGTGTCGTCGCCGAGCGCGAGGGCGTTCAGCGGTCGCGCGGCGGCCAGGGCCACCAGGAGACCGGCCAGGATGAACGGCGCGACCCGGGTCACTGTCGCCGCGTCCGCGCTGGCCAGCGAGCCGACCGTCCAGAACCGCAGCCGGTCCAGCGAGGCGGCGTCGAGCAGCATCACGGCGCTCACGTACGAGTAGAGGGTGGCGTTGAGCGCCGCCCCGGCCAGTGCGAGGCGGGCGGGGGTGGCCCCGCGTCCGCCGCCCACGGCGTAGACGAGCGCGGTGACCACTGCCGCGCCGAGCAGCGCGAACCAGACGTACCCGCCGATGGCGGTGACGCCCAGGAAGGCGGCGGCGGTGGCGACGGCGGCGGACGCGCCGGCGTTGATGCCGAGCAGCCCGGGGTCGGCCAGGGGGTTGCGGGTGAGGGCCTGCATCACCGCGCCGGCCACGCCGAGCGCCGTGCCGGCAAGGAGCCCGAGCAGGGTACGCGGCAGGCGCATCCGGTGCACCACCGCGTACTCGGTGGCGTCGCGGTCCAGCAGACCGGACCAGACGTCGGCGAGCGGTAGCGACTTCGCGCCGACCGCGATGCTGAGCAGCAGGATCACGCCGAGCAGCGCCACGGCGCCGAGGAGCCCGGCGGCGCGGGCCGCCCGGCGCCGCACCGGGGGAGGGGCCGTGGACCTCGTCGGCACGGGAGGTGCCGCTCTGGTGACGGTGGGTGTGGCGTCCAGTGTGGGCTCCGGAGTTGTGCGACACGTCGGTACCGCTGTTGACAATGACCGAGGTTAGGCTAACCTAACCCCGCTGTCCTGGTCGACCCCGGCCCTCCCTTGATCGAAAGACGACACCATGCCCGATGCACTGTCCTCCCGTCGCCTGTCTCGTCGTGGCCTGCTGGCCGCCGGCGGTGCCGCCACGCTTGCCGCCCTGCTCGCCGGCTGCGGCAAGGACGATGCCGCCAAACCCGCCACCAGCAACGGCGGTGGCCCTTGGTCGTTCACCGACGACCGCGGCAAGAAGATCGAGGCAGCGGCCCGCCCGGCCCGGGTGGTGGCCTTCACCGGCGTGGCGGCGGCTCTGGTCGATTTCGGTCTCGACAAGCAGCTCGTCGGCGTGTTCGGCGAGACCAAGCGCACCGACGGGACCGTCGACCCGCAGGCAGGGGACCTGAACGTCGAAGCCGTGGAGATCATCGGCAACGTGTGGGGCGAGTTCAGCCTGGAGAAGTACGCGGCGCTGCGCCCCGAGCTGCTGGTCACCCACATGTACGACCCGGACGCCCTCTGGTACGTGCCGGACGAGAGCAAGGACAAGATCCTGCCGCTCGCGCCGAGCGTGGCCGTCACCACCGCCCGGGTGCCGATGACCAAGCCGATCGAGCGGTACGCCGCGCTTGCCGAGTCGCTCGGCGCGGACCTCTCGGCGAAGAAGGTCACCGACGCGAAGACCCGCTTCGACGCCGCCGCCGAGGCGGTCCGCCAAGCGGTCAAGGCCAACCCCGGCATCAAGGTGATGGCCTGCTCCGGCAGCCCCGACCTGTTCTACGTCTCCAACCCGAAGGTCAGCACCGACCTCATGTACTTCGCCGAGCTGGGCGTGGACATCGTCGTTCCGACCAAGCTCGAAGCCGGCGACTACTTCGAGGCGCTGAGCTGGGAGAACACCGGCAAGTTCCCGGCCGACCTGATCCTGCTGGACAACCGCAGCACCGCGCTTCAGCCCAAGGACCTCGCCGCCAAGCCGACCTGGCAGCAACTGCCGGCGGTCAAGGCCAACCAGGTCACCCCGTGGGACGCGGTGCCCCGCTTCTCGTACGCGGGTGCCGCGCCGTTGCTGGAGAACCTCGCCACCGCCATCCGGAACGCGAAGAAGATCAGCTGACGCCCGGAGTGAACTCCGCCGCCGGTCACCGGCGGCACGGAGTCGCTGCGGTGGCCGCCTGAGCAGCGACCCCATCGACGGCAGCACGGCCCCCGGCGCGACAACGCGCCGGGGGTGGGTTCCGGCTGCCCATCGCCGAGAACGTGGAGGACATCCGTGACCGTGCCTACGTACCCCGTCGAGACCACCGCGCCGCCAACGGCGCCGGCGACCGCCCCGGCCGCGCAGCTGCTGAACCAGGGCTCCGTCGAGCAGTACCGGCAGGCGATCGCCGCCGGCGTCGACCGGGTCGCCCGCCGGGTGGCCGACGTGGACCGTCCCGGCACCGGCGTGACACCCGCCGACCTGGCACCGCTTGTCGACAGTGTCGACCTGGACCGACCGCTCGGTGAGGCCGGCGCCGCCCTGGACGAGCTGGAGGACGTCTACCTGCGCGACGCCGTCTGGTTCCACCACCCCCGCTACCTCGCCCACCTCAACTGCCCGGTGGTCATCCCGGCGCTGCTCGGCGAGGCCGTGCTCACCGCGGTCAACTCCTCCCTGGACACCTGGGACCAGAGCGCCGGAGCCACCCTCATCGAGCGCCGGCTGATCGACTGGACCGCCCGGCGGATCGGCCTCGGCCCGGACGCCGACGGGGTGTTCACAAGCGGCGGCAGCCAGTCCAACCTCCAGGCGCTGCTGCTGGCCCGGGAGGAGGCGTGCGTCGACGCACTCGCCCCGGCGGCCCGCGCCGAGCTGCTGCCCCGGCTGCGGGTGCTCACCTCGGCGGCCGGTCATTTCAGCGTGCAGAAGTCCGCCAAGCTGCTCGGGCTCTCCCCGGACGCGGTGATCGCCGTCCCCACCGACGCCGGGCGGCGGATCCGCCCCAGCGCGGTCCGCGAGGAGATCGCCAGGTGCCGGCAGGCCGGGCTGGTGGTGATGGCCGTCGTCGGCACCGCCGGCACCACCGACTTCGGCTCCATCGACCCGCTCGCCGAGCTGGCCGGGATCTGCGCGGCGGCCGGCGTGTGGCTGCACGTGGACGCCGCGTACGGCTGCGGTCTGCTCGTCTCGCCGACGCGCCGGCAGCTGCTCGACGGCATCGAGCGGGCCGACTCGGTGACCGTCGACTACCACAAGTCGTTCTTCCAGCCGGTCAGCTCCAGCGCGCTGCTGGTCCGCGACCGGCGGGTGCTGCGGCACGCCACCTACCACGCCGACTACCTCAACCCGGCGCGGATGGTGGAGCAGCGCATCCCCAACCAGGTCGACAAGAGCCTGCAGACCACCCGCCGCTTCGACGCGCTCAAGCTCTGGCTGACGCTGCGGGTGATGGGCCCGGACGCGCTCGGCGCGCTCTTCGACGAGGTGGTCGACCGGGCCGCCGACGCGTGGCGGCTGGTCGACGAGGACCCCCGCTTCGAGGTGGTCACCCGCTCGCAGTTGAGCACAGTGGTGTTCCGCTACCTGCCCACCGGCCCGGGCCGCGACCTGGCCGACGCCGCCAACCTGCACGCCCGCGAGGCCCTGGCGTCTTCCGGCCTCGCCGTCGTCGCCGGCACCCGTGTGGACGGCCTGCACTTTCTCAAGTTCACCCTGCTCAACCCCGCCACGACAGTCGACGACATCGGCCACGTGCTGGACCTGATCGCCGGCCACGCCGGGCGGTACGTGCGCGACCACGTCGCGGCCGACCTGACCTGCCCCGTCGGCTGACCCCAAACCCCGCGCCTGGAGAAGAAGATGTCCACCCACGACTTCGTCGCCATCGGCCTCGGCCCGTACAACCTGGGTCTGGCCTGCCTCACCGCGCCGATCGACGAGCTTGACGGCGTGTTCCTGGAGGCCCGCCCGAGCCTCGCCTGGCACCCCGGCATGCTGCTGGAGTCGGCCCGGTTGCAGACCCCGTTCATCGCCGACCTGGTCAGCCTCGCCGACCCGACCTCGCCGTACTCCTTCCTCAACTACCTCAAGGAGATCGGCCGGCTCTACCCGTTCTACATCCGGGAGAGCTTCTACCCGCTGCGCAGCGAGTACGACGCGTACTGCCGGTGGGCGGCGGCGAAGCTGCCGAACCTGCGCTTCGGTCAGACGGTGACCACAGTGGAGTTCGACGCGGCCGACGACAGGTACGTGGTGCGGGCCAGCACCGGCGAGTCCGGGAGCGTCGAGTACCGGGCCCGGCACCTGGTGCTCGGCACCGGCACCCCGCCGCACCTGCCCGACGCCGTCGCCGGCCTGCCCGGCGACGCCGTGCACAACTCGCGCTACCTGGAACACCGGGACGCGCTGCGCACCAGGCGGAGCATCACCGTGGTCGGCAGCGGGCAGAGCGCCGCCGAGATCTACCACGACCTGCTCGGGGACATCGACAGGTACGGCTACCAGCTGAACTGGGTGACCCGCTCGCCGCGGTTCTTCCCGCTCGAATACACGAAGCTGACGCTGGAGATGACCTCACCGGACTACGTGGACTACTTCCACGCGCTGCCCGAGGTGACCCGTTACCGGCTGGAGGCCGAACAGAAGGGCCTGTTCAAGGGGATCAACGCCGACCTGATCAACGACATCTTCGACCAGCTCTACGCGCACAGCGTCAACGGGCCGGTGAACACGCGGCTGCTCACCAACACCGAGCTGGTCGGCGCCGAGCACCGGGACGGCGCGTACGCGCTGCGGCTGCGTCAGGTGGAGCAGGAGCGCGACTTCGCCCTGCGGACCGAGGGACTGGTGCTGGCCACCGGCTACCGCTACCGGGTGCCGGAGTTCCTCGCACCGGTGGCCGACCGGATCCGCTGGGACTCCCACGGCCGCTTCGACGTGGCCCGTAACTACAGCATCGACCACACCGGGCGGGGGATCTTCCTGCAGAACGGGGGCACCCACACGCACAGCATCACCTCGCCGGACCTGGGCATGGGCGCGTACCGCAACTCGTGGATCATCCGTGAGCTGCTCGGGCGGGAGCACTACCCGATCGAGAAGAGCATCACCTTCCAGGAGTTCGGGGTGACGTCGTGACGGGCGTCTTCACCCGCGTCGACGACCGGCTCGGCGAGTTCGCGCTGCGAACGCTCGACCCGGACGCCGACGCCACGCTGCTGCACGGCTGGGTGACCCACCCGAAGGCGTCGTTCTGGCTCATGCAGGACGCCGACGAGGCCGAGGTGGCCGAGGAGTACCGGCGGATCGCCGCGCACCCGCACCACGACGCGTACCTCGGCCTGTGGCGGGGCGGGCCGACCTTCCTGGCCGAGCGCTACGACCCGGCGTACGTCGAGCTGGTCGGACTGTACGACCACCAGCCCGGCGACGTGGGCATGCACTTCCTCTGCGCGCCCGTCGACGCTCCGGTGCACGGCTTCACCCGCGCGGTGCTCACCACAGTCATGGCGTGGCTCTTCGCCGACCCCGCCACGGTGCGGGTGGTGGTCGAGCCCGACGTGCGCAACACCGCCGTGCACGCGTTGAACGCCGCCGTCGGCTTCGAGGTCGTCGGCCCGATCGCCAAGCCCGAGAAGGACGCCCTGCTCAGCGTCTGCACCCGCGCCCAGTTCCACGCCGCCGTCATCGACCTCGAAGGAGCCCAGGCGTGACCGCCACCGCCGTCCCGACCCCCGCCGTCGCCGACCCGGTCGGGCATCTCACCCCGCGGCGCTGGGCCCGGGCGAACCGGCTGCTGGTCCGCAAGGCGCTCGCCGAGTTCACCCACGAACGGTTGCTCACCCCGGAGCCTGTCCCGGGCGACGACGACCGGCAGTGGTACGAGGTCCGCAGCGACGACGGCGCGGTCACCTACCGGTTCGCGGCCCGGGTGCTGGCGCTGGCGCACTGGCAGATCGACGCGGACAGCATCACCAGGCACCGCGACGGAGTATCGCTGCCGCCGGACGCGGTGGACCTGATCGTCGAGCTGCGCGGCTGCCTCGGGCTCTCGGCGCGGGTGCTGCCGGTCTACCTGGAGGAGATCACCTCCACCCTCGCCGGCACCGCGTACAAGCTGGCGCGGTCCGCGCCGAGCGCCGCCGAGCTGGCCGGGGCGGACTTCCAGACCATCGAGACGTCGATGACCGAGGGGCATCCCTGCTTCGTGGCCAACAACGGCCGGCTCGGCTTCGGCGTCGACGAGTACCACAGGTACGCCCCGGAGGCCGCCGAGGCGGTCCGGCTGGAGTGGCTGGCCGCGCACCGGGACCACTCGACGTTCAGCAGTGCCGCCGACCTCGACTACGACGCGCTCATCGAGAGCGAGCTGGACGCGGAGACCAGGGCCCGGTTCGCGGCCACGATGGCAGGCCTCGGCCTGGATCTGGCCGACTACCACCTGATCCCGGCGCACCCGTGGCAGTGGTGGAACAAGCTGGCCGTGACCTTCGCCGGTGAGCTGGCCGGGCGTCGGCTCGTGCACCTCGGCCCCGGCCCGGACGCGTACCTCGCGCAGCAGTCCATCCGCACCTTCTTCAACGTCACCGAGCCGCGCCGGCACTACGTGAAGACCGCATTGTCGGTACTGAACATGGGCTTCATGCGGGGGCTGTCCGCCGCGTACATGGCCGCCACGCCTGCCATCAACGACTGGCTGGCCGACCTGATCGCCGGGGACGAGGTGCTGACCGGCACCGGGTTGACGGTCATCCGGGAGCGGGCGGCGGTCGGCTACCGGCACCGGCAGTACGAGGCGGCCACCGAGCGCACCTCCCCGTACCGCAAGATGCTTGCCGCCCTGTGGCGCGAGAGCCCGGTGCCCGACCTGGCGCCGGGGGAGCGGCTGTCCACCATGGCCGCGCTGCTGCACGTGGACCACGACGGCGGTTCGCTGGCGGCGGCCCTGATCGACAGGTCCGGGCTGCCGGCCGAGGTGTGGCTGCGCCGTTACCTGGACGCGTACCTGACTCCGCTGCTGCACAGCTTCTACGCCCATGACCTGGCCTTCATGCCGCACGGCGAGAACGTCATCCTGGTCCTCGACGAGCGGGACACGGTCGTACGGGTGATCTTCAAGGACATCGCCGAGGAGATCGCGGTGATGAGCGCCGACGTCGAGCTGCCGGAGGCGGTGCAGCGGATCCGTGTCGACGTGCCCGACGACACGAAGCTGCTGAGCATCTTCACCGACGTGGTGGACTGCTTCCTGCGGCACCTCAACGCGGTGCTTGTCGAGGCCGGCGTGCTCGGCGAGGACGACTTCTGGCGTACGGTCGCCGCCTGCGCGGCCGACTACTTCGAGCGGGTGCCGCACCTGGCGGACCGGGTCCGGCACTACGACCTGTTCGCGCCGGAGTTCACGCTGTCCTGCCTGAACCGGCTCCAGTTGCGCGACAACCAGCAGATGATCGACCTGGCCGACCCGTCGGCCGCGCTCCAGTTCGTCGGCACCCTGACCAATCCGCTCGCCGCCCACGCCCCGACCGTCAGGTGACAGGGCCGGCGGCAGCGGGTGCAATGGGGGTATGGGTTTCCTCCGTACCGCGAGTCTGTTCGCCGCCACCCTGACCACCGGCCTGACCGCCGGCCTGTTCGCCGCGTTCGCCTACGCGGTGATGCCCGGTCTCGGTCGCACCGACGACCGGACACTCGTGCTCGCCATGCGGCGGATCAACGAGTCCATCCTCAACGGATGGTTCGCGCTCTGCTTCGGCGGCGCGCTGGCGTTCACCCTGCTGGCGGCGGCGCTGCACCTGGGTGGCGGGCGTCGGGCGGTGCTGCCGTGGATCGTGGCCGGGCTGGTGTCGTACCTGGTGGTCCTCGGTGTCACCGCGATCGTCAACGTGCCGCTGAACAACGCGCTGGCCCGGGCCGGCGACGCCGACCCGGCCGCGGCGCGGGCCGGCTTCGAGCGACGGTGGGTACGCGCCAACGTCGTGCGCGCCGTCGCCTCGACGGGCGCGTTCGGGCTGCTCGCCTGGGCGTTTGTGGAGGCCGGCCGACAGTCGCACTGAGGTGCGCTGTTATCGATAACATCGACTCGGCGAAATCACCACCTTGAATGCCTGGGGTCTCTGGCCGTAACATGCCGGACACGATGTGAACGCTAACGTTCCGTCGAACCGTCCCGCCGAGCCCGCCTCGCCCGGCTGTGCTGCCCGTGGAGGTTCCATGTCCCCCCTGCCCATCAGCCGGCGCCGTGTGCTGCAAGCCGCCGGCGCCACCGCAGTCATGTCCGCGACCGGAGCGACGGTGCTCGGCCCGAGCCCGGCCTCGGCGGCCGTGGTTCCGCCGGTCCGCGCGGACATCGGTGTCTCGGCATACCCCTTCGACCCGGGTGAGGTACGGCTGACCGCCGGTCGGTGGATGGACAACCAGAGTCGGACCCTCAGCTACCTGCGCTTCGTCGACGTCGACCGGCTGCTCTACAACTTCCGGGCCAACCACCGGCTGTCCACGAACGGCGCCGCCACCAACGGAGGCTGGGACGCGCCGAACTTTCCGTTCCGGACCCACATGCAGGGGCACTTCCTGAGCGCCTGGGCGTACGGGTACGCGGTGCTGGGTGACACCACCTGCCGGGACAAGGCGAACTACATGGTGGCCGAGCTGGCCAAGTGCCAGGCCAACAACGCGGCGGCCGGGTTCGGCACCGGCTACCTCTCCGGCTTCCCGGAGTCCGACTTCACCGCGCTCGAGGCGCGGACGCTGTCAAACGGCAACGTGCCGTACTACTGCATCCACAAGACCCTCGCCGGGCTGCTCGACGTCTGGCGTCACACCGGCAGCACGCAGGCTCGCGACGTGCTCCTGCGGCTCGCCGGCTGGGTGGACACCCGCACGTCCCGACTGAGTTCCAGCCAGATGCAGTCCATGCTGGGCACTGAGTTCGGTGGCATGAACGACGTGCTGACCGACATCTACCAGCAGACCGGCGACGCCCGGTGGCTCGCCACCGCGCAGCGGTTCGACCACGCCGCCGTGTTCAATCCCCTGGCGGCCAACCAGGATCAGCTCTCCGGCCTGCACGCCAACACCCAGGTGCCCAAGTGGATCGGCGCCGCCCGCGAGTTCAAGGCCACCGGGACCACCCGCTACCGGGACATCGCCAGCAACGCGTGGAACATCACCGTGGGCGCGCACACCTACGTCATCGGCGGCAACAGTCAGGCCGAGCACTTCCGGGCGCCCAACGCCATCGCTGGGTACCTCAGCAACGACACCTGCGAGCAGTGCAACACCTACAACATGCTCAAGCTGACCCGGGAGCTGTGGCTGCTCGACCCGAACCGGACCGACTACTTCGACTTCTACGAGCGCGCACTGATCAACCATCTGATCGGCGGTCAGAACCCGGCCGACAGCCACGGTCACATCACCTACTTCACCCCGCTGCGCCCGGGTGGGCGGCGGGGCGTGGGTCCGGCCTGGGGCGGCGGCACCTGGAGTACGGACTACAACTCGTTCTGGTGCTGTCAGGGCACCGGCCTGGAGATCAACACGAGGTTGATGGACTCCATCTACTTCCGCAACGGGACCACGCTGACCGTGAACCTGTTCGCGCCGTCGGTGCTGACCTGGTCGGAGCGCGGCATCACTGTCACGCAGAGCACCAGCTACCCGGTCAGCGACACCAGCACCCTCACCCTGTCCGGCACGATGAGCGGCTCGTGGAGTGTCCGGGTCCGCATCCCGGCGTGGACGAGCGGCGCGACGGTGAGCGTCAACGGCGTCGTGCAGAGCGTCGCCACGACCCCGGGCAGCTACGCCACGATCACCCGGACCTGGGCGTCCGGCGACACCATCACTGTGCGCCTGCCGATGCGCGTCGTCACGCGCCCCGCCAACGACAACCCCGGCGTCGCCGCCGTCACGTACGGCCCGACGGTGCTCTGCGGCAACTACGGCAACACGTCGCTCAGCGCGCTCCCGTCGCTGAACGTCTCGTCGGTCGCCCGGACCAGCACCAGCACATTGGCGTTCACCGCCACGGCGAACGGATCCACGGTGAACCTCGCGCCGTTCTACGACGCCCATGGCTACAACTACACCGTCTACTGGAGTGTCAGCGGCAGCAGCGGTGGCGCCAGCCACCGACTGGTCAACGTCGGCACCGGCCTGGTGCTCGGCATCCAGAACATGTCCACCGCCGACGGCGGGCTGGCCGTGCAGTGGGGGGACAGCGGCACCGCCGACCACAACTGGGTAGTGGTGACCGACGGCGCCGCGGTCAGGTTCCGCAACGTCAACAGCGGGAAGGTCCTCGGGGTGGAGAACATGTCCACCGCCGACAACGCCCGCGTCCTGCAGTGGGCGGACAACGGCACCGCCGACCACAGGTGGACGCTTGTCGACAACGGCGACGGCACCTACCGGATCCGCAACGTCAACAGCGGCAAGCTGCTCGGCATCCTGAACGGCTCCACCGCGTGGGGCGCGCAGGCCGTCCAGGACCCGGACAACGGCAGCGCGGACAACAGGTGGAGGCTCGTGGCGAACGCCTAGGGCGCGGCGGCTCCGGCCTGGCTCAGCTGACCGTCCCCGCGCTGCGGAAGGCGCGGGCCAGCTGAGCCAGGTCGAAGCCCTCGAAGTGCGCGAGGAACCGCCTGCGGATGGCGGCCAGGTGGCTGGGCCAGGACTCCTCGAGGCGGGCGAATCCGGCGTCGGTGAGGACGGCGTTCCAGCCGCGGGCGTCCTGCTCGCACCGCTCCCGCTTCACCAGGCCCTGCTTCTCCAGCCGGATGATCGTGCGGGTCATGCCGCTGAGCGAGAGGTGGCAGAGCGCGGCCAGTTCGTGCATGCGCATCCGCCGGTCCGGCGCCTCGGAGAGGTTCATCAGGGCGATGTACTCGGTGAGCGGCAGTTGCCGGTCACCGATCATGTCGCCGTCGATCGTGCGGGGCAGCACGTGCATCACCTGGCCGAGGGCGCGTACCAGTGCCTCTTCGTCAGGTGTGAGCGGTTTCGGACGCTCTGGGGGAGTGCTGGCCATGCGCCCCAGCGTAGTTGCTTGATCTGTCAAATGCCCACTCTCGGTGTGGGGACAGCCACACCACAGCTATTTGCTTGACCAAGCAATCACCCGCTAGCGTCGGCGCGTCCACCAGAACCACTCCTGAAAGGCGCCACCATGACCAGGATCGGGATCATCCTCGGCAGCACCCGCCCCGGGCGCAACGGCGAGGCTGTCGCCCGCTGGGTCCTCGAGGTCGCCAAGCAGCGCTCCGACGCGGAGTACGAGCTGATCGACCTGCTGGACTACCAGCTGCCGCACCTCGACGAGGCGTACCCGCCGTCGATGGGCCAGTACACCAAGCCGCACACGCTCAAGTGGGCCGAGACGATCGCCTCGTACGACGGGTTCATCATGGTGACCCCCGAGTACAACCACTCCACCTCGGGCGCCCTGAAGAACGCCATCGACTTCCTCTACGGCGAGTGGAACAACAAGGCCGTCGGGTTCGTCAGCTACGGCTCGGTGGGCGGGGCGCGTGCCGTCGAGCACCTGCGCCTGATCGCCGGGGAGCTCCAGATGGCCGACGTGCGGTCCCAGGTCGCGCTGTCGCTCTTCACCGACTTCGAGAACTTCAGCGTCTTCAAGCCCAACACGTTCCACGAGGACGCGTTGAACACCACACTCGACCAGGTGGTCGCCTGGAGCGGCGCGCTCGCTCCGCTGCGCAAGCGCTGACCCGAGCGGATCCGGAGCCGGTCGCGGGAATTCTCCCGCGGCCGGCTCGGCCCGTCGGGGGCGGTGCGGTGCGGGACGGCGTACTAACCTCGGCGCCATGAGCCGACCTGCCGGCACCGGCCGACCATCGCTGTGGCGGGACCGCACCTTCGGCACGTACTGGGTCGCGCAGTCGCTCTCGGCGGCCGGTGGCGCGTTCGCCTACCTGGCGGTGCCGCTGCTGGTGCTCCAGGCGACCGGGTCGGTGGCGCGGATGGGTCTGCTCACCGCCGTCGCGGGCGCCGCGTCCGTCGTGGCAGGCATCTTCGGCGGGGTGCTCGTCGACAGGTACGACCGCCGCACCCTGATGATCGCGGCGGACCTGGCCCGGCTGGTGCTGTACGCCCTGGTGCCGCTGGCGTGGCTCGCCGGCCCACAGGTGTGGCTGCTCTTCGTCGTGCTGCCGATCTGCGAGGCGGCGGGCATGGTGTTCCAGGTCGCCGCGGTGACGGCGGTCCGCAACCTCGTCGACTCCGACCGGATCACCGAGGCCAACGGCCGGTTGCAGGCGACGTACGCGGCGATGGCCGTCCTGGGGCCGCTGCTCGCCGGTGTGGTGTCGGCCCGCTTCGGCCCGGCGACAGCCATCGCCGTCAACGCGGGAAGCTTCGCGCTCTCCGCGGCCGGTCTGTGGCTGATCCGACTGCGGTCCGTCGAGGTCGGCGACGACGTCACGGCCGCGCGTCAGCGCCCGCTCGCCGAGTTCCTGGCGGGGGCGCGGTTCCTGTGGCGGCAGCCCGTGCTCCGGGCGCTGACCGTGCTGCTCTCGGTGTTCATCTTCCTCACCTACGGCTTCACCGACGTGTTGATCTATCACGTCACGCACGACCTCGACGGCTCCGAGGGCACCGTCGGCACGGTGCTCGGAGTGGCGGCCCTGGGAACGGTGGCCGGCGCGTTGCTGGTGGCCCCACTGCGTCGCCGGCGCGGCTTCGGCGTCACCTGGATCAGCGCGCACACGATCTGCGGGTTCGCGGTGGCCGGCGTGGGCGTCGCGACGAGCGTCCCGGCGGTCACCGCGCTGACCGCGGTGTACCTGTGCTGCCTCAGCATCGGCGGGATCTGCTCGATGTCACTGCGCCAGGAGATCACCCCTGACCACCTGCTCGGTCGGGTCACCTCGGCGTTCTGGAGCACGCACTACTCACTGGGGCCGGCCGGCGCGGCGGTGCTGACCTGGTCCGCCGGCAGGTACGGCGTCCAGGCCGTGATGCTCGCGGCGGGCGCCGGGTGCCTGCTGGTCGCTGTCGGTGGGTTGTTCACACCGATCCGCCGCGCCGGTGCGGAGCCGGCCAGCGGCCAGCGGGTGCTCCGTCCCGCGCCGGCCGGCGGCTCGACCGGTTGAGACGAGCCCCGCTCAGAACTCCAGATACATGACGTGCAGGCCGACCCTGCCGAGGGTGGGGTGGCGGAACGCCCCCGGCACCGTACCGACCACCTCGAAGCCCTCGCGCCGGTAGATGTCGATCGCCGACCGGTTGCTCTGCGCCACGGCGTTGAACTGCATGCCGGCGTACCCCCGCGCACGGGCCCAGGCCAGCGCGTCACGGCACAGCGCGGTGCCCACGCCCCGCCCGCGCGCGTCGGCGGCCACCATGAAACTCGCGGTGGACACGTGCGCGCCGGGCCCGGGGCGGTTGGTGCCCATCTTCGCGGTGCCCAGGACCCGCCCGCCGTCGACCGCGACGACTGTCCGACCCGGCGGGGACTCCACCCACATGGCGTACGACTGCTCGGCGGTCATCGCGGGGTCGTAGGTGAACGTCTCCTGTGCCCGGATCACCTCCTGGATGACCGGCCACACCTGCGCCCAGTCCTGGTCGACGAACTCCCGAATCAGCACCGGGCGAGGTTAGGGCCCCGCACGAGGCTCGGACAATCCGTTTCCGGCAGGTGCATCCGTGGGGCGTACCCGGTGCGAAGCATGGGTCGTGACGAGACGTCACGGATCCGTCGCTTCGACGAAAGGCCCGCTGATGAAGATCGCACGACTCGCCGCCAGGATGGCGGTGGGCGCCATGGCCACCGCGCTGGCCACCACGGCCGTCGCCGTGCCGGCCGCCTCGGCGACCGGTAAGGCCAAGCCGCTCGGCACGACGTCCCTCGCCCAGGTGCTCACGAAGGACACCAGCGGCTTCGACCGCAACTCGCGTGACTTCGACGTGCTGACCGCAGCCGTGCTGGCCGTGCTGGAGGCCAAGCCGAACTCGCCGGTCAAGGTTCTGACCGACGGCACCGTCGCGCTTACCGCGTTCATCCCCACCGACGCAGCCTTCCAGCAGTTGGTACGCGAGATCACCGATTCCACGAAGCTGCCGAGTGAGAGCGCCGCGTTCGCGGCGGTCGCCGGTCTGGGCATCGACACCGTGGAGAACGTCCTGCTCTACCACGTGGTGCCGGGCGCCACGATCGACCGCAACACGGCGGTCCGCGCCGACGGCACGGACCTGACCACCGCGCTCGGCGCGACCATCGAGGTCGACGTGCGCACGTACCTGTTCTTCTTCCGGCAGGTGCGGCTGGTCGACGCGGACACCAACGACCGCAACGCCCGCGTCGTCAGCTTCGACGTCAACAAGGGCAACCGGCAGATCGCGCACGCCGTGGACCGGGTGCTGCGCCCGATCGACCTGCCCTGAGCAGGGACGGGCGGCGTCCGGCCTCGCGCCGGGCGCCGCCCGCGTCGATCGTCAGACCGGGCCGAGCGCGGTGATCTCCTCGCCGAGCAGGGCCGCCAGCCGCTCATGACGCCCGGGGTGGCTGCCCGGGGTCATGCCACGGCTGGGCATCTCCACGGTCATCAGCAGGTACAGGTGCAGCCGGTACAGCGCGAGGCGGCGCCGCGCCGAGTCGTCCAGGACCAGCGGTTCGGCGCTGGCGGCCCGGTAACCCTCCAGCAGGGGATGGTCCGGCTCGTCCTCGACGCGGCGGAACAGCCGTGGCGAGACCAGGTCCAGCAGCGGGTCCCCGTAGAGGTACCGTTCGCCGTCGACCAGGCCACGCAGCCGCAACCGGCCGCCCTCGCCGGGCTCGGCCAGCACGTTGCCGTCCCAGCAGTCGAAGTGCAGCAGAGCCGGTCGGCGTACCTCGTCCAGCACGTCGGCGTGCCGCCGTACCAGGGCGTGCAGGTTGTCCCCGGTGACCGGCAACCGGACGTTCCAGTCGGCCGCGTCGGCGAGCAACTCGTCGAGCATCGCGGTGAAGGCCGCCCGCCACGTCGCCCCGCCGGCCCGCCCACCGTCGTAGCCGAACCGGTCGCCAGTGACACGGTGCAGCGCGGCGAGGGCCACCCCGAGGTCGTACCGCGCCGGGCCGTCGTCGACACCGTGCCCGGACAACTCGTACAGGGACCGGCCGGGCAGCATCGCGGTGACAAGCCATTCGCCGTACGCCGGATCGCTGCCGTGGTGCAGCACCGCGGGTACGGGTACCTGCGGCGCCCGCTCGGCGACCAGCCGGAAGTATCGGGACTCGGCCGCGCAGAGCCCTCGTTCGTAGCGCAGCAGCGGAGTTCCGCCAGGTGGGGCCACCTTGAGCACCACCCGACGGCAGTCGTCGAGCGAGGCCCACCACACGGTGGCGTACCCGCCGCCGGTGAGCGGGCCCGCCTCGACGACCCGGGACCGTGGGCCGAACGATGCGCGGACCAGGTACGCCACGTCGTCGGTCGTGAGGGGACGCTGGGTCGGGCTGACCACTGTCATGACGCCGTGTCGGCCCGCCGTGCCCGGGGCGCCGGCCTGCTCGTCGGACGGGCGGCGGGGCCCGTGGTGTCCCGGCGGACCAGCTCGGCGGGCAGCACCTCGACCCTGGGAGACAGCGTCTCCGCGCCGAGCACCAGCGACATCGCCCGTACCCCCATGTCGACAAGGGGCAGCCGCACGGTGGTCAACGGCGGGGTGACGTCCCGAGCGATCGGCATGTCGTCGAAACCGATCACGGAGACCCGCTGCGGCACGGGCAGCGACCGGGCCCGCAGGGTGGCGAGTGCGCCGATGGCCATCGAGTCGTTGAGCGCCACGATCGCGGTCAGCTCGGAGTCGGCGTCCAGGAGGCGGGCGGTGGCCTCCGCGCCGCCGTCGCGGTCGAACTCGGCGTACCGGATCCGCCGCTCGGGCAGGTCCCGGCCCTGTTCGCCGAGGGCCTGGCGGAGCCCGGCCAGCCGGTCGGTCGTGGTGGTGAGGATGCGCGGGCCGGCGACCACGCCGATCGCCAGGTGCCCCAGCTCGCACAGCTCCCGGCCGGCCAGGTAGCCGCCGGTCCTGTTGTCGGGCATCACCGCGTCGCCGGAGTGCTCGTGCCGGCCGATCACCGCGACCCGCCCACCTGTCGCCTCGTACGCGGCGAGCTTCTCGTTGAGCTGCCTGGTGAACGCCTCGTCGTGGTAGCCGGAGCCGGCGAGGATCAGCGCCGCCACCTGGTGGCCGCGCAGCAGCTCCACGTACTCCAGTTCGCGGTCGGGGTCGCGGTAGCTGTTGCAGATCATCAGCAACCGGCCCTGGTCGGTGGCGACGCGTTGCAGGCCACGGGTGATCTCGGCGAAGTACGGGTCGGAGACGTCGTGCACGATCACGCCGACGGCGCTGCGGTGCGAGCGGGCCAGCAGTTGGGCGTGCGCGTTGGGCACGTACTGCAACTCGGCGACGGCGGCCAGCACCCGTTCGCGCAGCTCGTCGGTGACCGGTTTGCTGCTGCCGTTGATCACGCGGGAGGCGGTGGCGGGTGAGACACCCGCGCGTCGCGCCACGTCGGACAGGGTCGCCATGGCCGCCCCCTCGTTCTCTTGACGGCTTTTCGCCGTGCCGGCTAGCGTCACGGTACCGCAGTGAAAGCCCTTTCCCGCAGGGAGGCCCGGCCGTGTCCGATCGCTTCGCGGTACGCCAGCCCGATCCCCTCGCCGTGCTGCCCGGCGGCATCGGGGTGTCCCGGCTGCGGGTCTACGACGCGGTAGCGCCGGACGGCGTGGTCGGTGGCACCCCGCACGTGCACCTGTGCTGCACCGAGGGGTACGTGGTGACCGACGGCGAGGGCGCGGTGCAGACGTTGACCGCCGACGGCTACCGGGAGACGCCGTTGCGGCCGGGCGCGGTGGTCTGGTTCCGGCCGGGCACCGTGCACCGCCTGGTCAACGGCGGCGGGCTGACCATAGTGGTGCTCATGCAGAACAGCGGCCTGCCCGAGGCCGGCGACGCCGTGCTCACCTTCCCGCCCGAGGTGCTGGCCGACCCGGACGCGTACGCCGCCGCTGTGGCGCTGCCCGACGGGGGAGCGCCGGGGGTCGACGTGCGGGCCGCGTACCGCCGGCGGGATCTGGCCGTGACCGGCTTCCAGGCGCTGCGGGCCGGTGGCCCGGCGGCGCTCGCCGCGTTTCACGACGCCGCGCTGGCGTTGCGGCGACCGCTGGTGGCCGACTGGCGGCGGCGGTGGGCGGCCGGCGCCGGCCGGGCCGCCGCCGGCACCGGCGAGCAGCTCGACGCGCTGGAGCGGGGCGACGCCCGTCACCTGGGCGACGCCCGGGTGTACGCGGTGGGGGAGCCGGTCGAGCGGGGCCGGCTGGGCATGTGCGGTCTGCTGGACGCGTACCCGGCGACCGGCTGACCGTCCCGCAGGGACTGTCGCGCCGGCGGCGCAAACACATCGAGGAAAGGCCTTGCCTGCTTTTCGGGCGCCGCCTACGCTCCAGGAAAGCGTTTGCCTGATCGCCGATCGGCCCGGCCCACGGGTGCCGAACTCCGAGGAGGTTCCGTGTGACCGAGAACGCTCTGCACACGGCGGACCCGCGGGCCACCGCCACGGCGGCCACCGGCGACGCTGCGTCGTCCACGGTGGCCGGTCCCGCGCCCGGAGGTGGAGGCCGCCCACCGCGACCCACGCTGGGCCGTCGCGCGGCGGCCGTGGCCGACTCCCTCTGGCGTCCGGCGCTGGTACTCGTCGCGCTGTTCGTCGCCTGGTGGTTCGTCGCCGCCCGGGAGTACGTGCCCAACTACCTGGTGCCCACCCCCGGCCAGGTCTGGACCACGATGACCGGGCAGTGGTCAGAGTTGGCCCGCCACACCCTCGTCACCCTCTACGAGACGGTGCTCGGCTTCGTCCTGGCCGCCGCGCTGGGGCTGGCCGCCGCGGTCGGCATCGCCTACTCACGCACCCTGGACAAGGCGCTCTACCCGATCGTCCTGTTCGCACAGGTCATTCCGAAGATCGCCATCGCCCCGCTGCTCGTGGTCTGGTTCGGTCTCGGCCTCACCCCGAAGGTCATCCTGGCGGTCCTCATCGCGTTCTTCCCGGTGGTCATCTCCGGCGTGGCCGGCCTGCGCTCCACCGACCCGGAGCTGCTCGACCTCGCCGCCACGATGGGGGCCGGCCGCTGGCGGACGTTCCGCAAGATCCGATTCCCGAACGCGCTGCCGCACCTGATGGCCGGCCTCAAGGTGGCAGTCACCCTCGCGGTGGTGGGCGCGGTCGTCGGCGAGTTCGTCGGCGCCAGCGAAGGGCTCGGCTACGTCCTGCTGCTGGCCAACGGCAACCTCGACGCCGCGCTGCTGTTCGCCGACCTGATCCTGATGTCCGCCATCGGCATCGTCCTGTTCGTCCTCGTCGAGGTCGCCGAGGCCCTGCTCATCCCGTGGCACGCCAGCCGTCGCGCCGGCGTACCGCTTACCACCTCCTGACCGACCCCATCACGGAGGCACCGATGAAACGCACCGCCACCACCATCCTGGCCACCGCCGCACTGCTCCTCGCCACCACCGGCTGTGGCGGGGGCGACTCCGCCGGCGACACCAACGCCGACGGCAGCAGGCAGGTCACCCTCACCCTCAACTGGGTGCCGTACGGCGAGCACGCGCCCTTCTACTACGGCCTGCAGAAGGGCTACTACTCCGCCGAGGGCATCGACCTGAAGATCCTGCCCGGCAACGGCTCGGGCAACACGGTCAAGCAGGTCGCCCAGAAGCAGACCGACTTCGGCTGGGCGGACAGCCCGGTGCTGCTCAAGTCGGTGGCCAGCGGCATGCCGGTGCGCAGCCTCGGCGCGTACCTGGAGAAGGGCCCGTCCTCCGTGGAGTTCTTCACCGAGGAGAACATCACCACCCCGGCCGACCTCAGGGGCAAGACCGTCGGCGGCACACCGGGCGACGCCCTCTACGCGACCTTCCCGGCGTGGCTGGAGAAGAACGGCCTCAAGAAGGACGACGTCAAGGTCGTCAACGTGGACGCCGCCGGCAAGATCGCCGCACTGGCCGAGGGCAGGGTCGACGCGATCATGGGCTTCTTCCACGACCAGGCGCCGACGATCGAGAGCAAGACCGGCAAGAAGGTCGACGTGCTGCTCTTCGCCGACTACGGGATGAACCTGCTCGGCACCGGCCTCGTCGCCAACACCCAGACCCTCCAGAAGGATCCGGAGCTGGCCCGCAAGTTCGTCCGGGCCACCCAGAAGTCGTGGGCCGACGCCGCCCGCGACCCGGCCGGCGCGGTGAGCGCGATGACGGCGCTGGCCGAGAACGAGCCCGCCCCCGAGGTGCTGACCAAGCAGCTCGCCCTCAACCTGCCGCTGATCGGCGCGGACGGCCCGCCCGGGGTGAACACCGAAGCCCAGTGGAGCGAGACCATCGACCTGATGTCCCGCTACGCCGAGCTGAAGAACCCGGGGGCGCCCGACGCGTACTGGGACGCCTCCTACGCGGCGCAGGGGTGACCCGGTGACCGCCGCGCCGGCGCGCGCCGGCACCGCCATCGGGATGGCCGGAGTGACCGTCCGCTTCAGCTCCCGACGGTCCCAGACCACAGCCCTGGACGACGTGTCGCTGGACATCGAGCCGGGAGAGTTCGTCACCATCGTCGGTCCGTCCGGCTGCGGGAAGTCCACCCTGCTGAAGATCGTCGCCGGTCTCGTCACGCCGACAAGCGGCGAGGTGTCGTTACTGGAGCGTCCGGTACGCGGCCCGCAGAAGGACATCGGCTTCGTCTTTCAGAAGGCGGCGCTACTGGAGTGGCGCGGCGCGCGGGCCAACATCCTGCTCCAGGCCGAGATGCGCGGCATGGACCGGACGCAGGCGGCCCGCCGGGCGGACGAGCTGATCGAGATGACCGGCCTGACCGGGTTCGAGAAGGCGTTGCCGCACGAGCTGTCCGGTGGCATGCAGCAGCGCGTGGCCCTCTGCCGCGCCCTGCTGCACGCCCCGCCGGTGCTGCTCATGGACGAGCCGTTCGGCGCCCTGGACGCGCTGACCAGGGAGCAGATGAACGCCGAGCTGCACCGGATCTGGCGGGAGACCGGCACCACAGTGGTGCTGGTGACCCACTCCATCGCCGAGGCGGTCTTCCTCGGCACCCGGGTCGTGGTCATGAGCGCCCGGCCCGGCCGGATCATCCGCACCTTTGCGGTCGAGCTGCCGACGCACCGCGACTACGCGCAGGTGATGTCGGATCCCCGCTTCGACCGACTCGCCACCGACCTGCGCCTGTTGCTCGGCAGCGCGGCCGCCAACCACTGAGGACGCGGGATCGGCACGACCAGCACGACGGAAGGAACACCATGACCCGCAGGTCGATCGGCATCATCGTCAACGGCGTGACCGGAAGGATGGGTTACCGGCAGCACCTCGTACGCTCGCTGCTGGCCATCCGCGAGTCCGGCGGCGTGACGCTGACCGACGGCACGACCATCTGGCCGGAACCGGTCCTGGTCGGGCGCAACGAGACGAAGCTCCGCGAGCTGGCCGAGCGGCACGGCCTGACCGACTGGACCACCGACCTGACGTCGGCGCTGGCCCGCGACGACGTCGAGATCTACTTCGACGCCCAGGTCACCCAGCAGCGGGAGAAGGCCATCCGGCAGGCCATCGAGGCCGGCAAGCACATCTACACGGAGAAGCCCCTCGCCGAGGACACGGCCGCCGCGCTCGACCTCGCCCGGGCCGCCGACGCGGCGGGCGTCCGCACCGGGGTCGTGCAGGACAAGCTCTTCCTGCCGGGGCTGCGCAAGCTCAAGCGGCTCGTCGACGGGGGCTTCTTCGGCCAGATCCTGTCGGTGCGCGGCGAGTTCGGCTACTGGGTCTTCGAGGGCGACTGGCAGCCGGCGCAGCGTCCGTCGTGGAACTACCGGGCCGAGGACGGCGGCGGGATCGTGGTGGACATGTTCCCGCACTGGCACTACGTGCTGGAGGAGCTGTTCGGCCGGGTGAACGCCGTGTCCTGTGTCATCGCCACGCACGTGCCCGAGCGGGTGGACGAGGCCGGCAGCACGTACGCGGCCACCGCCGACGACGCCGCGTACGCCGTCTTCGAACTCGACGGCGGGGTGATCGCGCAGATCAACTCGTCCTGGACGGTGCGGGTGTACCGCGACGAGCTTGTGGAGTTCCAGGTCGACGGCACGGAGGGCAGCGCGATCGCTGGCCTGCGCAACTGCCGGGTGCAGCACCGGGCGGTCACCCCGAAGCCGGTCTGGAACCCGGACCTGCCGGCCACCGAGGACTTCCGCGCCCAGTGGGCCGAGGTGCCCGACAACGAGGAGTTCGACAACGGCTTCAAGGTGCAGTGGGAGGCGTTCCTGCGGCACGTGGTGGCCGGCGAGCCGTTCCGGTGGGACTTCCTGGCCGGCGCGCGCGGCGTGCAGCTCGCCGAACTGGGGCTGCGCGCGGCCCGCGACGGCGTCCGCGTCGAGGTGCCGGAGCTGCGGGCGTGAGCGCCGCCGAGGTCGTACTGCCCGGAGGGCGGCGTCACCTGCTGACCGGGGGCGGTGGGTTCGCCAGGCCGTCGACACCCGCGACCGGTCGCGTCGCGTACGCCGCCGCGCACGTGGTCGCCGACCCGGGCGCCGAGAACGTGCCGGGCGCCCCGGCGGCCGTGGACTGGGACACCACGCTCGCGTTCCGCCGACACCTGTGGTCGTACGGGCTGGGGGTCGCCGAGGCGATGGACACCGCCCAGCGGGGGATGGGGCTGGACTATTCGGCGACCCGGGAGCTGATCGGGCGCAGCGCCGCCGAGGCCCGCGCGGTGGGCGGCCGGATCGTCGCCGGCGTCGGCACCGACCAGCTGCCGGCCGGCCCGGCAACCCTTGCCGCGGTGACGGCGGCGTACGCCGAACAGCTCGACGACGTGGGCGGGGCAGGCGCCCGGCCGGTGCTCATGTGCAGCCGGCACCTGGCCGCCGCGGCGCGCGGCCCGGAGGACTACCTGCGGGTGTACGACGAGCTGCTGAGCGCCGCCGACGAACCTGTGGTGCTGCACTGGCTGGGTCCGATGTTCGACCCGGCGCTCACCGGCTACTGGGGCGCGGTCGACCTGGACCTGGCCGCCGACACGGTGGTCGAGCTGATCAAGGCGCACCAGTCACGGGTCGACGGCATCAAGGTGTCGCTGCTGGACGCCGACCGGGAGGTCGCGTTGCGCCGTCGCCTGCCGGCCGGGGTGCGGCTCTACACAGGTGACGACTTCCACTACCCGGAGCTGATCCGGGGCGACGAGGTGGGCCACTCCGACGCGCTGCTCGGGGTGTTCGCGGCCATCGCGCCTGCCGCCGCCGCCGCGCTGGCCGCCCTGGACCGGGGTGACGTGGCGGCGTACGACGAGATCTTCGCGCCCACCGTGCCGCTGGCGCGGCACCTGTTCGCGGCGCCGACCTGGCACTACAAGACGGGGATCGTGTTCCTGGCCTGGCTGGCCGGGCACCAGGACCACTTCACCATGGTCGGCGGCGCGCAGTCCGGCCGGTCTCCGGCGCACCTCGCCACCCTGCTCACCCTTGCCGACGCGGCCGGGTTGCTGCCCGACGCCGAGCTGGCCGCCGCCCGCGCCCGAGCCTTGTTCACGGTGGCGGGAGTGGCCCAGTGAACGCGAGGAGTGAGCCGGGTTTGCGAGCCCCGCAGTCGCGAGCGAAGACCAGCCCAGTGAGCCTCGCGCGGTTCTCGTTCAACCAGGCCACCGCCCAGCGCTGGCCGCTGCCCGAGGTGGTGGCAGGCTGCGTGACGGCAGGTGTGCCGGGCATCGGCCTGTGGCGGGAGCCGGTGGCCCAGTACGGGCTGGCCCGCTCGGCGAAGCTGGTCCGCGACGCCGGCCTCACCGTCACCTCGCTGTGCCGGGGCGGCTTCTTCTCCGGCGACGGCTGGCGTGCGGAGAACCTGCGGGCCGTCGAGGAGGCGGCCACCCTGGGCGCCCCGGAGCTGGTGCTGGTCTCCGGCGGGCTGCCGGCCGGCAGCCGGGACGTCGACGGCGCCCGACGTCGGGTCGCCGACGCGATAGGCGAGTTGGCCCCCCACGCGGCGGCGGCCGGCGTACGACTGGCCATCGAGCCCCTGCACCCGATGTTCGCCGCCGACCGCTGCGTCATCGCGACCCTCGGCCAGGCGTTGGACATCGCCGAGCGGTTCGACCCGGCGGTGGTCGGCGTGGTCGTCGACGCGTACCACGTCTGGTGGGACGACATGGTGTACGCGCAGATCGCCCGGGCCGGCGCGCGCATCGCCGCGTTCCAGGTCTGCGACTGGGTCACCCCACTGCCGGAGGGGGTGCTGCTCGGTCGGGCGCTGCCCGGCGAGGGGTGCATCGAGTTGCGCCGGCTGCGCGAGGCGGTGGACGCGGCCGGTTACGCCGGGCCGATCGAGGTGGAGGTGTTCTCCGCCGAGGTGTGGGCGCGTCCGGGCGCGGAGGTGCTGGACGCGGCGATCGCCGGCTACCTGCGCCACGTTGTCTGAGCGACAGCCCGACGGTGGGCCGGGCGGCGCGCGGAGTTGACGCCCGCGCCGGGCTGGACCGGGCCGGCGCCGGTCTGGCGGTGGAGCGGTTCGACGGGCTCGTGCTGCCCTGGCTGACGCCTACGACCATCGCCCAACCCTGAAAACCTTTCGGATCAGGTCGGACGACCGTCCGGTCACACGTGTATGTCGAGGTGGCTCGAGCCTGGACCAGCCGGTCGCCGCCGCCGTCTCTGCCGCCCGCGCCACCGGCCCGCGCCGCGCTGCCTCCATCGAGCAACCCGCGTCGATATCTCCGATCACGAACCCCGAGGTGGGACCACGTCGTGCCCGGCGATCAGTCACGCCGTGCCGCCGTGCCGCCTCCGCTCGCCCGATGACCTGCGCCGACAGGGGCTCCGGACGGATCGCGCCGACGGCCGTGCCGGGCACGCCAGACACCGGAAAGCGGGGTAGCGCGGCCCAGAACGATCATGCAATGCTGGCCGCCCTTCCAGACCCGGATCGGGCACCGCCACCTGTGGCAGTGCCCTGATTCGCCGTGCGCTAGCCCGGAAAGGCGCAGACAGATCGCCATGCCAAGTCTGATCATGCAGGTTGTCGCGCACGAGGACGACGACCTGCTGTTCATGAACCCCGACGTGAGCGCGAGCATCGCGGCCGGCGTTCCCAGCGTCACCGTGTACCTGAGCGCCGGCAACCTCACCGGCACCGGCACCACCGACGCGCAGCGGACCCGCAACCGGCAGCGGGGGGTCCAGGACGCCTACGCCCGCATGGCCGGAGTGACGACCATCGCCCCGGGTCAGGCCGACTGGCGGGGGGACCTGCTCACGATCGCGGGTAGGCAGGTGGAGCGCTACCGGTTGACCGCCCGCCCCGACGTGGCGCTTGTGTTTCTCAACCTGCACGACGGCCAACTGGCCAACATCTACAGCGGGACTACCGACACGTCCGTCATTCCGGAGACCGGGGTGGTGACCACGTCGTTCTCCTACAAGCGAGCCGACGTGGTGGCCGTGCTCAGCGGCCTGCTCGCGACGTACCAGCCGACGGTGCTGCGGTTCCAGGACCTCGACCCCGATGTCCGGTACGGCCCGCAGGAACACCCCGACCACCGCGCGACGGTCCGCTTCATCACCGATGCGGCCACGTCGTCGTCGAGTAAGGCGATCCAGGTCAGCTACCGGGACTACGAGATCAGCCAGTCCGTGGCCAACCTGTCGGCCGCCACGGTCGCCGACAAGACCGCCACGCTCAGCCTGTACGCGAACTACGACGTGAAGTACGCGCCGAACAACTGGCCGGCCCGGGCGTACCGCAGGTGGGCCCGCGGGACCACCTGGGTCGGTCACAACGCGGACGGACGGCTCCAGACCTTCGTCGTCCGCAACGGGGTCGTCCACACCCAGTGGCAGACCGTGACCGGCGGATGGTCGGCGCCACTCGCCATGGCCGGGGCCGGCGGTCCGCTCGCGCCGACCCTGGCCGTCGGCAACAACGCCGACGGCCGCCTGGAGATCTTCGCCCGCCGCCTCTCGGACCACCACATCGTCACCACCTTCCAGACCCAGCCGAACGGCGGCTGGCTCACGTCGTGGGTGGACTTCGGCAGCCCCAACGCGGGACTGAGCAACGCCGACCAGATCGGCGTCCCGACGGCGTGTCGGAACGCGGACGGCCGGATGCAGATCTTCGTGAAGAACGGCGGTGGAGGGCTCAGCGCCAAGGCCCAGAGCAGCGCCAACGGCAGCTGGGGCGGCTGGACCGATCTGCGGGGGTCGGACGCGCAGGACGCCATCGCCGCGATTCTCAATCCGAGCGGCCGGATCGAGGTGTTCGCCGCCACCAGGACCGGGGTCCTGCACTGGGCGCAGACCCAGCCCAACGGAGCTTTCGCCCTCAACACGCTCCCGACCCCCGCTCCCGCGAGCGCGCCCCAGGTGGCGATCGGAGCGGACAACCTCCTGCGGTTGGCCTACCGACAGGAGAACAGCGCGGAGGTGGCGGTCTTCCGCCAGGTGTCGTCCGGCGGCACGTTCGACGCGACGCCGACGATCGTGACCGGCCCGACGGGAACGGGTGAGGTAGCGATCGTCAGCAACCGGTCCGACCGGAACGCGCCTGTCACCCTCTTCGCGCTGGGCTCGGACACGGCGGTGAGCGTGAACATGGAGTCGACTCCGGGCGGCCCGTACGACGACGCGTGGACCCCGCTGGACGGTCCGACCATCGACTTCGCCGCCGCGGTGGACGCCGCCGGCCTGATCACCGTCTTCCGTATCGGTGCGGACGGCCTGGTCAACGCCAGCCGCCAGGACAGCGTCGGCGGGCGCACGTTCGATCCCTGGCAACCGCTTCCCGCGTAGGTCCCCGGCATCCGGCCAGCGGGGCCGGCGTCGGGACCCACGTACTGCAAGAACTCCGGAGCGCCCGCTCCGGGGATGCCATCGACCGCCCGGCGCACGGGCACGATTCGCACGGGGGAAACGCACAATGCGTCGTCGCAGCTTCGTTCTGACGTCTGCCGTGACCGGTGTCGGATGGAAGATCCCACTGCGGGAGCCGACGCCTGCGGAGCCCGCCGGCCCGGCCTCCACGGCTGCCGCACCGGAATCCGCCTCGACGCCCGGCGCCTTCGGTCGGGCCGGGGTCTTCGTCCGGCGCGCCGAGATCCGGCACCCGACCCCTGACACGCAGCGGCAGGCGGCCCAGCCGATGCCGCGCCTGCAGGGCATCCGTCTGGCGGACAACCGTGGCGCCGGCTACGTCCGGTCGGTCCTTGACTTCGCCCTGCCCGGTCCGGCGACGGCCACCCCTGCCGCGCTGGCGTCGCTGCGCTTCTACACAGTGCTGGCCGACCCTGACCCGCAGCTGCGGCGTCCGATCGTCGACGCGCCGTACACCGTGCACCTGGAGGTCGGGCGCAGCGACACCATCCTTGGGCAGCGGCCTGTGCCGCAGCGGGACCCCTTGGTGCTCAACACCGCGGTCTGGCACGCCGAGGGCATGTGCTTCGTCCAGTTCGGACTCGCCCGGCCGGTGAAGTTCCGGGTGACCGAGAAGGGTGATCAACTGCTCGTCGACTTCCAGGCCTGACGGGCCTCACCGGGGCGTACGCCCTGCTCCGGCCGCGCCGGAAGAAAGTGATCTAGGCGCGGCTGACACATCGTGATCTTATGTGCACCAGCGATCCGTAACACCGCGCAAATCGTCGATTAACCGTCGACGGCTTAGGTGGGGGAGCGCTCCCACTGGCGGATCGCGATCGATGAGGGCAGCTCCACAGGGAGCAGGCGGAAGGAGCCTCGTGGCTAACGGCACGAGCGGGAACAGGCTGCGAAGACTGGCGCTACCGGCGCTGGTCGTCGCCATGATCACCGGCACAACCGGTGTAGCGGGACCGGTATCGGCGGCCTCCGGAGACGGGCCGCCCCACAACGGCGTGGGCTACTTCTCCGGCGGGTCCGACCGGAAGGTCACCCTGACCGACGGGGCGGACCGCCGCCCCGACAGCGAGCGCGCGGACAGCCCGAAGGCCGCCGTAGACGCGACCGGAACGGGCGTGTACGTCGTCCAACTGGCCGAGGAACCACTCACCACGTACGTCGGCGGGACCTCGGGGCTGACGCGGACCCGGCCGGAGCCCGGCAACCGCCTGGACGTCACGTCGGGGCCGTCGCAGGCGTACCGCCGACACCTCGACGCCCAGCGGACCGCCGTCGCCGGCGCGGCAGGTGTCCAGGTCAAGGCCGCGTACACCACCGCCTTCAACGGGTTCTCGGCGAAGCTGACAGCCCGGCAGGCGACCGCGTTGCGGGCGGACAAGCGTGTCCGTGCCGTCACCGCCGCGCAGGCCCTCGGCACCCGCTCGAAGGCGCCACTCGCTGCTGCCCCCGGCACCTCGGCCCCCGCCACCACGGTCGGGGCAGACCCGACGACGGCCGAGGGCACGGCCAAGCCGGCCAAGCCCGGCCCCGCCACCGGTGCGGGCATGGTGATCGGCGTCCTGGACACCGGCATCTGGCCGGAGAGCGCGTCGTTCGCCAGGAAGATGCCCGCCCCCGCCGGCTGGCGCGGCACCTGCCAGACCGGCGTCGCGTTCGTGGCCGAGCACTGCAACGGCAAGATCGTCGGTGCCCGGTACTTCGCCGACACGTGGCTCGCCGGCGGCGGCTCCGTACCCGAGGGCGAGGTGCTGTCCGCCCGCGACATGGCCGGGCACGGTACGCACACCGCGTCCACGGCTGCCGGTCTGCCGATCTCGGACGTCACCATCGACGGCCGGCGCTTCGACCCGATCTCCGGGGTGGCACCGGACGCCCAGATCGCCGTCTACAAGGTGCTCTGGGGCGGTATGGGCTACGACGCCGACATCATCGCCGGCATCGACGCCGCCGTCGCCGACGGCGTGCAGGTCCTGAACTTCTCGATCGGCTCGCAGCTCGGCGACTGGGAGGCGAACACCCCCATCGGCATCGCCTTCCTCAACGCCACCCTGTCCGGGGTCTTCGTGGCGGCGTCGGCCGGGAACACAGGCATCGTGAGCGGTGCCATCAGCAACGCGGCGCCCTGGGTGACCACTGTCGGCGCGGCGGTGACGCACCTCGACGAGGCGACGGTCAGGCTGGGTGACGGCACGAAGCTGGTCGGTGGCTCGCTTGACGCGTTGCCCGGTGGCGCCTCGCGCGCGATGGTCTTCGGCGAGCGGGCCGGATCACCGGATCTGGGCGCGGTGTACTGCGAACCGGGCAGCCTCGACCCCGCCAAGATCAAGGGCAGGGTGGTCGCCTGCGCGCTGTCCGACACGTTCGCCTCCGCCGCCGAGGTCAAGGAGAAGGGCGGCGCCGCGATGGTGCTGTTCGACCCGGTCGGCAACTACCGGGTCAACTCGATCTACAACTTCCCGGTGGTGTACCTGCCGACCGAGAAGCAGGCCGGCGCCCTGTTCAACTACCTGATGCGCCACCCCGCCGACGCGACGGTGTCCCTGCGCAGCGGCGGTGACGGCTCCAGCGTTCCGGGCGTACCGAGCGTCGCGGACTTCTCCTCCACCGGACCGGACAAGGTGACCTTCGGCGTCTTCAAGCCGGACCTGGTCGCGCCGGGGTCGGACATCATCGCCGCGGTGTCACCGGCGGGCAACTTCGGGCGGCAGTACGACGCGTACTCGGGCACCTCGATGGCCTCGCCGTACGTGGCCGGCGCGGCGGCGATCCTGCGCGCCACGCACCCGGAGTGGTCGCCGGGCGCGGTCGCCTCGGCGCTGCGGACCACCGCCTCCGACACCGTCGGCACCAGCAGTCCCCTGGACCAGGGCAGCGGCTTCATCAACCTCGCCCGGGCCAAGGACCCCGGACTGGTCATCGAGCCGACGGCGGCGGAGCTGACCGAGTTCAGCGAGACGGCCGCACCCGACGGCAAGGAACTCAACCTGCCGGCCATCTCGCTGCGCGAGTACGACGGGACCCGTCCGGTGACCGTCACCCGCACCCTGACCAACGTGGGCAGGGAGCGGGAGACGTACCGGTCGTCGGTGTCCGGCCTGGCCGGCATGAAGGTCACCGTCACGCCCGCGTCGGTGACGCTGGCGCCGGGCAGGTCCGCCACGGTGACCATCACGCTGCGCCGGGGGAGCGCGCCCTTCGACAGGTACGTGACCGGGTCGATCACCTGGAAGGGCAAGGCGCACAACGCCCGGATCCCGGTCGCCGCCCGCCCGTGGGGGATCAGCCCCCGGCCGTACGGGGACGACGGCGAGGAGTTCGGCCGGATGACAAGCGGCTCCTTCGGCATGATCCAGCCGGGCTTCACCGGGCCGCTCGCGGGTCGCAGCACCGGCTACACGCCGGTGCGGCGCACGTCGTACTCGATGCCGGCAGGCGTCTACGGCGGCGTGTTCGACCCGAGTGCCTCCGGCGTGAAGACTGTCGACTTCACCGTGCCGGCGAACACCGCAGGCATCATCGTCGAGGCCGACACCGAAGACCCGAACACGAACCTCGACCTGTACCTCTACAAGGGCGACACCCTGGTCTACAGCAGTGACAGGTACTGGACCAGCCTGGAGCAGGCGTACAAGTTCCTGCCCGAGCCGGGGCGCTACACCGCGTACGTGTTCGCGCAGGTGCCCGGTGGCCCGGTCGTCGACTTCGAACTGCGGCACACCATCATCGGTCGCAACGCCACGTATTCGCCCGCCACGTTGACGCTACCGTCGACGACGGAGCGCGGTCAGAGCGTCAACTTCACGTTGAAGCCGAACGGGCCGCTGGCCGAGGGCGACTTCTGGGCGTACACCGAGTGGCGCACCAACGGCACTGTCATTCCCGGCAACCTCGTCTCCACCCAGCAGAGTGCCTGGCAGTAGTACATGAGAAGGCGCGGGGCGGTGCCGTCGGGCACCGCCCCGCGTTCGTCAGCGCTGCCAGGCGTCGATGCTCTTCACACCGTCGCGCACGGTGCGGTCCAGGATGGCGGGGTTGCCGCTGCTGCCTTCCCAGCCCTGGTCGTCGAACACGGTGACGACTCCGTCGACCCGGGCCACGGCGATCTGGCTGGAGGCGTCACCGCCGGTCAGCTCGCCGTTGAGGCTCGTCTCCGCCCACGCGCGGGACACCAGCAACGCGTCGTCACCGACACCCGGCAACACCTGGCTCTTGACCGCTACCGGGTTGCCGCCCTGGTCGTACGAGGGGCACGCCTTCACCGCGTCGCGGAGGCGTTGCAGGTAGGCCACGGCGCCGTCGCCGTCGAAGGTGAAGATGGTCTGGTGGATCATGCCCTGCGGCACGTTGGTGTCCGGCTCGCCGGCCTTCTTGTAGGTGACGGTCATCGCCGCGCTCGCGGTGACCTGCCGGCCGCCGGTGCCGAACTCGTTGCCGCACAGCTTCGGTAGGGCCTCGGCGACGGGCGTCGTGCGCCGGGGCGACTTGCGCAGCTCGGCGGGCAGCTCGACGAAGGCCGACGTCGGGATGGTCGTCGGCGCGCCGGGGCTCGCGGATGGCTGGTCCGCCTGGCTCGGGGTGGCCGTCGCCGTCGTCGCTGTCGTCGGCGACGAGGTCGACGACACCACGTCGGTCCCCGCGTCGCCCGCCGTGCACGCACTGCCCAGCGTGACGGTGCCGAGCAACGGCAGGACGATGGCGAGCACCCGCGGCGCTCGGATGGTCGGTGGCGGTGTGTGCCGGCTCATCATTTCCCCCTCGCCTCTGCCCGACCAGTGCCCCCCGCCCGCCCAACGGAAACGCGTACACGACGGTGACGGGCGGGCGGACGACCGCCCGCCCGTCACCGTCCCGTGGTCAGGTGACAGTGACGGTCAGGTTGATCGAGCGGGTCTCTCCGCTGGTGTAGGTGGTCGTGACCCGGGCGGTGTAGGTGCCCTTGCGGGGGTAACTGTGACTCGTCGACCGCAGCGTCGCGCTGTGCGTGATGGCGCTGTTGTCGCCGAAGTCCCACGCGTAGTCGGTGATGCTCTGCCCGGACGGCGCTGTCGCGGTGGCGGTGAGTGTGGTGGTCAGCGGCGCGGTGCCGCTGGCCGGGCTGGCGGCCAGGGACAGCGTCCCGCCGGGCTCCTGTTTGACGCCGGCGCCGTTGAAGCGCAGCCAGTCCAGCGAGAGCAGGTCAGGTGTGCCGCCGACCTGGGCGGTGTTGACGAAGGTGGCGTACAGGGTGGTCGTGCCTGCGGGTTTGTTGGTAAGCGTCACAGTCGGCGAGGCCAGGTTGTCCCACCCGCCGGTGGAACCGACGGCGGCCGAGCCGATTAGCGTCCCGGTGGGCGAGCCGGCCCGCAGCTCGATGGTGCCGCCGAGCCCACCGTTGGTCAGCCCGAGCGTCACCGAACCGATGTTGCGCAGGTCCACCGGCCCGTACGACACCCAGTCGTTGTGGTCGACGTCGCCGAGCCGCTTGCCGGCGCGGGCGGTGGCCCTGTCGTTCACGACCAGGCCGGACTGGCCGCTGAAGTGCTCGGCCTCCTTGCTCTTGGGCTGCAACCGTACGCGGGTCGAGCCGGTCAGAGCCGGTACGCCGCCGGCCGCGCCCCCGTCGGTGTACTGCGCGGTGATCAGGGTGTAGAGGTTCTGTCCCGGCCCGTGCCCGTCGCCGGCGTCCGCCTCGGTGGCGAGCAGGCCCGAGCAGCCCGTGTAGACGTCCAGCGGGTGGGCGTGTGAGTCGTGGCCGAGCTGCGTCTGCACCGTCACCCTGGAGCAGTCGATTGTGGTCTCCTCCGGGTCGGCGACAGTCACCGTGTACGGGATCTTGTCGCCGAAGTCGAAGAACCCGCCGTCGGGCACGGTGAGGGTCACCGTGGGCCGGGTGTTGCCGACCACCACGTCGGTGACAGTGGTGGCGGTCAACCCGTTGCCGCTGTTGCGCACGGTCAGACGGGCGGTGTGCCGTCCGGCGGTGGTGTAGGTGTGGCTCGGGTTGGCCGCCGTGGAGTCGGTGGCGCCGTCGTTCGTGAAGTCCCAGGCGTAGCTGAGCGTCGATCCGTCGCCGGCGGACGACCCGGCCGAGGAGAAGGCCACGGTCAGCGGCGTGCGTCCGCTGTCCGGGGTGGCGACCATCTTGACGCTCGGCGGCCTGCCGTTGGCCACGTAGTCGATGCGGTAGATGCCCGCACCGGCGTTGCTGCCGCCGCGCCCGCTGCCGGTGCCCTCACCGAAGTCGATGACGTAGAGCGACCCGTCCGGCCCGAACTCGGCCTCGAAGGGCTGGATCCAGCTCATGGTGTCGAAGATCCCGTTGATCGACTGGAGATCGCCGACGGCGGTGGGACCGAAGCGCGCGTTACCGAAGGTCTGCGCCGTCCGGTGGATCGAGAGTGTCTTGAACCACCTGCGGGTCAGCTCGTACGTGATCCACTTGCCCTCGAAGTACTCGGGGAACTTGGTGGTGCGGGTGTTCGCCGGGTCGTAGTCGTAGACCGGGCCGCTCATCGGACCACCGCCGCCCGTTCCCACCTCGGGGAACTGGGTGGAGGCGGAGTACGCGTACCAGACCAGTGCCGACTTCGACGCCGGCAGGTTCGTCAGACCCGTGTTGTTGGGGGAGTTGTTGACCGGTGCCGCGCAGGTGAACTTCGGCCCCGAGGTGCTGGTGGCGAAGTTGTAGTCGTTGAACGGGATGTTGTTGCCCACGCAGTACGGCCAGCCGTAGTTGCCGGCGGCGGTGATCCGGTTGAACTCGACGGTCCCCTCCGGACCACGGTTGGGGTCGGCGGCGCGGGCGTCCGGCCCGTAGTCGGCGACCAGCACGGCGTTGGTCTGCGGCTCGATGGTGATCCGGAACGGGTTGCGCATGCCCATCGCGTAGATCTCCGGGCGGGTCCTCGCGGTGCCGGCGGGGAAGAGGTTGCCGCTCGGGATGGTGTACGTACCGTCGGCCTGCGGGGTGATCCGCAGGATCTTGCCGCGCAGGTCGTTGGTGTTGGCGGCGGTGCCCTGGGCGTCCCAGGCGGCCCGGCCGGCGCGCTCGTCGACAGGTGTGTAACCGCTGGAGGCGAACGGGTCGGTGTTGTCGCCGATCGCGGCGTAGAGCCGACCGGCCGCGTCCATGGCCACTGACCCGCCCATGTGCGAGTTGGCCCGGCCCTCGCCCCGGTAGGTGGGGATGGCCAGCAGGCGCTTCTCCGAGGAGAACGCGACGCTGTTGTTGGCGACGGTGAACCGGGACAGGTTGAGCTGTTTGAGGGTCTTGTCCGACCAGAGCAGGTAGATCCAGCCGTTGCTGGCGAAGGTGCGGTCCAGGGTCATGCCGAGCAGTCCGTCGGACTGGTCGGTCATCGCCGAGGTGTACGCGAGGTCCAGCAGCGTGGTGACCTGGAGGGTGTCGGAGTTGACGACCTTCAACGCGCCGGTGCGCTGGATGTAGTAGACCTTCCGGTCCGGGGCGACGGCCAGCTCGAACGGGTCGGCCAGGTTCTCGGTGACCAGCCCCACCCGCTCGAAGTTGCCAGTCTTGGTGGCCGAGCAGTCGCCGGCGACCGCGCCGGCGGCCCACTCGATGCCGTAGCGCAGGTGCTCCAGGAATGGTGCCGAGGTGAACTGGGAGCTGGCGTGACCGCCGGCCGTGAACCAGGACCGGCCGCCGTCGTAGCGCTGGCACCAGGAGTACGCGTGGTCGACGCCCTCGTCCAGGCCGTTGATCCCGTCGCGCACCTTGATCTGCGCGAGGGTGTGCACGTTGCCTGTCGGGTTGGTCCGCCAGTTGTACCACTCCTCGCTCTGCTCCCAGAGTTCCGGCAGGTTACGGGTGGAGGGGTGCGCCCGGTCGAGCACCTTGACCCGGCCGGGGAAGGTGCCGCCGGTGGCGGAGAAGTCGGGGTGGTAGTCGAAGATCGTGCCGACCAGGCCCTCGTACCACTGCCAGTCGCGTTCGCTTGCCGAGGCGGCGTGCAGGCCGGCCCAGCCACCGCCGTTGCGGATGAACGTCTGCAACGCCGCGCGCTGGCTGGCGTTGAGCAGGTCGCCGGAGGCGGGGGTGGAGTTGGTGTTGTTGAAGACCAGGGCGTCGAAGGTGGCGAGGTTGGCGTCGGTGAACGCGCCCGCGTCGGTGGTGGCGACCACCTCGAAGTTGTTGGCGGCGCCTAGTTGCTGGATCGCGGCCACGCCGGCCGGGATCGAGTCGTGGTAGAAGTTCGTGATCTTGGAGAAGACCAGCACCCGGAAGCGCGGGGCGGCCTCGGCGGGCAGGGCGGTGGTGGTGCTCACCACGGCGGCGATGGCGATCAGGATGAGGCCGAACGCGCGGAGGTGTCGGGGCATGGGGCGCTCCCTGTCGGACGGTGAGGGTCGGAAAGCGCTTTCTCGCTGCCCGCATCACGGTACTGACAGCCAGTGACAACCGTCAATAGGGCCGTGGTAAGCGTTTTCCTGGCTCGGGTCCCGACCTATTCCACAGTTTCCGCCCGGGCGTCGTCGTGCCCCGGTGTCGTCTCCCGACGCCAGGTCTCGGCGAGGAGGCCGTAGGTGTAACCGTCCACCCAGCCCCGCTCGGCGTGCCAGGAATCGCCGACGCCGTGCTGCTCACGACGCATGCCGACCTTCTCCAGGATGCGCACCGAGGCGAGGTTGTCCGCGAAGCAGCCGGCGGTGATCCTCCGGACGCCCAGCCGGCCGAACGCGTGCGCCACCATCGCGGTGACCGCCTCGGTCGCGTAGCCGTGGCCGCCGTAGGCGGGATCGAAGATGTAGCCGAGCTGGGCCTCGGTCCGCTGCGGCATGCCGGGCTGACCCATGCCGTCGACGACGTCGAGCGAGACCGTTCCGATCACCGCACCGTCGAGCGTGACCGCCATGCTGTGGTCGTCGGGGTCCGCGGCCGCGCGTTGCCATGCCGCGCGGAAGGCTGCCGGGTCGACCCGCGTACGGAGTAGCCAGCGCGTGACCTGCGGCAGATTGCGGTACTCCAGGATCCGGTCGACGTCCTCGTCCCGCACCGGACGGAGCTCCAGGCGTTCGGTGCGTACGGCGGTGTTCTCCATGAGGCGGCACGCTAGCCGACGCGCCCCTGCGGGACGCCCGATTATCGGGCCGTCAGGAGTCTGCTCGGATCTCCCAGGCCGGCCGTTGGGGCTCGTCGTTGTGCACGACGATGTCGGCGTGATCGGTCGGGCGGGCCGTGGCGAAGTAGAGCTGTTGGGAGGGGATGTAGCGCTCGCGCCAGCGCCGTTCGACGTCGGGCCGGCGCTCCCGGACCAGCGCGCGCTCAACTGTCCTGTCGAGCGTGGTCGACACGAAGACCCGCAGGTCCCACCTGTCGATCAGTTCCGGGCGCAGGAGGAAGACGCCGTCGAAGAGCAGAACGGCGTCGGCGGGGGCGGTCGTGACCGGCGGGGACAGGACGCCGTCCGTCGTGTGGTCGTAGACAGCGGGTTGGAAGCGCCGGTCTCCGCCGGGGCCGAGCGGGTCGAGCAGGACCCGGTTCAGCGCGTCGCGGTCGTGGGTGTCGTGGTAGCAGCCCTCGGCCGAGTACTCGCCGCGCGGATAGCGCTGCGCCCTGGGGAAGAGGAAATCGTCGACTGTCGCCCGGATGACGTCGCGGCCCCGTTCCCGCAGGACGACTGCCAGCTCGTCGGCGAGGGTGGTCTTGCCTGTCGCTGGCGGTCCGTCGACGGCGACCCGCGTCGGGTGGGCGACCGCGACGCTTCCGACCGCGTCGGCGAGGCGGCGCAGCATCTCGTCGCGGGTGCCGTGCTCCATCTCCTGCCCGTCCTTGTCTGGCGAAGGGACGCCGTGTCCATCCGACCTTATGCGCGGCGGCCCATTCCTCCGGTGGGGGAGTCGAACCCGCCGCGGGCGGGAGGCACCCTACGTCCGCAGCCCGGACCGGCCCGCGTGACGCCACGGCGGGGCGATCCTCTCGCCCCGCCGGGCGAACTCCGCCGACCCGGTCAGCCGTGCCGGGCTGCGGTCGGCGGCCCCGGCCGGTGCTCCCGCCACCGCGATGACAGTCGCCGCGACCATTGCTCATCCGAGTGTTCTGCGCATGTTCGTCCTCCCGATCCGGCCGCGGTGTCGCGGCCCTGCGATGCCTCAACGGTCGGCGATTCGGGACGACTATCGATCCCCTTGGAGGGGGAACCTGTTACCTCGCGTACGGGAGGGCGGGCCGTGCGTCCGGCGGCACGGTGCCTCAGGTCGTGGACGCCGGTTCGGCGGGCCGGCGCGTGAAGAAGCGGACGATGTCGTCCGCCGCGGTGGGGGACAGCATCATCGCCTGCACCCGGGCGGACATCTCGGCGATCGGGTGGATCCTGGCGAACATCGCGTCCTCGTACGTCCGGATGGCCGCGTCCGGGTCGGCAGGGTTCGCGGCGAGGTGGCCGGTCAGTTCGGCGGCGTCGAGCATGGCCTGGTTGGCGCCCTCGCCGACAGGCGCCATGAGGTGCGCGGCGTCGCCGACGAGTGTGACGCCCGGCCGGCTGGACCAGCGCGTGTCGACGGGCATCGCCTCGATCAGGCGCGGCGTCGGCGGGCTGTCGGCTGCCTCGATGAGCGCGGTGAGGCGGGGGTTCCAGCCGGCGAAGATGTCGAGCAGAGCGGGCTTGTCGCGGAGGGTGTCGACGGGGTGGTCGTCCGCGCGCAGCGAGATCCCGACGCGGAGGCTGCCGTCGCCGAGGCGCTGCGCGGAGAGGATCTGGTTCACGCCGACGCACCACAGGTTTCCGGGGCCGACCAGCTCGGCGAGAGCCGGGTGGCGCCGGTCCACGTCGTTGACGGTCAGCTCCACGATGGTGGCCACTGGGGACATCTCGACGTCGGCGAGCAGTGGTCGGACGATCGAGCGTGCGCCGTCCGCGCCGACGAGGATGTCGCAGTGGCTCCGGTGGCCGCCCTCGAAGGCCAGTTCCCAGCCTCCGGACGGTCGCGGGGTCGCCGCGACGAGCCGGCGCCGCCAGACGACCGTGTCGTCCGGGAGGGAGTCGAGCAGGAGGTCACGCAGCGCGCTGCGGTCGATCTCGGGACGCCCGGAGAACGAGCCAGGTTGCGGCTCGTGGTGCACCAGGGTGTGACCGTTCGGGTCGAGGATGCGGTGCTCCTCGCCTTCGGGCCGCGCCTGCGACCGGAACCGGTCGGCGAGACCCGCCTCGGCCAGGGCCCGTTGCCCGGACTCCGGGTGCAGGTCGAGCGTGCCGCCCTGCGACCGGGCGGACCGGCCCGCGTCGCGCTCGTACACCACCGAGCCGATGCCGTGGCGGTGCAGGACCCGCGCCAACGTCAGCCCGCCCACGCCGCCACCGGCGATCGCGATTCGCATGTTCGTCCCCTTGCCGTACACTGTATTGGTGGATACACCGTACGGTAGTGCGTTGCCCGTCTGGGAACGGCCCGAGCCCCAGCCGCGGGCGGTGCCTGTGCCGCTGAGCCGCGAGAAGATCGCCGCGGCGGCGATCCGGCTCGCCGACGCGCACGGCCTCGACGGGCTGTCGATCCGCAAGATCGCCAAAGAACTCGGGGTCGGGCCGATGCGGCTGTACGACTACGTGCTCAACAGGTCCGAGCTGCTCGATCTCATGGTGGACGTCGTCTACGCCCGGATCGCCGAGGTCGACCAGCACCAGGAGTGGCGGGCCACGGTGCTGGCCATCGCCCACGCGACCCGCCGCGCCGCCCTCGACCACGAGTGGTTCTCCGACCTGCTCGGCGCACGGCCGCATCTGGGTCCTCACGCGCTCGCCGTGGGCGAGGCGACCGCGGCGGCACTGAGCAGGTCGCCCGGCGTGCACGGCATCGACGGGCTTCAGCGGGCTCTGGGCGCCCTCAACGCCTTCCTCATCGGAGCCGTCCGCAGGGAGGTCACCGAGCGTCGCACCGCCCGTTCCACGGGCACCGACGAGGCCGCCTGGCAGGCCAGCCTCGGCCCGTACCTCACCCGCATGCTGGACACCGGCAGATACCCCACCGTCGCCCGGCTCGTCGTCGACGGCGCCCACCTCGATGCCGAGGAGACCTTCAGCCACAACCTGACCACCGTCCTGGACGGCATCACCGGCGGTCGCCGCGCGTGACCTACGAGCCGGCGCCGCCGTGCTCGGGCGTGCCGGGCGTCGCCGCCCAGGACGGACGCCAGGCGTGCGCGGGAAGCGGCGACAGGCTCCGCAGGTGTTCGATGACCGCCCGCAGGCCCGGGTGCGGAGTCGCCCGGGGAAGGAGGAGCGAGAGCGGGTAGGCGAGCGTCGGGCCCACGACGGGGATGCGGCGCAGGTCGTGGTTCGTCGGCCAGAGGTACCTGTCGCGCGAGCCGACGAGGGTCGCCACGTCGGCGGAGTCCGCGAGGACGTCCAGGAGCACCTCGTCGCCGAAGTGCGGCCCGGCGGCGTCGACGCGCAGGTCGAAGTGGGTGACGAGCTGATCGTAGAAGTCCGCCCACTCGCTTCGCGGCGCGATACCGGGCACCCAGATCCGGTGCCGGCGCAGCTGGGCGGGTGTCAGCGTCCGTGCGGAGGCGAGCGGGTGTCGCGGGCCGACGAGGAGTTCCAGCGGGGAGTCGAACGCGTGGATCATCCGTACGTCGCGCGGCAGCGTGGCCCTGTCGGTCACCGAGCGGAACGACGCGTCGACCTCGCCGGCCTGGACCGCGGCGACCGCCGCGCGCGGGTCGTCGACGCGCAGGGTCACCACGTCGAGGGCGGTTTCCGGGTGCGCGCGCCAGAAGTCGTGCAGGACCACGGCCTGCGCGGACCGCAGGCCGAGAACGTCGATCCGCAGGGCCCTCGAGCCCGGCCGGATCGCGGCGACGGCGCGGTCGGCCCCCGCCACGACGGCCCGGGCGTGCGCGAGGAAAGCCTGGCCGTCGAGCGTCAGCTCGACCCCTCGGGCGGTACGCGTGAACAGCCGCACGCCGAGTTCGCGTTCGAGAGCGGCTATCCGCTTCGACACGGCCTGCTGCGTCACGCCCAGCTCGTCGGCGGCGTGTCGTAGTTGCCCGAGTTCCGCCGCGCGGACGAACGACCGCACCCCCTCGGTATCCACCTGCCCATTATGCGAACGCACAACCGGTGGTTGTGGCTCGCCCGCCTGGCGGTTGTTTGACCGGCGGCGGGTGCGCCAGGTGTGCTGCGCAGGTCCGGACATCGGTTGTGGCGAGGGGGTCGCATGCGCGTGCGGTTGGGCCCCGACTTCGGGTGGCTGTGGTCGGCGTACGCGGTCAGCACCTACGGCACGTGGATCGCCTTCGGAGCGTTCCCGCTGATCGCGGTGAACGTGCTGGGCTCGCCGGCGTTCGCCGTGTCGCTCCTGGACGCGGCCGGGCTCGCCGTCTCGGCGACCGTCGCCGTCGCGCTCGGGCCGTGGGTCGAGCACCGGGCCAAACGGCCGGTGATGATCGCGATGGACCTGATCCGGTTCGCCGCGATGGCCAGCGTGCCTGTCGCGTACGCCCTGGGTCTGCTCTCCTACGGCCACCTGCTTGTCGTCTCGGTCATCTCCGGGACGGCGGGCATCGCCTTCGCCGCCGCGTCCGGCGCGTACCTGAAACACCTCGTCCGCCGCGACCACCTCCTGGTGGCGAACGGTCGCTTCGAGGGCACGAGCTGGGTGGCGACCGCTGCCGGTCCGCCCCTCGGTGGTGCGCTCGTCGGGCTGCTCGGACCTGTCGTCACCGTCCTGGCCGACGCCCTGAGCTACCTGCTGTCCGCGATCGCGGTCGGACGCGTCGGCGGAGGCGACGTCGCGGCGCCCCGGGACCGGGTCACCCGGCTGCGCGCCGTCGACCTCCTGCGGGGCTGGCGGTTCATCCTCGGCGACCGCGTCCTGCGGGGCCTGTTCCTCAACTCGATCCTGGTCGGTGGCCTCATCATGGGCACCGCGCCACTGCTGGCCGTCCTCCTGCTGGGCGAGTACCACGTCCCGGCCTGGCAGTACGGTCTCGCCTTCGGCGTTCCGGCGCTCGGCGGCTTCGTGGGCGCGCGGCTGTCCGCGCGTCTGGTGGCCCGCCACGGCCGGCACCGGGTCATGATCGTTTCCGGTTGGCTGCGGTCGCTCTTCCCACTCGGTCTGGCGTTCGTCGGCCCCGGCATCACCGGCCTCGTCACAGTGATCCTCGTCGAGGGCCTGCTGATCACCTGCATGGGCATCTTCAACCTGATCTCCGCCACCGAACGCCTGCACCGCATTCCCGCCGACCACACCGCCCGGATCCTCAGCACCTGGAGCGCCACCGGCAAGCTCCTACAGGCCGTCCTCATGGTGGTCTGGGGTGTCCTGGCCACCCTCACCAGCCCGCTCGCCGCCATCACCATGTCCGGCGTCCTGCTGCTCGCCACCCCGCTCCTGCTGCCCGGACGGACACAGTGGTCCGCGCCCGAGCCGGCCTCGCCCGCCCGGGACGTCCAGGTCGCCTGACCCACGGCGACGCCCCGGGTGCCGCAGACTGTGCAGATGTCGGACGTGACGACCCCTTCCCGGCACACGTCGCTGCTCGGGGCGTCGACCTCCCTGCCCCTGCGAACCGAGGAGGCCACGGGTGCGCGTCAGCCTGGCGACGAGCGCCGGTAGGGCCGGCCGGCCGAACGAGGACTTCGTCGGTGCAGTTCCGGGCGCTGTCGTGCTGTTGGACGGCGCCGGCATCCCGGGCGCCGAAGCGCTCTGCTCCCACGGCGTCGTCTGGTACACGCGTCGCCTCGGCGGCACGCTGCTCGGCCATCTGTCCCGCGACGACGGGCGCGACCTCGCGGTCATCCTCGCCGCCGCCATCGGCGAGACCGCCGCCGAGCATGCCGACACCTGCGACATCGCGGACCCCGCCAGCCCGCAGTCCACAGTCGCGCTGGTCCGCGTCCACCGGGGACGTCTGGACCATCTCCTGCTCGCGGACTCCTTCCTCGTCCTCGACCACTCCCGCGTCGGCCCGCTGGTGATCACCGACGAGCGCGAGGTGGTCGCCAGGCGCGACTGCGCGGCACCCCTGGACGGCGTCGCGCCGGGAACACCTGAGTACGACCGCGTCCACGCCTCCTGCGTCGCCGCGGTGCGGGCGCGGCGCAACAGGCCAGGTGGTTACTGGATCGCGAAGGACGACAGGCGTGCCGCGCGGGAGGCGGTGACCGGCAGCAGCTCCCTCACCGACCTGGACGGCGTGGCGCTTGTCAGCAACGGCGCCAGCCGCATCGTCGACCCGTACGGCCTCACCGACTGGCCCGGCCTCCTGGAACTGCTGCGCGCCGACGGGCCGGCCGGCGTCATCGCCCGCGTCCGGCAGGCCGAAGCCCAGGATCCCGGCGCTCAGGTCGCGGACGACGCCACAGTCGCTTACTGCACGCACCTGCGTCACGGGGACTGGCCGATGGAGGGCCCCGGACCCCGCTGACCTGTCACTCCAGCGCGGCCACCTTGCGCAGCAGCACCGAGCGTTCGCGCTGGTTGGCGCAGAGCCGGGCCGCCAGCTCCAGTTCGGCGCGCGCCTCCGGTTGCCGCCCGAGCCGGACCAGCAGTTCCCCGCGTACCGTCGGAACCAGATGCGAACCGGGGAGCCGGTCCGCGGCGATCAACTCGTCCACGATGGCCAGGGCGGACGCCGGATGAGAGGCCATCGCCACCGCGACCGCCCGGTTGAGCTCGACCACCGGCGAGGGCGCGACTCGACCGAGCGCCTCGTAGAGCGCCACGATCCGGTCCCAGTCGGTCGCCTCGGCCGAGGGTGCCGACGCGTGGGTGGCGGCGATCGCGGCCTGCAGGCCGTACGGGCCGAGACCGCGGGTCGACGCCCTGGCCAGCATGGCCAGCCCACGGCGGATCGCCCCGACGTCCCACAGTCGGCGATCCTGGTCCTCCAGCAGGATCGCCGAGCCGTCCGGGGCGGTCCGGGCCGGGAAGCGAGCGGCCGTCAGCTCGCACAGCGCGAGCAGGCCGTGCACCTCCGGCTCGTCCGGCTGGAGGGCGGCAAGCATGCGCGTCAGCCGGATCGCCTCGGACGCGAGGTCGGGCGCAGCAGGTGGTCGCCCGATGTGGCAGTCGACCCCTCGGTGAAGATCACGTACAGGACGCTGAGCACGCCGCCCAAGCGTTGCCGGCGCTCGCCAGCGGCCGGCGGTTCGAACGGCACGCCGGCCGCCGCGATGGTCTTCTTGCCTCGCGTGATGCGGGCCTGCACGGTGGGCACCGGCACGAGGAATGCCCGGGCGATCTCCTCGCTGGAGAGGCCGCCGACCACGCGCAGGGTCAGCGCCACCCGGGCGTCGCGGGAGAGCACCGGGTGGCAGCTGACGAACATCAGGGCTAGGACGTCGTCGTCGATCCGGTCCGGGTCGATGTCGTCGTCGACCGCCGGGTCGGCCGCCAGCAGTGCGTATCGGTCCCGCAGGGCGGTCCGGCGACGGATCGCGTCGATCGCCCGGCGGCGGGCCGTGGCCATCAGCCAGCCGGCCGGATTGGCCGGAGCGGCCACCGGCCAGGACACCAGCGCGTCGGCTACCGCCTCCTGGGCCGCGTCCTCGGCAAGGCCGAAGTCGCCGGTGAACCGGGTCAGCGCGGCGACGATCCGCGCCGACTCGGCCCGCCAGACGGCCTCGACGTCGGCCGTACCCATCAGACCTGGCCGTTGCTCTCGTTGAGCCGCGGCACCTCGTCGGCCTCGGCCACCCGACGGACCTCGAGCTTGGTCCCGCGGATCGCCGGGAACCGTCGGGCCCAGTCGACCGCCTCCTGCTGGGAGGCGACGTCGAGCAGGAAGTAGCCGCCGAACAGTTCCCTTGTCTCTCCGTACGGCCCGTCGGTGACCGCCGGGGTCTCGCCGCTGAAGTCGACAACGACGCCCCGGGCCGGGTCGTCCAGCCCCTCGGCCGCCAGCAGGACGTCCGCTTTGATCATCTCTTCGATGTACCGGCCGGTCGTGGCCATCGCCTCGTCGATCGACGCCATCACCGCCGCGTTCGACTCGTCGGTGCCCCGCATGATCAGCATGAATTTCGGCATCACGTTCTCCTCGTCCGGCGGGACTGCCTCTCAGCCCTCGCACCGTACGTCGAATGGGCGGGCCGCGGATCGACACGACGCCCCGGAAACCTCTCGTCGCGAGGCGGCCGCTCCTCGGGACCACGGCCCGGGCGGTCCGGGCGTACCCTTGGAGGCGATGTTGAACGTGTTCAAATGGCGTCTCCAATGGGGAGGGACCGTGAAGATCGTCATTCCCGGTGGCACCGGTCAGGTCGGCACGATCCTCGATCGGGCGTTGACCGGGGCGGGGCACGATGTGGTGCTGTTGACCCGTTCACCGAGGGGTGGGCGTCAGGTTCGGTGGGACGGCTCCACGCTCGGCGGATGGGCCCGGCAGATCGACGGCAGCGATGTGGTCATCAACCTGGCCGGGCGCAGTGTGAGCTGCCGGTACACGCCGGCGAACCTCGACGCCATGATGCGCTCGCGGGTCGAGTCGACACGGGTGGTGGGCGAGGCCATCGCCGCGGCGGCCCGGCCACCCCGGGTGTGGTTGCAGATGAGCACCGCGACGATCTACGCCCACCGCTTCGACGCGGCGAACGACGAGTACGACGGTCTGATCGGCGGTGGCGAGGACGGGGTGCCCGGCTACTGGGGCTACAGCGTCGAGATCGCCCAGAACTGGGAGGCCGCGCAGGAGCGGGCGGCGACCCCCGACACGCGGAAGGTCGCGTTGCGCTCGGCCATGGTGATGAGCCCCGGCCGGGGTGGGGTGTTCGACGTGCTGAGCTGGCTCGCCCGACTCGGACTCGGCGGACCGGTGGCGGGCGGCCGGCAGTACGTCTCGTGGATCCACGACCACGACTTCGTCCGGGCCGTGGAGTTCCTGATCGACCGCGACGACCTGAGCGGCGCGGTGAACCTCGCCGCCCCCGGCGCGTTGCCGCAGGGCGAGTTCATGCGGGCGCTGCGCTCGGCGTGGCGGGTGCCGGTCGGCCTGCCGGCCACCAGGTGGATGGCCGAGGTGGGCGCGTTCGTGCTCCGGTCGGACACCGAACTGCTGTTCAAGAGCCGGCGGGTCGCCCCGGCTCGGCTCTCCGACGCCGGGTTCGCCTTCGACCATCCGCGATGGCCGGCCGCGGCGACGGACCTGGCGGCACGGCGCCGGCGAGGCTGACCGCGAGTCGATCGCCGAGGCCCCTGTCAGGCCAGCGGCACCTGCGCCGACCGGCCGCCGTCGCCGGCGGGGCGTACGCCCTCGGGGGCGGTGATCGGGGCGGCGACGATCCGGCTGGGCAGCACCGGCGCGTCCCGGCCCGTGCCGCGCCGGCCGTCGCCGCCGGACGACTGCTCGTGGTAGTCCTGCTCCACGTTCACCGACCACACGTCGTGCGTACTGCCGGTGGCGATGTTCTCCGCCGTGAGCATCGCGGTCAGCATCGAATGGTCCTGGTTGTTGTAGCGGTGCATGCCGTTGCGGCCCACCGGGTGCACGTTCGGCACCGCCTCGGCCAGCCACGCGCGAATCACGTCCACGTTGTGCTGGTAGCTCTCGTCGTACACCGGGTAGGCCTTCGGCATGCGCACGACGTAGCCGGCCTCCACCACGCCGGGCCGGACCAGACCCAACCGCTCCAGCTCCGCGGTGGCCAGCGCCACGAGGTCGGCATCCGGGGTACGCCACATCTCGTCGTCCTCGAACACGAAGTACTCCAGGCCCAGGCAGGTGCGGCCGTCCTTGACGAGGTACGGCGACCAGGACCCGAAGTTCTGGATCCGTCCCACCCGTACCCCCGGGTCGTGCACGTAGATCCAGTTGTCGGGGAAGGAGAACTCCGCGGGCACCACGAGCGCGACGGTCAGGAAGTCGCGGTAGCGCAGGTCGGCGGCGCAGGCCAGCACCTCCGGCGGCGCCGGTGGGCGCAGCGCGGTCACCAGCTCCGAGATCGGCATGGACGAGATCACGTGGTCGGCCGGCTCGGTGCGCTGCCCGCCCGCCCCGTCGACAGTCACGCTTATCGCCCGCCGCCGCTCCGGGTCGCGGTGCACGGCTGTCACCCAGGTGCCTGTCGACAGGTGCCCGCCGCGCTTGCGGACCTGTTCGGCGCAGCGTTCCCACATCATCCCGGGCCCGTACTTCGGGTACTGAAACTCCTCGATCAGGCTTGTCACGTCGGTGCGGCGGCCACCGGGCAGCAGCGCGTTGCGGATCGCCGTGGCAAGCGACAGATTCTTGATCCGCTGCGCGGCCCAGTCGGCCTGCAAGCGGTCCGCGGGCATCCCCCAGACCTTCTCCGTGTACGTCTTGAAGAAGATCGAGTACAGCCGCCACCCGAACCGGGCCGACACCCAGCCCTCGAAGTGCGACTGGTCCTTCGGCGGGCGCAGCCGGGCCCGCGCGTACGAGCCGAGGCAGCGGACCGCCTCCGGCAGTCCCAGGTTGCGCAGCGCGTTCATCGCGCTGAGCGGGTAGTTGAACAGCGCGCCCCGGTAGAAGATCCGGCTCATCCGGGGCCGGGTCAGGAAGTCCTCGTCCGGCAGGATCTCGTGCCAGAACGCCTCGACCCGGGGCACCTTCGTGAAGAACCGGTGCCCGCCGATGTCGAAGCGCCACCCGTCGCGCTCCACGGTCCGGCTGATGCCGCCGACCACCTCGTCCGCCTCGAACACCTGGACCGACCGGCCGTGCCGCAGCAGCTCGTACGCCGCCGTGAGCCCCGCCGGCCCCGCACCGATGACCACCGTGCCGTGCTGCTCGCTCATGCCGCCGTACTCCCTGATCACCTGCGATGGTTGAGGCGCGGCGCGTACCCGTTCTGCCCGGAATGTCACCTCGGGGTCGTGGTGTTTCCGCTCCGGCGGGGTGCGCGGCGGCGTACAACAACAAGGGCGGCACCCCCACGCGGCGGGTGGGTCGGGGGAAGCGGGGCGGATGCGCGGGTGGCGACGTGGCGCGGCGGCGCTGGCCTCCCGGCTGGCCGGCACCGGGCGGGCCGGGGCGCGGCTCGCCCGCCGCGTCCCGCAGCCCTGGCCGTACGTGATCGCACTGTTCGTCGGCGCGAAGCTGCTGCTCACGCTGCTCGGGCTGCTGGTGCTGCACGCCTGGGACGGCATTCCCGGCGCACCACCCGCCGACGAGGCGCTGATGTGGGCACAGCAGCGGGAGATCTCCGGGCACCGGTGGATCTCCTTCTGGTTCGCCTGGGACGCGCTGCTCTACCTGCGGCTGAGCGAGCTGCCACTGACCGGGCCGTGGCGGGATTTCGGCTTCCCGCTGCTGTACCCGTTCCTGGCCCGGCCGGTAGGCGCGCTGCTCGGCGGCGACAACGCCCTGGCCCTGCTGCTGATCAGCAACGTCGCGTTCCTGCTGGCCCTCGCCTACGGCTACCGGTTGGCCGAGCTGCTGCTCGGCGACGTGGACGCGGCCCGCCGGTTCACCAGGTACCTGGTGCTGCTGCCCACCGCATTCCTGTTCCAGGCCGCGCTCACCGAGTCGCTGTTCGTCTGTCTCGCGCTGGCCGCCTTCTACCACGCCGAACGGCGACAGTGGCTGCTCGTCGGTGTGCTCGGCTACTTCCTGGCGATGAGCCGGTCGGTCGGCCTGCTCGTCGCGCTGCCGCTGGCCCTGGTGCTGCTGCGCCAGCACGACTGGCGGCTCGGCCCGCGCGCACTGCTCGGCTACCTGCGGACCGGCTGGCCGTTGCTGCTGCTGCCCGCCGGATGGTTCACCTTCATGGCGTACTGCCGGTGGCGGGGCGGGGACTGGTTCGCCTACCAGCACGCCCAGCAGACCGGGTGGGGGATCGAGGTGCAGAACCCGGTGCCGGTGCTGCTCGACGGCCTGGCCGGGGAGCCACGCGACGCCGCGCGGGTGTGGTTCGCCGTGGCCGTGCTGGCCGTGCTGGCCGCCGGCTTCCGCCGCCGGGAGCTGGCCTACCTGGTGTACGGCGTCCTCATGGTGCTGGTGCCGCTGTCGATGGGTCCGGCGGTCTACAAGAGCCTGCTGCGGTACCTGCTGGCAGTCTTTCCGGTGGCCCTGGTGCTGGCCCGCTGGTCCCGCCGCGCCGGCGTCGACGTGTGGCTGTCCGCGGCGCTCGCCGTGACGCAGGGCGCGCTGTTCGTCCTCTGGCTCACCTACTGGACCCACATGATCATCTGATTGGGACCGCCGCCGGGCGGGCAGGATGAGCGGATGACCGAGCCACGGGTGCGCCTCGACGACCTGGGCGCCTGGCTGATCAAGGGCAACGCCGACCTGGTCGACCTCACCGGCCGGTTCGCCCGCGATCCCCTGGTGACGAGCTGGTGCGTACGCCCCGGCTACCGGGCCCGCCTGATGCGCGCCGGGCAGCCGGTGGTCTTCTGGGCCAGCGGCAGCCGCGGCCGACTGCCGTACGGGGTGTGGGGCGTCGGCCGGGTCACCGGGGAGGCCGAGCCGGGCCCACCGGGGCAGCAGTGGTCGGTGCCACTGGAGCTGCCCATCCTCGCCGAACGGGACCGGGTGCCCCGGGCGCTGCTGCGCGCCGACGACCGGCTCGCCGCCCTGGAGGTGTTCCGCCAGCCGCAGGCCGCCAACCCGTCGTACCTGACAGTTGCCCAGTTCGCCGCCCTGCGTACCCACCTGCCGGCCTGAGACCGCCCCGGCTGGCACCCGACCTCCGCCCCTGTGCGAGCCTGCTACCCGTCGTCGCACACGCACCTTCGGGGGAGGCCCGGTGTTCGCCCTGCCGCTGACCGAGGACGTCGAACTGCGCCCGCTGGACCCGTGGCGGGCCGAGGAGTTCCTCGCCAACCTGGACCGGGCTCGCGAGCACATCAGCCCGTGGGTCGCGTCCTCCTTCGTCGCCACCGACCTGCCGTCGGCCCGTGCGGTGTTGCAGCGGTACGCCGAGCGCTGGGCCAACGACAGCGGCGGCATCTGGGGCCTGTGGTGGCGCGGCACACTTGTCGGTGGCGTCATGTTCGTCTCGTTCGACGCGACCCTGGGGGTCTGCGAGGTCGGCTGCTGGGTGGAGCCGACGGCGCAGGGCAGGGGCATCGTCGCGCCGGCGGTCCGCCGGATCATCGACTGGGCGGTCCGCGAGCGCGGCATCCAGCGCGTGGAGTGGCGTACCAACGCCGACAACACCCGCAGCAAGGCCCTCGCCGGCCGGCTCGGCCTGCGCCTGGACGGCACGCTGCGCCAGCTGTACCCGGGCCCGCGGGGACGCATCGACCTGGAGGTCTGGTCGGTGCTGGCGGACGAATGGCTGGCCGCGCCCACCGGCTCGTCACCCACCGTCCACTGACGACAGCGAATTTCTGTCGTACCCGCGCGGCACCATGCATCCATGGCCGTCCCCGCGCTCACCCCACACCCCGACCCGCCGCGTTCCGTGCCGCTGCGTGAGGCGCGCACCCGGTTCGGTCAGCTCGTCGCGCTGGCCGAGCTGACCGACGCGGTAACCGTCGTCACCCGCGACGGCGATCCCCGCCCGGTCGCCGCGATCGTTCCCGCCGCAGCCGCCCGCAGCGGCGCACAGGCCCGCGCCGACGCCGACCGCCTCGCCGCGGTCACCGCCGGTTGGGCCCGCCGCCTCGACGAGCAGCACCGCCGCAGCAGCCAGCGGCACGCCGCCGAGCTGGGCGCGGTCCGCACCGCGCTCGCCGAGGTGTGGGCCGAGCTGGACCGTCGGGTCGTCCCCGGCAGCGACCCGGCGCTGGCCCGGCTGCGCGCCGCGCACAACGACCTGCTCGCCGACTGACAGGCGTCCGTCCCGCCGTCAGGCGGTGGCCGGGTAGGCGTGCGTCTCGGTCGCCTTGAGCGCCGCCCAGACCCGCTGACCGGGGGCCAGCCGTAGCTGGGCGGCGGCCGCCGGCGTCACGTCCGCGGCCACCCCGATCGGCCCGTCCAGCTGCACCCGCACGTTGTCGCCGTGCCGCTGCACGCCGACGACGGTGCCTGCCCAGGTGTTGCGAGGGCTGCCCTCGGGCCGGGCCCGATGCAGGGCCACCGACGCCGGACGGAACGCCACGAACGCCTCGCCCGCCAACCGGTCCGCGACGGCGAGCGTCAGATCCGGCGCGACGCGTACCTCGTGCCCGTCGGCAAGCCCCCGGTAGAGGTTCAACCCGACGAGTCGAGCGACGTAGTCCGTACGCGGACGGGCCGTGACGCTCGGCCCGTCACCCTCCTGCACCACCCGTCCCCCCTCCACGATGACCAGCCGGTCGGCCAGCGCGAGCGCGTCGAGCGGATCGTGGGTGACCAGCACCGTCGCACCCGGGTGCGCGGCCAGGTGCCTGTGCAGTTCCGCGCGGGTGTCCAACCGGGTGCGGGCGTCCAGCGCCGCGAGCGGTTCGTCCAGCAGCAGCAACGCCGGCGCCACGGCCAGCGCGCGGGCCAACGCCACCCGCTGCGCCTGACCGCCGGACAGCTGCCGGGGCCGACGCGACGCCTGATCGGCCAACCCCACCCGATCCAGCCAGTCCCGGGCGGTGGCCCGCGCGGCGCGTCTGTCGACGCCGTGCCGGCGCGGCCCGAAGGCCACGTTGTCGAGTGCGCTCAGGTGCGGAAACAGCAGGTAGTCCTGGAAGACCACGCCCACCGATCGCCGTTCGGTGGGCACCCAGCCGCCGGTCGCCGGCCGGTCCAGGTCGGTGCCGTCGAGCGTGACGTGCCCGGCCGAGAGGGGGTGCAGCCCGGCCAGCGCGCGCAGCGCTGTGGTCTTGCCTGCGCCGTTCGGGCCGAGCAGCGCGACCACCTCGCCGGGCGCCACCCGCAGCGGGACGTCGAGCCGGAAGGCGCCCCGGTCGACGATGATCCGGGCGTCCAGCAGCGGACTGCTCATGCGCTTGTCATCCAGCGGTCCCGCAGGGCCACCAGGATGCCCACCGACACGACGAGCAGCACCAGGCTGAGCACGATCGCGGACTCCAGGTCGGTCTCCAACGCCAGGTACACGGCGAGCGGCATGGTCTGCGTCCGACCGGGATAGTTGCCGGCGAAGGTGATGGTGGCGCCGAACTCGCCGAGCGCCCGCGCCCAGCAGAGCACCGCCCCGGCGGCCAGCCCCGGCGCCACCAGCGGCAGCGTGACATGGGTGAAGGTGGTCCACCGGCCGGCGCCCAGCGTGGCCGCCGCCTCCTCGTAGCGGTGGTCCGCCGCCCGGAGCGCACCCTCCACCGCGATGACCAGGAACGGCATGGCGACGAACGACTCGGCAAGCACCACACCGGCGGTGGTGAACGGCAGCGTGACGCCGAACGTGACGTCCAGCCAGCCACCGAGCAGCCCGCGCCTGCCGAAGACCAGCAGCAGCGCCACGCCACCCACCACGGGCGGCAGCACCAGCGGCACGGTGACCAGAGCGCGGACCAACCGCCGGCCGGGGAACTCGACCCGCGCCAGCAGCCACGCCAGTGGCACCCCGAGCAGCAGGCAGAACGCGGTGGCCAGCGTCGCGGTCTGCACCGACAACCGCAGCGCGGTCAGGGCGCCCGGCTCGGTGAGCCGCTGCGGCAACGTCGTCCACGGCGCCCGGAGCACCAGCCCGGTCAGCGGCAGGACGAGAAAGAGCAACCCCAACCCGGCCGGGATCAGCAACGCCGCCGGAACGCGTCCCCGCCGCCGGGGCACGGCGGTGCCGAGGGCCCGACTCACGGCGCCTGGAAGCCGGCCTCGGCGAGGACCGCCTGGGCCGACGCCGAGCGGACGTACGCGACGAAGGCGCGGGCGCCGGCCCGGTTCGGCGCGTCCTTCAGCGCGACGATGGGATAGTCGTTGACCGCCCGCGCCGACTCGGGAAACTCGACACCAGTCACGTCGGCGCTCGCCGCCCGCGCGTCCGTGCGGTAGACCAGGGCCGCGTCGACCTCACCGAGCTTCACCTTGGCCAGCGCGCCCCTGACGTCCTGCTCCAGGGTCACCGGGGTCAGCGCGACGCCTGCCGCGTCGAAGGCCGACCGCGCCGCCGCGCCGCAGGGCACCTGGCCGGCGCAGAGCGCCACCTTCACCCCCGGGCGGGTCAGGTCGGCCAGCCCGGTGACCCCGGCCGGGTTGCCCCGGGGCACCGCGATCACCAGTTGGTTGCGCGCGAAGACGCCCGGAGTGCCGTCGGCGTTGCCGGCCTCGGTCACCGTCGTCATGTTCCTCGGCGCGGCCGAGGCGAAGACGTCCGCCGGCGCGCCCTGGTTGATCTGGTTGGCCAGGGCGGAACTGCCGGCCAGGTTGAGGGTGACCGTGGTGCCCGGATTGGCGGCCTCGAAGTCCCTGCCGATCCGGGTGAACGACTCCGTCAGCGACGCGGCGGCGAACACCGTCACCGCGCCGGTGACCCGACCGTCCGCTCCGTCGGCCCCCGGGTCGTCGCCACCGCCGCAGCCGACCGCCGCCAGCACGGCGAACGCCGCCACGGCGGCCAGGAGCGTCCGCCCACCCGGCCCGGTCATTCCCCGACCCCCGGCCTGGCCGGGGCGGCCCGCTCCACAAGCACGGTGGTCGACTTGATGACCGCGACCGCCACCGACCCCACCCGCAGGTCCAGGTCGTCGACGGCCTCCCGGCTCATCAACGACACCACCCGGAACGGGCCGGCCTGGATGTCGACCTGGGCCATCACCGTGTCCTTACGGACGTCCACGACGATGCCGCGCAGCCGGTTGCGGGCGGAGGAGAACCCGGCGCCCGCGCCCGGGTCGGCTGCCTGGGCGCGGGCGAAGGCGGCCAGATCGACGCCCTCGATGATCCGATGACCGTGGCCGTCGCGCCCGGCGGGCAGCCGCCCCGCGTCCACCCAGCGGCGGATCGTGTCGGCGCTGACGCCGAGCAACTCGGCCGCCGCGCCGATCCGGAAAGTCGTCACCGGCCCACCTTAGCCCTCGCATCCGCGAGGGCCTGAGGCCCGGTCGAGCCGCATCCACAGGGGAATACGGGCGAAGTGCTTTGCACATGCGACGACCTTTCCGAAGGGTCTACTCCCCGCCGGGCGGAGGTCTCAGCAGTTGCGCATTTCGGGGGACTGGTTGAGCAACTGGCCGCGGGTCGACACGAAGCGCCGGTACCGCTCCCCGTCGACCGCCGACGGGCGGAACGCGGCGACCCGGTGGCAGTTCTGGAAGGCCAGGCGTACGCCGAAGTGCCGTTCCAGGCCGGCGCGGATGGCGTCGCTCGCGAGCGCCCGCAGCAGTTGTCCCCGGTCCTCGTCGGTGGGCGGCGGGATGACGTTGTCGGCCACGTCGGCGTCACCGGATTCCAGGTCGGCCACCACACGGCTGACGGTGGCCCAGGCGTACGGCAGGGAATCGCGGACGCAGGCGACGAACGCCTCGTCGTCGACGGGGCCGCGTTCGGCGGCGTCGAGCAGGGCGGGCGGGACGGTGAGTGACATGATTCTCCTCAGCTTCAAGCTAATGGTTACCGTTTTCATTAACGGCGTCGGAGTGAGCACACCACGTCGTGGGGACGACGTCAACGACGACGGCGCGGCGGGTTCCGGGCCGCGCGGTGAACAGGCAGATCAGGGACGCCGGGGGTGACCCTTGAGGTGTCGACCCAGCTCGCGGGCGATCTCGCGGTTGGCGTCCCGCTCGGCGAGCGTCTGCCGCTTGTCGTAGGAGCGCTTGCCCTTGGCCAGGGCCAGCTCGACCTTGGCGTACCCGTTCTCGAAGTACATCGACAGCGGCACCAGCGTCACGCCACCCTCGCGGACCTTGTCCAGGATCCGGTCGATCTCCGCTCGGTGCAGCAGCAGCTTGCGGTTGCGCCGGGGAGCGTGGTTCGTCCACGTGCCGTACGCGTACTCGGCGATGTGCAGGCCGTACAGCACGATCTCGCCGTCGCGTTCGTGCGCGAACGCGTCCACCAGCGAGGCCCGCCCCTCACGCAGCGACTTCACCTCGGTGCCGACCAGCACGATGCCCGCCTCGTAGGTGCGCAGCACCGTGTACTCGTGCCGGGCCTTCTTGTTCGAGGCGATCAACCGGCGGTCGGGCTGCTTGGACGGGCTCACCCGGCGACGATATCCGCCCCGGCGTCAGCCGGTCACCGGGTGGTCGTGCGCAGCCTCCCCACCAACTCCCGTACCGCGTCGGCGAACGCCTCCTGCGACTCGCACGGCCAGTGCCCCATGATCGGCGGTGGCACGCTGTCGCTGGGCGGCGCCACCACGTCCTCCGGGTCGGTCAACCGGCGGTCGACAGTCGCCGCGGGCCCGGTCAGCTTCTCCACCTCGCCGGGCCGGTGCGACGCGAAGATCCAGCCGCCGATCGGGTCGGTGTCCCGCCACAGGTTGAGCCACCGCCAGCCGACCCGCTCACCGATCTCGCGCAACGCCGCGTCGTCGGCGTACGCGGGGAACAGCCGCGAGTACAGCCGGCCCAGCGGAGACCCGTAGGTCAGCAACGCGACCCGGTCGGTGATCCGGGGCGGGAGTTGCAGCACCGTCGCGGCGAGCAGCACCGAGCCGTGACTGTGCCCGGCGAGCAGGACCCGATGACCCTGCTCGACCAGGTAGGAGATGCGTTTGGTCAGCTCCGGCACGGCCCGCTCGGCGTAGCAGGGAGGCGCGAAGGGGTGCGCGCCCCGGGGCCAGAAGGTGCCCAGGTCCCACAGCACGCCCACGTACCGGCGGAACCCGGCCGTCCGGTACGCGAAGAGACCGCCGATCACCAGCCAGAGGAGAAGCCCGGCGATCACGTAGCTGCCCGAGTCGATCAGGAAGCTGACCATCTTCTCGGGCACCCCGACGGAGCGCTGCGCCGCGTCCCCGGGGTAGAGCTGGATCAGACCGAGCACGCTCGTGGCCAGACCGAGCGCGGCCAGCACGGCATACACCACCGCGAGCGGTTCCAGCCGTTCGGTGAACCGGGCGCGGGCCACGGCCTGCTCCACCCGCCGCAGCCGGTCCGCCGCCTCCGGCGGCGCGTGCGGGAAGTCGGCGGCCACGATCGCCCGAGCGGCCCGCCGTCGCCCCGGCGCGGTCAGCACGGTAAGCGCGGCGGCCACCACCAGGGCGCTCAGCACGGCGAGGAAAAAACCGAAGATCGCCCACGTGTACGGCAGGGGAGGGCTGGTGGCCATCCGGTCCGCGGTCGTCCCCTCGCGGTCGAGCAGGTCCGCGACCCGGTAGACCAGTTCCGCGGCGAAGGCCACGGCGAGGCCGGCGGCGATGGTGACGAAGACAGGTGCACCCAGCGCCCGTATCGCCGCCTTGCGCTGCCCGTCGCCGCGCCGCCAGAGCACCTCCACGGCCAAGGCGGCGACAAGCACGGTCTGGCTCACGAACAGCCAGGCCACGAGCGCGCCGTAGCCGGGCAGCGCGCCGCGCTGCGGCCATGGAGCCGGACTGATGACGACGTGCACGATCACCAGGATGGTGAGGCCGCAGGCGATCGTGCGCAGCCCCCGGGTGGCGCCGTCCACGCCCGGCGCCGCCCCCGGCCGGTCGATGCTCGGCACCACGCTCAGCAGGAGCACACAGGCCACCAGTACCGCCCCGGTGGCCACCACCAGCACCACCATCACCCGCGAGGCGTGCTGACTGGCCCGCGCCGTGAGCAGGCTGGCGTCGAGTGTGGCGAACGCCGCCGCCACGTGCACCGACCGCAGCCGTCCCACCAGGGGTGCGCCGTCCCACTGACCGACGGCGCTCAGCCGGTGCTTCGAGGCCTGCGGCGGGGCGTTGGTACGGAACGCGTCGAACTGGTGGCTGGGTCGGGCGCCCAGCCACCAGACGAGTCCGATGGCGGCGACCGGCACCAGCGCCAGCACGCCCAGGCGAATACCGACCGGACGCCCGCCGAGCCAGGACAGCGAACTCCTGCCGGCGAGGCAGGACGGCATGCCCATGCAGCGCCAGGCGATCAGGTCCAGCGCCACCCCGACGATGGAGAGCACGTAGAGCATCGTGAGGGTGAGGGCGAGCACGCGGCACAGCGCCATGAAGCCGTACTTCGCCGACGGGTTCGCCGGGCGCATCCAGAGCGCCACGTTGCACAGCATGAACGGCAGCAGGAACACAAGCGACAGCGTCCGCGCGGCCGTGCCGGACGGCAGCTCGCTCCAGCGGTACGCCTCGAGCGTCACACCGTCGGTCCCGGTCGAGTCGGGGTAGCCCGGACGCGGCCGGTAGAACCCGCCACTGCGGTCACCGGCGACCTGGTACACGTACGGCCTGTTCAACACCCGGTCCGCGCCGGCCCCGGAGACACCGTGCACGCGCAGCTCCACGATCCCGTCCGACGACGTCGCCGGTCCGGTCGGCGCCGAGTCCGCCATGGGCCCCCCGAGGTGTGCGGCAACCGGACGGCCGTCAGCCGCCCGCACGGCTCCGCCGCTTACCCGGGTTGTCGCTGATCAACCGTGCGGGGTGCGCCACGCGGTGGTGCGCCGCTCGCGCGGCAGGTGGTTTCATGGTCGCCATGGCGAACCCGGTGATCCTGACCGTCGACGACGACCCCGTGGTGTCCCGGGCCGTGGCTCGGGACATCAGGCGCCGCTACGGCGACCGCTACCGGGTGCTGCGCGCCTCGTCCGGCCCGGAGGCGTTGGACGCGCTGCGCGAGGTGAAGCTGCGCGGCGAACAGGTGGCGCTGCTGCTGGCCGACCACCGGATGCCGGAGATGACAGGCGTCGAGTTCCTGGAAGCGGCGATGGACATCTTCCCGGCCGCCCGCCGGGTGCTGCTCACGGCGTACACGGACACCGACGCCGCGATCGAGGCGATCAACGTGGTGGACCTGGACCACTATCTGCTCAAGCCCTGGCACCCGCCGGAGGAGAAGCTGTACCCGGTGGTGGACACCCTGCTGGAGGCGTGGTCGGTCACCCCGGACGCGGCGAGCGCCGAGATCCGGGTCGTCGGGCACCGCTGGTCCGCCCCGTCGTTCAAGGTCCGTGACTTCCTGGCCCGCAACCTGGTGCCGTACCGGTGGCTGCTGGCCGACGATCCGGAGGGTGCCCGGCTGCTCGACGCCGCCGGTGCCACCGAGGCGGACGTGCCGCTTGTGGTGACCGCCGAGGGCAAGGCGCTCGTCGCACCCAGCGAGGCCGAGTTGGCCGCCCTGGCCGGGTTGACTGTCGTGCCGGCGTCGGACTTCTACGACCTCGTGGTGATCGGCGGCGGCCCGGCCGGCCTGGGCTCGGCGGTGTACGGCGCCTCGGAGGGGCTGCGTACGGTGCTCGTCGAGCGCCGCGCCACCGGAGGGCAGGCCGGTCAGAGCAGCCGGATCGAGAACTACCTGGGTTTCCCCGACGGCGTCTCCGGCGCGCAGCTGACCGACCGGGCCCGGCGGCAGGCGGTGAAGTTCGGCGCCGAGCTGCTCAGCGCCCGGGAGGTGGTCGGGCTCAGCGAGGCGGGCGGCGCCCGGCTGCTGCGCTTCGGCGACGGCACCGAGATCGCCGCGCACACGGTGGTGCTGGCCACCGGTGTCTCGTACCGGGTGCTCGACGCGCCCGGGTTGGCCGACTTCACCGGCCGGGGCGTCTTCTACGGCGCCGCCGCGACGGAGGCGCCGAGCTGCGTCGACCAGGACGTCTACATCGTGGGCGGGGCCAACTCGGCGGGCCAGGCCGCGGTGCACTTCTCCAGGTACGCGGCCCGGGTGCACCTGCTGATCCGCGGCGCGGACCTGACCGCGTCGATGTCGCGGTACCTGATCGACCAGCTGGAGCGGATCGACCGGATCACCGTGCACCCGCACACGGCGGTGACCGGCGCGGCGGGGGAGGGGCATCTGCAACAGCTCACCCTCTGCGACACCCGTACCGGTCAGTCCCGCTCGGTGGACACGTCCTGGCTGTTCATCTTCATCGGGGCGGAGCCCCGCACCGACTGGCTCGACGGTGTGCTGGTCCGCGACGGGCGCGGGTTCATCGTCACCGGCCCGGATCTGCTGGCCGGGGGGAGGCGGCCGCCCGGCTGGTCGCTGTCGCGTGACCCGTACCACCTGGAGACGAGTGTGCCGGGGGTGTTCGCCGCCGGTGACGTACGGGCCGAGTCGGTCAAGCGGGTCGCCTCGGCCGTCGGCGAGGGCGCGATGGCCGTCTCTCTCGTGCACCGCTATTTGGAGGCCCAGTGAGTGCGAGGAGTGAGCCGGGTTTGCGAGCCCCGCAGTCGCGAACGAAGGAGGCCCGGTGAGTGCGAGGAGTGAGCCGGGTTTGCGAGCCCCGCAGTCGCGAACGAAGGAGGCCCGGTGAGTGCGAGGAGTGAGCCGGGTTTGCGAGCCCCGCAGTCGCGAACGAAGGAGGCCCAGTGAGTGCGAGGAGTGAGCCGGGTTTGCGAGCCCCGCAGTCGCGAACGAAGGAGGTCCAGTGAGCGGTCAGTCGGACCGGTTGACGCCGGCGCAGCTGCGTACCCTGTTCCTGTTCGAAGCTCTGGACGACGGTCAGCTCGACTGGCTGGCCGAGCGTGGCCGCGTCGAGCAGCGTGGCGGCGGCACCCTCGTGTACGGCGAGGGTGAGCCGGCGACGTGCTTCTTCGTGCTGCTGCGCGGTGCGGTGGCCCTGAGTCGGCAGGTGCGCGGCGACGATGTGGAGGTCTCCCGGACCGACCAGCGTGGCGTGTACGGCGGGGCCACTCAGGCGTACCTGGGCGACCAGGTCGATCAGACCTACCGCAACAGCCTGCGGGCGGTGACCGACGCGGATTTCTTCGTGCTGCCGGCTGAGGACTTCGCCTATGCCCTGCGGACCTGGTTCCCGATGCCCATGCACCTGTTGGAGGGGCTGTTCTTCGGCATGCGGGACTCGCAGACCATCGTCGGGGAGCGGGAGCGGCTGCTGGCTCTCGGTTCGCTCTCGGCGGGGCTGACCCACGAGCTGAACAATCCGGCGGCGGCGGCGGTGCGGGCCACCTCGGTGCTGCGTGACCGGGTCGCCGGTATGCGTCACAAACTCGCCATGATCGCTGACGGCCGGCTCGACGGCAGTGCCCTGCACGGCCTCGTCTCGTTGCAGGAGGAGGCGGTCGCCCGGGTGGCCACCGCGCCGAAGTTGACGCCGATGGCCACTGCCGACGCCGAGGACACGCTCACCGACTGGCTCCAGGAGCACGGGGTCGACGGCGCCTGGGATCTGGCGCCGATCCTGGTCGGCGGTGGGCTCGACTCGGCCTGGCTGGCGCAGGTGAAGGCGGCGGTCGGTCCGGCCGACCTGGAGGCGGCGGTGCGGTGGCTCACCTACACGGTCGACACCGAGCTGCTGATGCGCGAGATCGGCGACGCGGTCACCCGGATCTCCGGCCTGGTGGGGGCCGCCAAGCAGTACTCGCAGTTGGACCGCGCGCCGCACCGGGTGGTGGACGTGCACGATCTGCTCGACGCCACCCTGGTGATGTTCAAGGGCAAGATCCCCGCTGAGGTCAAGCTGGTCCGGGAGTATGACCGGAGCCTGCCGCAGGTGCCGGCGTACGCGGCCGAGCTGAACCAGGTGTGGACCAACCTGATCGACAACGCGCTGGGTGCGATGGGGGAGAAGGGCGTGTTGACCGTCCGCACCGGACGCGTCGACGACCTGCTGACCGTGGAGATCATCGACACCGGGCCGGGCATTCCGCCGGAGGTGCGTCCGCGCATCTTCGAACCGTTCTTCACCACCAAGCCGGTCGGCTCGGGCACGGGGCTGGGGCTGGACATCTCGTACCGGATCGTGGTGCACAAGCATCACGGCGACATCCGGGTGGAGACCGAGCCCGGGCGCACGACGTTCCGGGTGCTGCTCCCGGTCGCCGGGGGCGCACCGGACGCGCCGCACGACGCGCCGATCACCTAGAGACAGCACCTGGTTGCTGGCAGTAGTCTCGGCGCGATCGTGATGCCCGCCCCCCGAGGAGGGTCCGTGGAGTCGATGGCCCGCCAGCGCACCCCCGTCGAGGACGACGCCAACCTGGACGATCCACCGGACACGATGCTCCCGGAGCTGGAGGATCGCGAGTGGCTGCACCACGCCCAGGAGTTCGCGCACACCAGCTTCTGGGCGGTGGCCCGCCGGCTGCCCCGGCTGGTCCGCGAGGCGGTCGGGCTGGCCTGGTCCACCAACCGCCGCGACACGGTCGCCTCGATCGGCCTGAACATCGCGGCCGGGGTGATGACCACGTTCGGCCTGCTCGCCACGACGAGCGTGCTGCGGGAGCTGTTCGCCGCCGGTCCCACCCCGGACCGCGTCCGATCGGCCCTGCCGGCGCTGATCGTGGCCGCGTCGGCGGTGTCGGCGCGGGGCGGCCTCACCATCGCGGCGGGCTGGGCGCAGGCACGGCTGACCCCGCAGATCAACTACCAGGTGGAGCTGCGGCTGTTCGAGGCCACCACGGCGGTGGACCTCGCCGCGTTCGACGACGCCGGTTTCGCCGAGGAGATGGACCGCGCCCGTGACCGGGGGATGGCCGAGGCCGCGTGGATCGTCGACCACACGGTCAACCTGGTCACCGGCGTGGTCGGGATGCTCGCCACCGCCGTCGCGGTGACAGTCATCCAGCCGCTGCTGCTGCCGTGCCTGCTGCTCGCGGCGGTGCCCCAGGCGGCCACTGCGGTACGGATGGCCCGCCGGGAGTACCTGGCGATGCTGGCCCGGATCACCAGGCGCCGCCGGATGTGGATGCTGGCCCACCTGATGGCGAACAGGCGTACCGCGGCCGAGGTGCGCGCGTACCAGATGCGTGACTTCCTGCTCGCCGAGTACCGCGGGGTGATGGCCGTCGAGACCCGGGCCGAGCTGCGGCTGGTCCGTTCGCAGACCGGCACCCGGGTCGTCGGCGCGACGATGGCGGGGCTCGCCACCTTCGGGGTGTACGCGGTCCTCGGCGGGCTGCTGCTGGCCGGGATGGTCGCCCTGGCCGCCGCCGCGACCGCCCTGCTCGCCCTGCAGTCCGCGCGCACCAGCATGGGCGTCGCGGTGGTCGCCACCAACTCGCTGTACGAGGACGCCCTCTACTACCAGGACTACCGGGACTTCCTGGCTCGTGCCCACGCCCGGGTGCCGGTCGGCGGCGACCTGTCGACGGACGGTGTCGACGTGATCGAGCTGGACGAGGTGAGCCTGCGCTACCCGGACACCGACACCCCGGCGGTGGTCCGGGTAAGCCTCACCATCCGGCGGGGCGAGGTGGTGGCGCTGGTCGGCGAGAACGGCTCGGGCAAGACCACCCTGGCCAAACTGATCGCGGGGTTGTACCAGCCGACCGGCGGGGTGATCCGGTGGGACGGCGTGGACGCCGCCGAACTGGACCCGCGTGCTCTCGGCGCGCAGGTGGCCGTGATGACCCAGGAGTGGTGGAAGTTCCCGTTCACGGCCGGGCAGAACATCCGGGTCGGCCGGCACGACCGTCCGCCGGACCGACCCGGCCCGAGCGTGCAGGAGGCGGCCGGGGCGGCAGCCGCCCACGACATGATCGTCGGCCTGCCGCACGGCTACGACACGCTGCTCGACCGGGAGTTCAAGGACGGCCACGAGCTGTCCGGTGGCCAGTGGCAACGGTTGGTCGCCGCGCGCGGCCTCTACCGCGACGCGGCCCTGCTGATCTGCGACGAGCCGTCGGCCGCCCTGGACGCCCGCGCGGAGCACGCCCTGTTCCAGCACCTGCGCCGCCACCCCGACCGGGCGGTCGTGCTGATCACCCACCGGCTGGCGAACGTGCGGCACGCCGACCGGATCTTCGTGCTCGACCAGGGACGCCTCATCCAGCAGGGCAGCCACGACGAGCTGATGGCCGCCGGCGGCCTCTACCGCGAGCTGTTCGAGCTGCAGGCCGCCGGCTACCGGGCCGGGACCGACGAGGCCCTGCCCCGCTGACCCGTGGCCGTGCCGATGTCGGGCGGGATCAGGCCGGGTGGTCGGGGCGCAGGAAGTCGGCCAGGACCCGGGTGTGCGTGGAGAACGCCAGTTCGACCGGGTGGGTGAGCACCAGCCACTCGGTCGCCTCGTCGGTGGGCGCCGAGGGCGGCAGGTCCTCCGCCACCTGCTCGGGCAGCACCCCGAAGACCATCATGGTGCCGCCCGCCGGTGCGCCGTGCACCGCGAACAGGCGCGCGTCCCCGGCGGCGGCCACCAGCCCGGTCTCCTCGCGCAGCTCCCGCACGAGCGCGTCGGACCACTCCTCGCCGTACTCGATGAAGCCGCCGGGCAGCGCGAGCTGCCCACGGGCGGGTTCGATGTCCCGGCGGACCACCACCACGCCCAGGCCGGTGGCGGTGCGGACCGGCAGCACCGCCACCGCGACGGGCAGGGGGTTGCGCCAGACGGTCTCGCCGCAGACCGCGCAGACCCGCGGCCACCCGGCTGCCGCCGGGTAGGCCGCGCCGCAGTAGGAGCAGTGCGAGTACGGCGTACCGGTCATGCCCCAGCACGTTACCCGGCCGGCGGCGGCGCCTCAGGCGGCCGGCGCCCCGGTGTAGAAGGCGGTCGTGCGCTCGGCGGCGGCCCGCGCCTGGTCGGGGTCGGTGCCGGCGGCGACGCTCGCCTCGCCCCACAGTCGGCTGCTCAGCTCCATGGCCCGCCGGCCCTCGTCGGAGGCGATCCATTCGGCGCTGTCCTCCGGCCGGACGCCGCTGCCGTCGCCGGACAGGTGGGTGGCCAGGCCGAGCAGCCCCAGGTCCCAGCCGACGCCGACGGCGCCGGGCCCGAACTGGGCCCACCGGTCCTGGTCGACGTGGGCGATGTGGTCCAGCTCGAAGCGGGTCCGCTCCTCGTCCACCGGGGTGAGTCGCACCTCGATCCAGCTCACCTCGCCGCCGAACTCCCAGGTCGCGGTGAAGCGGTGCGGCGGGTCGCAGCTCTGCACGGTGCCCCCGGCGTTGCCCTCCAGCTGGTACGTGCCGTGCAGTCGCAGGTCGCCGCTGATCGGCAGGAACCAGCGCGGGATGCGTTCGGCGTTGGTGCAGGCGTCCCACAGGTCGTCGAGGGTCGCCTGGTAGGTCTGGCTGATCGTGGCCACCCGGGCCTCGCCGGCCTCCAGGGTGCGGTTGCCGACCTTCCGCTGGACGGCGTTGATCTGCTCGGTCGCGTCGAACATCAGGTGTTCCTCTCGTCGGGTGGGTCGGCCGACCCGCGCAGCCGACGCTCGCGTCGGCCCCGGGCCAGCTCGGTGGCGAGTGCTGCCAGGGGCGGGGTCCAGAACCGGCGGAAGTGCTCCAGCCAGCCGTCGACCTCGCGCAGCGGGCGCGGGTCGACCGCGTACAGCCGCCGGGTGCCTTCCGGTCGTACGGTGGCGAATCCGTTGTCCCGCAACACCTTCAGGTGCTGGGACACGGCGGGCTGGGAGATGCCGAACTCGTCGCGGATGACCGCGCTCACCGCGCCGGCGGTCTGCTCGCCGGCGGCGAGCAGTTCCAGGATGCGGCGCCGGACGGGATCGCCCAGCACGTCGAAGGCGTGCACGACGACAGTTGTATCATTACTGGCTTATTTAAGCCAAGTCTGAAACTCCGACGAGCTTGTCCAGTCGGATCGGCAGGTCCCGGATCCGGACGCCGGTGGCGTGGAACACCGCGTTGGCGACCGCCGCGGCGGAGCCCACGATGCCGATCTCGCCGATGCCCTTCACCCCGGCCGGGTTCAGCTCGCCGTCGTGCTCGTCCAGCCAGTACGCCTCGATGGACTCCACGTCCGCGCAGCCGGTGATGTGGTACGTGGCCAGGTCGTGGTTGACCCAGTCGCCGTAGCGTTCGTCGAGCAGACCCTCCTCGTGCAACGCCATCGACAGCCCCATCGTCATGCCCCCGATGAGCTGGCTGCGGGCCGTCGTCGGATTGACCACCCGGCCCGCCGCGAACACCCCGAGCATCCGGTTGAGCCGTACCTCGCCGGTGGTCGCGTCCACCCGGACCTCGGCGAACTGCGCCCCGTACGCGTACCGCGGCAGGCCGGGCTGTCCGCCGACCTCCTCGGAGGTGTCCGCCTCGGCGCTCACCTCGGCATCGGTCGGCACGCCGTCGCGCAGCTTCCCGCGCAGCGCCTGGCAGGCCCGGATCACCGCCCAACTCCAACTCGCGGTGCCCATCGAGCCGCCGGCCACCGGCGCGTTCGGCAGATCGCTGTCGCCGATGCTGATCCCGACCCGTTCCGGCGGCACCCCCAGCGCGTCGGCGGCCACCTGCCACAGCGCCGTCCGGGCGCCGGTGCCGATGTCGGTGGCGTTGATGCGGACGTGGAAACCGCCGTCGGGCCTCGCGGTGGCCGTGGCGCAGGACGGCCTGGCGCGGGCCGGGTAGCTCGACCCGGCCACACCGGACCCGACGAGCCAGCGCCCGTCGCGCCGCGCCCGGGGCGCGGGATCCCGGTCGGCCCACCCGAACCGCTGGGCCCCCTCGCGCAGGCAGGCCGCCAGGTGGCGGCTGGTGAACGGGCGCCCCTGATCGGGGTCGACAGCCGTGTCGTTGCGGATGCGCAGCTCCACAGGGTCGATACCGACGGCGACGGCCAGTTCGTCCATCGCCGACTCCAGGGCGTACGCACCGGGACACTCGCCAGGCGCCCGCATCCAGAACGGTGTCGGCACGTCGAGACGGACCAGCCGGTGGGTGGTGCGGCGATGCGGTGCGGCGTACATGCTGCGGGTGTAGACGGCGGTCTGCTCGGCGAACTCCAGGATGGTCGAGGACTGGCTCATCGCGTCGTGGCAGATCGCGGTGAGTCGCCCGTCGGCGTCGGCCGCGAGGCGGACACGCTGGATGGTGGGGGTGCGGTAGCCGACCGGCCCGAACAGCTGCTGGCGGGTCAACGCCAGTTTGACCGGACGGTCCACGTGCCGGGCGGCGAGGGCGGCCAGCACCACCGCCGCCTTCGCGTACCCCTTGCTGCCGAAGCCGCCGCCGACGTGCTCGGTGACCACCCGCACCGACTCCCGGGGCAGCTCGAACAACTCGGCCAGCGCCGCTCGCACCGACGACGCGCCCTGGTTGGAGTCGTGCACCAGCAGCCGCCCGTCCTGCCACCGCGCCGTGGTGGCGTGCGGCTCCATCGGGTTGTTGTGGTACGCAGGCGTCCGGTAGGTGGCATCCACCCGCACCGGGGCGGCCGCGTACCCGGCGTCGAAGTCGCCCTCCTCGGTGTCGGTCGGATAGCTGGGGTTGACGTGGTCCGGCTTGTAGAGGCCCGGGTGGTCCTCGGTGAGCGCCGTGCTGTGCGGTCCGGCGTCGTAGTCGATGCGCACCAGCCGGGCGCCCTCCCGGGCCGCCTCCAGACTGGTGGCCACCACGACGGCGACCAGCTCCCCCCGGTAGTGCACAGTCGGTTCCTGGAGCAGCCACAGGTCCGCCTCCAGGCCGGGCGCGAGCCGGGGCGCGTTGCCGTGGTGCACCACGGCCAGCACGCCCGGCGACGCCAGCGCCTCCGCCGTGTCGACCCGCGTGATCCGGCCCCGCACCACGGCCGAGGGCACCGCCCAGCCGTAGGTGACGCCATCGACCGGGTACTCCACCGCGTACCGGGCCGTGCCCGTGACCTTCTCCCGTCCCTCCAGGCGGGGGTACGCCCGGCCGACCGCGTCGGTGCTCATGACGACGCCAGTTCGGTGAGCACCCGTACGGTGATGGACCGGGTCAGCGGCAGCTTGAAGCCGTTGTGCCGCAGGGGACGCGCCGCGGCCAGCTCGGCGTCGGCGGCCGCCGCGGCCAGCTCCGCGTTGAACTGTCGACCGCGCAGTTCCTCCTCGGCCCGGTACGCCCGCCAGGGCCGGTGGGCCACCGCCCCGTACGCCAGCCGCACGTCGCGGACCACCCCGCCGTCCAGGTCCAGCACGGCCGCCACCGAGCCGGCGGCGAAGGCGAACGACGCCCGGTCGCGCACCTTGAGGTACGCCGAACGGCGCGCGGCCGGCAGCGCCGGCAACCGCACGGCAGTGATGAGCGCGCCCCGGGCGAGGATGGTCTCCCGCTCCGGATGGGTGCCGGGTGAGCGGTGCAGGGCGGCGAGCGGGACGTCCCGTGGGCCGTCGGTGTCGTGCACCTCCACCACCGCGTCCAGCGCGGCGAGGGCCACCGCGAGGTCCGACGGGTGGGTGGCGACGCACTGCTCGGACCAGTCCAGCACCGCCAGGTCGCGGTTCTGGCCGTGCAGGGCCGCGCATCCGCTGCCCGGGTCGCGTTTGTTGCACGCCTTGCCGGTGTCCTGGAAGTACACGCAGCGGGTGCGCTGCAACAGGTTGCCGCCGGTGGTGGCCAGGTTGCGCAGCTGCCCGGAGGCGGCGGCGAGCAGGGCGCGGGCCAGCACCGGGTAGTCGCGGCGGACCGCCGGGTGGGCGGCGAGGTCGCTGTTGCGCACCGTCGCGCCGATCCGCAGTCCGCCGTCGGGCAGCTCCTCGACGGTGTCCAGCGGCAGCCGGGTCACGTCCACCAGTACGTCGGGGCGCTGCACCCCGAGCTTCATCAGGTCGACGAGGTTCGTCCCGCCGGCCAGGTACGCCGCCTGCGGCTCGGCCGCGAGCACGGCGACCGCCTCCGCCACGTCGGCGGGCCGGTGGTAGCGAAAGGGCCTCACCGCGCGGCCGCCGTCGCCCGGACGGCCGCGACGATGTGCGGGTACGCGGCGCAGCGGCACAGGTTGCCGGCCATCCGTTCACGGATCTCCGCGTCGGTCAGCTCCGGCGGCGCGGCCAGGTCCTCGGTGACGGCGCTGGGCCAGCCCCGCTCGACCTCGTCGAGCATTCCCCGGGCGGAGCAGAGCTGCCCGGGGGTGCAGTAGCCGCACTGGAACGCGTCCTGCGCGATGAACGCGGCCTGCAACGGTGACAGCTCGTCCGGCCCGGCCAGCCCTTCCACGGTGACCACCGACCGGCCGTCCAGGGTGACGGCGAAGATCAGGCAGCTCTTCACCCGGCGCCCGTCGAGCAGGACCGTGCAGGAGCCGCACTGGCCGTGGTCGCAGCCCTTCTTCGCCCCGGTCAGGTCGAGGTGCTCGCGCAGCGCGTCGAGCAGCGTGGTGCGGTTGTCGAGCGTCACCTCGCGGGGGACGCCGTTGACGTCGAACGCCACCCGGGACGAGTGCCGCTCGTCGGTGGTCGTCGCGTTCTCCGGTCCGGCCTGCACCGGCCCAGACTAGCTTTGTCGGTATATCTCAGGGCGAATAACGCAAAGCACTCGGTACGGGAGGTGAGGCGGGTGACCGCCGGGTTGCTGCTGGCCGCCGGTGCCGGACGGCGGTACGGCCGCCCGAAGGCCCTCGTGGAGTTCGACGGCGAGCCCCTGCTGCGGCGGGCCGTCCGGCTGTTGGGCGACGGCGGGTGCGTACCCGTGCACGTGGTGCTCGGCGCGGGCGCCGACGAGGTGCCCGACGCGCCCGGCGCGGTGCCGGTACGCCACGACGGCTGGGCAGAGGGGCTCGGCTCGTCGCTGCGCCGGGGCCTGGCCTCGCTGGGCGCGGACGTGCCGGCCGCGGTGGTGGCCCTGGTGGACCAGCCGCTGCTCAGTCCGGTCGCGGTGCGCCGGGTGCGCACGGCCCACGCCGGCGGGGCGGTCGTCGCGGTCGCCACCTACGCGGGCCGGCCGGGGCACCCGGTCCTGCTCGGTCGGCAGGCCTGGCCGCTGCTGGACCGGTACGCCGTCGGCGACCGGGGCGCCCGCGACCTGCTGCGCGACCATCCGGACCTGGTGGTCGAGGTGCCCTGCGACGACGTCGGCTCCCCGGTCGACGTGGACACACCGGCCGACCTGCTGCGGCTACGGGCCCTCAGTGACGGGTGAGCCAGCGGGGCAGCCCCTCGCTGGTCACGGCGTGATAAGTGATCATGACGATGACGGCGATCAGACCGAGCAGCGGGTTGACGAACCAGCCGAGCAGGCCGCCCAGCCCGTACAGCACGAGCCCGGTGATCGGTCGCAGGCGCTGCCGGCGCGCGTAGTCGGGGGTGATCCGGCGGTGCAGCAGCGCCGGGTGACGGTGCAGGTAACTGAAGAACGCCAGCCACGGGGCCGACATCAGCGCGGCGCTCAGCGCGTACAGGGCCACGGCCGCGCGCTGGTCGTTGGTGTCGCCGTGGGTGAACGCCGACGCCAGCACCGCTGTGGGAAACGGAATGATCACCGCGCCGAAGAGGACGCCGAGGTTGATCCAGCTCAGCGTGAGGGTGGTGCCGCGGATCAGCCGCAGCAGGGCGTGGTGGTTGAGCCAGAGCACGCCGACGTAGACGAAGGACACCACGAAGGCCAGGTACGAGGCGCCCTCGCCGAGCAGGCCGTCCAGCAGTTCGCCCTCGTGGTACTCCGGCACCCGCAGATCGATGACCAGCAACGTGATGACGATGGCGAAGACGCCGTCGCTGAAGGCCGTCATCCGGTCGATCCCGGACACCCGTGCCCCGGCGTCGGGCTGCTCGACCTCGTCGGGTGCTGCGGACATTGCCGCAGGCTAGCCACTGCGGACGGCGGTCGGCGGCGTTTTTGTCCGATCCGGACGGGAGCGGCCGCCCGGGTCACCCCGGGCGGCCGGCCGAACGGCCCCCGTCTCACGCCACCGGCGCGGCCGCCCCGGTCGTCCCGGCGAGAGCCTGGTGGGCGCGGATCAGCTCGGCGTAGCGCAGACCGCTGGCCTTCACCGTGCGGCGCTGCGTGGCGTAGTCGACGTGCACCAGCCCGAAGCGCTTGTCGTAGCCGTACGCCCACTCGAAGTTGTCGAGCAGCGACCAGACGAAGTAGCCGTCCAGCGGCACGCCCCTCGCCACCGCCGCCGCGCAGGCCGCCAGGTGCTGCTCCAGGTGGTCGGTGCGCTCCTTGTCCTCCACGGCGCCCTCGGCGGTGACCTCGTCCGGCCACGCCGAACCGCTCTCGGTGACGATGATCCGGCCCGGCCGGTACTCCTCGTGCACGTCCACAAGCAGCCGCTCCAGGCCCGCCGGGTACACCTCCCAGCCCATCGCGGTCTCCACCGAGCCGGGCACCGGCACCTGCCTGGCGTACGGCGCCGCGCCGGTCGGGTCGTCGACGACGAGCTGACGGAAGTAGTAGTTCACGCCGAGGAAGTCGGTGGGCGTGGCGATCACCGCAAGGTCGTCGCCGCGTACCGGCGGTTCGACCCCGTACGTGGCCACCATGTCGGCGGGGTAGCCACGCTCGTGGATCGGGTCCAGCCACCACCTGTTGACGTGCCCGTCGGCCCGCCGCGCCGCCGCGACGTCCTCGGGGCGGTCGGTGGCCGGCTCGATCGGGCTGAGGTTGAGCACCAGGCCCACCGAGGCCGGGCGGGCGGCGTTGGCACGGATCGCCTGGGTCGCCAGGCCGTGCCCGAGCAGCACGTGGTGCGAGGTGTGCACCGCCCGGGTCAGGTCCCGTTCGCCGGGGGCCATGTTGCCCTCCAGGTGCCCGATCCAGGACACGCAGAGCGGCTCGTTGACCGTGCACCAGTCGGCCACCCGGTCGCCGAGACGGTCTGCGACCACCGCCGCGTAGTCGGCGAACGCCTCGGCGGTTGCCCGCGCCGGCCAACCACCCCGATCCTGGAGGATCTGTGGCAGGTCCCAGTGGTAGAGGGTGACGAACGGCCGGATCCCGTCGGTGAGCAGCGTGTCGACGAGTCGGTCGTAGAAGTCCAGCCCGGCGGCGTTGACCCGCCCGACGCCGTCGGGCATCACCCGGGGCCAGGCCACCGAGAACCGGTACGCGTCCACGCCGAGCCGGCGCAGCAGCGCCAGGTCCTCCGGCCACCTGTGGTAGTGGTCGCACGCCACCGCACCGGTGTCGCCGTTGTCGACAGTGCCGGGGGTCGCCGAGAAGGTGTCCCAGATGGACGGCGACCGGCCGTCGACGTCGACGGCCCCCTCGATCTGGTACGCCGCGGTGGCCACCCCCCAGAGGAAGTCGGGTGGCAGGTTGGACAGGTCGGGCACGGGACGGTTCTCCTCTGGGGTTGGATGGCTCACTTGACCGCGCCGGCGGTGAGGCCTGCGACGAAGTACCGCTGAAGGGCCAGGAATCCGGCGACGACCGGGATGCTGACCACAAGCGAGGCGGCCATGATCTGGTTCCAGTAGACGTTGAACTGGGTGGAGTAGCCCTGCAGGCCGACGGCCAGGGTGCGGCTGCCCTCGTCGGTCATCACCGAGGCGAAGAGCACCTCACCCCAGGCGGTCATGAACGCGTACACGGTGACCGCGACGACGCCCGGCACGGCGGCCGGCAGGATGACCCGGAACAGGATGCGCAGCGGCCCGGCCCCGTCGACCTGCGCCGCCTCGTCCAGCCCCCGGGGGATCGAGTCGAAGTAGCCGACAAGCATCCAGATCGAGAACGGCAGCGAGAACGTCAGGTACGTGATGATCAGGCCGGTACGGCTGGCGTACAGCTCGATGCCTGTCGCGTTGCCCAGGTTGACGTAGATGAGGAACAGCGGCAGCAGGAACAGGATGCCGGGGAACATCTGGGTGGACAGCACCGTCACCGAGAAGACCCCCCGACCCCGGAACCGGTACCGGCTGACCGCGAACGCGGCGAAGATGGCCACCGCCACCGAGCAGATCGCCGCGATGCTCGACACCACGAGGCTGTTCACCAGGTACCGGGCCAGCGGCACGGTGCTCCACATGTCGACGAACGGTTGCAGGGTGGGTCGACTGGGCCACCAGGTGAAACCGTTCTGCACGTCCTGCAACGGCTTCGCCGCCGAGGTGACCATCACGTACAGCGGGATGACGACGAAGAGGGTGAGCAGGGTCAGCACGATGCGCCGGCCCCAGCGCTCACCGGCGGTCTCACGCATGGTCGTCCCTCCGACGGTTGGTGATCAGCAGGTACGCGGCCGAGACGACGAGCAGGAACAGCAGCAGTGCCACCGACATGGCCGAGCCGGAGCCGAAGTCCCAGGTCTTGAAGGAGCTGCGGTAGATGTGGATGGAGATCAGGTCGGCCTGCTCCGGGGCGGAACCGCCGAACAGCACGAACGGCGTGTTGAAGTCGTTGAACGTCCACAGGAACAGCACCAGCAGCAGCACCAGGTTCACCGGCCGCAGCATGGGCAGGGTGACCGAGCGCAGCCGGCGCCAGAAACCGGCGCCGTCGATGGCGGCGGCCTCGTACAGCTCGCCTGGCACGTTCTGCAGGCCGGCCATCAGGCACAGGAACGCGAACGGCCAGTTGCGCCACACCGACACCACGAGCAGCGACCAGAAGCTGTTGTCGCCGATCAGCCAGAACGGCCGTTCGTTGAGCAGGCCGAGTTGGTCCACGAGGACGTGGTTGACCAGGCCGGTGTCGCGTTGCAGCAGGAAGCTCCAGGTGATCACCGCGGCGTAGACCGGCAGCGCGTACGGGGTGAGGAACAGCGCCCGCAGCAGGGCCCGTCCCCGGAACGGTCGTTGCAGCACCACCGCCGCCGAGATGCCGAGAAGCCAGGCGAACCCGACCGACAGCAGGCTGTACGCCAGGGTGATCCAGAACGAGTGCAGCAGTTCCTTGCCGGCGGCGCTGTTGATGTCGAGCGTCGCCCGGTAGTTGTCCCACCCGACGAAGGGTGCGGTGGACCAGTCGCGGATGTGGAACTGGGTCAGCTCCAGCAGGCTCATCCAGACCCCGACCACCATCGGGATCACGTGGACGGCGAGTTCCAGCACGACGGCCGGTGCGAGCAGCAGGTACGGCAGGAGTGAGCGGCGCGGGCCGCGGGGCCGGCGGGCCGGCTCCCGGGCAGGTTTCCCGGCCCGGGGTTCGCGCCGGCCGGCGTCCGGCGCGGTGGTGCTGGTTGCCATCGGGGTCCTCTCGGAGGCGGTGGCCGTGGCCGGGCTCGACGCCCGACCACGGCCACCTGTGACGCCTGGGTCAGCGCATCTTCTGCTGCGCCTCGGTCAGCTTGGCCTTCACCGATGCCTCGGTGACCGGCTTGCCGCTGGCCGCGTCGGCGAACAGCTCCTTCATCGCGGTGCCGACCAGGGTCTCGAAGGTGCTCTCCTCGGGCACCTGCGGCAGCGGCGCCGCGGTGGTGACCAGGGTCTCCTGGATGGTCTTCTGCTCCGGGGCGGTGAACGCCGGGTCGGAGCCCGCGGTCTTGACCGCCGGCAGCGAGCCGTACGTCTTGTTGAGGATCGTCTGCTCCTCGTCGCTGGTCATGAACTTCACGAAGCTCAGCGCGCCGTCCTTGTTCTTGGTGTGCTTGAAGACCGCCATGTTGATCCCGGCGACCATGCTGTTGACCTTCTTCCCGCCGGCCGGCGGGCTGGCCAGGAACGGCACCGGGGCCACCCCGTACGCGTCGGCGGGCATGTTCTGCGTCTTGAGGTTCGAGCCGGCGGACTGCCAGAGCAGCATGGCGGCCTTGCCGTTGGCGAAGTCGGAGACCGACTGGTTCTGCGCGTACTCGGCGTTGCTCGGGTTGGTGATCTTGTCTGCGGCCATGAAGTCGATGTAGCGCTTGATGGCCGAGACGTTCTGCGGGGTGTCGAAGGTCGGCTTGCCGGCCGAGTCGAACCACTCGCCGCCGTACTGCTGGCTGAAGGTGAAGGCGTGGTGCGCGTTCTCCGACGGGTTGGCCCCCTCGATCGCGAGGCCCCACCTGCCGCCGGTGGAGAGCTTCTTGCCGTACTCGGCGACCTGCTCCCAGGTGGTCGGCGGCGCGGTGATGCCCGCGTCGGCGAACATCTTCTTGTTGTAGTACAGGCTGTACGCCATGCTGTAGAGCGGCACGGCGGCCGGCGGCTTGCCGGGGGCGCCGGCGGCGGCGAGCGCGGCGGGCACGATCCGGTCCTTGCCGCCCACGGCCTGCAGGGTGGCGTCGTCGAACTCGACGAGCGCGCCGGTGGCCTGCAACGACGCCGACCAGGTGTTGCCGATGTTGACCACGTCCGGGCCCTTGCCGGAGGTGGCGGCGGCCAGCAGGCGGTTGAGCAGGTCCGACCAGGGGACCACCTCCACGGTGACCTTGATCCCGGTCTGCTTCTCGAACTTGTCCAGCTCCGGCTGGAGGATGGTCTTGTCCGCCTCCAGGCTGGCGCCCTGGTTGCTGGCCCAGTAGGTGAGCGTCTTGGGCGATGCGGCGGAGTCGTCGCCGGAGCCGCCGCAGGCGGTGAGCGATGCCGCTGCCAGTACGGCGGCGGTGAATATCCCGAGGTGTCGTCTCGACACGGTCTGCCCTTCCGGTGCGTGGTGGGGGTCCGCCGGCCTTCGTCACCGATAGGGGTGGGCGACGGGCGGCCGGCCGCGGACAGGGTTCGGGGGTGCGCCGTCGGGGTCCGTCGGCGTTTCCCGGGAGTTACATCACGGCTTAATTTATGTCGTCATTAAAGTTGCTGGTCGGTGGGTCGTCAAGCACGGGGCGGTTACAGTCGCCTCGAACGGCCGACGGGAACGAGGTGACGAGTGGAGCTGGCGCGTGCCACCAACCGCAGCGTGCGGCTGCGCAACAGGTCCGCCCTGCTGACCAGGCTCTTCCTCGACGGTCCGCTCACCCGTCAGGACCTGGTGCGCAGCACCGGGCTCAGCCAGCCGGCGGTGAGCAACGTGGTGGCCGACCTGATCGACGAGGGGCTGGTCGCCGAGGCGGGAGCCGCCGAGTCCGACGGTGGCCGGCCCAGCATGCTGCTGCGGATCGCGCCCCGCTTCGCGTTCGTGGTCGGCGTGGACGTCGGCGAGACCCGGGTCCGCGTCGAGCTGTTCGACTTCGCGATGACCCTGCTGGCCAGCATCGAGTACCCGCTCGACCCGGCGCGGACCGAGCCGGACGTCGTGGCCGGGCACGTGCTGGCCGGCATCGACGCGGTGACCGGGGAGGCCGGCGTGGCCCCCGCCGACGTGCTCGGCGTCGGCATCGGTGTCTCCGGTGTCGTCGAGCAGGGCGTCGAGGCTGTCGTGCACGCCCAGGCCCTCGGCTGGGACCGGGTGCCGCTGGAACGCCTGATCAGCGCGGGCACCGACCTGCCGCTGCACATCGACAACGGCGCGAAGACCCTCGGTCAGGCCGAGATGTGGTTCGGCGCCGGGCGCGGTGCCCGGCACGCCGTCTTCGCGCTTGTCGGCTCCGGGGTTGGCGCGTCGGTGGTGACCAACGGCGCCACCTACCGGGGGGCGTCCAGCAGCGCGGGGGAGTGGGGACACACCACGCTGGTGTACGGCGGCCGGGCCTGCCGGTGCGGTGCCCGTGGCTGCCTGGAGGCGTACGTGGGCGCGGAGGCGATCATCGAGCGCTACCGGGAGGCGCGTCGGGGGCGAGCGGTGCCGGGCGAGGACGAGGAGTCCCAGCTCGCCGCCCTGGTCGCCGCCGCGGACACCTCGGCCACCGCCCGGCGGGTGCTTGACGAGACAGCCGGCTACCTGGGTGCCGGGGTGGCCAACCTGATCAACCTGTTCAACCCGCAGCGGGTGGTGCTCGGCGGCTGGGCGGCGATGGCGCTGGGCGACCTGCTGCCGGCTGTCCGCGAGGCGGCCGGTCGGCAGGCGCTGCGCCAGCCGTACGAGCAGGCGTCGATCGAGCTGTGCCGGCTCGGCGTGGACGCGGTGGCGCTGGGGGCGGCGACGCTCCCGATCGCCCGCTTCCTCACCGAGGGCGGCGTCCGCCGCTGAGCGGGAGCGACCGCGCGGCCGACCAGCAAATTACACAAAAAAGCATCCTCGGGATAAATAACAAAGTTATAGATCGATGTCTTGACGTCGTCGCAATCTCGCCGCAACACTCCTACGAAAGCGCTCTCCGACCCGCGACGCCGCATCGGCGGCACCACCCACGGCGCCACGGGGCGAGCCGATCCCATCCGCGCGGCACCCCCGTAACCCCCTAGCGACAGGCAATGTCATGACATCTCGTGCTACATCCGTACGTTCGCGTCCCCGGCGTCCCGTCCGGCACCTGCTCGTCGGGCTCACCGTGGCCCTGGTCGCGGCGCTCACGCCGACCGGCGGCACCACCCCGGCGCAGGCCGCCCCCACCCTGCTCTCCCAGGGCCGTCCCGCCACCGCCTCGTCCACCGAGAACGCCGGCACCCCGGCCGGCGCCGCGGTCGACGGCAACACCGGCACCCGCTGGGCCAGCGCCTTCAGCGACCCGCAGTGGCTCCAGGTCGACCTGGGCGCACGGGCCACCATCAGCCAGGTCAACCTGCTCTGGGAGGGCGCCTACGGGCGGGCCTTCCAGCTCCAGACCTCCGACGACGGCGCCACCTGGACCACCATCTACTCGACCACCACCGGCGCCGGCGGCACCCAGAACCTCACCGTCACCGGCGCCGGCCGGTACGTGCGGATGTACGGCACCGCCCGGGGCACCGGCTACGGCTACTCGCTCTGGGAGTTCCAGGTGTACGGCGGGACCGGCGGCAGCACGCCTACCTGCGGCAGCACCAACGTCGCGCAGGGCAGCCCGGCCACCGCCTCGTCCACCCAGGACGCGGGCCTCGCGGCGTCCGCCGCCGTCGACGGCAACCCGGGCACCCGCTGGGCCAGCGCCGCCAGCGACCCGCAGTGGCTGCGCGTCGACCTCGGCAGCACCCGCACCATCTGTCGGGTGACGCTCACCTGGGAGGCCGCGTACGCTCGGGCCTTCCAACTCCAGACCTCGGCCGACGGGACCACCTGGACCACGATCTACTCGACCACCACGGGCACCGGCGGCACGCAGAACCTCACCGTCAGCGGCAGTGGCCGTTACCTGCGGATGTACGGCACCGCCCGGGGCACCACGTACGGCTACTCGCTGTGGGAGCTGGCGGTCAACACCACGGGCGGCACCAGCGAGCCCCCGGTCGGCACCACCGACCCGTACAACCCCAACCTCGGGTCGAACACGTTCGTCTTCGACCCCAGCACGCCGACCTCGACCATCCAGAGTCGACTGAACACCCTCTTCACCCAGCAGGAGACCAACCAGTTCGGCCCGCAGCGGTACGCCGTGCTGTTCAAGCCGGGCACCTACACGGCCGACGTCAACCTCGGCTTCTTCACCCAGGTCGCCGGCCTCGGCATGAGCCCCGACGACGTCAACCTCAACGGCCACGTCCGCACCGAGGCGTTCTGGATGGGCGGCAACGCCACCCAGAACTTCTGGCGGGCCGCCGAGAACCTCTCGGTCACCCTGCCCGCCGGGCAGACCGTGGAACGCTGGGCGGTGTCCCAGGCCGCGCCGTACCGGCGGATGCACCTGCGCGGCGCGCAGAACCAGATCCAGCTCTGGAACGGCGGCGACGGCTGGTCCAGCGGCGGTCTGCTGGCCGACACCCGCGTCGACGGACTGGTCGTCTCCGGCTCGCAGCAGCAGTGGTACTCGCGCAACAGTGAGTTCGGCAACGGCTGGACCGGCTCGGTGTGGAACATGGTCTTCCAGGGCGTCGTCGGCGCTCCGGCGCCGAGCTTCCCCAACCCGTCGCACACAGTCATCGCGCAGACCCCGCAGGTCCGCGAGAAGCCGTTCCTGTACGTCGACGGCAGCGGTGAGTACCGCGTCTTCGTGCCGGCGCTGCGCACCAACTCCACGGGCACGAGCTGGTACAACAAGACCCCGGCCGGCTCGTCCATCTCGCTGTCGCAGTTCTACGTCGTCCAGCCCGGCACCAGCGCCGCCACCATCAACGCGGCCCTCGCCCAGGGACGGCACCTGCTCTTCACCCCGGGCGTGCACCACGTCACCGAGCCGATCCAGGTCAACCGGGCCGACACGGTCATCCTCGGCCTGGGCCTGGCCACCATCCAGGCCGACAACGGCAGCGTCGGGATGCGGGTGGCCGACGTGGACGGCGTCAAGGTCGCCGGGCTGATGTTCGAGGCCGGCACCACGAACTCGCCGGTGCTCATGGAGGTCGGGCCGTCCGGGTCGGCCGCGAGCCACGCCAGCAATCCGACGTCGCTGCACGACGTGTTCTTCCGCATCGGCGGACCCCACGTCGGCAAGGCCACCAACACGTTGACCGTCAACAGCGACAACGTGATCGGCGACCACATGTGGCTGTGGCGGGCCGACCACGCGGCCAGCGGCGTGCCCACCGGGTGGACGCTGAACACCGCCGACACCGGGCTCACCGTCAACGGCGACAACGTCACCATGTACGGCCTCTTCGTCGAGCACTACCAGAAGTACCAGACCATCTGGAACGGCAACGGCGGCCGGACGTACTTCTACCAGAACGAACTGCCGTACGACCCGCCCAACCAGGCGGCCTGGATGAACGGATCGACCCGGGGGTACGCCGCGTACAAGGTTGCCGACTCGGTGACCAGCCACCAGGCGTTCGGACTGGGCAGCTACAGCTACTTCAACGTCAATCCCGCGGTGGTCGAGGAGCGGTCGTTCGAGGTGCCCGTCAACCCGAACGTGCGCTTCACGAACATGGTCACCGTCTCGCTCGGTGGCGTCGGCACCATCAACCGGGTGATCAACAACGCCGGTGGCACCGCGAACGCGGCCAACCAGACGGTGTACCTGACCACCTACCCCTGACCCGGGCGCCCGCGCCGACCTGATCGTCCCACGGACCGGGTCGGCGCCTGTCGCACCGAGGGCCGAGCCGGCCCGGTCCCGCCGAGACCGGGCCGGCCTCGGTCGTGCCGGTCACCGCGTCAGCACCTCGGACGCCGCCCGCTCACCGGCGCGCACCGCGCCCTCCAGGTAGCCGCTCCAACGGGTCGCCGTCTCGGTGCCCGCCCAGTGCACCCGCCCGACGGGTGCCCGCAAGGAGGGGCCGTACGCCCGCCAGGTGCCAGGGGTGAGCGCGCCGCCGAAGCAGCCACGGGTCCACGGGTCGGCCGACCAGTCGTACTCGACGAGGTCCACCGGGTCGGTGGCACGCGGCCCGATGACGGCCGAGAACGCGTCCAGTACGCAGCGTCGACGCTGCTCGGGGGACATCTCGCGCAGCGCGGCGGCATCCGAGGAGTAGCTGAATCCGGTCAGCACCCCGAGTGGCGAGCCCGGGAGGGAGTTGTCGACCGTCTCGGTGAGCGGTCCGGCGCTGCTGGTCGCCACGCCGGAGAGACCGTCGGCACGCCAGAACGGTTCCGGGTAGACGGCGTGCACCTTCAACGCCGACCCCATCGGCATCCGCTGGGTCAGCCCGTCGCGCAGGGCGGGCAGCGGCGGGTCGTACCGGATCCGTCCGGCAAGCGCCGGCGCGACGGCGACGACCACCGCGTCGCCGTCGACGCGTCCGGTGTCCGTGCGCACGGTCACCCCGTCGACGTTCTGCTCGATCGCCCGCACCGGCGTGGCCAGCGACAGCGCCCCCGGCGGCAGGGCGGCGGCCATCCGCTCGGCCAGCAGCGCCGGCCCGCCCACGATCCGGTCCTGCTGGGCACCGCCGGCCATGCCCAGCAGCGGCCCGGTGCCACCGGCGCTGCGCAGGTAGAACAGCAGGTGCAGCAGGGACACCTCGTCCGCGCCGGTGGCCAGCAGCCCGCCGGCGAGCAGCCGCCCCAGGTAGGCGGCGGTGTCGCAGTCCCCGGCAGTGGTGTCCAGCCAGGCGCCGAGGGTGGTCCGGTCCCACCGCGCGGCCTCCGGCGCCTGCCAGGGGGCGGCCGGGTCCAGTCGTGCGGCGTACTCGTCGAGCAGGCCGAGCACCCGAGCGGCCTGCGCCGGCGGCTCGGCCCGACGTCGACCGGCCCAGAGCAGGGTCGGTACGCCGACCGCCGCGGACGCGAAGGTGGTCAGTCCGTGCTCGGCGACCAGGGCGTACATCCGGTCCTGGGTCGGTCCGATCCACTGCGCGCCCAGGTCGAGCTGGGTGCCGTCGGGCAGCCATCGGGTCAGCACCCGTCCGCCGACCCGGTCGCGGGCCTCGACAACCCGCACGTCGGCGCCGGCCCGGGCGAGCGCGAGCGCGGCGGCGAGACCGGAGAAGCCGGCCCCGACCACGACCACCCGGATGCCGTCGGCCACACCGGCTTCTACCCGCAACCGTGGCGGGTATGGCTGGCGGCCGCGGTCGCGGCACCGCGCCACCGGGCTGGGCCGGCCCGGCCGCCGGGAATTTTCCACAGACGTGTCGATTCGGGCGGCGGCCGATCGTGTGGAGGATGAGAGGTCGGCGACGGGCCGGCCGCCCACGAGGAGGACCGATGACGTTGTACCTGCTCAGCCTTCACCAGCCGCAGGGCGAGCTGCCACCGGACCCGGAGTTCCTGGCCGGGGTGATGCGCCAGCTCGGCGAGCTGCGCGACGAGTTGGCGTCCACCGGGTCGTGGGTCTTCGGGCAGGGCCTGCACGGCCCGGAGACGGCCACCGTGCTGCGCCCCCGCGACGGCGAGGTCCTCATCACCGACGGGCCGTTCGTGGAGGGCAAGGAGTACCTGGGCGGCATCACCATCATCGACGTGCCGGACCTGGACGCCGCGCTGCACTGGGGTCGCCGCTATGCGCTGGCCACCACCCTGCCGATCGAGGTCCGCCCCTTCCAGGGTGGGACCGGGAACTGACCGTGCCCGACGTGGAGGCGGTGTTCCGCGCGGAGTACGGCCGCGCGGTCGCCGTCCTGGTGCGCCTCCTCGGCGACATCGACCTTGCCGAGGAGGCCGTCCAGGACGCCTTCACCGTGGCGGTGGCGCAGTGGCCGCGAACCGGCCCGCCGCCCAGCCCCGCCGGGTGGATCATCACCACGGCCCGGAACCGGGCCATCGACAGGCGGCGCCGGGAGGCGACCCGGGCCGACCGGCACACCCAGGCGGCACTGCTGTACGCCGCCGACCCACCCGGCGAGGAGGGACCGGTGCGTGACGACCGGCTACGTCTGATCTTCACCTGCTGCCATCCGGCGCTCGCCCCGACCGCCCGGGTCGCCCTCACCCTGCGCCTGCTCGGCGGCCTGAGCACCGCCGAGATCGCCCGCGCCTTCCTGGTGCCCGAGCCGACGATGGCGCAGCGGCTGGTCCGCGCCAAGTCGAAGATCCGCAACGCGGGCATCCCGTACCGGGTGCCCCGCGACGTCGACCTGCCCGACCGGCTGCACGCCGTCCTCGCGGTGCTCTACCTGATCTTCAACGAGGGGCACACGGCCAGCGGCGGACGGCACCTGGTCCGCGCCGAGCTGTGCGCCGAGGCGATCCGTCTGGCCCGCCTGCTGGTCGAGCTGATGCCCGACGAGCCGGAGGCGCTCGGCCTGCTCGCGCTGATGCTGCTCACCGAATCCCGCCGTCCGGCGCGGACCACCGCCGAGGGCGACCTGGTGCCGCTACCCGAGCAGGACCGAGGCCTGTGGGACACCGCCCTGAGCGCCGAGGGCCGGACACTGGTACGCCGCTGCCTGCGTCGGGGCCGGCCCGGCCCGTACCAGATCCAGGCCGCGATCGCCGCCGTGCACAGCGTCGCCGAGCGCGCCGCCGACACCGACTGGGCGCAGATCCTTGCGCTGTACGACCAGCTCACGGTGGCTGCCCCCGGCCCGGTGGTGGCGCTGAACCGGGCCGTCGCGCTCGCCGAGGTGGCAGGCGCGGCGGTCGCGCTGGCCGAGGTGGACCGCCTCGACCTGGCCGGCTACCACGTGTACCACGCGGTCCGCGCCGACCTGCTGGCCCGGGTCGGCCGCAGCGGGGAGGCCGTCGAGGCGTACCGGACAGCTGCCGCCCGGACGGACAACGCGGCCGAACGGGCCTTCCTCACCGCACGCGCGGCGGCCCTGGCGGGGGTCTGAGCGCGTTTGCCGCGCGGGCGGCCGGGAAACCGAGGCGCCGCCGCAGCAGTGGATGGGGGAGGGGACATGGCGTACCGCTCGACCGTCGTCGCCACCGTGCCGGACCTGTCCACCCTCACGCTCGGCGTCGAGGAGGAGTACCTGCTGATCGACCCGGACAGCGGCCGGAACCTGCCGGTGGCCGACCAGGTGCTCGCCGCACTGCGTGGGCCAGCCCGCGACCAGAGCCGCCAGGAGTTCCGGCACAGCATGGTGGAGATGGTCAGCCCGGTCTGCGCCGACCTCACCGAACTGCGCGCGCACCTGGTGACGCTGCGCCGCTCCGCCGTCGAGGCCGCCCGGTCGGCCGGCGCGCGACTGGTGGCGGTGGGCGCCACCCCGCTGGCCGAGCCGCACCGGACGGTGCCCGACGAGCCGCGCTACCACGCGATGTCGCGCCGGTACGGGCCGGTGGCGCACGACCCGGCGGTCTGCGGCTGCCACGTGCACGTCGGGCTGCCCGACCGGGAGCTGGCCGTGCAGGTCTGCAACCACCTACGGGTGTGGCTGCCCGTGGTGCAGGCGATCACCACCAACTCGCCGCTGCACGACGGGTACGACACCGGTCACGCCAGCTGGCGGTCGATGCAGCTGGAACGCTGGCCCAGCATCGGACCGACGCCGTACTTCGACTCCGCCGCCGACTACGACCGCACCGTGAACGAGCTGATCGCCGCCGGCATCATGCTCGACGCCGCGATGGTCTACTGGTACGCCCGGCCGTCGTCGGCGTACCCGACGGTGGAGGTGCGCGTCGGCGACGTCTGCCCGGACGTGGACGACACGGTGCTTGTCGCCGCGCTGGTCCGGTCCCTCGTCGCGACCCTCGCCGACGACGTACGCGCCGGTGTGACCGCCCCGCCCGTGCGGGACTGCCTGGTCGCCGCGGCGCACTGGCGGGCCGCCCACGACGGCCTCGACGGCGACCTCATCGACCTGCGCGCCGGCGGCGCCCGGCCCGCCTGGGAGCTGGTCGACGACCTGATGGCGGTGATCGCGCCGGCCCTGCTGTGCCACGGCGACCTGGGGTACGTGCTGGCGCAACTGGCCCGGCTGCGCCGCGACGGCACCGGCGCGACCCGGCAGCGTCGGGTGCTGGAGCGCACCGGCGACCTGCGTGCCGTCATCGACGACCTCGCCGCCCGCACCGCCGCCGGCTGACCTTCCCGGCGCTCAGCGAATGTCGTGGGTCTGGAGCCACAGCTCCAGCAGACCCAGCTGCCACAACTTGTTGCTGCCGGCTGCCGCCTCGGCCCGGTCCGGCTCGGCGAGCAACCGCGCCACGTACTCGCCGCGGAACAGCCCGCGCTCGCGGGCCGCCGGCGCCTGCAACGCCTCGGCGACCACCTCGCGGACGGGACCGTCCACGTTGCGCAGCGCCGGCACCGGGAAGTAGCCCTTCGGCCTGTCGATCACCTCGGCCGGCAGGACCTGCCGGGCGACCTCCTTGAGGACGCCCTTTCCGCCCTGGGCCACCTTGTGCTGCGGCGGGCAGTGCGCCGCGAGGGTCACCAGGTCCTGGTCGAGGAACGGGGTGCGCACCTCCAGGCCCCACGCCATGCTCATGCTGTCCACCCTCTTGACCGGGTCGTCGGGCAGCATCAGGTGGGTGTCCAGGCGCAGCACGGCGTCCAGCGCCGTCTGCGCCCCGGGCGCGGCGAGGTGTTCGGTGAGCAGGTCCCGGCTGGCGTCGTGCTCCAGCGCGTACGCCGGGCCGACGATGCGGCGCAGCTCGTCGTGGTCCCGGTCGAAGAACGCGGCGGCGAACGTCTCGGCGGCGCTGTGCCGGGGCGCCTCGATGAGCGGCTGGTGGTAGCCGTAACCGGCGAACACCTCGTCCGCGCCCTGACCCGACTGGGCCACCTTCACGTGCCGCGCCACCTGCTCGGACAGCAGGTGGAAGGCGACCACGTCGTGGCTGCCCATCGGCTCGGTCATCGCCAGCACGGCACGGCGTACGGCGGGCACCAGGTCGTCGTCGGCGAGCCGGATCCGGTGGTGGTCGGTGTCGTACGCCCGGGCCACCAGGTCGGAGTAGTGGAACTCGTCGCCGGACTCGTCGCCCCGGCTGTCGAAGCCGATGCTGAAGGTGCGCAGGTGCTCCTGGCCGGCCTCGGCGAGCAGTGCCACGATGAGGCTGGAGTCCAGCCCGCCGGAGAGCAGCACCCCCACCGGCACGTCGGCGACCAGCCGTCGGCGTACCGAGGTGCGCAGGGCGTCCCCGACGGCGTCCCGCCACTCGGCGGCGTCCATCCCCGCGTCGGCCGGCTCGCGGACGTAGTCGGGCCGCCAGTACACCTCCTCGCGGCTGCGCCCGTCCGCCTCGATCACCCGCAGGGTGGCCGGCGGCAGCTTGCGGACGCCGCGCAGCACGGTCCTCGGCGCGGGGACGATGGAGTGCCAGGACAGGTAGTGGTGCAGGGCCACCGGGTCGATGCCGGTGTCCACGTCGCCGGCACGCAGCAGCGCGGGCAGGGTGGAGGCGAACCGCAGCCGTCCGGGCGTCTCGGCGAGGTAGAGCGGTTTGATGCCGAGCCGGTCGCGGGCCAGGACGAGGCGCCGCCGGTTCCGGTCCACCAGCCCGATCGCGAACATGCCGACCAGGTGGTCGACGAACCGCTCACCCCAGTGCGCGTACGCCACCAGGATCACCTCGGTGTCGCTTGTGGATCCGAAGGTGTACCCGGCGTTCTGGAGCTCCTCGCGCAGTTCCGGGTAGTTGTAGACGCACCCGTTGAAGACCAGCGCCAGACCCAGGTCCTCGCGGACCATGGGCTGTCCGCCCGCGTCGGACAGGTCGATGATGGTGAGCCGGCGGTGCCCGAGGGTCACCCAGCCGTCGGTGAACAACCCCTCGTCGTCCGGGCCGCGCGAGCGCATCGCCTCGGTCATCCGGGTGACCGCCGCCGCGTCGGGTTGCCGGCCGTCGAACCGCGCCTCCCCGCTGATCCCGCACATCAGGTGGTGTGGTGGTGGTTCAGGGCAGACATGAGCGCCTCCTGTCGCGTATCCCCGGCTGGTGGTGGCGGGGGTCCGGCGAACGAACGGGGCGGCTGGCTACCCGCGCGCGGCGCGGTTATGCGCGAAGGGTGCGCAGGATGCGGGCCAGTTCGGCGCGGTCGGCGTCGGGCAGGTGGCCGAAGAAGCGGTCGGCCTCGGCTCGGCGGGCGGCCCGGATGGCGGTGCTGATCCGGTCGCCCTCCTCGGTGAGGGCGACCAGGGTCGCCCGCCGGTCGGCCGGGTCGGGTCGGCGCTCGACGAGCCCTCGGGCCTGGAGGTCGTCGATGACCTCGGTGGCCGAGCGGGGCGCGATGCGCAGGTGCTCGGCGAGGGTGCCGGGGCGTACCTCGCCGTGGCGGGCCAGCACGCCGAGGGCCCGGGACTGGCTGGGCGTGACATCCCAGGGCGCCAGCGAATCCCGCGTCTGACGGCGCAGACGGGACGCGACGGCCCAGAACGTCTCCGCCAGGCTCTCGTCGTCCGCGCTGTCGGCGGTGTCCCCGATCACCGGAATACGGTAGCAGCCGATCCGGTTGTACCCTCATGTTGAGGTAACCTCAGCATGTCACCCACGAAAGGCAGTGCCCCTTTGGAACCCACCCCCATGGGCCGCGACCGCGGCCACCGCACCGTCAGCGACGAAGAGAAGGCCCAGGCCCGCCAGGTGTCCCTGCGCCGCATCGGCCGCCTGTTCACCCCCCACCGACCCGCGCTGGCGGCCGTCACCGCGATCATCGTGCTCTCCTCGATCATCGCGATGGCCAGTCCGTTCCTGCTGCGAGAGACGATCGACACTGCCCTTCCGCAGGGCGACGTGACACTGCTGGTCTGGCTGGTCCTCGGCATGGTCGCCGTCGCGGCGGTGACCTCCGCCCTCGGCGTCGTGCAGACCTGGATCTCCACCCAGGTCGGGCAGCGGGTCATGCACCGGCTGCGCACCGACGTCTTCAGCCACCTCCAGCGCCAGTCGCTCGGCTTCTTCACCCGCACCCGCACCGGCGAGGTGCAGTCCCGGATCACCAACGACATCGGCGGAATGCAGTCGGTGGTCACCTCCACCGCCACCGCCGTCGCGGCCAACCTCACCACAGTTGTCGCCACCGCCGTCGCCATGATCGCCCTGTCCTGGCAGCTCTCCCTGGTCTCCCTCGTCGTGCTCCCACCGGCCATCTGGCTCACCCGCCGGGTCGCCCGGATGCGCCGCGAGATCACCGCCCAGCGCCAGCGCGAACTCGCCGACCTCAACGTCACGGTCGAGGAGGGCCTGTCGATAAGCGGCGTACAGCTCGCCAAGACCCTCGGCACCGGCCCCGCGCTCATCGACCGGTTCACCGCCTCGTCGGAGCGCCTTGTCGACCTGGAGTTGCGCAGCGAGCTGGCCGGCCGCTGGCGGATGGCCTCGATGAGCATCATCTTCGCCGCCGTACCCGCGGTCATCTACCTCGCCGCCGGCCTGCCCGGCGCCGCCGGCACGCTGAGCATCGGCACCCTCGTCGCCTTCACGGCCCTGCAGGGTGGGCTGTTCCGACCGCTGATGGGCCTGCTCAACGTGGGCGTCTCGCTCACCGCGTCGCTGGCGCTGTTCGCCCGGATCTTCGAATACCTCGACCTGCCGGTCGACGTGGCCGACCCCGCCGAGCCGGTCCGCATCGACCCCACCCGGGTCCGGGGGCACCTGCGACTGGAGGACGTCACCTTCGGCTACCCGAGCAGCGACACCGCCGCGCTCGCCGGGATCACCCTCGACGTGCCCGCCGGCACCAGCCTCGCCCTGGTCGGCGAGACCGGCTCGGGCAAGAGCACCCTCGCCGGGCTGATCAGCCGGCTGCACGACCCGAACGCCGGCCGGGTCACCATCGACGGTGTCGACCTGCGGGACCTGCGCCTGGCCGACCTGGCCTCCATCGTCGGCGTGGTCAGCCAGGAGACGTACCTGCTGCACACGACGGTGCGGGAGAACCTGCGCTACGCCCGCCCGGACGCCACCGACGCCGAGATCGAGGACGCGGCCCGCGCCGCCCAGATCCACGAGCTCATCGCCGGGCTGCCCGACGGGTACGACACGGTCGTCGGCTCGCGCGGCCACCGGTTCTCCGGCGGGGAGAAGCAACGCCTGGCCATCGCCCGTACGCTGCTGCGTGACCCGCGCGTCCTGGTCCTCGACGAGGCCACCAGCGCGCTGGACACCGAGACCGAACGCGCCGTGCAACGGGCCTTCGACGCGCTCGCCGAGGGGCGCACCACGATCACCATCGCCCACCGGCTGTCCACGATCCGTGACGCCGACCAGATCGCGGTGCTCGACCACGGCCGCATCGTCGAGACCGGCGACCACGACAGCCTGCTGGACCGCAACGGCCGCTACGCCACACTGGCCGCCTGACCACGCCGCCCCGAGTGATCGCCTCTCTTGATCATTCCGCCCTCTTGATCGTTGGCGGTTGGGCGACACGACAAGCCGGGAGCTGCGCTGCTGAGCTGCCACCGATCGTCGAGGGCTAGCAGAACGTGGTCGCACGTGGGGTTTTCCACATGGGGAGCGCCATCCACAGAAGCCGACGGGGGTCCTTGCGGCCCTCGGGGGCGGAGCCGCACGGTGCGGGGTGTGAACTCGGTGCTGCGGGAACTTGTGACACGGTCCGGAGGGCTGGTGACCCGCGCGGCGGCGACACAGGTGGTGCCGGAGTGGACGCTGGAGCATGCCTGCCGCGGCGGTGAATTGGTACGGGTGCTGCCGGAGGTTTTCGTGGCGGCGCACTTGGTGCACAGTCGGGCGGGCACCCCGGTCCTGATGCGGCTCGACCCGAGCGTCGCCCCGCTCGCGGCTCTCGCATGGGCACGGGGTTGCGCCGCACTCAGCCATGTCAGCGCACTGGCCCGATGGGGCCTGTACGCGCCGACTGCCAACGAGCCACTGCACCTCAGCGCACCGGTCAACGCCGGCATACGGTCGCGCCCGGGAGTGGTGGTGCACCGGCGCAGTGGTCTCATCATCGAGCCGCCGCACGTGGTCGTCCGCAGAGGGCTGACGGTGACCCGCCTGGAGCAGTCCATCATCGACTCGTGGCCGATCCTGCCGCCCGCCGAGCGACGGGCGCCGGTGATCCGGGCGGTGAACGACTGGCTGACCACCCCCGATCGGCTGACGATCGCCCTCACCAACGTGCCCAAGCTGACCGACCGGGCAGCGTTGCGGATCCTGCTGACCAGGCTCGGCGAGGGATGTCGCAGCCCGCTGGAGATCTGGGGCCACGAGCACGTCTTCACCGGCCCGACCATGCCGGAGTTCCGCCGGCAGGTGCGCGTGCGTATCGAGCGGCGCACGGTGTACCTCGACATGTTCGCAGAGCGGGAACGGGTCAACATCGAACTCGACGGCGCCACCACCCATGGCGACTCCCGCCAACGGGAGGCCGACCTGCGCCGGGACGCTCTGTTGGCGACCGTCGGAATCCTGGTGGTCCGCTTCGCTCATCGCCGCCTGGTCAACGAGGCGGACGACGTACGCCGGGAGACCTTGGCGATCCTCGCGACGCGCCGTGCGGTCTGACGGACGGCGCGTCGCGCGGGGTGGTTGGGTTTGCGCGGTCCTGGCAGCCTCGGCGGGGTGGGCACGCTTCTGACGCAGCTTCCGGCGCTCCTCGGCGTGCTGGTCGGCACCTTGGGGACGATCCTCGCCACCTCGCTCGCCGATCGCGCCCGGTGGCGGCGTAGCCAGAGCGTGCGCTGGGACGAGCGACGCCTCGACGCGTACGTCGAGTACGCGCACGCCCTGAAGAAGAGCCATGCGGTGGCGCTGCGGATGACCGCCCATCTGCGGCCCGGGTCCTACAGCCACCCGATCGACCGGGAGGAAGGCCTCGCCCAGCTCGCCGAGTCGGACGCGCGACGCACCATCGTGTGGGAAAACCTGCTGCTTCTCGGCGACGAGTCGACGGTCCTGGCCGCCGCGAACTGGCGCGACGCGATCTGGCGGCTGGAGCGGATTGCCCGCGGGATCGCCAAGGCGCCAAAGGACATCTCGGAGCAACTCGCCCACGTCGACGAGGCGCGGGACGGCTACTACCGGGCGGCCCGCCAGAGCCTCGGCGTCCGAGGTGGGTCGGTCGAGCAGTCCGCCGCGCTGCGTCGGGCGCTCACGGGCCGGACAGCCGCGGGGTCCGCTGGCAGGATGATCACCGATGACGGCTGACGTATCCACCTGGGTTGCGGCTCTACCCTGCCTGCCGGCAGACGGTGTGTGGGTGCGGGGTTGGCGGTCCTCGTCCGGCGAACGGGATTGACATAGATCGCTTGGCATCCCATGGTCGATGGATCATCACTCCGTCGAAGGGCCGCAGGATGGTCAGCAGCGAACACCGGTACGTCATCGTCGGCGCGGGACCTGCCGGACTCCAACTGAGCTACTACCTCCAGCAGCAGGGTGCCGACTACCTGACCCTCGAACGCGGCGACCAGCCCGGTGACTTCTTCCGGCGGTTCCCCCGACACCGCCGGCTCATCTCGCTGAACAAGGTCCACACCGACAGCGACGACCCGGAGATCCGCCTGCGCTGGGACTGGAACTCGCTGCTCAACGACGACCCGGACCTGCTGTTCCCGCGATTCAGCAAGGAGTACCTGCCGGGCGCCGACGACCTGGTCCGCTACCTCGCCCAGTTCCAACGCGTGCACCAGCTCAACATCCGCTTCGGCACGACAGTCGAGCGGATCACCCGTACCGGCGACGGTTTCACGGTGAGCACCGACCAGGGGGAGGTGCGGGCGCGCTGCCTCGTCGTCGCGACCGGCTGGGGCAAGCCGTTCGTGCCGGCCATCAAGGGCATCGAACACGCCATCGGGTACGAGGACATGGTCGTCGACCCCGCCGCGTACGAGGACCAGCGTGTGCTGATCATCGGCAAGGGCAACTCCGCCTTCGAGACCGCGTCGTCAATCCTCGGCCGTGCGTCCATGGTGCACCTCGCCAGCCGGCAGCCCCTGCGCCTCGCCTGGAACACCAAACACCCCGGCGACGTGCGGGGCCAGTACGGCGCGATCCTCGACAGCTACCAGTTCAAGACCCTGCACTCGGTGCTGGACTGCACCATCGACGAGATCCGACCCGTCGACGGGCGGTTCCGGGTGTCGATCACGTACACCCACGCGCAGGGTGAGACCGCCGAACTCGACTACCACACGGTCCTGAGGTGCACCGGTTTCCGGATGGACACGAGCCTGTTCGACGAGACGGCCCACCCGGACATGGTGCGCGACGGCCGGATGCCGGGGCTACGCCCCGACTGGCAGTCCAGCAACGTCGACGGCCTGTACTTCGCCGGCACCATCGCCCAGGCCCGGGACGTCAAGCACGCGTCGTCGCCCTTCATCGACGGCTTCCGGTACAACCTGCGCACGTTCACCCGGATCCTGCGGGAGCGGTACGACGGCGTGCCGCTGTCGTACGCGACGACGCCCGCCGACGCCGCCTCGCTTGCCAAGCTGATGCTGGACCGCGTCAACTGGTCCTCGGCGCTGTGGACCCAGTTCGAATACCTGTGTGACGTCTTCGTCCGCGACGACGCGACGGGCGACTTCCACCACTACGAGGACCTGCCTGAGGACTACGCCGTGGAGCGCTTCGCGGACGCGACCCAGTGGTACACCCTGGCGTTGCGCTGGGGCCGCGACGACTACGGCGACGTCTTCGCCATCGAGCGGCACCCGACCCCCGACCGGGCCCGGGAGAGCGCCTTCATCCATCCGGTGATCCGGCGCTACCGCGGCGCCGAGCTGCTCGCCGAGCAGCACCTGCTGGAGGACCTGCTGGCCGAGTGGCGACGCCCGGACCGGCACGTCGAGCCGCTTGTCGAGTTCCTGGGCGCGGACCTCACCAGCGCACCATGACCTCGTCGAGGGGTTTGCGGGTCAGGTCCGGGACGTGGGCGTCCGGCGCGGGATACCCGACGGGCATCACCACGTAGGGGCGTTCCTCCGGCGGCCGCTCACACACCTCGTTGAGGAACCGCATCGGGCTGGGCGTGTGGGTGAGCGTGACCAGACCGGCGTGGTGCAGCGCGGTGATCAGCAAGCCGACCGCGATTCCGACGGACTCCTTGACGTAGTAAGGCTTCGGGCTGTTGGGGCCCTGGTGCACCTCGAACACGACGATGACCGCCGGTGCGGTCTCCAGGAACGGCTTGCGCCAGTCGGTGCCGAGCCCGGCGATCGCACCGAGCCACTCCTTCGACGCGCGGCGGTCGTAGAACTCCCGTTCCTCGGCCTCCGCGGCCTCGCGGAGGCGGCGCTTGCGGGCCGGGTCGGTGAGCACGACGAACCGCCACGGCTGGATGTTGGCGCCGCTGGGCGCGGTCGACGCGGCCCGCACCGCCGCCTCGACCACCCCCTCGGGCAGCGGATCGCTGGCGAAGTCCCGCACCGAACGGCGCTGCGCCATCCGGTCGGCGAACGCCTCCACCTCGCGCACCATCTCCGCCGGAGGCCGTCGCCGGTGCCGGATGGGGACCGTGGGTAGCAGGTCCGCGTCGTTCACCTGTGTGGCCTCCCTCGATCGGGTGTGCCGGGTCACGGCGGGGCCGCCCGGCCGCCTCCAGCATCGCGGAGAACGGGCCGCCTGTCCTTACGCCCGCGTGCTCTCTTCGCCCGTCAGCACACCGGGCGCGGTCCAGGCTGCGATGTCGTCGACCACGTCGGTCAGTCGTCCGCGCCGTGCCGCGGCGGCCCGCTGACGCGTCGCGCCGTCACCGTCCGCCGTCAGCCCCTTGCGCCAGGCCTCCACCCGCTCACGGTCGCCCGCCTCGTCCAGCGCCGGTCCGGCGCGCTCGACAAGCCGATCGGCGAGGACCGCCGCCGGCAGCAGCCGGCCGGTGCCGACGTCCACGCCGTGGCCGCCCATCCCGTCGCGGGCGGCCCGCCAGTACGCGAGCCGCATCAGCTCCGCGCTCAACTCCGGCCCCTCGTCGCCCCTGTCGACAGCCTCCCCGGCAACGACCACCAGGGCGCGCACCAGGGCGGCGAGCGCCGCCGACTCGACGGACGTCAGGGGTACGTCGGCGACCCGTACCTCGATCGTGGGGTGGGTCCTCGACAGGCGTAGATCCCAGAAGATCGTGCCGTGGTCGACCAGCGCGCCCGCGTCGAGCAGCATGTCCACGTGGTCGTCGTACTCCCGCGCGGACCGCAGGAACGGCGGCGGGCCGGCCACCGGCCAGCGCCCCCACGTGACGGTCCGCCAACTCGCGTAGCCCGTGTCGCGCTCGGACCAGTAGGGCGAGTTGGCCATCAGGGCCACGAACACCGGCAGGTGCTCGCGCAGGTGGTTGCCGATCAGCACGGCGCGATCCCGGTCGGGCTCCTGCACGTGGACGTGCACGGCGCAGATCGCCAACTCGTCGTGCAGCCCACGGAAGGTGGCGGTGCCCTGGTCCTGGCGCGGGCCCTCCGTGATGGGCGGCGGCACGGCACAGCCGAGCACCGGCGAGCCGCTGGCGATCACCCGCAGGCCCGCCGAGCCGGCCGCGCGCTGCACGGCGGCGCGACAGTCGGCGAGCTGCGCCGAGAGGTCGTCGACACTCAGGCACGGGTCGGTGCGCGTCTCCACCTGGAGCTTGGTGATCTCACCACCGACCCGGGCGCCGAGCGTCGGGCGGGCGCCGTCCACGACAGTCGCCGCCCGCGGCACGACCTCGCCCCGGTCGGCGTCGACCACGAGGAACTCCTCCTCGACGCCGAGCAGGGGAATTGACGATGCCGAACGCTGTCCCGTAGTCATGCCGACGATGACCCCTCGCTGCCGGTCGTTCGCCGGCAGTGAGCACGTTACGGGATCTCGTCGATGGGTCGCGATCCGAAACGCTCCATGTTGGACAGCGCCTCGACGAGCCCGGCCAGCAGCGCGGTCCGCTCGGGCATCCGGTCCAGGCAGACGTACTCCTCGGCGGAGTGCGCCCCACCGCCGACCGCGCCCAGTCCGTCAAGCGTCGGTACGCCCAACGCGGCGGTGAAGTTGCCGTCGGACGCGCCGGCGGCGTACGCGCCGACGAGGCCTGTGATGCCCAGCTGGCCGGCGATCGCCTGGGCCAGTTCCAGCAGCGGCCGCGACAACTCCGCGGACATCGGATAGCGGTTGATCCCGCCCTGCACGTCGAGCGTCGCCTCGGGCAGGACCGGCACCAGCTCACGGATGGCGCTGTCGACGCGTTCCAGCTCGTCAGTGGTCCAGGCCCGCACGTCCACCGCCAGGCTGGCGCGCTCGGGCACCGTGTTCGTCGTCGTGCCCGCCGAGAGCAGGGTCGGGGTGACCGAGGTGCCGCCGCTGTCCGCCGCGCCGAGCGCGCCCAGTGAGAGCACCTGGTGGGCGACCTCGACCGTGGCGTTCACCCCGCGCTGCGGCTCCACGCCCGCGTGCGCGGCGCGACCGGAGACGATCAGGCGGTAGACCGACCCACCCTTGCGGGCGACCTTCACGTGCCCGTCAGGGGTGGCCGCCTCCAGGACGAGAACCGCGCCCGAACGCCGCGCCTCCCGTTCGATGAGCGGCCGTGACGTGACGGACCCGGACTCCTCGTCGCAGGTGAGCAGCACACCGACAGTCGAGGTGTCGCCGACCAGGCGCAGCGCCGTGAACATCTGCACGATGCCGGCCTTCATGTCGCACACGCCCGGCCCGGTCGCGACATCCCCACTGACGGTGAACGGCCGGGACCCGATCGTCCCGACCGGGAACACGGTGTCGAAGTGGCCGAGCAGCAGCACCCGCTGGTCGACGGCCGGCCACAGCAGGTGTGGCAGGCCGTCCACCACGACCCGACGGGCCGGCCGGCCGAGCACCTCCTGCCCCCAGCGGGCGAGCAGGTCGGCACAGGACTCCAGATGGGGCAACGAGCCAGGTGCCGACTCGCGTGCGACGAGCGTGCCCAGCCGGTCGACCATGTCGGTGTGAAGCCGCTCAGCGACGTTCAGCAGACTGCGTGGGTGATCCATCGGTCCCTCCGACTGCACGGCTGATGGGCCTGGCCAGGCATCTCCATCGACAGTTGCAGAGGGAACGGACAGCGGTCACCCTCGACCGTGCTCAGGCTGCCGGAGGTCGGGCCGCCGCCCCGTAACCGACCTCGATGATCCGGCGGGTCGTCTCGGCGTACGCGTCCTGACCGGTCGGCGCGAAGGTCCCCAGACCGTCGACGTACCTGTTGAACATGCAGAACGCGGCGGCGATCAGAACCGTGTCGTGGATCTCCACGTCGGTGGCACCCTGGGCGCGGGCGCTCTCGACCAGCTCGGCAGTGACGTTCCGGCCGCTGATCTGCACCGCGCCCGCGATGCGCAGCAGCGCCCGCAGCTTGGCTGAGATCGGAGCGCTGTCGAGGTCCGCGCGTACCTGGTCGACGAGGTCCATGCCCTCGTCGAGCTGCGCCGCCGCGAACGCCGAGTGCGACGCACAGCAGAACGTGCACTCGTTACGCCCGGACACGTACGCCGCGATCAGCTCCCGCTCACCTGCCGGAAGCGAGTTCGGGGAACGCAACAGCACCTCGGCCAGCTCGTTGAGTGGCTTCGCGGTCTCCGGACGGTACATCATCGGACCGGTGATGCCGGGGAACTGCTTCTCGTCGACCCCGAGATCGATGTGCGCCATGTGACATGTCCTCCAACCGTTGACCGGGCCCGACCGGACGACGCCTCAGCGCGGACGACTGTCCGATGGGGACGGCGCGGCAGACGCCGTGCAGTCACGATCTCATCCCGTACGTCGTTCGTGTTCCTTCCTTCGTGCTGTTTTCATCGATCGGCCGACATGTCCGTCGGCGTCCAAGCCGGGCGCGGAGGAACGCCCGCAGGTCCCGTTCCCTGGATGGAAGTGGCGAATCAGGAGGCGGTGGGGCGGCGTTGGGGCGGGGCGTTCACCGGGTCCGGGTGTTCGTTGTGGTTGTGGAGCAGTTCGGTGATCCATCGTGCGGCTTCGCGTTGGGTGCCGAGCAGGTGGTTGCGGGCGTCGGCCACCTCCTGGTCGTCGGCGTCGTCGCCGAGGAGCGCGACCCATCGTCGACTCAACTCCTCGGCGTACCGGGCTCTGCGCATCTGCTCGTCGAACTGGTACTCCAGCTTCACCATCCGGTCGACGTGCGGCTGGAGCGCCGGCATGATGCGGTCGTCGAGTCGGACGGCGGCGTCGGGCCGGCAGGTGATGGTGATCTCGCCCCGTCGGTAGGTCCACTCCGGATCCTCGGCGAGAGCCTGCTGCAACGCCACCTCCAGGTCGCCCGCCCGGTGTGGCGGCAGGTCCCGGGCGGCGTCGGCGGCGAGCCGGGTCAGCCGTTGGATCGCGTGGGGCTGGAAGTACTGCACGTACCAGCTCAGCACCTCGGAGCGCAGGCTCGCGGGCGACGACCAGGCGAACGTGGCGCGGACGTGGAACGAGTACACGTAGCCTCGGGCCGGGACGGTGATCAGCCGGGGCGCGTCGCGTTGTTCGACGAGGGGGCCGGGCGGCGACGGGTCGGCCCCGGACCCCACGGGAGCCTCGTCCTGGAGGGCCGCGACCAGCCGGTCCCAGCTTCGCGCCCACCACCGCCACCCACGGACGCTCACGTCGCGGACGACGGCGAGCCCGCGTACGCCGCGCTGCCGCCACTGGTCCGCGGGTCTCGGCCTCCCATCGGGGGCGTCCGTCATGGCACCCCTCCATGGTCACGGATCCGCACGCCACGCTAACAACAGGTGACCGATATGTCCGCCGCCACGCCGCACGGCGGGGTCGCCCGCGTGACCTTCTCGTCCCTGCAACCGGTCGCCGGCGCGCACAATGAGGCGATGACGCTGGGGCTGTTGGTGACCGGGTGAGCAGACTGCGGACCGGGCGGCGGGTGGCGACGGTGGTCGGCCTGGTCACCGTGCTGGCGGTGGTGATCGCGATGCTCCCCGGGCGTCGGGGCTGGTTCGACGTCGGGGTCTACCACGGCGCGGTCGGGCACTGGGTGCGCGGCGGCGACCTGTACGGCTGGACCACCCACAACGGGTATGGCTTCACCTATCCGCCGTTCGCCGCGGTCAGCATGTCACCGATGGCGGCACTGGCCTGGTATCCGACGATCGTGGCGCATCTGCTGCTCACCGTGCTGGCCGTCGCGTTCCTGCTGCGCCTGCTGGTGGACCCGTTGGCGCGGCGACACGGCTGGAGCCGCTGGTACGCGCTCGCGTTGACGTGCTGCCTGCTCGCGGGGCTGAACCCGGTCCGGGACACCGTGGGCTTCGGGCAGGTCAACCTGCTGCTGGTGGCGCTCGTCTATCTGGACCTGTGGCTGCTGGAGCGGGGCAGTCGGCTGGCCGGCATCGGCACCGGGCTGGCAACGGCGGTGAAGCTCACCCCGGCGGTCTTCGTCGGGTACCTGCTGGTCACCGGGAGGTGGCGGGCGGCGGGTACGGCAGTGGCCAGCGCCGTCGGCGCCACAGTCCTCGCGGTGGTGCTCGCCCCGCGGGCCAGCCGGACGTTCTTCACCGACACGCTGTGGGACACCGACCGGATCGGGCGGTTGGAGAACGTGGCGAACCAGTCGCTGCTCGGCCTGGTGGCCCGGCTCGACCCGGCGCACCCGGACCGGCGACTGTGGCTGGTGCTGGCCGTCGCCGTGTTGGCGGTGTGGGTGGTGCGGGTGCGCCGGGCCGTGCGGCTGGGCGACGAGCCTGCCGGTTTCGCGTTGACAGGTGTCGCCGCGTGCCTGCTCAGCCCGATCACCTGGGTGCATCACCTGGTGTGGCTGGTGCCGGGGCTGGTGGTGCTCGTCGCGTCGACGCTGCCCTGGCCGCCGGTGGACCGGGCGGCGCGTTGGCGGCTGGGCGGCGTCGCTGCCGCGTACGTGGTGCTGTGCAGCGGGCTGGTCTGGATGTTCAGCAGCGGCTGGGCCGGGCCTGTGGGTTTCGTCGGCGCGAACGCGTACCTGTGGGTGAGTGTCGGAATGCTCGTGCTCCTGCCGGTGGGACGGGCCGCGGGGGCGGATCATCCGGGGTTCACCGAGCATTGTGGAGGCGTTGTGCCGCGAAGGGGTGTCGCCGTCGACCGCCAACGGTGAGACTGGGTCCGATCCGACAGTCACGCGGATCGATGGATTGGATGGTCTGGAGGCAACCTGTGTCCACCCCCGTGTCCCCGCTGGCCACGCTCGGCGCGATCCGCCGGCGTACCACCACCGTCGCCCTGCTCCTCGCCATGGTCGCCGCCGCGCTGGTCGGCCCGTCCGTGGTGGCCCCCCGGCTGACCGAGTCCGCCTCGGCGGCGGTCTACAGCTCGTGCACCGTCAGCCGCTGCGCCGACGCCCGTACCGCCCGCTCGGGATGGTCCGCCAAGGGCTTCCCCACCAGTCGGGGCTGGTATTCCTGGAGCGGAGGGCTGTCCAACTTCGCCGGCGGCCGGTTCTACAACTACGAGGGACAACTGCCCACCAACGCCACCTACTACGAGTACGACGTCTACCCGCGCACCCAGGGCGCGGCCCGCGACGCGTACCGGATCGTGGTGAACCGCAGCACCGGGGTCACCTGGTTCTCGCCCAACCACTACACCGACTTCTACCGGCTCTGACCTACCGGTGGCCGGCCGGTCCGGGAGGCACGTGATGATCGATGAGGACGACGGGTGGGCCGGCGCGGTGGTGCTGGCCGGGGCGGCGGCCCGGACCCGGCCCGCGCTGTTCGCCGCGCTGGCCGGGGCGCTGGCTCTGCCGGCCTACCTGGGGAACACCTGGGACGCCCTCGCCGACGTGCTCCGGGACCGGCTGGACGCCGGCCCCCTCACCCTGCTGGTCACCGACGCCGGTCAGCTGCTCGCCGACGAGCCCGCCGATCAGTACGCCCTGCTGCTCGCCGTGCTCGACGACCTCACCAGCACCGCCCCGCACCCCCTGCGTGTCGTGCTGCGCTCCTGACCGGCCTCACGGCTCACGTCTCGCGTGCTCCCGGTCCGCGGCGGCGCGCATTTCCCGGTGGCTCGCGGCACGTGTCCGGATCAGCGTCATGACTCCCAGGTATGACTATGACTCCGAGGTATATCGCTCTCCCGAGTAACACGGCCGCGCGCCGGCCCCACCCTCCCCAGGCGACCGAGCGAGCTGTGCGGGTGCTGGGTTCCCGACAGTCCGGCCGGACGGCCGGGGGTATCCCCGGGATCTGAGGACGTGTCGCAGAACCCGGTGATGCCCTGACCTGGTCAGGAAGGGCGGGCAGGCTGGTCCAGGATGGCGCTGAACCGCTCCTCGGCCAGGTCGAGCTGGCCGAAGATGTGCCGCTTCACCGCCGGCGACAGCGGGGTGTCCGGCCGGCCGACCAGATCGCGGAACAGCGGCACCAGCGGCCGGTACTTGCGGGCCGAGGAGACCACCTTCGGCCCGACCGTGTGGATCACCCCGACGCCGTTGTCGGTGAAGTCCGACACCTTGATCACCCGCGCCCACGGCTCCCGCTCCAGGCTGACCGCCAGGTGCTCCCGGTACTGGGTGTTCCGGTCACGCTCCGGGTCGTACGCCGGGTTGGTGACGGCGGCGACCAGCGCGGCCACCCGCGGCCCGAACCGCGCGGCGAGCGCGTTCAGCGCGGCCTCGGTCTGGTCGGTGCCCGCCTCGCCGTCGGCCAGCTCGGCCGGATGGTCCTCGACCGAGTCGTGCAGCAGACCGGCGACGATCACGTCCACGTCGCGCACCTGGTAGTGGTGCATCAACCGGATGGCCACACGCAGCAGGTGGTTCAGGTACGGCTCGCGCACCCGGCGGTCGTCGCGGTGCAGGTCGGCCGCGAGGCCCAGCGCGGCGGTGAGCCTCGCGCGGGCGTCGGCGTCGAACTGCTGGATCTCCAGCCGGAAGCGTTCCAGCAGACCCGGCTCACCGTGGATCTCCGTGATCGCGTGCATCGGCATGCTGCCCAGGTGCGGCGGGAAGTCCATGCGTCACTTATAGCCGATCTTCAGCACATCGATGACCCCGGCACGGGTGGTTCGGCTGTTCACATCGGTAGGCGGTCGGCGCCGGCGAGGGGACCGACCACGAGGGGGACAAGCGGGGCCGGCAGGACCGGCTCCCGGCGCAGGGTGGGCGTCCAGCCCGCGTCGGCGCCCAGGTCGGGGTCGTGCGCCGCGTTGTACGCCGCCAGCAGGTCGACCGGCCGCGCCACGCCGCCGCCCTGGCGTACCCAGGTGCCGCGCTCGGTGAGCGCGGTGCCACCCCAGTCGTAGAGCAGGTCCGCCGGGTCGACGGTCGCGTCCAGCGTGAAGAAGTTGTCCTGCGCGTAGATCGTCGACTGCACGCCGACGCCCAGCGCGTACTGGAAGCCGTCGCCGCCGAGCCGGTAGTGGTTGTTGTAGACGTCGACCTGGCCGAAGCGCACCCGGGGCAGCCGTTGCAGGACGCCGTCGAAGAGGTTGTGGTGCAGGGTCACCCTCAGTCGCCCCACGTCCGGGCCGACGGTGTTGGACGAGCCGATCAGCATCAGCTTGTCCCGCCCGGTGAAACGGTTCCACGAGGCGGTGACTCCGCTGGCGGTGTGCGTGACGTCCAGCGAGCCGTCGTGCACCTGGTACGGCCGACCGAAGTGGATCGGCTGGGCGCTGTCCGGGTTGTCGCCGTCGGTGAAGGTGTTGTGGTCGACCCAGACGTTCTCGCCGCGGCGTACGGAGATCTGGTCGTACTGGCTGTTCCAGTTGCCGGCCTCGCCGTCGGTCGGTGACCAGGCGGGGAAGCAGTCCCGCGCGTCGACGAGGGTGAGGTTGCGGACGATGACGTTCGACGCCCGGTCGATCATGAGGGTGAGGCCGGTCAGCCGTGCGCCGCGCAGCCCGATGACCGTCGTGTTGGGGCCGACGTTGATCTGCGTCTGGCGGGTCTGGTTCGCCACCGACCGGACCCGGGCCTCCTCCAGCGGGCCCGCCGGTGGCACCCGACCCCACACCGCGGGGTCGTACGCGGCAAGGTAGGCGTCCAGCCGGTACCCGGGGTCGGCCAGGTCGCCGCAGTCCAGCGACGTGCCGTCGGGTCCCTCGAACCCGTCGACGTCGCCCTTGACGTAGATCAGCTTCGGGGTGGCGTCGGTGGCGTTGCTCGCGTTGTCGCCGCCCAGGGCGGCCACCAGCTCGGCGCGGCTGCCGACCACGCGGGTGCGGTCCGGGGTGGCCGCCGACCCGCCGGTGGTGCCGGGGCCGCCGGCCGCCCAGCCGTCCCGGTCGGGCAGGGTCTGCCGCCCGATCTGCTGGGCCATCCAGCCGAGCCGGTCGGGTCGGGCCGCGGCCCCGGCCGGCGCGGCGACGAGGAGCAGGGCGGTCACCGTGGCGCCCGCGAGGATTCTGCGCATCGGTCTCTCCCGGATCAGTGGTGGTGGGTGGGGCGGCTGTCGGTCAGTTCGGCGCGGTACGCGGGCACCGCCCACGGCACACCCAGTTCGCTGGGCAGCGCTCCCTGCTCGGCGGACCGGCGCAGCACGTCCACGACACCCCGCAGGTGGCGGACCCGATCACCGCCGTCGCCCACCCCGACGACCAGGTCGCCGTCGAGCAGTCGTGGCTCCGGCGCGGCCCGCAACGCGTCAAGCAGCGCGGTGAACGGGGCGGTACGGGCCAGCGGCGCGATGAGCGGAGCCCTGAGCGGATCGGCCCGGTGCGCGAGCAGGTTCTCCAGCAGACCGTGCCGGCCGGGGACCTGGCGGGTCACCACGTCCCCGGGCAGCCGCAGCCGGTCGGTCGGGTACTCCAGCACCGCCCGCCCCCCGGTGCCGGTCACCACCACCTCACCTGCCACGAACTCCTCTGCGGCAAGTGTGACCGCGGCGAGCACCGCAGGGCCGGCGCGGAACCGGACCCGCAGCACCGCGGTGTCCTCCACCTCGATGGGTCGGACCCGGTAGCGCTCCACCTCGATCGCGACCGGCCAGGGCGGCGCCCCACCGAGCGACTCGGCGACGGCGAGGCACTGCATCACCGCGTGCGCCAACGGGTTGGCCAGTGCGCCGTCCAGCACCGGCCGCCCGTTCAGGGTGCGCCGGCCGGCCCAGGCGGAACGGGCGTAGTAGGCGTCCGGGCGCTGCCAGGCGGCGACTGTGGCGATCCCGGTGACCGTGCCGAGACGGCCGGCGACAAGCGCGTCGGCCAACGCGGTCAGCGCCGCCGAACCGAGCGCCTGGAAACCGACCTGGGCCACCCGACCGGCGGTGGTCAACGCCCAGGTCAGCTCGTCGTGCTCGGCCAGGGACAGCACCGGCGGTTTCTCCAGCAGCAGGTCCGCGCCGGCGGTGAGGGCGTCGCGGGCGATCGGCAGGTGCGTGTGCGGCGGGGTGCAGATGACCACCACCTGCGGCCGGGTGGCGGCGAGCATCGCCCGATGGTCGGTGAACACCTGGACCCCTGGCGGCAGTGGCGCCTCCGGGTCGTCCTGCACCGGCTCGACGTCAACGAGCGCGACCAGACGCAACAGGCCGTCGGCGTGCAACGGCGCGATCACGCGTCGGTGCCACCGGCCGTGCCCGTTCGCCCCGATCACCGCCACCCGCGTCGGCGCCCCGTTCACCGGGCACCGGCCGGCGGGAGCTGCCCGTTCACCTGACACCGGCCAGGGTGGCCTCGACGCCGTGGCGTGCCAGGGCGGTCAGCCAGGCGGTCACCTCGGCGCGTACCTCGTCGTCGCCGGCCACCTCGGCCGGGATGACCTCGCGTAGCGCGAACACCGCGTCCACCGCGCCGGCCGGGCTCTGCGCGCCGGCGTCCAGCGCGGCCCGGATCGGCCCGGCGAGAGGGTCCTGGAACGGTAACGGCCGGCCGTCGTCGGCGTACCCCAGCGCGAAGCGCAACCAGGCCGCCACGACAAGCGCGCCCCAGCGCGCGGACCGGCCGGCCGCGCGCAGGTCGGCGATGGTGTGCAGGACCCGCTGCGGCAACTTCTGCGAGCCGTCCATCGCGACCTGAAGGGTGCGGTGCCGGATCGCCGGGTTGCCGAACCGGGCGAGGGCCTGCTCGCCGTAGTCGACCACCCGCACCCCGTCGGGCGGCGTGAAACTGGGCGCGACGTCCTCGGCGATCAGGCGGCGCAGCACGTCGGTCAGGTGCGGGATCTCCAGGGCGTCGGCGATGGTCTCCCGGCCGGCCAGGGCCCCCAGGTACGCCACGGCCGAGTGCACCCCGTTGAGGCCGCGCAGCTTCAACCGCTCCCAGGGGCCGGCGTCGTCGGTGAGGACCGCTCCGGCGTGCTCCCAACCCGGCCGTCCGCCCGGGAAGTCGTCCTCGATGACCCACTGCGCGTACGGCTCGGCCGCAACCGCCGCCAGGTCGGTCACGCCCAGCGCCCGCCGGGCCGCGTCGATCGTGTCGGGGGTGCTGGCCGGCACGATCCGGTCCACCATGGTCCCCGGGCAGGTGACGTTGCCGGCCACCCAGTCGAGCAGCCCGGCGGGCACACCTGCCGCACGGCCGACCGCCTGGTCCACCAGACCCCGCAGCCGGCGACCGTTTGCGGGCAGGTTGTCGCAGCTCACCAGGGCCAGCGGTCCGGCGTCCGCGGCGGCCCGGGCGGCCAGCCCCCGCAGCAGCAGCCCCGGTACGGTGGTCGGCGGGCGGCCACCGGCCAGGTCCGCGGCGAGCGCCGGATCCGGGGACAGGTGGCCGGTCACCGGGTCGAGCTGGTACGCCTTCTCGGTGACGGTGAGCGTCACCACCCGCACCGCCGGGTCGGCGAGCAGCGCCACCACCGCGTCCGGGTCGCTGGCCGCGTGGCGTACGCCGCTCAGCGCGCCGACCACCCGCGTCGTGCTGCCGGACGCCGAGAGGGTGCTGACGCTGAACAGGTAGTCCTGCCCGGCAAGAGCCTCCACCAGCGCGGTGCTGCGTGGGGCGACCGCCACGATGCCCCAGTCGCCGCCGACCGCGCCAACCGCCGCCTCGGTGTAGACGGCCTGGTGCGCGCGGTGGAACGCGCCCAACCCCAGGTGGACGACGCCGGCCGGCACGGTGCCCGGCCGGATCAGCGGACGGGCCTCGAAGGGCAGTCGGCGCAGCACACCCACGCCGAGCCGGGAGGCGCCGACGGTCACCGCCACGCCGGACCGTCCGGGAAGCGGAACTCGGCGACCGACGCCTGCTTCATGGTGGCGCTGTAGCCGGGCTGCTCCGGCAGCAGGTACCTGCCACCGCGGGTACGCACCGGGTCGACGAAGTGCTCGTGCAGGTGGTCGACGTACTCGATCATCCGTCCCTCCAGGCTGACGCCCACCCGCAGGTAGTCGAAGACGGCCAGGTGCTGGACGTACTCGCAGAGCCCGACACCGCCGGCGTGCGGGCAGACCGGCACGCCGAACTTGGCCGCGAGCAGCAGCTCGGCGAGTACCTCGTTGACGCCGCCGACCCGGCACGCGTCGACCTGCATCACGCCTATCGCCTCGGCCTGGAGCAACTGCTTGAAGATCACCCGGTTGGCGGCGACCTCGCCGGTGGCCACCCGGCACCGGCCGCCGGTCAGCTCGGTGACCGCGCGGGCGATCCGGGCGTGGCCCAGGATGTCGTCGGCGTGCGTCGGCTCCTCGATCCAGTACGGGTCGACCTCCGCGAGGGCAGTCATCGCGGTGATCGCCTCGTCGACGTCCCAGACCTGGTTGGCGTCCATCATCAGCAGCGCGTCCGGGCCGATCTCCTCCCGGATGATCCGCGCTCGGCGTCTGTCGTCGGCGAGCGGGCCGCCGACCTTCATCTTCATCGCCCGCCAGCCGTCGTCGTACGCCCGCCGGGTCAGCGCCCGCACCTTGTCGTCCGGGTAGCCGAGCCAGCCGACCGAGGTGGTGTACGACGGGAAGCCGTCGCGCTCCAGCGTGGCCAGCCGGTCGGCCAGGCCGTCGCGTCCCTTCTCGAGGATGGCCGTCGCCTCGTCCGCTGTGAGCGCGTCGGTGATGTGGTGGAAGTCGACGCTGGCGACGAGCTCGTCGGTGGGCAGTTCGGCGAGGAACCGCCACATCGGTTTGCCGGCCACTGTGGCCCGCAGGTCCCACACCGCGTTGACCAGAGCGCCTGTCGCCATGTGGATGACACCCTTCTCCGGGCCCAGCCAGCGCAGCTGCACGTCGGCGCTGAGCGACCGCCAGAACGCCACAGGCTCGGCCGCGATCTCCTCGATCGTGCGTCCCCGTACGTGGTGGGCCAGCGCGCGCACCGCCGCGCAGGTGATCTCGTTGCCCCGGCCGTTGGTGAAGGTGAACCCCGCGCCGACCGGGCCGGCATCGGTGCCCAGCTCGACGTACGTCGCCGAGTAGTCACCCCGGTTGATGGCGTCGGAGCCGTCACCCCGGGCGGCGGTCGGGAACCGCACGTCGTGCACGTCGACGGACGTGATGGTCGTGGTCACTTGTTGTCGCCTCCGAAGTTGAAGACCCGCTTGGGCAGCCGGTACGCCAGGTCGACGATGGTCTCGGCGGCCTCGTCCATCGGCAGCCGGTGTTCGGCGACGAGCCGGGCCAGGAAGCCGGCGTCCACCCGGCGGGCCACGTCGTGGCGGACCGGGATGGAGCAGAACGCCCGGGTGTCGTCGACGAACCCGGTCGTGTTGTAGAAGCCCGCGGTCTCGGTGACCGTCTCCCGGAACCGGCGCAGCACCTCGGGGGAGTCCAGGAACCACCAGGGCGCTCCGAGCAGCAGCGCGGCGTACCCGCCGGCGAGGGGCGCCAGCTCGCGGCTGAAGGTGTCCTCGTCGAGGGTGTACAGCACCAGCCGCAGCCGGCTGTCGTTGCCGTACCGATCCAGCAGTGGCGCGAGTGCGTGCACGTACTCGGTGGCCTGCGGGACGTCGCCGCCCACGTCGCGGCCGTGCCGGGCGTGCAGCGAGCGGTTGTGGTTGCGTACCGCACCGGGGTGCAGTTGCATGACGAGGCCGTCGTCGAGCGACATGCGGGCGAACTCCATGAGCATGTGCGCCCGGAAGGCCTCCGCGTCGGCCGCGTCGGCCTCGCCGCGCAGGCCCCTGTCGTACAGGCGTGCGGCCTGGGCCGGGGTCAGGTCGAGGGTGCGCGCGGTGGGATGCCCGTGGTCCGACGAGGTCGCCCCGGCGGCGATGAACGCGGCCCGGCGGACGCGCAGCGCGGCCAGGTAGCCGGTGTACGTGCCGGTGTCCTCGCCGGCCAGCTCGCCGAGGCGCCGCACGTTCGTCGTCCAGCCCTCGAACTCCATGTCCACCACGTCGTCCGGGCGGAAGGTGGTGACGACGCGGCCACCCGGTCCGCCCCAGCCGTCGGCGGCGAGCTTGGCGTGCTGCCCCAGGTCGTCCAGCGGTGACTCGGTGGTCGCGAGGACCTCGATGTTGAACCGTTCGAACAGTGCCCGGGGCCGGAAGTCCGGCTCGGCGAGCCGGGCCGCGATCTCGTCGTAGACGTCGTCGGCGGTGGCCGGGCCGAAGGGGGTTCGCACGCCGAACACGGTGCGGAACGTCCTGTCCAGCCACAGCCGCGACGGGGTGCCCCGGAACAGGTGCCAGTGCGCGGCGAACCGTCGCCAGATCACCCGGCCGTCGGTCTCGGTCGGGCTGCCGTCGCGGGTGGGCACCCCCAGGTCGGCCGGGGGTACGCCCTGGCTGAGCAGCATCCTGGTCAGGTAGTGGTCCGGCACGATGAGCAGCCGCGCCGGATCGGGAAAGGGCTGGTCCTCGGCCAGCAGGGCCGGGTCGACGTGCCCGTGCGGCGAGATGATGGGTTGCTCCGCCGCGAGGGCGTACAGCTCCCGGGCCAGCGCGCGGTGGCCGGGCTCGGACGGCAGGAGCAGGTCGGTGTGGTCGGACGTCGGCACGGGGCGGGGCTCCTCGTCGGTGGTCAGGAGAGGGTGAGCAGGTCGGCGACCCGGACCGGTTGGCCGGTCTCGAAGGACCGGTTTGCGGCCAGGCCGGTGAGCAGGGCCGACGCGCCGTCGTCGGCGGTCGCGGCGCGGTCCAGCGGGTCGGGTCGGCCGCCCAGGAGCACGCCTGTCATCCGGGCGTCCGCGCCGCCGTGGCCGTGCCGGGTACGGCCCTCGACGGGGATCTGCCGTGGTGGCTCCCAGAACGGGCGCAGCGTGAGTGTCGCGCCACCGCCCTCGGCCGGCGCCTCGGCGCCGTGCAGGGCTGCGCCCTTGACCGCGCCGGCGGTGCCCCGGTCGACGAAGTCGTTCTCGGTGACCTCCAGCTCCAGCCGGCCCCGACTGCCGTTGACCATCACCCGGTAGCCCTCCCAGGGCGCGTACGCGGTGAGGTGGTAGGTCATCGTGGCGCCTGTGGAGTAGCGGGCGAGCACCGCCATGTCGTCCTCGATGCTCACGCCCGGGGCGAAGACGTTGCGGTCGCGTTGGTAGCCGTCCTCGGCCTCGGCGTCGAGGTACAACTCGCGCAGCCGGGGGTGCGCGTCGAGTCGCAACGCGAACGGGTCGTCGACGGCGGCGGGGGAGCCGTACGCGCGTTCGTAGTCGCGGGCGTAGCCGTGCCGACGGCCACCGTCGCCGTAGAAGAAGAGCCGACCGGCGGCGTACACCTCGACCGGGGTGGCGGCCAGCCACCAGTTGACCAGGTCGAAGTGGTGGCTGGCCTTGTGCACCATGAGCCCGCCGGAGGTGGCCTTGTCGCGGTGCCAGCGGCGGAAGTAGTCGGCGCCGTGGCGTACGTCGAGCAGCCACTCGAAGTGCACCGAGCCGATCTCACCGACCGCGCCGTCGGCGAGCAGCCGCCGGACCTGTTCGTGCAACGGGTTGTAGCGGTAGTTGAAGGCCACTGTCACCCGGCCGCCGGTCTCGGCCACCGCGTCGAGGATGCGCCGGCAGCGGGGAGCGTCCACCGTCATCGGTTTCTCGGTCACCACGTCCCGGCCGGCCCGCAGCGCGGCCACCACGTACTCGTCGTGGGTGACGTCCACGCTGGTGACCAGGACGACGTCGACGCGTTCGGAGTCCAGCATGGTCGCGAAGTCCCCGGCCTGGTACGCGGGCACGCGACGGTGGCCCAGCTCGGCCAGCCATCGGTTGTGCGCGTCCATCCGGGCCTTGTTGGTGTCGGCGAAGGCGACCAGCTCGGTGGTGTCGGGGTGGTCGAGCACCAGGGCCCGCACGAACATCTCGGCCCGCGCGCCGGTGCCCACGACTGCGTACCGGACCCGTCCGCCGGCTCTGGATGACATTCGGTGGCCTCCCGGTGATCCTGCAAAGGTTTGCAGTGAAGTAATCACGGTCGATCCGATGACGTCAACGCCGACGGCGTAATCAGCGGTAAATGTTCCTATTTATGGGCCTGTAGATCACCAATGGGAGCCTCGGCGCAACAGAACCGTAACCATCCACCGTTGACACTGGAGCAACCGTTTGCATTAATTGGCGGCACCCACGTGACCGCCGCCACATCGGACGAAAGGGCCGCCGTGCCAGTCACCATCCGGGACGTCGCCCGGGCGTCCGGTGTGCACATCTCCACCGTGTCCCGCACCTTCTCCGCGCCGCACCTGGTCAACCCGGAGACCCGGGTACGCGTGCTGGCCTGCGCGGAGGACCTGGGCTACCGGCCTAACCGGGCCGCCCGTGCCCTGATCACCGGCCGTACCCACAACATCGGGCTGATCATCGCCGACATCGCGAACCCGTTCTTCCCGCCGCTGATCAAGGCGGCGGAGAGCCAGGCCCGGCACCGCGACTACCACGTCTTCGTGGCCGACACCAACGAGGACCCGACAGCCGAGGAGGAGCTGGTCCACGCGCTTGCCAAACAGGTGGACGGGGTGCTGCTGTGCAGCCCGCGGATGAGTAACAGCCTCATCGAGCAGCTCAGCCGCGAGGTGCCGCTGGTGGTGGTGAACCGCCAGGTCACCGGCCTGCCCTGCGTCCTGATGGACGTCGGGCAGGGCGCCCGCGCGGCGATCGAACACCTGATCGGCCTCGGCCACCACCGCATCGCGTTGCTCGGCGGGCCGCGCAGCTCGTGGACCAACCGGGAGATGCGCCGCGCCGCCGCCACGGCCGCCCGCGCCGGCGGCGCCGAACTGACCATGCTCGGCCCGAACGCGCCCACCGAGACCGGCGGCTCCGCCGTCGCCGAGCAGGTCCGGCGCAGCGGCGTGTCGGCAGTGCTCGCCTACAACGACCTGATGGCGATCGGCCTCATCGAGGGGCTCGACGCGCTCGGGGTCCGGGTGCCGCAGGAGGTGAGCGTCGTCGGGGTCGACGACATCGCCCTGAGCCGGCTCACCCGACCCAAACTGACGACGGTGGCCACACCCACCGCGGCCGCCGGCCGGACGGCCGTCGACATGCTGCTGCAACAGGACATCGAGTCACCGCGCGGCGCGCGGGGGCTCGGCGCCGGCACGGCGCTCGGCGTCCGTCGTACCACCGCACAGGTAATGCTCCAGACCGACCTGGTCATCCGCGACTCGACCGGCCCGGGCCCACGGGCCCGACCGGCACGTCCCCCGGCCGCTTCGCGTGGCCCGGACCCGCATTGCCCTGCGGGCCCGGGCACCCCGACCACGGCCACCGGTGACGCCGTCGCCTCCTAATGCCGAGGAGTGAGCGCTCATGCACCCCGCAACGCCCCCCACCACTGACACGCCCGTCGGGCGTCATCACCGTACCCCGCTGCCCAGGCGACGGCTGCTGCGCGGCCTGCTCGCCGCGACCGTCGCCGCGCCACTGATGTTCGGTGCCGCCGCGTGCGGAGACGACGGCTCCGCCGCCGACCCGAACGCCCCGGTCAAGCTCTCCATCTTCTGGTGGGGCGGCGACGCGCGGGCCAAACTGACCGAGGACGCCCTCGCGCTCTACACCAAGAAGCACCCCAACGTGACCTTCGAGACGACCTGGCAGGCCAACCAGGGCTACTTCGACAAGCTGGCGACGCTCACCGCCGGCGGCAACCCGCCGGACCTGTTCCAGATCGACGACAACTACCTGTCCGAGTACGCGGCCCGCAGCACCACGCTCGACCTGACCTCCTACCAGAAGTCCGGCAAGCTGGACACCTCCAAGTTCCCCGAGAGCCTCTGGCAGTACGGCGTGGTGGACGGCAAGCTCGCCGGCCTGGCCGCCGGGGAGAACACCCAGGGACTGGTCTACAACAAGACGCTGCTGACCAGGAACAACCTGCCCGAGCCCACCACCGGGATGTCGTGGGAGGAGCACATCGCCTGGGCCGAGCAGGTCACCGCCAAGACCAAGGTGCCAGGCACGCAGGACCCGAGCGCCGACTACAAGGCGTTCTGGGTGTGGCTGCGCCAGCAGGGCAAGGACCTCTACCAGGGCAAGGAGCTGGGCTTCACCGCCGAGGACGTGACCAGGTGGTTCGACCTGTGGAAGGGCGCCCGGGACCGCAGGGCCACCCCGAGCGCCGACGTGATCCACGAGGGCAACTCCAGCGACGTCACCAAGCAGCTGGTGGTCACCGGCAAGTCGGCCACCTCCTGGGTCTGGGCCAACCAGATGCCCGACCTGAAGAAGAACACCAAGGACGAGCTGGGCGTGGTCGCCTACCCCGGTGACCCGAGCGCGCAGTGGGCCCGGGCCTCCATGTACTGGTCCGTGTTCAAGGGCAGCAAGCACAGGGACGTCGCCGTCGACGTGATCAACTTCCTGAACAACGACCAGGAGGCGGTCAAGCTGCTCGGCACCGACCGCGGTCTGCCGTCCAACCTCGACCTGCGGCGGGTGGTCAGCGACGACACCACCGACCCGGCCATGAAGCAGTCCATCGCCGTCGAGGCCGAGCTGACCCAGAAGTTCGGCAAGTCCCCGCAGGTGCCGATCAAGGGCCACAGCAAGGTCAAGTCCGAACTGATCAAGGCCGCCGAGAACGCCCAGTACGGCCGGGCGACCCCCGCCGCGGCCGCCGCCCAGTTCGTCGAGGCGTGCAAGGCCGCCATCGCCTGACCGCCCCACCAGGCGAGGAGAGGAGCTGCTCGTGGCGTTGACCACGGCACCCGACCCGACCCGACGCGGCCCCGGACCGAACCGGGCCCACGCCGGCAGGCGTGGGCCCGGCCTCCGGCACAGCGAAGGTCTGGCGGGGTACGTCTTCCTGTCGCCGTGGCTCATCGGCCTGATGGGTGTCACGGCGGTCCCCATGCTGCTGTCGCTCTACCTGAGCTTCACCAACTACGACATCCTCACCCCGTTCTCCGAGGTGCGGTGGGTGGGGTTGGCCAACTACGAGCGGATGTTCACCTCCGACCCGTCGTACTGGCACGCCGTGCGGGTCACGGTGACCTTCGCGCTGGTCGCCGTACCGCTCAAGCTCGCCGCGGCGCTCGGCGTGGCACTGCTGCTCAACCGCGCCTGGCGCGGCGTCGGGCTGTTCCGCGGCCTGTTCTACCTGCCGTCGCTGCTCGGCGGCAGCGTCGCGCTGGCCATCGTCTGGGTCAACATGTTCAATCGCGACGGCGCGTTCAACTCGTTCCTGAGCCTCTTCGGCATCCAGGGCAAACCCTGGGTGAACGACCCGGACTGGGCCCTTCAGACGCTGATGGTGCTGGCCATCTGGCAGTTCGGCGCACCCATGGTGATCTTCCTGGCCGGTCTCAAGCAGGTGCCCACCGAGCTGTACGAGGCCGCCTCGGTCGACGGGGCCGGCAGGTTCCGCCAGTTCCGCAACGTCACCCTGCCGATGCTCTCCCCTGTCATCTTCTTCAACCTGGTCCTGGAGACGATCAACGGATTCCAGGGCTTCACCGCCGCGTTCGTGCTCAGCAACGGCACCGGCGGCCCGGTCGACTCCACACTCATGTACACGCTGAACCTCTACATCACCGGCTTCACCGACCTCGAGATGGGCTACGCGTCGGCCATGGCCTGGGTGTTCCTGCTCGCCATCGCGGTGATCACCGCGATCTTCTTCAGCACCGGGCGGTTCTGGGTGCACTACTCCGACGGGGAGGACCGGTGATGGTGGCGGTGACCCAGGTGCCGGCCGCCCGGCGACGCCCGACCGGGCGCTCGCTGCTGCGACTGCTGATCCTGGTGGCGATCGTCGCCGTGGTGCTCTACCCGCTGATCTGGATGGTCGGCACGTCGGTGAAGTCCCAGGAGGAGATCGTCAACAACATCGGGCTGCTGCCGGAGCGGTTCACCCCGGGCAACTACACCGCCGGGTGGTCCAACTTCGACGTCAGCTTCGGCCGGTTCTTCGTCAACAGCGCGATGGTCAGCCTGCTCACCGTCGTCGGCAACGGGCTCTCCTGCCTGCTCGCCGCGTACGCCTTCGCCCGGCTGCGGTTCCGGCTGCGGGGCGTGTGGTTCGCCGTCATGATCGGCACGCTGCTGCTGCCCCAGCACGTGCTGATCGTGCCGCAGTACATCCTGTTCCGCACGCTCGGGCTGGTCGGCGGCGAGTGGCCGTACCTGCCGCTGCTCATCCCGCAGTTCCTGGCCACCGAGGCGTTCTTCGTCTTCCTGATGGTGCAGTTCATGCGGGGCGTGCCACGGGAGCTGGACGAGGCGGCCCGGATCGACGGGGCCGGCCCGTTCGGCATCTTCCGGCACATCATCCTGCCGCTGAGCCGCCCCGCCCTGGTCACCACAGCGATCTTCTCCTTCATCTGGACGTGGAACGACTTCTTCCGCCAGCTGGTCTTCCTGTCCCAGTTGGAGGACTACACGGTTCCCGTCGCGTTGACCCTGTTCATCGACTCGACGAGTCAGAGCGCGGTGGGGCCGATGTTCGCCATGTCGGTGCTGTCGCTGCTACCGGTCTTCCTGTTCTTCGTCGCGTTCCAGCGGATGCTCGTCGAGGGGATCAACACCAGTGGCATCAAGGGCTGAACCGGCCGACGGTGGCGGACGGCAGGACTGGCGCGACGTCGTGCGTGACGCCGCCGACCTGGCGCTGCTCGGCATCCTGCTGACAGTCGCCGCGCTGCCCGTGCTCACGCTCGCCGCGGCGGCCGGCACGGCCAGCGCGGCCCTGCACGACTGGACGCGTACCGGCAACTGGCCGTCGGCGCGGACCACAGTGCGCCGCTTCGGCCGCGCGGCGCTGCCCGGTGTGCCGGTCAGTCTGCTCGCGCTCGCCGTGGCCGGGCTGCTCGCCGCCGACCTGGCGGCGCTGGCCGCCGGCCGGGTGCCAGGCGGCCCGGTGGCGTTGCTGGTGACGGCACTGGTCGTGGCCGGCCTGGTCGGGTACGCCGGGCTGGTCGTGGTCGAGGTGGGCGGCAACGGGGGCGGGCGGTGGCGGGCAGCGGCCCGTTCCGCCGCCCGCGCCTGTCTCGACGCGCCCGCCCCCTGGGCCGCGCTCACCGGGGTCGTCGCGCTTGCCGGGTTGCTCGCGCTCCTGGTCACCCCGGTCGCGGTGCCGATCCTCGCCGGATACACACTGGCCGCCCTGCACGCCGTCGCCCGCCGCCGGCCGGTCGCTGCCGACCTCACCGGAGGCCGGTCGGCCACCGTCGACCGCGCCGACCGCCGGCTGGCCGCCGTCGACTCCGCCGGTCGGGCGGTGCCCGCGCACCCGGAGTTGCCGTGAGCGGGGCGCAGGAGCCGGCGCGGCTGCTGGTCTACGGGACCGAGGTGGCCCGGTACGTGCTCGACCCGGCGCTGGACGCGCGGCACGGTCCCCGGCCGTACCTGCACCCGGTACGCACCCTGGGCGGCACAGTGGTCACCGACGCGCTGCCCGCCGACCACGTGTGGCACCTCGGGGCCTCCCTCGCGGTGCAGGACGTCAACGGCACCAACCTCTGGGGCGGACGCACCTACGTGCGCGACGTCGGCTACACGTGGCGCGACGACCACGGGGTCATCGCCCACACCTGCTGGTCGGAGCGGGCCGACGAGCAGGTGGCGCACGAGCTGCAGTGGCGCGACCCGCACGGGCGAACGCTGCTCACCGAGCGGCGTCGGCTCGCCGCGTCGGCCCTCGCGCCTGACGTCTGGCGACTCGACCTGGACTCCGCGCTCACCGCCCCGCCCGAGGAGGAGGTGCGCCTGGGCAGCCCGGCCACCAACGGTCGCCCCGGAGGGGCCGGGTACGGGGGGTTCTTCTGGCGGGCCGCCGCCGACGGCGGACCGGAGGTGTTCACCGCCGACGCCACGGGGGAGGAGGCGGTCAACGGCAGCGCGGCGCCGTGGCTCGCGTTGACCGGCACCGGGCCGGGCGGCGGGGCGTACACCCTGGTCTTCGCGGGGCTCGGCCCCGGCGACAGGTGGTTCGTGCGGACCGCGATGTACCCGGGGGTCTGCGTGGCGTTCGCGTTCGACAGGCCGGCGGTGGTGCCGGCCGGCGCGACCCGGCACGGCAGCTACCGGGTGTGGGTGGTCGACGGGACGGTCGACCGGGAGCGGGCCGCGACACTTGTCGCCCCAACGCTCGGACAACCCGACGGCGGGGTCAGCGGGTGGGCAGGGCGGCGGTGACCCGGACGGCCTTGACGATCGCCGGGATCGAGCCGATGAGCAGCACCAGCCCCCAGATGATCGCGATGATCGCGAAGACCAGTGCGGCCACGTCGTCGACGATGCTGACCAGGATCACCGGCACGAGGTTGTGCAGGAACTCCAGCACGACCGTGCACAGCAGGGTGGTGAGGATCAGCAGGACGAGGCCCTTGTTCTGCAGGAAGCGCGGCTGGGCCGCCACCAGCAGCCCCGCCCAGAGCAGCTTGAGCAGCAGCACCAGCCCCAGCAGCACCGACGCCTCGCCGACCGGGAAGAACCCCCACAGGGCCAGGTACGCCAGGGTGCCGAACGGGACGGCCAGGAACAGCGACACCATGATCATTAGCTCGACGAACGCGATGACCAGTGCGACCAGCCCGACGATGATCAGGATGATCGAGAAGATCAGGCTGGCGATGCCCTGCACGCGGCCCTGGACGCGTTCGGGCAGGAGCAGACCCAGACAGAACAACCCGGTGCTCCAGACCGCCACCGCGTCGATCAACGCCAGGTGGCCGGTGCCCCGACCGGACGGCTCGCTGACCCCTGACACGTCGTCGATCTCCACGTCGAGCGCGCCGGCACTGTCGGCCAGCGCCGAGCTGGCGTCGGCGCCGCCGAGCAGCAGCCCGGCGCCCAGCTCCACACCGATGGCCAGCACGACGGCGAGCATCGCCAGCAGCAGGAACGGCTTGCGCAGGTCACCCACGGCGGCACCCCCTCCCGGTGTTCACGACGTGACCACGACGACGACGCAACTGCCCAGGCCGGGGCAGCGCAGGCCCACCTCGGTGGCCCGGTCGACGGCGACCTTCGCCACCGCAGACGTACCGTCCGTGGCCGGCTCCACCTCGTCGCGGACGGTCAGGTCGGCGTCCCCGGGAGCCGGCGCGACGACAGTGAACCGCCCCGGGCTGCGCAGTACGAGGGTGCGCAGCCCGCCCGGGTCGGGGACCCGCACCACGCAGGCGCCGGAGAACACCAGCCGGCCCGCGTCGTCGGCGCAGTCGGCGCTCACCGTCGCCGGGTCCACCGCGAATCGCTCGCCGCCCAGCGCGCCCAACCGGTCCACCAGCCCGTGCCGCGCCCCCGGATCGCCCCGGTCGTCGCCGCCCGCGCCGGCCGCGACCACGAACAGCCCCACCAGCGCGGCGGCGAGCAGCCCCAGCAGCGCCTTCTGCCGGCCGCTCATCGTGCGACGGCCTGCGCAACGAGCTCGGTGAACCGGATCTCGTCGACGCCGGCGAAGTAGCGGTTGGTGCCCTGCGTCTTGCCGACCACCAGCAGGGTGACCCGATGCGGCCCCTTGGTCAGCCGGACCGTTCCGACGTCCAGGAAGTCCGTCTTCTGCACCTTCGGTGTGAAGCCGAGGAACGTGCCGCCAACCTGGCTGCCGTCGATGGTGAAGACGGTGTTGGCGTAGTCGAACGACGTTGTCCGCACCGCGGCGAACCGCCACGTGCCGTCCGCCGGGATCTGCACCGTCACGGTGACCTGGTCGCCGATGGCCAGCCCCTGGAAGAACAGCTGCTTGTCGCCGGACCAGGTCACCCCGCAGCAGTTCGGCTGCGCGACCACCGCCGCGCCGCTGGTGCTCGGGGACTGCACCACCGCACCGTCGATCAGGCTCTCCGCCTCGACCGTGACCACCCGTGGCTCGCCGGGCGCCGGGTCGCCGCCGCGGGTCAGCAGCACCACCCCGACGGTCACCACCACCAGCACCATCGCCGCCGCCGCGGCGATCCACAACCAGGGGGTACGCCGGGGCGGGGCGACCGCCTTCACCTCGTAGGTGACCCGACCACTGGACCGGGAACTCTCCTCCGGCGCGGTGTTCGCCGAGTACGCGAACCCGGTCATGTCGTAGCGCCGGGGCGCAGTGCCCGCCGGCACGGCAACCTTGACCAGGAACGACACCGAGCCCTGCCCGGGCACCACCCGCTGGGGCTCGGCCACAGTGAACCACGCCCGCTGCGAACCCTCGCCGGGCGCCACGTCGAACACCACGGTGTCCGGCGCGTTGCCCGGATTGGAGACGGTGAACGTCAGCTCCCCGCTGTTGCGCGGGTCGAGGGTGAACTGCTCGGCGGCGGCGACTACCGCCCACTCGGTGGTCATGACGACTCCTCTTCCACGACGATGTCGACGGTGGTCGAGGCGGGCTTCTCCGCCTCGACGATGCGGGTGATCACGGCGAGCTGGTCGGCGGCGGACGCCGGCACCCGTACCACGATGTGGAAGGGCCGCTCGGCGGGCTCGTCGATGACGAACCCCGCCGCCCCGGTGGCGAGTTCCAGGGCACGGCGCATCCCGTACGGGGTGCCCCGCCACCGGGCCAGCAGCGCGCCGTTGGCCACCAGGTCACGCAGCCGGCCCACCGGCAGCGGCAGCGGGGCGTCCGGTCGGGGCGACGCCACCACGTGGTCCATCGCCACCCAGCGGGTCAACCGCACGACCAGGTGCTCCGGCGCGCGGTACGGGTCGAACAGAGCGTCCACCTCGGCGAGGATGGCCTCGTCCGGGGCGTGCAGGTGCTCCATCACGTCCAGCAGCGCCCAGAGCACGCTGCCCGGCACGCAGGCCCGCTGGTAGGCGGCGGGCAGCAGCCGTTCAATCGCCGAGCGTCGCATCCTGGCGCACCACCTCGATGTCGTGCTCGCCTGAGCAGAGCAGCCACGTGTCCGGGACGGTCACCACGTCGGCGGTGGCCTGGTTGGCGCTGGGCGTCCACTCGACGGCGTCGACGCTGCGGTGCACTCCGCGTTCGCCGCCGGCCAGGATCAGCCGCTCCGCCGGGTCGCCGCCCGCGCCGCCGCCTGCGCCGCCGGTCGCCGTTGCCGGACCGGCCACGGCGATGGCGTCCACCGGCACGAACCGGGTGCGGTCGCGCAGCGGCAGGCCGCAGTTGACCGACACCGGCAGCCACTGCGGTTGAGCGGCCAGGGTGTCCAGCCGCACCACACCGCCGCTCTGCGTGGCCGCCACCGCCTGCTGCCCGGCGAACGCCAGCTCCCGGCAGGTGCCGCCGATCCAGCCGGCCTGCATGGACTGCCACTTCACGTCCGACTCGAACAGCCGGGCGCGGTGGCAGCCCTGACCGGGCTTCTTCGGGTCCGGCTCGCCCGCGCCGCTCCACAGCAGTGTGGCCGGCCCGTCGTACTGCACGGCGAGGACGCGGTTGTCCACGTTGGCCAGACCGACGTGCGTGAAGCTGCCCGGCCGGCCGCCGGCTGTCGACAGGTACACCCCGAAGCCGGCCTGCGCGGCCACCGCCACACCTGGCGCGCCCCGCTCGGAGACGAACGCGCGCACCGCGTAGAACCCCCGGTCCGCGTCGGACGGGTCCACCAGGATCTGCAACGGCACCGCCCCGGGCAGCAGCGACACCTCGTACAGGCCGGTGTCGGTGGCCACCAGCAGCGCGCCCGCGCCGTCGCGGTCCAGCCAGGCCACGTCGGAGATCCGCGAGTCCAGGTCGGCGAGCAGCGACCACGTCTCACCCAGGTCGGTGCTCAGGTGCACCCGCGAGCCGCCGGACGCGCGCAGCGTCACCACGGCCACCGCGCCGGCCCGGGGCACGATGCCCGGCCGCACCGGCGCCGGCGCGGGCGCGACCCGCAGCACCGTCTCGGTGTCGAACCGGCCGGTCGGCTCCCAGCCCGCCCCGGCGTTGCTGGATCGGAACAGCACGGCGCCGCGACCGGCGTACCAGGTGCGGGGCTGGTACTGGTCGACGGCGAGGGCACGGACGTCGGCGTCCGGGGCCTCGTCCACCACGAACCGGACCGACTCGACATACCGCACGCCCGGCTCGGCGTGCTCCAGCATCCGGTACACGTTCGACGCGCGCAGCGGCTCACCGAACGGCCAACCGGTCGGGTTGAGCGCGGTGGGCAGCGGACTCAGCGTCTGGTGCAGCCGGTCGTGGATCCGCCGACGGACCGCGTCGACGTCCTCCTCCCGCCGCACCACCACCCGGGCGCGGACCGACACCGCCTTGAACCGGGCCCAGGTGGCCCGGGACCGGATGCCTACCATCCGGCGCTGCTCCAGGTCCGTCTCCACCCGGTGCCGCGCCTCGGGCACCTCGTGCTCGCGCAGCACCGCCACCGGCAGCCGGCCACCCGGCCGGGCGGTCTCCGGTACGTACGGCACCAGCACCACCTCGACCTCGCCGGGGCGGGCGAAGCTGTACACGGCCGCGCGGGTGAACGCCCGGGCCCGCGCCACCGCGCCGGAACCGGTGGCCAGCACCTCGAAGTCGCGGGCGGTGACCGCCCGTTGCTGGGCGAAGAACTCGTACGGGCCGCGCAGCAGCACCGACTCCAGCGCCTCCATGTCCCGCCCGCCGGCGGCCGGCGCCGGGTTGTCCACCCGCACCCCGGGCAGCGGATCGCGCAGGCTGGTCAGGGTGCCCGCCGCCACGTTGCCGGTCGGCCCGCCCCCGGCCCGGTACCAGAGCCGCACCTGACGCCCGGCCGGCGGCACCGCCGCCACGGTCACCGGCGCCGCCGCCGCGCCCTCGCCCGCCGGGGCGGGGGAGCGCAGGTCGAGGGCCGGGGCGAAGGTGACGGTGCCTGAGCAGCGGTCTACCAGGTACGCCTTGGCCTGGGGGCCGAGCCCGGCGAAGTTGTCCACCGGCCGCCAGATCTCGAACGTGCGGCCGTCGTGTTCCCGGGCCGCCGCGCCCAGTTCCACCGTGCCGGCCGGCACCTCGACGCCGAGCAGCAGGTCCAGCGGCTCGGCGGTGTGCGCCAGGGGAGCGCGGGCCGCCCGTAGCACCTGCCCCGGCTGGCCGGTGCCGACGCCGAGCAGCTCCGCGTCGACCGGCTCGCAGTGGTGCATCCGAACCAGCACCGACGCCTCACCGGCGGGCAGCACCGCCGGTTCGGTGGTGACGAACACGACAGGCCGCGGGTCGGCGCCCCGGGCCGCCGCGACCCGCAGCCCGGCCGGGATCCGCACCGCCGCGCGGTCGGTCCCGCCGCGCGTGAACAGGACGTCCGCCCAGGCCGCGGTGGGCGCGTGCCGGGTGGCCCCGAGCAGGTTCAGAAACGAGACGTACGCCTTCTCCGGCAACTGGTTCAGCCGGTAGATCATCACCTCGGTCAGGTGCGCGAACGCCTCCACCAGGGCCATCCCCGGGTCGTGCGCGGACAGGTCGGTCCACGCCGGGCAGGACTGCCGGATCCGTTCCCGGGCCTCGGTGACGAGGTCGAGGAACCCACGGTCGTCCAGGTGCGGCACGGGCAACGTCATGACGATCCTCCCTGCTCGGGTTCGTCGGCCGGCAGCAGATCCACGGAGAAGACCAGCTGCCCGGGGGTGAGGCTGGCCCGCACGCGGTAGTCCAACCGGATCACCAGCCGCCACGCGTCGTCCGGATCCGGCCCGGCGTCGACGTCGATGACCTCGACCCGGGGCTCCCACCGGGCGATGGCCTGCCTGACGTAGTGGATGGCCAACCCGGCTGTCGTGTCGTCGTTGGGCGCGAACAGCAGCCGGTGCAGCCGCGAGCCGTACCCGGGCCGCATCAGCCGCTCACCAGGTGTCGTCGACAACAGCAGGAACAACGCTTGGCGTACGCTCTCGTCGCCGTCGGTCATCGCCAGGCCGCCGGCCGCGGTGAGCGCCAACCCACCGGTACGGCCGGCGTCGAAACCGGCGCCGACGAACCGGAACGCCCTCACCGGTCCGCCCTCAGGAACCGCTGGCGCGGGTCGCGCACCGTGTGATGGACCGCGTTGGGCGGCGTCCCGTTGGTGAACCCCTCCAGGTTGTCCAGCACCACCCGCTGCCCGTCGACCCGCAGCCAGTCGCTGTAGCCGACGCGCAGGGACTCCGTCTTCGTGCACGGTTTGATGGTCGGGCCGTAGTTCGGACAGGCGATGATCTTCCGTCCCTCCGGGTCGTCGTCCACCAGCACCGGCACTGCCGAGACCGTCACCCACTGCTGCGACGGGCGGTTCTCGACCCGGCCGTCGTGGTCACAGGTGATCACCGAGTCGCGGTGGATCCAGCGCATCAGCCGCCTCCTTCGTGGTGGGCGCGGGCGAGCGAACGGGCCTGCCGCGCCGCGGTGGTCGGGTCCTCGGTCGACTCGGCGTGCAGGAAGTCCACGCCGCGGGCGCGTACCACAAGGGCCCGCCCGGGCGCGGAGATCACCAGGTCGGACGCGGCGTGCAGGGTGGCCAGATCGGGCGTCAGCTCCAGGAAGCTGCCGTCCTCGGTGCCCAGGCGCAGGCTGCGCCGTACGTCGTCGACGACTATCGACTGGCCGCCGGCGGTCCGCAGTGTCCAGCGGCGGGCCCTGCCGTCGTCGATGCCCGCGTCGTACGGCTCGACGGCGCCGAACAGCGAGCCGAGCACGATGCCCGAGGCCGGCTCGCCGCCGGGCAGCACCACGAGCACCGTGTCGTCCGGATCGGGGAGCGCCACCAGGCCCTTGCCGCGACCCGCCCCCGGGCAGAGCACGCCCAGCCACCCGGCGTCCAGATCCCCGTACGTCGGCAGGGTCAGGCGGACCCGACCCAACCCGTCCGGGTCGGCGACGTCGGTGACCGTGCCGAGGGTGACCACCGCGCCCGCCGTCGCGGCCGGCGGGACGGTCGGCGGCACAGTGGAGAACCGGGTGAGGTGCCCGTCGCCGTCCACCGTGTGCACCACCTCGGTCAGCACGTACGCCCCGGCGACCGCCTCGGGCACCCCGCTCAGGTCGATCCGCCGGCCGGGTCGCAGCGCCGGGTCGCCCTCGGCCACACCCTCGGCGGTGACGAGTGCCGCCGCCCGGGTGTCCAGTCGCGCCTGGGCCAGCGCCGCCAGCTCGTCGTCGCTGCGCCCCGGCTGGTCGACTGCGGTGCGTACCCCGTCGGCGCCCACGTCGGCCGGGTCCGGCCGGTCGCCGGCAGGCCTGGCGCACCGCGCCTCGTCGGCCTGCTGGCTGATCGGTTCGGCCCGCTGCGGATGCCAGCCCAGCGCGGCGCTGGCGCCGCTGGCCTGGTCGGCGTTGGTGGACAGCCGCAGGCTGTGCACGCCCGCGCCGAGGGCCAGCGCGACAGGCTCGCCGTAGCCGGCCAGGGTCACCAGCCGCACCGTGTCGCCGTCGACGGCCAGGTGCAGCCCGGCCCGGCCGGTCACCTCGCGCAGCAGCTCCAGATCGCTGTGCCGGTGCTGGAGCAGCCGCTCCAACCGGGGCCCGTCGGCCTCCGCCGCCACGTCCAACCCGACCTCGCCGCACAGCTCGCCGGCCAGGTCGGCGGCGGTCACCGACGTGAAGACCCGCAAGCCCTGACGCTTGCGCAGTCGATGCAGCGCGTCGTACGCCCGCAGCCGCAACAGCGCCACGCCGTCCGCCGCGTACTCGACCTCGACGGCGGTGACCTCCCCGACGAACAGCGCGTCCGGGTGTCCGGTGAGCCGTACGTCGAGTGTCGTTCCGGGGCGTACCGCCGGGTCGAACGCACCGACCCCGGCGGTGGCGGCGAGCACCAGCTCGGCCTGGGTGGGCTGGTCCAGCCGTGCCGCCACCCGCAGCGAGCGCAGCCGATGACGGGCCGCCGCGGCCAGTTCGACATTGTCCAGCAGGACGATGAGCGCCCGGGGCGCGACGCTTGTCACGGCGTACCTCCCGGAGCTGTGCCGGCCGGACCGGTGCCGGTCGGCGCGGCACCGGCCGGGGCGGGCGTCGAGCCGGCCCAGCCAACCGCGGCGGCGATCGACGCGCCCACGAACGACGTGCCTGCGGCGACAGCCCGCGCGAATTCGGTAGGTGCCGCCGCGGATGGGCCGCCGGCCGCGGACGGAACGGCGAGGGTGGTACCGGCCGGCACGGCGAGCGGGTCGGTGATCCGGTTGTGTTCGGCCAGCAGCCGCCAGCGCAGCGGTGAGCCGAGCGCGTCGTTCGCCAGCAGGTCGAAGCGCACTCCGGAGCGGCCCGGCTCGGCCGCGCCGTCACCGGCGGCGACCACGGCGCTGCCCGGCGCGGCGCTCGGGGTGCTCGCGGCGGCCAGCTCCTCGGCGAACCCGGCCTGCGCCTGGTCGGCCGTCTCGGCGGCCCGCACGAGCTTGAGCCGAAGCCACGACCGCCGGGGCGACCCGGTGCCGGTGAACGCGTCGAACCGCTCCGCCACCGCGACGATCACACCTGGCACGTTCCACGTCTTGCCCCAGACCAGCCGGACCAGCGGTGGCCGCAGCCAGCCGTGCTCGGCTGTGGAGTTCTCCGCGAGCATCCACAGCGGACGCGTCAACATCCGCACGTCGGTGGGCCGGACCTGCGCCTGGACGAAGTCGACGTCGAACAGCAGGTCGAGCACCAGCTCGGTGCGGCCGCCGCCGGTGAACACCAGCGGGTCGTCGGCCAACCCCGCCCCGGTGAGCTGCCCGTCGGCGGCACCCCGACGGCGTACGCCGGCGAGCCGCGTCACCTGCACGGTCTCCGGGTTGAGCAGGCAGTCGACACGTTCGCCGGAGGAGTCGATGAGAAAGGCCACGCGTTCCATCAGTCGCCCGCCTGTTCCCGGTCGAGGCGGGCCAGCCGCGCCGCGTCCGAGGCCGGAGCCGGAGTCGTCCACAGCGGTTCGTCGTCCGGAAGCGCCGGCCACGGGTCGGCGGCCGACGCCCCCGGCGCGAACTCCGGACCGCCCGGCCAGGTCCCGCTCCGAGGCTCGGGGCCGGTCGCGTAGCCCCGTCCGTTCCCGCCGCCCGGCCCTGCGGCGCGGCCGGACGCACCGGGGGATCCCGCAAGGGAACCGCCCTCGCAGGGGCCGACATCCTTTGCGATCCCGAAAGGCCTGGTTCGGGGGTGGAACGACGTCGGTCGGGCTGTCGCCTGCTGATCCGTGTGCGACGACAGGGCTCCGTGCGCATCGGACGTTCCGGAGGTGTCACGGCTGCCGGTCGGGCCGGCGCTGCCGACCTCCGGGCCGCCGACGCGCGCACCCGCTCCGGGCCGGCGTTCCCGCCTGCTCGTCGACAGCCCCCGGTCGATACTCAGCGGCGGCGAGGATTCGACGCGGTGGTCCGTGCCGAGGGCTCCGGAGCGCTCCGCTGGTGGCGTGCGCTCAGCTGACCTGGAGCGCACCGATTGGGTGAGCCAGCCGGTCCCGAACGCGCCCGTCGGCGGGTCGCCCGCCGTTCCGAACTCGCCCGCCGTTCCCGGTTCGCTCGCCGCGTCGGTCTCGGTGGAGCCGCCCGCCGTCCCCTGCCCACCTGTCACGCCGGTTCTCGCTGATCCGTTGGCCGTACCGGGGGTTGGCCGGCCGCTCGCACCGGGTCGGCTGGGCCGTGCGACCACGGCCGACAGCCACCTGTCGCCACATGCCGGGCCAGGTGCACCGCCCGCGTCGAAGGCCGCACCCCCGCCGGGCGCACGGCTGCCGGAGACGCCGCTCGTGCCGCTCGTGCCGCTCGGGCCGGTCATGCCGGTCGGGCCGCTCGTGCCGCTCGTGCCGGTCATGCCGCTCGCGCCGGTCGGGCCGGTCGGGCCGCTCGCGCCGGTGGTCGGAGGACCTCCGCTGTCGACGAAGGACCAGGGCCCGGCACCGGGTGGGCCGGCCGGGAGACCGGGCCCGCCGTGCGGCGGCGACGCCGTCGCACCGGCTCCGAACCTGGCGAGCCGGTCGTCGTGCGGCCCGGTGTCACCGCGCGCGTCGACGCCCGGGACGGGCGGCGGGCCAGCGCCCAGGTCCGGCGGCCGGTCGAGGTCCACGTCGTGCAGCAGACCCGGCGCGTGGGCGGTGACCAGGTCCAGCCAGTGCTGCGGCGGCTGTCCGAAGCGACGCGGCACCTCCGGCGGGCGCGACGCGACCCCGGCCGGCTCGACCCCGGCGAACTCGACCCCGGTCGGCTCGACCCGGGCGGCGAGGCGGTGCACCGCCCCGGCCCCCGCACGCAGCCGGTCGGCCAGCCAGCTACGCGGGTGTCGGCGCGGTGGCACCGCCGGTCTCCAGCTCCAGGCCCTCGTAGCGCAGGGTCAACGAGGCGATGGCGATCTCGTGGCTGAGCGTGTTGAGGTGCGCCCCGCGCCACCGGGTGGGCCAGGCGTCGATCAGGTTCCACCGCAGCACCTCGGCGGTGCCCACGGAGTCGAGCAGCACCACCGAGATGTTGCGGCGGTTGACGGTGCCCTGGGCGGTGGCGTTGACCCAGTCCCACAGCTCCCGGGACGTGGTGAGTCCGAAGTGCAGGGTCACCGGCTCGTACTCGGCCTGCCCCGGCACCATCCGCATCCGGCCGACGCCGTGCTCCCGGTACGGCTGCCCGGGAATGTTCACCTCCAGCCCGCTCATCTCGGTGAAGTGGCCGTTGGTGACGCCGTTGATGAGCAGCCTGAAGTTGTACGCCCGGTACGGGTCGACAGGTGCGCCGGGTTGCGGGGCGGCCGTGGTCGGCATGTCAGCCTCCGATCGTCTCGGTCTCGGTGCCGCCGGCCCACTGGCTCAGCTTGAACACCACGAATTCGGCGGGTTTGACGACGGCGATGCCGATGTGGGCGATCACCATGCCCGCGTCGCGGACGTCCGGCGGGTTCGTCTCCTCGTCGCACTTGACGAAGAACGCCTCCTCGGGGCTGCGTCCGAGCAGCGCGCCGTCGCGCCACACACGGGTCAGGAAGGCGCCGATGTCGCGGCGGATCGAGCGCCAGAGGGTGAAGTCGTTGGGCTCGAAGACCATCCACCGGGTGCCGTTGGCGATGGCCTGTTCGATGGCGATGCTGAGTCGCCTGACGTTCAGGTAGCGCCATTCGCTGGCCTCGGCGGCGAGCGTCCGGGCGCCCCAGACGCGGATGCCCTCGCCCGCGAAGTAGCGGATCACGTTGACGCCCCTGGGGTTGAGCACGTCGTGTTCGGGTCGGGTGACGAGGTAGCCCAGGTCGACGGCGCCCCGGACGGGCTCGTTGGCGGGCGCCTTGTGGACGCCGCGAAGGGCGTCGGTGCGGGCCCAGATGCCGGCCAGGTGCCCGCTCGGCGGGGTCAGTTCCAGGTCCCCGCTGATCGGGTCGCGGACCTGTAGCCACGGGTAGTAGAAGGCGCCGTACTCGGACTGCCGGGGCCGGTACGCCGGCGGTCCCTCCCCGCCGCCCGGGCCCGGGGCGGCGGCCGTACCCTCGGCGGGTTTCGGGGGTTTCCCGGAGGACGGCGTGGCGACGCGCGTCAACGCGGAGATGTCGTCGATGTCGGGGGCGGGGTCGCAGATCGCGACCATGGTGCGGGTGCGTTCGGCCATGCTCAGCAGCGCCTCGTGGGTCACCACGTCGTAAAAGCCGGGCGCGGCGATGATGGAGATCTCGTCGATGGCCTCCAGCAGTTGCAGACCGCCGCGTTGCTTGCCGGTGCCGCTGATCGCGCCGCCGTCGCCGACGTTCACCACCCAGCAGCGGGCGCCGCCGTTGTCGAGGAAGCCGAAGACCGCCCGGGCCAGCGCGGTGCTCTCCACCTGCTCCCCGTCGGCGAAGAGCCGGAGGAACTCGGTCCAGTTGTTGACGGGTACCGCCTTGCCCAGGTGGGCGTTGCGGTTCGGCGCGACGCCGACGAACGCGGCGATGCTGGTGCTCGCCGGTCCGATGGGTCGGGCGCCGCTGGGGACCTCCTCGACGTAGATGCCGGGGGAGAAGTAGCTGGGCATCGGTCCTCCTGTGCCGTTGGGCGTCAGTGGGTCGGTGGCGCGCAGACGATGACGATGTCGTCGTCGTCCGCGTCGACGTCGGCGGTGAGCACGAGCCCCCGTCCGGCCAGTCGCAGCCGTACCGGTGCGGGGTTGTCCGGGTCGTGCGGGACGCCGACGATCAGGAACCGGCCGTCGGAGTCGGTGTGGGTGGCGGACGGGCTGCCCGGCAGTTCGACGCGCATCGCCGCGAGCGGCTGGTTCTCGGGGCCGACCACCCGGCCGGCGAGGGCGCGTACGTCGAGTTGGCGCAGCCGCAGGGGGCGCAGCACCGGTGGCGCGGCAGCTGTCGGATGGTCCACCTGAGCGGGTACGTCGATGAGCAGCGCCGGTCGGGGCGCCGCGCCGAACGCCGTCCACAGGGAGGCGTCGCCGGCCTCCAGCACCACCGGGTAGCTGCCGTCCCGTGTCGCGGCGGTGAGCACCCGGTCGAGGTGGCCCAGCCCGCCCGGCCCGGTGACGCAGAGCAGGTAACGGACTGTGAACCGGTACGGTTCGCGAACCGCGCCGCTGGAGCGGGTCTGTCGGGCCGGGCGCAGTTCGAGGGGCCAGAGGGTGAGCCCGTCGACGTCGCCGCCGGTGCGGGGCGGGCCGATCGGGACGGCTTGCCCCGCCGCGCTGGTCAGCCAGGTGGCCAGCGCGGCGGTGGCCGTCTCGATCGGTCCGCGCCCGTCGGTGGTCATCGCGGCGGCGTCCCCTGGATCCGGTACGCGATGGCCTCGTTCCACACGTGCGGGTAGACGCCGATCTCGAAGTAGCGGGTGAACCTGTTGATCGGCGCGTTGGTGTGGTCGTGGTAGAGCAGCCAGATCGGGGCGATGGTGAACAGCACGTAGTTCGCCAGCACCAGTGGGATGTAGAGCGGCCCGAGCAGGCGCGCCTGGAAGATGTGCACGTCCTCGTGCCGCTGGATGCCGGAGTTGGAGCCGGCGCAGACGGTGCCGATGGTGGTGGCGTACCGCGGTGAGACGCCCTCCACCACGCTGACCCGGCCGCTGCCCAGTGAGGTGGCCCGGTCCAGCGAGTGCCCGAAGATCAGGTGGACGGCCAGGTAGATGGCCCCGACCACCGTGTTCAGCAGGCTCCAGGTGTGGTCGACGACGAAGAGGAAGATGCCGCGCGCGTCCGGGGCGTACACCCCGGCGGAGGCCACCGCCCAGCCGAAGACCGCGCCGACCAGCAGGCCCACGACGGCGCCGATGAGCAGGCCGACCGGGCCGCCGGCCAGGAGGCCCACGACGGCGCTCATGCCGACCAGGACCGCCGCGCTGAGAATTCCGAAGATCATGACGACATCCCCCTCAGACCCAGGAGCGGAAGACTCGGGGCTCGCGACCGCTCGCCACCTGGGTCGGCGTCGCCTGCCGGTTGCCGGGCGGGAACTGGTTGACGCCGAGCGCGGCGGAGAAGATGACGAGCGCGTTGAAGAACGCGATGATCCACTTCTCGCCGCCGACGTCGTCGGCGAACGCCGCCGTCACGTAGGACAGCAGCAGTGCGATGGCGATGGCGATCCACTTGCGGAGCTTGTCGCCGCTGGGCCCGATCAGCCCGCCGATGACGTTGGTGGCCAGCAGGGTTGCGGCGCTCGCGCCGGCAAGGCTGCCCAGGGCGGCCCAGGTGAAGAGATCGTTCACGGCGATCCCCCTTTTCTGCGATGGTGCGACCGGGATGTGGTGGTGGTGAGGTCCGGCGCCCCCGTGGGAGCGCCGGGGCCGGTCGCCGTCGTCGCGGGGCGGCCGGGGCCGGGCGTGGCCGGCCGGAGCCGGCCACCGGATGGATCAGCCGGGCCCCGCCGCGGCCGGGGGCGGGGCCGGCGAGGTCGGACCGGGCGCCGCCGGCGCCGTCGGGCGGCGGCGACGCAGAAGGAGTACGCCCACCGCGGCGAGCAGCACCACGACCAGGACGCCGCCGACGACAAGCAGCCACGGGAACCCACCGTCGTCGCCGGCGGCGGCCGGCGAGGTCGACGGTCGGGGTGGCGCCTCGGCGACCGCGCGCAGTTCGGCGGGCTTGTCCTGGTTGGAATCCACCTTCCAGCTGACGGACCGGCCGTTGACAGTGCCATTGCTGTCGATCACCCGGCCGGGAAATGTCACCGAGATCTCGAACGACATCAACTTGAGGAACGCCTGCTGGTTCTGTGGATTCTGTTCCGCGACCTTTCCGCCGTATTTCTTCGGATCCAGTGGCAGTGAGAAGCGGTACAGGTCGTCGTCGCGGACCAGTTTCACGCTCTCCGTGTCGAAACCGGCGAGCGGCGCCTTGCGGTAAACGATCTGGGTGCCGAAGAGTTTGTCGTCCTCGTACCCGACCTCTTCTCCCGCCGGCAGCGCGGGAATGTTCTGCCGCAGCTCGGCGAAGGCGGCCGGGATGTTCTTGTTCCGCGAGTTCAGCAGGGACTTCTGGGCCGTCAGCAGCAATTGCCCGTCGACCGTGTCGTCGGCGTTGACGGTGAGCCCCATGTTGAGTTGCATGCAGCCGCTGAGCGCGGCGAGAAGAAGGAGGCACACCGCGACGCGGAGTGCCCTACCGCGGTTGACTCTCCCGTTCATGGGATCAGTGTGTGTGATCGCTTTCACCATCAGCAGTCAGCGATCAGTCACAAGGCAGTCGCCGATTGTACCGGCGAACTGTCGTCTTCGCCCGGGCCGCCGACACGCACACCGAACTACTCTGGAGTTTTGGGTCGAGATCGGCTTTCTCAGCCCGCCGGTGGCCGCCAGTCGGCGTGCCGGGCCATGCCCCGCAGCACCGCCCAGCCGGGTGTGAGCCGCAACGCGGCACCGCGCACCGCCAGGGCGAGCGGACTGCGCAGCTGCTGCCCGTACCGGCCGGCCTGGTAGGAGGCTCGCGCGACGGCCTGGCTGCGGGGGCGGCGCTGCTCGTCGTACGACGCGAGGGCGGTCGCCAGCCCGGACGCGCCGCCGGAGCAGGCGGCGCCGAGCACCACCGCGTCCTCGATGGCCTGCCCGGCGCCCTGCCCGAGGTTCGGCGTCATCGCGTGGGCGGCGTCGCCGAGCAGCGCCACCCGCCCCCGCACGTACGACGGCAGCGGCGTGGCCAGGTGGTGGATGTCGTTGCGCAGGACGACCCCGGGCGGGGTCGCCGCCAGTAGGGCGGGGATGGGCTCGTGCCAGCCGCCGAAGTGCTCCCGTACGGCCTCCAGCTCGTCCGGTGCGTGGCCCCCGGGCGCTCTGGTGCGGGCGGCGAACCAGTAGACCTGGCCGCCGCCGAGCGGCACCATCCCGAACTCGGCGGCCGGCCCCCAGGTGATCGCCGCCGGAACCGGTTCGGGGAACGCGATGGCGGCCCGCCAGGCCGTGGAGCCCGCGTACACCGGCGGGGGCAGTTGGGGCCAGAGCTGGGCGCGCAGCCGGCTGCGCAGGCCGTCGGCGCCGACCACCAGATCGGCGGCGAGGGTCCGCGGGCCGTCGGACCCCTGGAAGCGCACCTCGGCGGCGTCCGGGCCGGACTCCACGTGCCGCACCTCGGCGCCGGTCCACAGGGACGACGCGGGCAGCGCGTCGCGCAGGACGCGGTGCAGGGTGACCCGGTGGACGCCGAGCGCTGTGGTGCCCAGCTGGCGGGTCATCTGCGCCGCGTCCACCCGGGACAGCCACCGACCGCGCCGGTCGCGGATCCCGCCGGGCGCCTCGGCGTGCGCGCCCCGGCGCAGGGCCGTGCCGAGGCCGAGGGCGTCCAGAGCGCGCAGCGCGTTGGCCATCAGGGTCAGCCCCGCGCCCACCTCGCGTGGTTCGGTGCCGCGTTCCAGGACGGTGACCCGCCATCCGTGCCGACGCAGGGCGATCGCCGCGCTCAGACCGCCGATGCCGGCGCCGACCACCACCGCGTGCGGGTCGTCCATGTCGTCCGCCCTTCTACACCTGTAGAAGGGCGATACTACAGGCGGACCTCGGAAAGGGGGAGGGCGTCGTGACGGCCCGCACGAACCGGATCGCGCTGCTGACCGACGCGGCCATCGAGCTGATCGCCGACGGCGGAATGCGGGCGCTGACCCACCGCGCTGTCGACGGCAGGGCCGGGATGCCACCCGGCACCACCTCCGCGTACCTGCGCACCCGGCAGGCCCTCATCGAGGCGGTGGTGGGTCGGCTCGCCGAACGCGACCGCGACGACCTCACCGCGTACGACCTGCCCACCGGCCCACCACCCCCGCCGCCCGGCCCCCGGCTCGGCGCAGCAGACCTCGACCGGCTCGCCGACGGCATCGCCGAGGTGCTGGACCGCTGGCTGACCAGCGGACGGAGCCGGACCCTGGCCCGCTACGCCTGCCTGCTGGAGGCGGTGCACCGGCCCGAACTGCGCGGCATCCTGCACCACGGCACCGGCCTGCGGGTCCAGTCCCGGGACCTGCTGGCCCGGGCCGGGGCGGCAGATCCCGAGCGGCAGGGTGACCAGTTCGTGGCGTTCGTCGACGGTCTGCTCTTCGACCGCCTGGTCGGCGCGGGCGCGCTCACCGCCCCGCCACCGGGGAGTCCGGCCAGCCGCGCCGACCTGGCCGCCGCCGTCCGTACGCTGCTGCGCGCCCTCACCGGAACCTGACAGTCGCGGTGCGGTTGTCCCACGGGCCGCGCCGGGCGACGCGAAGCGGCCCGGTGGGCAGGCCCGTCGCACGGTGAGAGACGATCACCTCGGGTGCCGTGCGCCGACCGGCGGGGTGCCGGTCCGGCAGGCTGCGGCGCGCGGGGGAGGTGGGTGGATGCTGCGGCTCAGTGGGCTGCGGGTGGCCGGCGGGAGGCTGCGGCACGGCTGGCGGCCGGTGCTGGAGGCCACCGTCGCCGCGACAGTGGCCTGGCTGCTCGCCACCCGGCTGCTCGGACACCCGCAGCCGTTCTTCGCGCCGGCCGCCGCGCTCATCGTCCTCGGGCAGGCCCGGGGGCAGCGCATCCGCCGGGCCGTCGAGGTCGTCCTCGGGGTGGCCGCCGGGGTGCTGGTCGCGGACCTGGTGGTGCAGGCGCTGGGGCCGGGCAGCACCTGGACCGTCTTCACAGTCATCCTGCTCACCGTCCTGCTCGCGGTCGCCTTCGGCGCCACCGGCGTGACGCTGGTGCAGGCCGCCGTTTCCGCGCTGTACCTGGTGGTGGTCGCGCCGCCGGACGGGTCGCTTGTGCCGTTCCGCTTCGTCGACGCCCTGATCGGCGGGGTGGTCGCCCTCGCCGCCAGCCTGCTTGTCGACGCCCGGCGCCCGCTGGCCCCGCTTGTGGCCGAGGTGCGCCTGACGTTCGACGAGCTGGCCGGCCTACTGGGCGGGATCGCCGACGCCCTGGACCACCGTGACGAGTCGGCCGCGATGGCCGCGCTGACGCAGGCCCGGGGGATGGACGTCCGGGTCGACGGACTCCGCGAGGGTGTGCTCGCCGCCGGTGAGGCGCTACGGCTCAACGTCCGCAGGCGTCGGCACATCGGACGGCTGCGGTCGGTGGACGAGTCCATCCGGCAGATCGACTACGCGGTCCGCAACGTCCGGGTGCTGGCCCGGGCCGGGGTGACGCTCAGCCGGCTGCACACACAGGTGTCGCCGGAGCTGGGCGTGGCGCTGCGCTCGCTCGCCGAGGCGGTCCGCGAGGCCGGCGGGGCGCTCGCCGCGGACCTGGAAGGCCGGGACCAGGTCGCCGACAGGCACGCCAGCCGGGCCGACGAGGCGGCGCTCGCCGCCGTGCACACGGCCGGACAGCTCTTCGGCCCGACGCAGGCGCTCCCTCTCGCCATGATCATCGGCCAGGTCCGGGCCACGGCCATCGACCTGCTCCGTGGGGTCAACCCGGACGACGACGTCGCCGTCCTGACCCGCGTGGACGAAGCCCTCGGCCTGCCCACCCTCTGAGCGTCGGCGTCAGGCGCTGGCCCGGGCCACCAGGGCGGACGGGAAGAGCGTCACCGGCGCGGCCGGACGCCCGTCCAGCAGGGCGGTGGCCGCGGCGGTCGCGATCCGTCCCACCGGATGGCTGGCCGTGGTCAACGACGGGGCGGTCATCGCCGCGAGCGGGATGTCGTCGAAACCTGCCACCGCCACGTCGCCGGGCACGCGTACGCCCTCGTCGCGCAGCGTCGCGATCACGCCGAGAGCGGTCTCGTCGTTGATCGCGTAGATGGCGTCGACGTCCGGCCAGCGGCGCAGTACGCCCCGGGCCGCCGCGCGCCCGCTCGCCGCCGAGAAGTCCCCGGGCAGCACCCGCTCCGGCAGACCCGCCTGGCGCATCAGCTTCCGGTACGCCTCGACCGGGCGCTGCGAGCACGGCAGCCACTGCGGGCCGGTGACCATTGCGATCCGGCGGCGACCCGTGTCGTACAGATGGCGCAGCACCTCGCCCGCCCCGGCGGCGTTGTCGACGTCGAACGACGGCACTGTCGGCGAGCCGACGCCGATGGAGACCACCCGACCAGGCAGCGACCGGGGTACGGCGTCCAGCAACTCCTCGGTGGTGTTGACCAGCACCACGCCGCACACGCTGCGGTCCCGGGCGAGCTGGTCCAGGCCGGTCGGATCGTCGAGCGGCAGCCAGTGCAACGCCACCCCGACACCGGCGGGCGTGCACACCCGGGCCGCCGACCCGACCACCCGGTGCACGTACGGGTCGTCCAGCACGTCGGCGCTGCTCCCGGTGACCGCCACCACCAGGCGTACGCCGGCGCCGCGGACCAGCGCGCGGGCCGCCGGGTTGGGCACGTAGCCGAGCCGGTGCACGGCCGTCGCGACCCGTTCGCGGGCGTCCGGTGAGGCGAACCCGGTGCCGGCGATCACCCGCGACGCGGTGGATCGGGACACCCCGGCGAGCCGCGCCACGTCGTCCAGGGTCGCCGCCCGGTGTGCCGCTGTCGTCATGCGTCGCCTCCCCGTTGCGGTCCGTCCGGGCGGACGAACGCCTGTTCGCATCATCCCCCGGTCGGACCGTAGCCGGTAAGGGGCGGTGGCGGCTTGTGGTGGTAGCGCTCTCAGGTGTGCGATCGTGCCAGCAGATCACCGTCGAGGAAGAGGACAAGCCGTCGTGAGCGCCCCCACCAGCCGCCCCGTCACCCTGGACGTCGCCCCCGCGCCGTCGCGGGCGGTGCGGCTCGCCCGCAACGGCGTGGCCGTTACCTTCACCCTCAACGGTTTCGCCGTCGGCAGCTGGTTCTCCCGGGTGCCGGCGGTCCGCGAGGCGTTGGACCTCTCGGCCGGCCGGCTCGGGTTGCTCCTGCTGGCGATGAGCGTCGGCGCGCTGCTCGCCATGCCCACCTCCGGCCTGCTCGCCCAGCGTCTCGGGGCGGCCCGCACCGTGACGTTGGCCACCGTGCTGGTCGCGATCGGCCTGACCGTGGCCGGCCTGGGCGCGACACTGACCGGGTCGTTCGTCGTCGTGGCGATCGGCCTGGTGGCCCTCGGCTACGGGTCCGGCGCCTGCGACGTGGCCATGAACATCGAGGCCGCGGCGGTGGAACGGCGGCTGGGACGGACCATCATGCCCCGCTTCCACGCGGGGTGGAGCCTCGGCTCGGTGGCCGGCGCGGGCCTCGGCGCCGCGGCGGCCCGGCTGGACGTGGCGGTCGGCGCGCACCTCTGCGCGGTGGCGCTTGTGGTGGTGACCGGCACCGCGCTCGCCGCGCGGACGTACCTGCCGGCGTCGGCCCACGACCCGGACGGCGACCCGGCGGACGCGACCCCGGCCGGCCGTCGCCGGGCCCAGCTCGCCGCCTGGCGGGAGCCGCGCACCCTGTTGATCGGGCTGTTCGTACTGGTGGCGGCGTTCACCGAGGGGGCCGCAAACGACTGGCTGGCTGTCGCGTTCGTGGACGGTCGGGACCTGAGCGAGGCGGCCGGGGCGGCGGTCTTCGCCGTCTTCGTCGTCGGCATGACCCTCGGGCGTACGGCGGGCACCGTCGCGCTGGACCGGTGGGGCCGGGTGCCGGTGCTCAGCGGCACCATCGGGCTCGCGGTGCTCGGCGCGGCTCTGGCGGTGCTGGCCGGCTCGGGACCGCTGGCGATCGTCGGCGTCGCGTTGTGGGGTCTCGGGGCGTCGCTGGGCTTCCCGGTGGGGATGAGCGCCGCCGCCGACGAGGAGGCGCACGCGCCGGTGCGGGTCAGCGTCGTCGCGGTGATCGGCTACACCGCGTTCCTGGCGGGGCCGCCCCTGCTGGGGCTGCTCGGCGACCACGTCGGCACCCTGCGCGCCCTGCTGGTGGTGCCGCTGCTGCTGGTGCCGACCCTGCTGCTGGTGCCGGTGCTGCGCCCGCCGCACCCCGGAGAACAGGCTCCGTCAGCCCACCAAAACTAACCCAGACCGCCGGAGAGCGGTATCGGGTGCGCGGCCGACTGCGCCGCGCGCCCCGGCTCGCTACGGTCGCCCGATGCCAACCGACGAGATCGCCGCCGCCGCGGCGGGCACCTGGACCCTCGGCGACCGCACGGTGCACCGGATGGGCTTCGGCTCCATGCGGATCACCGCGAACCCCGACCGCGACCGCGCCGTGGCGCTGCTGCGCCGCGCCGTGGAGCTGGGCGTCAACCACATCGACACCGCCGCCTTCTACGTTTCGCCGGGTGGAACGTTGCGCGTCGGGACCGGCCCGGTCCGGTACGCCACCGAGCTGATCCGCGCGGCGCTCGCCCCGTATCCGCGGGATCTGGTGATCGTCACCAAGGTCGGTTTCGGGTACGACCCGCAGGCCGGCTTCACCGAGGCGTTCACCCCTGCGCAGTTGCGCGCGCAGGTGGAGGAGAACCTGCGTCGGCTCGGCCTCGACCAGCTGGACGTGGTGAACCTGCGCCTCGGCCGGGGGCCGGGCCCGGTGCCGCTGGTCGACCGGTTCGGCGCCCTCGCCGAGCTGCGCGCCGCCGGGCTGATCCGCCACCTCGGGCTCTCCAACGTCCGACCCGAACAGCTGGACGAGGTGGCGGGCATCGCGCCTGTCGTCTGCGTGCAGAACAACTACGGGGTCGACGCGTACCGGGAGCAGGACCCGTTCGTCCGCACCTGCGGCGAGCGGGGCATCTCCTACGTGCCGTTCTTCGCGGTCGCCGGCACCGGCCGGGAGAAGGGCGCGAGCGCCGACCAGGGCGAGGCCGTCGAGGCGGTCGCGCGGGCCCACGGCGTCACCCCCCATCAGGTACGCCTGGCCTGGACCCTGCACCAGGGCCCCCACGTGCTGGCCATCCCCGGCACCGGAGACGTCGCGCACCTCACGCAGAACATCGCCGCGGCGTCCCTGCGCCTGACCCCCGAGGACCTGACCCGTCTGGGCTGACCCCGGCCGGGTCAGGGGTGCAGCCAGACCCGCAGGGGGCCCAGCGGGGCGAAGCCGGCCTCGACCGCGAGGGCCAGGTCCGTGCCGGATTCGTAGCCGACAAGGGCGACGCCGGGCAGCGTGGCGAGCACTCCCCGCCAGATGTCAGCGGGATCTCCGGTGCGGGTGAACACGTTGGAGACCCCGACGACACCCTCGCCGCTGACCACCGCACCACCGGTGACCGCGCCCCGCTCGTCGTAGCGGGCCAGCACCCGTACCCGGGGGTTGGTCAGCAGTCGCGGGCGGAACAGCTCCCCACCGCCGTGCGCCGCCGCCCAGACGGCCAGCCGTTGCGCCGTGTCGACAGGCGCGAGTGGCGTGCCGGCTGGTCCGTCGGTGGGTGGACGGTGGATCCACTGGGCGTCGAAGAGCACCTCGAAGCCGTGGCCGGAGAGATCGAGGTCGGCGAAGCTGTCCTTCACCGACGCGCCGGGACCTCCCTCGATCCGGGACAGCAGGGCCTCGGGGTCGGCGCCGGGGCGCCTGGTGACCGCGTCCGGATACCACTGTGGGGAGCGGCGGGGGACCGACCAGGCGTCGGCGTCGATCCGGCCGACCGACCCGTGGCTGGCGCAGAGGGCGGCGCACCAGTCGGCGTTGTCGCGGGCCGCCGCCTCCCGCACGTCCCGGGGCACGCCCCGCAGCCTAGGACTCACGGCGTGAGGACTACCAGTTGCTGGGTCGCGCGGGTCATCGCGACGTAACGGTCGACCGCCCCCTCGATCCCGTCGCCCAACGAGTCCGGGTCGACCAGGACGACCAGGTCGAACTCCAGGCCCTTGGCCAGCTCCGGGGTCAACGACCGCACCCGCGCCGTCCCGGTGAACGTGGGGTCGCCGACGACGCAGGCGATCCCGTCGGCGTGTGCGGCGAGCCAGTCGTCGAGGACCGCGTCCCGGTCGGCCACCGACCGGTGTACGACGGGAAGACCGTTGCCGCGGACGGAGATGGGGACGTTGGCGTCCGGCAGCACGGCCCGGATGACCGGCTCCGCCTCCCGCATGACCTCCTGCGGCGTGCGGTAGTTGATGCTCAGCGACGCCAGCGTCACCCGGTCGAGCCCGATCCGTTCCAGCCGTTCCTGCCACGACTCGGTGAACCCGTGTCGGGCCTGGGCGCGGTCGCCGACGATGGTGAAGCTCCGCGACGGGCAGCGCGACAGCAGCATCTGCCACTCCGCGTCGGTCAGCTCCTGGGCCTCGTCCACGACGATGTGCGCGAACGGGCCGGCCAGCAGGTCCGGATCCACGCTGGGCAGCGCGGACTCGTCGACAAGGGCGTCCTGCAGGTCCAGTTGGCGCAGGCTGGCCAGGACGCCCTCACCGTCGTCATAGGTGTGGGCCTCGATGAGCTCGTCGACGACCGAGGCCATGCGCGCGCGTTCGGCGGCGACCATCGCCTCGTGCCGACGGTCGCGCCGCGACGCCTCCGGGTCCCCGAGCCGCTGTCGTGCCGCGTCCAGCAGGGGCAGGTCGGCCAGGGTCCAGGCCCGGGCATCGGCACGCCGGAGCCGGCCGACGTCGTCGGGGCCGAGCCAGGGGGCGCACCTGCGCAGGTACGCGGGCACCGACCACAGGTCGGCGACGATATCGGTCGCGTCGAGCAGCGGCCAGGCGCGGTTGACGGTCGTCCGCAGTTCACTGTTGGAGAGCAGCGACGCGCGGACCACGTCGTCCGGCTCGTCCCCGTCGTACCTCTCCAGCAGGATCGTGAGCAGTTCCTCCCAGATCTCGTCACGCGCCTCGTTGTGCGGGGTGCCCGGTCCGGGTGCCCGGAACGCCTCGGCCCAGTCGTCCGCGTCCAGCCGGATGTCGGCGTCGCCGGTCGTGACCGTCAGCGGCTGGTCCGGCGGCTCCTCGTAGAACCGGACGGCCTCCTCGATCGCCGTCACCAGGCGGGCGGAGGACTTCAGCCGGGCCACCTCCGGGTCCGCCTCGGCCACCGCAGTGGCACCCTCCGGGACGAGGTCCCGCAGGGTGCAGGTCTGCACGTCCTCCTCGCCGAGGCTGGGCAGGACGTCGGAGACGTACGCCAGGTAGGGCTGGTGCGGCCCGACGAACAGCACGCCGCCTCGCCGTTGGCCCAGGCGGGGGTCGGAGTAGAGCAGGTAGGCGGTCCGGTGCAGGGCGACGACGGTCTTGCCGGTGCCCGGGCCGCCGTCGACGACGAGGGCGCCCCGCGAGCCCGCCCGGATGATGGCGTCCTGGTCGGCCTGGATGGTGCCGAGCACGTCGCGCATCCGGGCCGACCTGTTGCCGCCGAGGGTGGCGATGAAGGCCGACTGGTCGTCGAGGGCGGCGTGCCCCTCCAACCCTTCCGGGGTGAACACCTCGTCCCAGTAGTCGCTGATCCGGCCGCGCGTCCAGCGGTAGCGGCGACGGCTCGCCAGTCCCATCGGGTTCGCGTGGGTCGCACCGAAGAACGGCTCGGCCGCCGGGGAACGCCAGTCCAGCAGCAGCCGACGCCCCGCGCCGTCGGTGAGGCCGAACCGTCCGACGTACACCGGCTCGGGGTCGTCCGCGTGGACGATCCGTCCCAGGCACAGGTCCAGGCCGAAGCGGCGCAGCGCCCGCAGGCGGGCGGTCAGCCGCCGGACCTCCTCGTCCCGGGCCACCGCCTGCCGTCCCTTGCCGGCGGGTGCCCGACGCTCGACGTCGAGGCGGTCGGACAGCTCGGCGATCGACCTGTCGAGACTCTCCGCGATGGCCGCGAAGTGCTGCTCGTCGCGGGCGATCAGCGCCGGGTCCGCCTTGGGGGAGAGGTGGTCGGGAAGGTCGAACACGCTGGCGATCTGGTGGCTCACGCCGTCTCCCGTTTCCGCAGGTCATAGGTCCGAGGCGCAATTCTGCGGTACGTACCGGGCCTTGCGGCAAGTCCCCCTATGCGGTATATGTTGGCAATGGAGGGGAGTGGGGTGGTCGCTCTCCTGTCCGATAAGCCCGATCAGGGCGTCCGCTCCGCGTAGACCAGGTCCATCGTGTCGGTGTGCCCGGCCCAGCGCAGGTCGAGGTGCCAGCACCCCGCCCGCGGCATGTCGATGATCGACGGGCCCGGACCGCCGGCGACCTCGTGGGTCACCCGGGTGTCCGTGCCGTCCAGCGTCGCGGTGATCACCAGGGTGGACGGCTCGGTGGTGCGGGCCACCCAGAGGATCTTGTTGGTCGACCCGTCCGGCCTCGCCTGCGCCAGGGGGTGGGTGAACAGCACGGCCAGGATGTCGCCCTTCGCGCCGAAGACGTGTGGGGCGCGGGTGTCACCGTGGAACCCGGTGTCCGCCCAGTCGGGCAGCGCTCCCGTCTCGACGCGCGAGTGACAACCCGCGCCCGTCGAGCCCGCTCCGGGCGTGACAGGTGTCGCCGGTCGGTCGCCGGCCGCACACCCCGCCAGCAGGAGCGCCGACCCCAGCGTGAACCTGACCCAGGCAGCCATGTCGCCCTCCGGTACGTCGAGGAAACCACGTCGTGTGTCGCACCTTCTCGACACCGCTCGGGGCCGGCGGGTTCCTACGTCATCGACTGGGCGATGTCGATCGCCTCCAGCTTGGTGAGGTCCCCCTCGAGCCGGTAACTCACGCCGTCCGCCTGCCAGATCAGGGTCGAGGCGGCCAGCCGGGCGGTCTCCCGGCGTACCTGCCCGGCACGGTCCACGTAGGACAGGACGTGTGGGTTGGCGACCCAGACGGCGAAGTCCCCGTTGACCTGGACCCACTCCGCGTCCGGTCGGACTGTCTCCTTGTGGAACGACAGGTTGAGGCGGCCGTCGAAGGCGTCGACGCGCAGCGCGCCCCCTCGGTAGAGCAGCGTCGCGACCCGGTGGGCCCCGGTGGCGTCGGGGTCGGCGACAAGCACCTGCTCGGGCGGGCCGAGCTTCGCCGGTACGCGGATCGGAAAGCGCACCGCCCGTTGCGCCTCGTCCAGCGCCGACGTCCGCTGCGACGGCAACGGCGACGGGGTGCCGGCGGGCCGGCCCGCCGACGGGGAGATGCTGACTCCCGCGAAGCGCAGCAGACCGCCAACGGCGTCGGCGACGGCGGCCCGTGCCGGCGGCAGCACCGCCACCAGCAGGGCGGCGAGTGCCGCGGCGGCGTACGCGCGCCACAGGTGTCGCCGGGGCGCGGCCAGCCGGGCGCGCACGCGTGCTGTCACGTCCGGCGGGTCGGGCGTCTCCAGCCAGGCGGCGAGGTCGCGGAGGTCCTTCTCAAGGTCATCCATGCCGAACCTCCTCGCGGTCCAGCAGGCCGCGGAGTTTCGCCAGCGCCCGTGACGTCCGTGACTTCACCGTGCCCCGGGGCCAGCCCAGCGCCTGCACGGTCTCCTCCTCGCTGAGGTCGAGGAAGAACCGGCAGACGATCACCTCGCGGTCGCGTACCGGAAGTTGGCGCAGTGCCCCCACGAGCGCCGCGCGCCGTTCCCCGGCGAGGACCGCGCCGACCGCCCCGTCCTCGGCGGCCTCCGACGCCGGGCTGGCGGCCACCGCGCGCAGGAAGAGCCCCTCCCGACGGCTGCGCGTACGGTGCAGGTTGCGCGTCTCGTTGGCGACGATCGCCAGCAGCCAGGACCGGAAGGACGACTCACCGCGATAGCGGGCGAGTTTGCGGTACGCCTTCACGAACGCCTCCTGGACGATGTCCTCGGAGTCCGATCCCGCACCGAGCAGCACCGCCGTCCGGTACGCGGACGCGGTGTGCCGGGCGACCAGGAGGTCGTACGCCTCCAGGTCACCTGCCCGGGCGCGGGTGACGAGAACGTGGTCGTCCAGGGGAGCCTCCGGTTCGATCACCCTCATGACACCGCACGGGGGCTGCGGGTTCCATCCGCGCGCGGGTCAGCTTGCTCCCATCCGACGTGCAGGGTGTTGCCAGGAATCGGTGCTGCACTGGGGGGAGCGTCGAGGAGAGGGGTGGGCCATGGGCTGGTTCAGTAGGCGGGCACGGGGTGCCGAGGCGACCCCGACGAAGCTGGACCGGGAGGCGACCCGCGACGACCTCGCCGCGCTGGAGGCGTTCGTCACCAGCCGGCGGGGGGTGGAGTTCTACCTGGAGCCGGAGACCACCGCCACCGACACGACAGTGGTGGCGATCGCCCACGACGGGGAGTGGATCCGTCGCCGCACCGGCACGCCACGGGCGGCGGGCGCCATCGCCCGCAAGCACGCGGTGCCGCTGTACGAGGCGGGGCGTACCGGCTACCCCGAGCGGATGCGGGTGTGGAGCCGGGCCCACCCGGAGCGCCACGCCCGCTGAGACTCCTTTGCCCAGAAGCCCAGCACCGCCGGGCCAGCGCGGCGGGGCCAGAGTGCCCTGCCCATCCTTTGCTCTGCTTACCGATGCGCGGCAGTAACGCTCAATTTCTGTTGCGTATCGGTAAGCAGAGCAAAGGATGTCGGACATTGATCCGGGGTATCGAGGTCGGATGATCCGCTGTCGCGGCGACGGCTGAAGATCGGTGACGCACACCCGCTCGGCCGGTCGGAGCGGCGTTGACCCGCAGCGCAGGGGTGTGGCAGCATTCGCAGCCTGACGGCAGTGAAGGAAGTCGGTGCGAATCCGACGCGGTCCCGCCACTGTCACCGGGGAGCGATCCCCCCTCGTGAGTCACGGCCGTGTGTCTGCGGTTGGAAGGCCGGGGGAGAGCGTCGATCCGGAAGCCAGGATACTTCGGCCGTCGGATGTACCCCAGGGCGTGGACACCCGAGGAGGACCCGATGACGCAGGGCGTCTCTGTCACCGACGAACACCGTCGTGACCCGAGCGGCGACCGATTCGCCGCACCCGTAGCCGCGCACCCTCCCGCCGTTCGTCGCTGAGTTCCGTACCGCGTCGCCCGTCGTCGCCGGCCCCGCGCCGGTGAGCCGGCCGGATCGCGGTACCCGCCGAACGCTGCGCCCATCCCACGTCGACAGCCGCCTCCGCGAGCCTGTGGACGTTACTGTCCGGAGCCTGCCGTGCGCACTCTGCTACTCTCCACAGCCGACACCGATCTGCTGGCCGCCCGCGCCAGCGACGCCGACTACCGCCTCGCCAACCCCGCACGGGTCGCGGCCGACGAGGTGCCCGCCCTGCTCGACGGGGTCGACCTGGCCGTCGTACGCCTGCTCGGAGGCCGACAGGCGTGGTCCGACGGGCTCGCCGCGGTGCTCGCCAGCGGACTGCCCACTGTCGTGCTCGGCGGTGAGGCGACGCCCGACGCGGGGCTGATGGCCCTGTCCACGGTGCCGTCCGGGGTGGCCACCCAGGCCCTGGCGTATCTCGTCGAGGGCGGGCCGGACAACCTGGCGCAGCTCGCCCGGTTCCTCGGCGACACGGTCCTGTTCACAGGCGAGGGCTTCGCCCCGCCGGCACGCACACCGGCGTACGGCGTGCACGGCGCGCACCTGGCCGACCCGTACCTGCCGACAGTGGGGATCGTCTTCTACCGGGCACACGCCCTGGCCGGCAACACCGGATTCGTCGACGTGCTCGCCGACGCGGTACGCGACGCCGGCGGGAATCCGCTGCCGATCTACTGCGGCTCGCTGCGCGGGCTGAGCGCCGGCACCGAACCGCTCGGGCTGTTCACCCGCTGCGACGCACTGCTGGTCACCGTCCTCGCCGCGGGTGGCGCGGTCGCCGCCGACGCCTCCGGCGGCGGGGCCGAGGACGCCTGGGACGTGGGAGCCCTCGCCGCCCTGGACGTGCCGGTCATCCAGGCGCTCTGCCTCACCAGCACCCGTGAGCAGTGGGCCGGCAGCGACGCCGGACTGTCCCCGTTGGACGCCGCGATGCAGGTGGCCATCCCCGAGTTCGACGGCCGGATCGTCACCGTGCCGTTCTCGTTCAAGCAGATCGACGCCGATGGCCTCTCCGTCTACGCCGCCGATCCCGAACGGGCCGCCCGGGTCGCCGGGATCGCGGTGCGCCAGGCCCGCCTGCGGTACGTGCCCAACGGCGACAAGCGGATCGCCGTTGTGCTCAGCTCGTACCCCACCAAGCACTCCCGGGTCGGCAACGCCGTCGGGCTGGACACCCCCGTCTCGGCGGTCCGGCTGCTCGGCGCGCTCGCCGAGGCCGGCTACCACCTGGGCGACGCGCCAATGCCCGACGACGGCGACGCGCTGATCCACGCGCTGATCGCCGCGGGCGGGCACGACGTGGAGTGGCTCACCCCCGAACAGTTGGCCGCCGCCGAGGCCCGGATACCAGGGCGGACGTACCTGCGGTGGTTCGAGGCGGTGCCGGCCGAGCTGCGCGATCGGATGCGGGAGCACTGGGGGGAGCCGCCCGGCGAGCTGTACACCGACGGCGGCGACATCGTGCTCGCCGGACTGCGCTTCGGCAACGTGGTGCTGCTCATCCAACCGCCGCGCGGCTTCGGGGAGAACCCGATCGCCATCTACCACGACCCGGACCTGCCGCCGAGTCACCACTACCTGGCCGCGTACCGCTGGCTGGCCGCGCCGGTCGCGGACGGCGGCTTCGGCGCGGACGCCGTGGTGCACCTGGGCAAACACGGCACCCTCGAATGGCTGCCCGGCAAGGGCCTCGGCCTGGCCGCCGACTGCGCACCCGACGCGGTCCTCGGCGACCTGCCGCTGGTCTACCCGTTCATCGTCAACGACCCCGGCGAGGGCACCCAGGCCAAGCGCCGGGCGCACGCGGTGGTCGTCGACCACCTGGTGCCGCCCATGGCCCGCGCCGAGACGTACGGCGACCTGACCAAGCTGGAGCAGCTGCTCGACGAGTACGCGACAGTGCAGGCACTCGACCCGGCGAAGGTGCCCACCGTGCGGGCGCAGATCTGGGACCTCGTACGCGCCGCCGAACTGCACCACGACCTGCACGCCGAGGCGATGCCCGACGCGGACGACTTCGACGAGTTCGTGCTGCACCTCGACGGGTACCTCTGCGAGGTCAAGGACGTGCAGATCCGCGACGGACTGCACATCCTGGCCGACGCGCCCACCGGTGGGCCCCGGGTCAACCTGGTCCTCGCGGTGCTGCGCGCCCCGCAGATCTGGGGCGGCGCCCACGCCCTGCCCGGTCTGCGGCAGGCACTCGCCGCCGCCTACGGCCTCGACGAGCAGGAACTGCTCGCGGCACCGGGAGAACGACTGGCCGTGCCCACGGCGCTTACCGACGCGGTGGACGGGCCGGCCGGCACCGCCGCCGACGCCGTCGACCTGATCGAGGCCCTCGCCCGGCGGCTGGTCGTCGGCATGGAGACCCTGCACTGGGACGTGGACGCCGCCGACGCCGTGGTCGTCGAGGTGACCGGCCAACCGATCCCGGACGCCGTCGCGGTGCTGCGCTTCGCCGCCACCGAACTGGTGCCCCGACTCGCGCGGACCACCGACGAGCTGACGAACACCCTCGGCGCGCTCGACGGCCGGTTCGTGCCGCCCGGACCCTCCGGCTCACCCACCCGGGGCCTGGTCAACGTGCTGCCCACCGGCCGCAACTTCTACTCCGTGGACCCGAAGGCCATCCCCAGCCGCAACGCCTGGGACGTCGGCGTGGCCCTGGCCGACTCGCTGCTCGCCCGGCACCTCGCCGACACCGGGGCGTACCCCCGCTCGGTGGGGTTGACCGTGTGGGGCACCAGCGCGATGCGCACCCAGGGCGACGACATCGCCGAGGTGCTCGCGCTGCTGGGCTGCCGACCGGTCTGGGACGAGCGGTCCCGGCGGGTCACCGGCGTCGAGGTGGTGCCGACCGCCGAGCTGGGCCGACCCCGCGTCGACGTGACAGTGCGCATCTCCGGGTTCTTCCGCGACGCGTTCCCGCACGTCGTGGCCCTGCTCGACGACGCCGTCCGACGGGTCGCCGTCCTCGACGAGCCGGACGCGGACAACTACCTGCGCGCCCACGTCAACGCCGACCTCGCCGAACACGGCGACGAGCGGCGGGCCACCGCCCGGATCTTCGGCTCCAAACCCGGCGCGTACGGCGCCGGTCTGCTGCCCCTGATCGACGCCCGGACCTGGCGTGACGACGCCGACCTGGCCGAGGTGTACGCGGTCTGGGGCGGCTACGCGTACGGCCGGGGCCTGGACGGGCGGGAGGCACGCGCCGACATGGAACGCTCGTTCGCCCGGATCGCGGTGGCCGTGAAGAACCAGGACACCCGCGAGCACGACATCGTCGACTCCGACGACTACTTCCAGTACCACGGCGGGATGGTGGCGATGGTCCGCCACCTCACCGGCACCGCCCCGCAGGCGTACGTGGGTGACTCGGCGATGCCGCACGACGTACGGACCCGCACGTTGGGTGAGGAGACCCGGCGGGTGTTCCGGGCCCGGGTGGTCAACCCGAAGTGGATCGCCGCGATGCGCCGGCACGGCTACAAGGGCGCGTTCGAGCTGGCCGCCACAGTGGACTACCTGTTCGGCTACGACGCCACAGCCGGCGTCGTCGACGACTGGATGTACGAGCACCTGGCCGCCGCGTACCTGTTCGACGAGACGACCCGGGAGTTCCTGGAGCGGTCCAACCCGTGGGCGCTGCGCGGCATCACCGAGCGGCTGCTGGAGGCCGCGGACCGGGGGCTGTGGGCCGAACCCGACCCGTCCACCCTGGACCGGCTCCGCGATACGTACCTGGCCAGCGAGGGTGACCTGGAGGACCGGACATGAGCGCCGTCACTTACCCGTTCAGTGCCGTGCTCGGCATGGCCGACATGCGGTTGGCGCTGCTGCTCAACGCGGTCTCCCCGGCGATCGGTGGGGTCCTCGTGCGTGGCGAGAAGGGCACCGCCAAGTCGACGGCCGTACGCGCCCTCGCCGCGCTGCTGCCCCCGGTCCGCCGGGTCGCCGGCTGCCGGTTCGGTTGTGACCCGGCCGAGCCCGACCCGGCCTGTCCGGACGGCCCGCACCCGGTCGACGTGGCCGCCGAGACCCGTCCAGCCCGGCTCGTCGAGCTGCCGGTCGGTGCCGCCGAGGACCGGGTGGTCGGGTCGCTGGACCTGGAGAGGGCCATCGGCGAGGGGGTACGCGCCTTCGAGCCGGGTCTGCTCGCCGCCGCCCACCGGGGCGTGCTCTACGTCGACGAGGTCAACCTGCTGCACGACCACCTCGTCGACCTGCTGCTGGACGCGGCGGCGATGGGCCGCAGCCACGTCGAACGCGAGGGCGTCTCGGTCAGCCACGCGGCCCGGTTCCTGCTGGTGGGCACCATGAACCCGGAGGAGGGGGAGTTGCGCCCGCAGCTGCTCGACCGGTTCGGGCTCACCGTCGAGGTGGGGGCGAGCCGGGACCCGGCGGTGCGGGTCGAGGTGGTCCGCCGCAGGCTCGCGGCCGACGCCGACCCGGCCGGGTTCGCCGCCAGCTGGGCCGACGCCGACGCCGACGTGGCCCGGCAGGTGGCCGCCGCCCGCCGCCGGCTCCCCGGGGTACGACTGCCGGACGCCGCGCTGCGGCAGATCGCCGAGGTGTGCGCGGCGTTCGACGTGGACGGGATGCGCGCCGACATCGTCACGGCCCGCACGGCCCTGGCGCACGCCGCCTGGCTCGGCCGGGACCGGGTCACCATCGACGACGTACGGGTGGCCGCCCGGCTGGCGCTGCCGCACCGCCGCCGCCGCGACCCGTTCGACACGCCGGGGCTTGACGAGGAGCGCCTCGACGAGGCGTTGCGGCAGGCCCAGGACGCCCACCCCGACGACGACCCGGACGACGCCGGCCCCACCGACAGCGGCCCGGACGGCGGCGGTCCACGAGGAGGCGGCGGCCCGGGCGGCGACAGCGAGGGACGCGACCCCGACGGGAGCGGCCCGGGCGGTGACCGGGACCGGACCGATCCCGGGCGGGGCAGGGCCGGGCAGTCGGCAGTCGGCGACACGGGTCCTCAGGGACGAGACGATCGGGACGGTGGGTGGCCGCAGGACGGCAGTGACGACGGGGGCGGCTCCGATCGGGACGGGGGCCGGCGCGGCGCCGGAGGCGATGACATGGCCGGCGGGTCGGTCGACGGCGACCCGAGCCGTGCCGGGGCGTACGCCCCGGCGGGCGCTCAGCCGGTGGCCGTACCCCGTGGTGGGTTGCGGGCGCGGCTGCTCACCGCGCCCGGCGTGGGTGACGGGGTGCCCGGCCGGCGGTCACGGGCCCGCACCGGGAGGGGCCGCACCACCGGCGCGCGGGTGCCGGCGGGTCGGGTCGGGGCGCTGCACCTCGCGGCGACGGTCCGGGCGGCCGCCCCGCACCAGGCCGCCCGGGGGCGGCTCGCCGGGCCGCTGCGGTTGCGCGGCGACGACGTCCGCGAGGCGGTGCGCGAGGGTCGCGAGGGCAACCTGGTGCTGTTCGTGGTGGACGCCAGCGGTTCGATGGGCGCCCGTCAACGGATGGCGACAGTGAAGGACGCGGTGCTGGCCCTGCTCACCGACGCCTACCAGCGGCGGGACAAGGTCGCAGTGGTCGCCTTCCGGGGCGCCGACGCGCGGACGCTGCTGCCGGCCACCTCGTCGGTGCTGGCCGCGTCGACCCGGCTGGCGGAGCTGCCCACGGGTGGGCGGACGCCGCTGGCCGAGGGCCTGCTCGCCGCCGCGGACCTGCTGCGGACGGAGCGCCTGCGCGACCCGAAGCGTCGCCCGCTGGTGCTGATCGTCACCGACGGCCGGGCCACAGCCGGCACCCGCCCGCTTGACCGCGCGGCGGCGGCGGCACAGGTCCTGGCGGCGACGCGCGCCCCCTGCGTGGTCGTCGACTGCGAGACCGGCCCGGTCCGGCTCGATTTGGCCGCCCGCCTCGCCACCCAGCTCGACGCCCCCCTGCACCCCCTGGCCTCCCTCACCCATCCCCACCCCCGCGATCGTGCGATCCCGGTGGCGACATGACAGGACGACGTGCGCGGATGACCGACAGAAACCGCAAGATCGCGGAGAACGGGAGCGTGTTGGTGGGCGTGGTCACGACGGGGGAACGCTGATGCCGCAGGGACAGCCGAGTCAGGTGCCCGCTGACGGGTTGACCACCCGGCAGCGGCGGCACCGGCCACTGCTGATCGTCCACACCGGACAGATGAAGGGCAAGTCGACGGCAGCCTTCGGGTTGGCCCTGCGGGCGTGGACGGCCGGGCTGCCGGTCGGGGTGTTCCAGTTCGTCAAGAGCGCCAAGTGGCGGGTGGGGGAGGAGAACGCCTTCCGCGCGCTCGGCGAGGTGCACGAACGTACCGGCCAGGGCGCCCCGGTCACCTGGCACAAGATGGGTGAGGGCTGGTCCTGGATCCAGCGCGGCGGCGACGCCGACCACGCCGCCGACGCCCTGGAGGGCTGGCGGCAGATCCAGCGCGACCTGGCCGCCGAGCGGTACGGGCTGTACGTGCTCGACGAGTTCACCTACCCGATGAAATGGGGCTGGGTGGACGTCGACGAGGTGGTCGCCACCCTGACCGACCGGCCCGGCTTCCAACACGTCGTGATCACCGGCCGGGACGCCGACCCGCGCCTGGTCGCCGCCGCCGACCTGGTCGCCGAGCTGACCAAGGTCAAGCACCCGATGGACGCCGGTCAGAAGGGCCAGAAGGGCATCGAATGGTGAGCGCCGAGCCGTGGCCGCTGCCCCGGGTGGTGGTCGCCGCGCCGGCCAGCGGCCACGGCAAGACGACTGTCGCCACCGGGCTGCTCGCCGCGCTGCGCCGACGCGGCCTGACGGTCAGCCCGCACAAGGTCGGCCCGGACTACATCGACCCGGGCTACCACGCCCTCGCCGCCGGCCGCCCCGGACGCAACCTCGACCCGTTCCTGGTCGGCGCGCAGCGCATCGCGCCGCTGCTGTGGCACGGCGCGAGCGTCCCCACACCCGCCGACGTCGCCGTGGTGGAGGGCGTCATGGGCCTGCACGACGGCGCGGTCGGCCGCCGCGACTTCGCCTCCACCGCGCACGTCGCCCGGCTCATCGACGCGCCGGTGCTGCTCGTCCTCGACACCACCGCGCAGGGCCGCTCGGCCGCCGCGCTGACCCTCGGCATGGCCGCCTTCGACCCGGCGGTGCGGATCGGCGGGGTCATCCTCAACCGGGTCGGCTCGCCCCGGCACGAGACGCTGCTGCGCGACGCCCTCGCCGAGGTGGGCGTACCGGTGCTCGGGGCGGTCACCCGCGCCGCCGAGGTCGCCGCCCCGGCCCGGCACCTCGGGCTGGTCCCGGTCGCCGAGCGGGCGCCCGAGTCCCTGGCGATCGTCACCGCCCTGGCCGAACTCGTCGAGGCCACAGTAGACCTCGACGCGGTGCTCGACCTGGCCCGCAGCGCCGCACCGCTGACCGCCCCGGCCTGGGATCCGGTGGCCGCCGTCGGCGGGCCGGGCGGCGTCGAGCGCCCACGGGTCGCGCTCGCCGGTGGTCCGGCCTTCACCTTCTCGTACGCGGAGACCGCCGAACTGCTCACCGCCGCCGGTGCGGACGTGGTCACCGTCGACCCGCTGCGTGACCCGGCGCTGCCCACCGGCACCCGCGCGGTGCTGATCGGCGGCGGGTTCCCCGAGGCGTACGCCCAGGCGCTGGCCGGCAACGCGACGCTCCGCGCCGAGCTGGCCGACTTCGACGGGCCGATCGTCGCCGAGTGCGCCGGGCTGCTCTACCTCGGGCGGTCCCTGGACGGCGTACCGATGTGCGGCAGGTTGGACCTGACCGCCCGGATGACAGGCCGCCTCACCCTCGGCTACCGCGAGGCCGTGGCAGTGGCCGACTCCCCGGTGGCCCGCGCCGGTCAGCCGGTACGCGGCCACGAGTTCCACCGCACCACCACCGACCCCCGGTACGGCGAGACGCCGGCGTGGCGGTGGGACGGCACCGGACACGGCTTCGTCACCGGTCGGGTCCACGCGTCCTACCTGCACACCCACTGGGCCGGGCACCCCGACGCGGCCCGCCGACTGGTCGAGGCGTGCCGATGAACGCCACGCTGACCGGGGTCGGGGTCGGGCCGGGAGACCCCGAACTGCTCACCGTCAGGGCGGTGCGGATCCTGCGCGAGGCCGACGCGGTGTTCGTACCCGTGGTGGCTGACCGACCGGACACCGGGCGGGCCGAGGCGACAGTGCGGGAGTACGTGGCGGCGGACCGGCTGCGCCGGCTGCCGTTCGCCCTGGACGACAGGGGTGGGGTGACCGCCCGACGGACGGCCGCCTGGGACGCCGCCGCCCGCGCGGTGGTCGAGACGATCGACGGCGGCGGGCAGTCGGTGGCCTTCGCCACCATCGGCGACCCGAACGTCTACTCCACCTTCGGCTACCTGGCGCAGAGCGTCCGGGCGGTACGCCCGACGGTGCGGGTGGCGACCGTGCCGGGAGTGACCGCGATGCAGGAGCTGGCATCGCGCAGCGGCGTCCCGCTCTGCGAGGGACGCGAACCGCTCACCCTGCTGCCGGCCACCGCCGGCCTGGCGCTGTTCGCCGACGCCCTCGCCGGGCCGGGCACCGTGGTCACCTACAAGGGCTGGCGGCGTCACCCGGAACTGCTCGCCGAGCTACGCCGGCAGGGCCGCCTCGACGACGCGGTGCTCGGCCGCGGCCTCGGCCTACCCGGCGAACACGTCGGACCTGTCGACGACACCGACCACGACCTGCCGTACCTGTCGACGCTGCTGGTCCCCGCCCGCCGCGAGCACCGAGGAGGAAAGCTGTGACCAGCGACGGCACTGTGTGGTTCGTCGGGGCCGGCCCCGGCGCGGCGGACCTGCTGACCCTGCGGGCGGCCCGGGTGATCGCCGAGGCCGACATCGTGATCTGGGCGGCCAGCCTGGTGCACGCCGACGTCCTGGCCCACGCCCGCCCCGACGCGGAGATCGTCGACTCGTCGCAGCTGCCCATCGAGGGGGTGCTGCCGCTCTACCGGCGGGCCGCCGAGCAGGGGCTGACGGTGGCGCGGATCCACTCCGGCGACCCGGCCCTCTGGGGCGCGGTGCAGGAGCAACTGGACCTGTGCCGGGCACTCGGCCTGGCCGTCGAGATCGTGCCCGGGGTGTCGTCGTTCACCGCCGTCGCGGCGATCGTCGGTCGGGAGCTGACAGTCCCCGAGGTCGCCCAGTCGGTGATCCTCACCCGCCTCGAAGGTGGCAGGACCCCCATGCCGCCCGGTGAGCGGGTCCGCGACTTCGCCCGGCACGGCACCACGATGGCGCTGTTCCTCTCCGCCGCCCGGTCCGGTCAGGTGCAGGCCGAGCTGCTGGCCGGCGGCTACCCGGCGACGACCCCGGCCGTGGTGGCGTACCAGGCGACCTGGCCGGACGAGCTGGTGGTGCGCTGCACTGTCGGCACCCTGGAGGCGACTGTGAAACAGCACAGGCTGTGGAAGCACACACTCTTCCTGGTCGGGCCGGCCCTGGCCGCCGAGGGCACCCGCTCGCACCTGTACCACCCCGGGCACTTCCACACCTTCCGCCGGGCCGAGCCGGCCGCCCGCGCCGAGCTGCGCCGACAGGCCGGCTCCCGCGCCGGAGGAACAGGCACACAGTGACGTACGCCGAGCCGCCGCTGCGCGAGCCGGACCTGCCGCGTACCGCGAAGGTCCGGCCCACCGCGCTGCGCACCGGCTGGACCACGGGCGCCTGCGCGACGGCGGCGGCGAAGGCCGCGGTCACCGCGCTGGTCACCGGCGAGGTGCAGCCGGAGGTGGAGATCGGGCTGCCCGCCGGGCGGCGGGTGCGCTTCCCTGTCGAACGCTGCGAGGTGACCGGCACCCCACCGGTGCGCGCCGAGGCGGTGGTCGTCAAGGACGCCGGCGACGACCCGGACGTCACCCACGGTGCCGAGCTGACCGCCACCGTGGACTGGACCGACGTGCCCGGACTGCGCCTCGCCGGCGGCGCCGGCGTCGGCACCGTCACCAAGCCCGGTCTCGGGCTCACCGTCGGCGGTCCGGCGATCAACGACACCCCTCGCCTGATGATCGGCGAGGCGGTCGCCGAGGTGGTCGACCTGGGCGAGGTCGGCGTCCGCGTGGTGATCAGCGTGCCCCGGGGCGAGATCATGGCCCGCAAGACGACAAACCGGCGGCTCGGCATCGTGGGCGGCATCTCGATCCTCGGCACGACGGGGATCGTGCGGCCCTTCTCCACCGCCTCCTGGCGGGCCAGCGTGGTGCAGGCGGTGCACGTGATGGCCGCCCAGGGCGAGCGGACAGTGGTGCTGTGCACCGGCGGGCGTACCGAGCGGGCCGCCCGCGCGCTGCTGCCGGACCTGCCCGAGGTGTGCTTCGTCGAGGTCGGCGACTTCACCGGAGCGGCGGTGACCGCCGCCGTGGGTGACGACATGACCGCTGTGGTCTTCGTCGGCATGGCCGGCAAACTGGCCAAACTCGCGGCGGGAATCCTGATGACCCACTACACGCGCTCCACAGTGGACCTCTCCCTGCTCGGCGCGGTGACCGCCGAGGCCGGCGGTGACCCGGCGCTGGTCGCGGCCGTGACCGAGGCGAACACCGGGCGGCACGCGTACGAGCTGTGGGAGGCCGCCGGACTGCTCGCTCCGGCGGGGGATCTGCTCTGCCACCGGGTCCGTCAGGTGCTGCGGCGCTTCGCCGGGCCGACGGTCACCGTCGACGTGGCGATGGTCGACTTCACCGGCTCGCAGGTGGTGGCCTCGTCCGGCCGGCGGCCCCGATGACCCCGGCGACAGGCGTCACGGTGGTCGGTCTGGACGCCGCCGGCGCCCCGCCGCACCCCGCGCTCGCGCCGGTGCTGGCCGCCGCCGGGCTGGTCGTCGGGGCCGCCCGGCACCTGGCCTCGGTGCCCGTACCGGCCGGCGCCGACACCGTCGCCCTCGGGCCGCTCGCCCCCGCCGTGCGGCGGTTGACCGGGGCTGTCGCCGCAGGCGTGCCGGCCGTCGTGCTGGCCAGCGGGGATCCCGGCCTGTTCGGCATCGTCAGGCGGCTGCGGGTGGCCGGGCTGCCGCTGCGGGTGGTGCCCGCGGTGTCCAGTGTGGCCGCCGCGTTCGCCCGCGCCGGGCTGCCCTGGGACGGCGCCGTCGTGGTCACCGCGCACGGGCGTGACCCCCGGGCCGCGGTCAACGCCTGCCGGGCGCTGCCGCTTGTCGCCGTACTCACCGCGCCCGGCGCCGGTGCGGCCGAGCTGGGCGCCGGCCTGCTCGGCTGGTCCCGCCGCCTGCTCGTCGCCGAGCACCTGGGCACCGACGCCGAACGGGTCCGCGAGGTGACGCCCGAGCAGGCGGCTGCCGAGACCTGGTCCGACCCGCACGTGCTGCTCAGCATCGCCGACGCGGCCGACGCCGGCGCCATGCGGTCGGACAACCAGCCCGCCGCCGCCCCCGCCCACGGGTGGGCGCTGCCGGAGACCAGGTACGCCCACCGCGCCTCGATGATCACCAAGTCGGAGGTGCGCGCCCTCGTCGTCGCCCGGTTGCGTCCCCGCCTCGGCCGGCTGATCTGGGACGTCGGCGCGGGCAGCGGCTCGGTGGGCATCGAGTGCGCGTCGCTGGGCGCGGCAGTGCTCGCCGTCGAACGGGACGCCGACTCCGCAGCGACGATCCGGGCGAACGCCGCCGCGCACGCCGTCGACGTCCGGCTGGTCGTCGGGCGGGCGCCGGAGGCGCTGGCCGGGTTGCCCGAGCCGGACGCGGTCTTCGTCGGCGGTGGCGGGGCCGACGTCCTCGCCGCCGTGGCATCCCGCCGACCGGACCGGGTGGTGGCCACCCTGGCCGCCCTGGACCGGGTCGGGCCGGCCGTGGGCCTGCTGCGCGCCGCCGGCTACACGGTCGACGGCTGCCAGCTCTCCGCCGCCCGCCTCGCCGACCTGCCCGGCGGGTCCATCCGCCTCGCGGCCACCAACCCGGTGGTCGTCCTCACCGGGGAGCGCCAGTGACCGACCAGAACCCGCCGGCCCGCATCGGCCTGGTGGCGGCCACCGCCGCCGGCCGGCGGCACGCCGACACCGTCACCGCCGCCTGGCCGCACGCCCGCCTCATCGAGGGGGAGACCGTCGCCGACGCGCTGCGCGGCGCCTGGGCGGAGTGCGACGCCGTGATCGCGTTCCTGGCCACCGGCGCGGTGGTACGGATCCTCGCGCCGCTGCTCGACGACAAGCGCACCGACCCGGCGGTGGTGGTCGTCGACGAGGCGGCCCGGCACGCGGTGGCCCTGCTCGGCGGGCACGCCGGCGGCGGCAACGCTCTCGCCGAGGCCGTGGGCGCCCTGCTGGACGCCCGCCCGGTGATCACCACGGCCACCGACGCGGTCGACCTGCCGGGACTGGACACCCTCGGCTGGCCGGTGCGGGGCGCCGTCGCCGCGGTGTCCCGGGCCATCCTGGACGGTGAGCCGGTCCGGCTGGTCGCCGACGCCGACTGGCCGCTGCCCGCCCTGCCCCCGAACGTGCGCGTCACCGACGAGGACACGCCTGACGACGGGTACCGGCTGCTGGTCACCGACCGGGTGGTGCCGCTCGACGGGCGGACCGCCGTGCTGCGGCCCCCGTCGCTTGTCGCCGGGGTGGGCGCGAGTCGGGGCGTACCGGCCGCCGAGGTGGCCGAGCTGCTGCACCGGGTGCTGGCCGAGGCAGGCCTCGACCCGGCGAGCCTGGGCAGCCTGGCCAGCGCCGACGTCAAGGCCGACGAGGCGGGCATCCGCGACACCGCCGACGCGCTCGGCGTACCCCTGGTGACCTGGCCGGCGACGCGGCTCGCGGCGGTCGACGTGCCACACCCCAGCGAGGTGGTCCGCGCCGCGGTCGGCACGCCGAGCGTCGCGGAGGCCGCCGCGCTGCTCGGCCCGCACGGCCGGGCCGACGACGCCACGCTGCTGGTCGGCAAGACCGCGTCGGCGATGGCCACCGTGGCGGTGGCGCGGCACGCGCCGCGCGGCCGGCTCGCCGTGGTGGGGCTCGGGCCGGGCGCCGCCGACCTGCGCACCCCGCGCGCGGTCGCCGAGCTGCGCCGCGCCGCGGTGGTGGTCGGCCTGGACCAGTACCTCGACCAGGTCCGCGACGTGCTGCGCCCGGGCACCCGGGTGCTGTCCAGCGGGCTGGGCGCGGAGGAGGAGCGGGCACGCGCCGCCGTCGCCGAGGCCGCCGCCGGCCGCGCGGTCGCGCTGATCGGATCGGGCGACGCCGGGGTGTACGCGATGGCCAGCCCCGCAATGGAGTACGCCGACGAGCGCATCGACGTGGTGGGCGTGCCCGGGGTGACGGCAGCCCTCGCCGCCGGCGCGCTACTCGGCGCTCCCCTCGGCCACGACCACGCCTACGTGAGCCTGTCCGACCTGCACACCCCGTGGGAGGTCATCGAGCGGCGGGTGACGGCGGCTGCCGAGGGAGACTTCGTGACGCTGTTCTACAACCCGCGCAGCCGGGCGCGCGACTGGCAGCTCGGCAAGGCGCTCGGCATCCTCGCCGCGCACCGGCCACCGGACACCCCTGTCGGCGTGGTGCGCAACGCCAGCCGCCCCGGCGAGCGGGTACATCTGGCCACCCTGGCGACCCTCGCCACGGGGATCGTCGACATGTACAGCGTCGTGGTGGTCGGCAGCAGCGACACGAGAGTGGTCGCCGGCCGGATGGTCACGCCCCGGGGGTACCGGTGGCGCTCGTGACGATCGGCGCGTGCCAGGGCTGCGGCGCCTGCCTGCTCACCTGCCCCACGCACGCGATCCGGCCGGTCCCCGGCGGCCTGGCGGTCCGCGCCGACCGCTGCACCGGCTGCCTGGAGTGCCTGGAGATCTGCCCGGTCGACGCGATACGCGTGCTCGACCCCGACAGGCGTGGAGGAACCCGATGAGCCGGGTGGCGCACCCGATCGAGGTGGAGTCGTACCGCATCCTGCGCGAGCGCGTCGACCTGTCGCACCTGCCGCCGCTGAGCCGCGCCGTGACCGAACGGGTGGTGCACGCCAGCGCCGACCTGGCGTACGTCGACGACCTCGTCTGCGACGAGACCGCCCTGGAGTCGGGCCTGGCCGCGCTGCGCGCCGGCGTACCAGTGGTCACGGACGTGGCGATGGTCGCCGCCGGCATCACCCGGGCCGGCCTGGAACTGGTCTGCCCGGTCGCCGAGCCGGCCGCCGCTGAACTGAGCCGCGCCGCGGGCATCACCCGCTCGGCCGCGGCCGTGCGGATCGCCCGGACCCGGGTCGGACCCGGCGCGGTCTGGGTGGTCGGCTGCGCGCCCACCGCGCTCGTCGAACTGCTCACAGTGGACGCCGCGCCGGCGCTGGTTGTCGGCCTGCCTGTCGGCTTCGTGGGCGCCGCCGAGTCGAAGGCGGCGCTGCGGGCCAGCGGCCTGCCCGCCGTGTCCAACGTGGGCGAGAAGGGTGGCTCGGCGGTCGCCGCCGCCGCCCTCAACGCCCTGCTCTACGTCGAGGAGAAGTCATGACCGGATTGGTGATCGTCGGGCACGGTACGCGCAGCGCGGCCGGGGTCGACCAGTTCGCCGCGCTCGTCGAGCGGGTCCGCCGCCGCGGCGAGGTCGGCGATGTCGAGGGCGGCTTCATCGAGCTGTCCCGCCCGCCGCTCACCGACGCGGTCGGCGCGCTCGTCGCACGCGGGCACCGGGCGCTTGTGGCGTTGCCGCTGGTGCTCACCGCCGCCGGGCACGGCAAGGGCGACATTCCCGCCGCGATGGCCCGTGAGCAGGAGCGTCATCCCGGGCTGACCTACCGCTACGGCCGTCCGCTCGGCCCCCACCCGCTGCTGCACGACGCCCTCGAACAGCGCATCGACGCGGCACTGGCCGGCGCCGACCGGGCCGGCACGTCTGTCGCGTTGATCGGGCGGGGGTCCACCGACCCGGACGCCAACGCCGAGGTGGCCAAGGTCGCCCGGCTGCTCTGGGAGGGACGCGGCTACGCGGGCGTCGAACCGGGATTCGTCTCCCTGGCCGAGCCGTCGGTGCCGGCCGTGCTGGAACGGCTGCGCCGCCTCGGCGCGCGGCGGATCGTCGTCGCCCCGTACTTCCTGTTCGCCGGGGTGCTGCCGGACCGGATCGTGGCCCAGTCGGCGGAGTTCGCCGCCGCCCACCCCGACCTCGACGTCCGTGTCGCCGAGGTGATCGGCGACTGCGACGCCCTCGCGGATCTGGTGCTCGAACGCCACGCCGAGGCGCTCGGTGGGGACATCCGGATGAACTGCGACACCTGCGCGTACCGGGTGTTGATGCCCGGCTTCGCCGACAAGGTGGGCCGCCCGCAGCAACCGCACGACCACCCCGACGACCCGGTCGGCCACCACCACCATCACCACGGGCACGACCACCACCGCCACGACCGGGGGTCGGTCGCCGTGGTGGGCGGCGGGCCGGGACCCGACGACCTCATCACGGTACGCGGACAGGCGCTGCTCGACGCGGCGGACGTGGTCGTCGTCGACCGCCTCGCCCCGCAGGGGCTGCTCGCCGCGCTGCGCCCCGACGTGCTCGTGGTCGACGCCGCGAAGGTGCCCCGGGGCCCGTCAATGTCCCAGGACGCGATAAACGCGGCCCTGGTGGCACACGCCCGCGCCGGCCGCCGGGTGGTCCGGCTCAAGGGCGGCGACCCGTACGTCTTCGGACGCGGCCACGAGGAGGTGCAGGCATGCGCGGCGGCCGGTGTGCCGGTGACCGTGGTCCCCGGGGTGAGCAGCGCCCTCGCCGCGCCGGCCCTGGCCGGCGTGCCGGTGACGCACAGGGGTGTGGCGCACGACGTCACGGTCGTGTCCGGGCATCTGCCGCCCGGGCACCCCGACTCGCTCGTCGACTGGGCGGCGCTGGCCCGCTCCCGGGGCACCGTCGTGCTGCTGATGGCAGTCGACACCATCGCCAAGATCGCGGCGGTGCTGGTCGAGCACGGACGCGCCCCGCAGACCCCGGTGCTCGCGGTGCAGGACGCGGGACACCCGGGCCAGCGGTCGGTGCCCGCCCGGCTGGACGAGATCGGCGCGGTCGCGGCCCGGGAGGACATCCGCCCGCCCGCCGTCTTCGTGCTCGGCCCGGTGGTCGCGCTCACGACCACCGGGCCGACGGGCTGACGGCTACTCGCTGCGGGCGGTCTCCGGGCCGGTGATGCGTTCCAGCAGCGGCAGGGTGGAGGCGATGACGCCGAGGCAGGCGGCCAGGCCGACGACGACGATCACGTAGAAGCGTGGCTCCGGCGCGACGAGCGTGTAGTCCATCTGCGCCCGCAGGAACAGGTGCGCGGCGAGCAGGCCCATCCCGATGGCGACGGCGGCGACGGCGAGCATCGGTACGGCGCTCTCCAACGCGACCACCCGGCGCAGGACCCGCACCGGAGCCCCGCTGAGGCGCAGCAGGCTGAACGGACGGCGGCGTTCGGTGAGGCCGCCGATGACGCTGACCGCGAGGCTGCACCCACCGAGAGCGAGGCTGGCGATGATGATGACGTTGGCCAGTTGCTCCCAGCCGCGCAGCGTGTTGGCGAAGTCCGACTCGAAGTCGCCTGGCACGTTCGGCCCCACCCAGAAGGTCGGGAAGGCGATCTCGAGCACGGTGCGGGTGCGTTCGACGGCGGCGGTGGAGCCGTCAGTGCCGACGACCATCGCCACCACCGGAAGTCGCCCAAGCTCGTCGAGGGTGAGCGACGCGGCGGGCCAGACCGTCGCGGGCGACGCCGACTCCCGCCAGCGGCTCAGGCCCAACGGCACCTCGATGACGCTCGCACCCTCGGCGCACCTGCCGTACGCGCTCGGCAGGTCGGTGCACGCGATCACGCCGACCTCGCCGGAGGTGGTCAACTCCGGGTTCTCGCGGATGGCGGTCGCGGACCGCACCCCGCTGATCGCCCGCAGCTCGGCGAAGAGCGTGTCCGGCACCGACGTCGTCTTCTCGTCGAAGACGGTGGTCACCGTTGCCGCGTCGGTCGAGCCGACCGGCGCCGGGCCGCGGTTGTCGATGATCGTCGTGATCACACCGACGGCGACGCTTGTGACGAAGAGCGCGAGCATGATGCCGCTGATCGCCCGGAAGCCGGCCTTCGGGTTGTCGGCGAGCCGTCGCGCGGCGATGAGCGTGGCCGGGCGGCTGGCGTACCGGGCCATGACCCGGGCGCCGACCATCGTCAACCACGGGCCGGCGAAGACCAGGCCGGCCATGATGAGCAGCAGGCCGGGCAGGAACACGGCGGTCTGGCCGTCGGACGTCTCGGGCCGGAAGCCGAGGGCGAAGAACAGCACCGCGACACCGAGCAGGGCAGGGATCAGCCGGTACGCGCGCGGGGCGCGGGGGGTGACCCGGCGGGTGACACCCAGCGGCGAGATCCGCACGCGGCGCAGCGAGACGCGGGCCGCCACCGCCGCGCCGGCCGGGACGCCGAGCGCCACGAGCAGGACGTCCAGCACGCCCAGCGACATGTCGGTGGGGAAGAACGGCATACCTGTGAACGGGATGCCGGCGAGTGGTGCCCGGAAGGCGTAGAACAGGCCGAAGCCGACGGCGGTGCCGGCGACGGCCGCGGCGGCCGCCTCGACGGCGGCGACAGTCGAGATCTGCCGGGGTGTCGCGCCGACCAGCCGCATCGCGGCGAAGCGTTGCTCCCGTCGGGCGGCGCTGAGCCGCGTGGCGGTGCCGATGAAGATCAGCACCGGGAAGAGCAGCCCGCCGGCGATCACACCGAGGATGAGGTTCACAGTGGTCTCGGGGAGCGCGGGAGTGTCGCCGACGCTGGCGACCCGCTTCGCGTTGGGCAGTGCGGCGACCTGCTCGGGTGTGCCACCCACGATGGCGAGCAGCGTGTCGGGTGAGGTCAGCCCGGCCGGGCCGACGGTGCCGAGGTCGCGCCCCGGGTAACGGGCGGCCAGTTGGTCGGCCGGGTGGGCGGCCAGCAGGTCACGCAACGCGGGCGAGGCGTAGAACTCGCCGGGGCCTGGAGTGGCCGGGATGCCGACCGGGGTGGGCGAGCGTTGTCCGCTGGCGGCGACGTCGATCCGGATGATCTGCCTGCCGTGGAAGTAGTCGTCCCGGGTCGACCACCACAGCGGGTCGGCGTCGCCGCCCGTCGAGGCGTTGGGGTAGATCGACGCGTACCGGGTGAGCTGCGCGTTCGTGGCGTTGACGCCGGCAAGTGTGGTCAGCAGCAGACCGCTGCCGACCGCGACGGCGGCGGCGATGACGATCAGCCGGGTGAGCGCCTCCCGGCCGCCGGCCACGGCGAGGCGGAGCCCGAAGGCGATCACGAGGCGATCCGGTCCGGCGCGTTCACGCGCCCGTCGCGGACCATGACCTCGCGGTCGGCGTACGCCGCGATCCTCGGTTCGTGGGTGACCAGGATGACTGTGGTGCCCTGCTCGCGGGCGGCACCGACCAGCAGGTCCATGACGTGCTCGCCGGTGAGCGAGTCGAGCGCCCCGGTCGGTTCGTCGGCGAAGAGGACCTGCGGCCCGGCGACCAGACCCCGGGCCAGGGCGACGCGCTGCGCCTGCCCGCCGGACAACTCACCCGAGCGCCTGTGCTCCAGGCCGTCGAGGCCGAGGCGCGCGAACCAGGCCCTGGCCGTCGGCAGCGCCCGTGACCGGCGTACGCCGCTGAGCAGCAGAGGCAGGGCGACGTTCTCCACGGCGGTGAGTTCGGGAACGAGCTGGCCGAACTGGAACACGAAGCCGAACCGGTCCCGGCGCAGACTGCTGCGCTGGGTCTCGTGCAGCGCGTCGACCCGGACGCCGTCGAAGAGGATCTCGCCGGAGTCGGGCACGAGGATGCCGGCCAGGCAGTGCAGCAGGGTGGACTTGCCCGAGCCGCTGGGGCCCATGACGGCGAGGATCTCACCGGCGTCCACGGCGACGCTGGCGCCGCGCAGGGCGGGCGTCTGGCCGAAGGCGAACGCCACGTCGCGGGCCTCGATGACGACGCTCATGGCCGCACCTCCTTGCGTAGGGCGTCCAGCCGGGCGCCGGTCATCTCGATCCACCGGAGGTCCGCCTCCAGGTGGTACAGGCCGTGGTCGGCGAGCAGCGCGTCGACCAGGCCGCCGGTGCGCTTGATCTCGGTGAGCTCGCGCATCCGGTGCAGGTGCGCCCTGCGCTGGGTGTCGAGGTACTCGTCGGCGGGACGGTCCAGCATCAGCGCGAGCACGACCTTGGCGAAGAGCACCGTCTGCAGGTGCGGTTCCGGGTCGACCGGCTGGGTCAGCCACTGCTCGACCTCGGTCGCGCCGAGGTCGGTGATGATGTAGCGCTTGCGGTCGGGGCCGGAGCCGGGCGCGACGTCGCTGATGACCACCTTGCCGTCCCGGGCCAGGCGGCTGAGGGTGGAGTAGACCTGGCCGAACGGCAGGGGCTTGCCCCGGCCGAAGAAGGCGTCGTAGTCGCGCTTGAGGTCGTATCCGTGGCTGGGCTCTCGTTCGAGGAGGCCGAGCAGGGTCAGTGGCACGCTCATGCCAGGAGACTACACCGAGGGTATACCTCGCGTATATACCCTCGGTATTGTCATCCGGCCAGGACGCGGGCCAGGGCGTATCCGAGGAAGGCGGCGGCGAGCCCGGCGGCCACGCTGCCCAGCGCGTTGGCGAGGGCGAGGAGCCGGTGATCGCCCCTGACCAACCGCAGGGTCTCGTAACCGAAGGTGGAGTAGGTGGTCAGCGCGCCGCAGAATCCGGTGCCGAGCAGCGCGCCGGTCGCCGCCCCGACGGGCCACCCGACGAGGACGCCCAGCAGCAGTGACCCGATCACGTTGACGGTGAACGTGCCCCACGGGAACGCGGAGCCGTGCCGGGACTGCACAGCCCGGTCGGTGAGGTAGCGCAGCGGTGCGCCGGCGGCCGCCCCCAGGGCGATGAGCAGCACCGTCACCGGGCTGCCCGCCGTCGCAGCAGCGCGGCGGTGCCGGCGTCACCCGACCCGACCGCGACGAGCGCCCCGAGCAGCGTCGCGGCCAGGTACGCCACAGCGGTGCCCGGGGCGCCCGCGACAAGCGCCTGCTGGACGTCCACCGCGTACGTGGAGAAGGTGGTGAAGCCGCCCAGCACCCCGACCCCGAGGAACGGTCGGGCCAGGGGGTGTCCACCGCCGACGTGCGTGAGTGTCGCCATCAGTACGCCGATCAGCAGGCAGCCGGAGAGGTTGACGCCGAACGTCGCCCACGGGAACCCGGTAGGCGCGTGCGGTGCGAGGTGCTGAAGGCCGGCCCGGGCCAGCGCGCCGAGCACCCCGCCGGCCGCGATGGTGCCGAGAACCGTCGCCGGGCGGACGGCCAGCTCTCTCCGGTCGGCGGGGACGCGAAGGTCGACGTCGGGGTCGGTGCGCGGGTCCGGCGGCTCTGACACGGGTCCTCAGCGTAGTGCGGCCACGGCGGCGTCCGGGCCGCCGCGCCACAGCGTGCCCACCTCGCGGTATCCGGCGTCGGTGAGCGCGGCGAGGTGCCAGGAGGCCGGCGGGTTCCACTCCGGGCTGTGCCCGGTCGGGTAGATGGCGTGCCGCCGGGCCACCAGGGGGGCGAGCGCCGGGTCGGCGCCGGCCCGCTCCCACCACTGCGACCAGGACAGCGCCGATCCGGCGGCGTACCGGGCGTCGCGCCGCTCACGTGCCCGGTCCATGAGTCGTTTGGTCAGCTCCGGCAGGGTGTCCTCGGGCATGTGGTCGGCGTTGACGAAGACCCCGCCCGGTCGCAGCACGTCGCGCAGTTCGGCGTAGAGCGCGCCGAGCCGCTCGGCGGGCAGCCAGTGCAGGGCGGTGGCGGTGAGGACGGCGTCGTACCCGTCATGGGGGAGTGCGGCACGCCACTCGGGGGTGCCGAGATCGGCGGTGACGATTGTGGCGCGGTCGCCCAGCGAGGCCCCGGCGATGGCGAGCAGCGCCGGGTCGAGGTCCACGAGTGTCACCTCGGCGCCGGGGAAGCGTGCAAGCGTCCGCAGCGAGATGCTGCCGGTGCCGCCGGCCAGGTCGAGCAGGCGCGGTGGCCGCCCGTCGAGGACGGCGTCGACGGCGTCGAGCATCGTGGCGAGGCGGTGTTCCCGGTCCGGTAGGTAGGCCTCCTGCTGGAGGTCCCAGCTCTCCTGCCATGCCGACGCATCCGTGATGTAAGGAGTCATGGTGCTGAGGCTAGTTACTCCACCGCCCCGGGTCCAGAACTTGTTGCATATCTTTTGCAATTGCCAGAGGATGGTGGGGCGATGATCAGAGCGACGCCGGACCGGGCGCCACGCCCGGTCCGGCGCCCCTCACCCGCACGCGCCCCACCGCCCGTCGACACGGCGTCCACCGACCGCCCCGGGCGACGGCGGCGTACGGTACCCGCAGCCCCACCGGGACCGTCGCGCCAAGGGAGACAGGCGATGCAGGACCGCACCCCTCGTCCCGACGAGCTGGAGCCGGTCGAGCGCGCCGGCATCGACGAGCTGCGTGCCCTGCAACGGGAGCGGCTGCGCTTGTCGCTGCGGCACGCGTACGACAACGTGCCGCACTACCGCCGGGCGTTCGACGCGGCCGGGGTGCACCCCGACGACTGCCACGACCTCGACGACCTGGCCCGCTTCCCGTTCACCGGCAAGGCCGAGCTGCGCGACAACTACCCGTTCGGCATGTTCGCCGTACCCCGGGAGCGGATCGCCCGACTGCACGCCTCCTCCGGCACCACCGGCCGGCCGACGGTGGTCGGTTACACCCGCGACGACCTGCGCACCTGGGCCCGACTGATGGCCCGGTCCATCCGGGCCTCCGGCGGCCGACCGGGCGACCGGGTGCACGTCGCGTACGGCTACGGGCTCTTCACCGGCGGCCTGGGCGCGCACTACGGCGCCGAGGAACTGGGCTGCACCGTCATCCCGGTCTCCGGCGGCATGACCGAACGCCAGGTGATGCTGATCCGCGACTTCGAACCCGAGGTCATCATGGTCACACCCAGCTACATGCTCGCCATCGTCGACGAGATGCAGCGCCAGGGCGTCGACCCGCGCGCCACCTCGCTGCGGGTGGGCATCTTCGGGGCGGAGCCGTGGACCGAGGACATGCGCCACGAGATGGAACAGCGCCTGGACATCCACGCCGTCGACATCTACGGGCTCTCCGAGGTGATGGGCCCGGGCGTGGCCACCGAGTGCGTCGAGACCAAGGACGGGCTGCACGTCTGGGAGGACCACTTCTACCCGGAGATCATCGACCCGGTCACCGGGGCGGTGCTGCCCGACGGTGAGCGGGGCGAGCTGGTGATCACCTCGCTGACCAAGGAGGCGATGCCAGTCGTGCGCTACCGCACCCGCGATCTGACCCGGCTGCTGCCCGGCACCGCCCGCCCGATGCGCCGGATCGAGAAGATCACCGGTCGGACGGACGACATGATGATCGTGCGCGGGGTGAACGTCTTCCCCACCCAGATCGAGGAGCTGATCCTGCGGACCCCGCAGCTGTCACCGCACTTCCAGTGCGTCCTGGGCCGGCAGGGTCGGCTGGACACCCTCACCGTACGGGTCGAGCGACGGGCCGGGGTCGCCGTGGACGCCGCCGAGCGGGCCGGCGCGACGCTTGTCGAGCTGGTGAAGAACACGGTCGGCGTGAGCGTCGCGGTGCAGGTGCTCGCACCGGACGCGGTGGAGCGGTCGATGGGCAAGATGCGCCGCATCGTCGACCAGCGCCGGGCCGGCTGAAGGCGCCGAGGGGCAGTCGGCGTCGCCGCCGTCGACATAGGATCCGGCTCATGCGCGTGCTGGTGGTCTCCGCGCCACTCGTCGGCCATGTCTTCCCGCTGGTGCCGCTCGCGGTCGCGCTGCGCGACGCCGGCCACGACGTGCTGCTGGCCACCGGCGGCGGTGCGCTGGCCGCCGCCGACGCCGGTCTGCGGGTGCACGACGTCGCGCCGGGCTTCGACTTCGGCCGGATCGCGCTGCGGGTCCTTCCCCGCCACCCGCTTGTCGCGCGCGCCGAGTTGACCGGCACGGCCGGCACCCGGGGCGCCGGCCTGCTGTTCGGCGCGCTCAACGACCAGCTCACCGATCCGGTTGTCGCGCTCGCCGACAGGTGGTGCCCGGATCTGGTGCTGCACGAGCCGTTCGCGGTCGCCGGCGCGGTGGCCGCCGCGCGGCTCGACGTGCCGGCCGTCCGTCAGGAGAACTCCCTCTTCGACGGCCGTGAGCTGGTCCGCGCCACAGGCGCCCGCCTCGGTGCCACGCTGCGCCGGCACGGCCTGACCGAACTGCCGCCACCCGCCGCCGCCCTCGCCGTGGCCCCGCCCAGCGTGGCCGTCCAGGACGGGTGGCCGATGCGGTACGCCTCGTACGTCGGCGGCGGCGAGCTGCCGTCCTGGCTGCGCGAGCCGGGTGAACGGCCCCGCGTCCTGGTCACCCGCAGCACCCTGACCGGCCCCGGCGACAGGGGTCCGATGCCCGCCGTGGTGGCCGCCGCCGCCCAGGTGGACGCCGAGTTCGTGCTGGTCCGCCCGGACGGGCGCTCGGCGCGGTCGCTGCCCGGCAACGTACGGGTGGTCGACTGGATTCCCCTGGACGAGGCGTTGCCGGCAAGCGCGGCGCTGGTCCACCACGGCGGCGCGGGCAGCGCCCTGGGCGCCCTCGCCGCCGGTCTGCCCCAGCTGGCCACCGTGGGCCCGGGGGACCGGCGGCACAACGCCGAACTGGTGGCCCGCCGGGGCGCCGGCCTGGCGCTGCGCCCCCGGGACATCACCGCGGAGGCGCTGACCCGGCTGCTCACCGACGACGGCCTGCGCGCCGCCGCCGGGCAGGTCAGCCGGGAGATCGCCGCGATGCCGGCACCCGCCGACCTCGTCCCGCGGCTGGCCGCGCTGGTCTGACATCCGTCCCGCGTGGCCACACCTGACCGGCGACCGGCTGCGGCAGGATGACCGGATGCGACACGTCGTGCTGTTCCACTCCGTGTACGGGCTGCGCCCCGCCGTGCGCGCCGCCGCCGACCGGTTGCGCGCCGCCGGGCACCGGGTCACCACCCCCGACCTGTACGGCGTCGCGGCCGCCGACACCGTCGAGGAGGGCTTCGCGCTGCTCGACAAGGTCGGTCAGGAGGTGGTGCTCGACCGGGCCCGGGCGGCGCTGCGTGACCTGCCACCCGAGACGGTGCTCGCCGGCTTCTCGATGGGCGCCGGGGTCGCCGGGGCGCTGCTGGCCGAGCGCCCCGACTGCGCCGGACTGCTCCTGCTGCACGGCACCGGTGGCGCACCGGACGCGGTACGCGCCGGACTGCCGGTGCAGCTGCACCTCGCCGACCCGGACCCGTACGACGCGCCGGACGAGGTCGACGAGTGGGAACAGGCGATGACCGCCGCCGGAGCCGACCTGACGGTGTTCCGCTATCCCGGCGCGGGGCACCTGTTCACCGACCCGGACCTGGCCGAGTACGCCCCGGACGCGTCCGCCGCGCTGTGGCCACGGGTGTCGGCTTTTCTGGCCGCGCACTGACCGATCAGCAACGGCGAGGGTGTGCGGCGTCTCCGGTCCGATATCGTTGCCGCACCACCAAGATCCTCTGAACGGGTGTGGTCATGACGACGACGGCCTTCGACGACCACGAGCGGTCCCGCTGGGCCGGGCGCGCGGCGGCGTACGACGCCAGCCTCGCCGCGCTCTGCGCCCATCCCACGCCGTCGTTGCTTGCTGCCGCCGCCGTCGGTGCGGGCGTGCGGGTGCTCGACGCCGGCTCCGGCTCCGGGACCGTGGCCGTGCTGCTGGCCTCGGCGTCCGTGCCGTAGGGCGACCGGCCAGGACCCCGGCCCTCCTGGCCGTGCGGCACCGCGTCGAGAATGCGGGCCATGGACTTTCTGTGCTACCACCGTGACCGGCCCGGCTCGGCGACGCTGCGGGACGAGCTGTGCGAAGAGCACTGGTCCTACATGGACCGGTACGCGGAGACGATGATCGCCCGTGGCCCGACCTTCGTCGGCGACACGCCCACCGGCAGCGTGCACATCGTCGGCGTGACCGATCCGGCCGCCGCTCGGGCGTTCGCCTTCGACGAGCCGAACTACCAGGCCGGCGTGTACCGGGATGTGCTGCTGCGCCGGTTTCACAACGCGCTCGGCCGGACGATGTGGGACTTCCCCGGAGGCCGGACCGGCGGCGACCGGTACCTGGTGCTCGGCCTCGGCCGGGGGGAGCCCGCCGACCTGGCCGTGCCGCCCGACTCGGACGACCTGATCGCGTACGGGCCGCTGGTGTCCGACGACGCGGCCACGTGGCTCGGCACCGCCGCACTGGTCCGGGCGCCGGACGCGGGTGCGGCGCGCGCCATCCTGACCCGGGAGCGGTACGCCGACATCGAGGTGCACAACTGGCAGTTCGGCGGGCGGCCGTCCTGACCCGCTGCGGGAGGATCTCGCGCACCTCGTGCGCCGGGACGGCGTGCTGCGTCGGGGCCGCGCCCGGCCGCCCACGGGTCCTCAGGCGGCGGCCAGACCGTCCGGTCGGCGAATCAACGGCGGACCGGGCAGGGTGGCGGGCGGCCCGGACGAGTGGGCTGGCGTGGCGCCGGCCGTCGGGACGGCTCGCAGGCGACGGGCGGCCGGCGGACCGCTGGTCCCGGGAGTCGGCGTGGCTGCCCGGGTGAGCACCGTCGGGGCGGCGATGCGTTGGCGCAGCGACAGGGGTTCGCCCTCCTGCACCTGGGCGGCGGTGGCACGAACGGCGCCTGCGCGATCGTCGCGCCGCACGGAACCCTGGCGGACCGGTTCCAGGTGCGGGGCGTCGGCGGCCCGGCCGGCGAAGAGGGCCCGCAGCGCACGGGGCAACCGCTCGGCCGCGACCTGGCGCAGCGCGGGCGCGGCGAACACGTACCCGCCGGTGCGGTGGGGAAGCAGCAGCCCGGCGGCGGCCAGGGCGCGCAGCGCCGACGCGGATCGGCCGGGCGCCCAGCCCAGCACCCGGTCCAGCGTCGCCGCGGAGACCCTGCCGCCCACTGTCGCGGCGGCCATCAGCGCCGCCCGCCGCTCGCCGTCGAGGCGGTCCACCTCCGCGCCGACGGCCCGGCGTACCGGCTCGGGCAGCGCCACCGGGTCGGCGCCCGCGACGACCGACGCCACGTACGCGGCGGCGTGCCCGGGTCGGCCGCCCACCAGCGGCAGCAGCCGGTCGACAAGGGCCACCGGCTGCCCGGCCCGGGTCAGCAGGTGGCGCAGCAGCCGCCCGGACTGCACCGCCGCGAGGGGCCGGATCGACATCCGCCGGGCATGCCCGGGTCGGGTGTCGGCCCACTGCGGCTGGTGCACGGTGAGCACGGCCACCGGCAACCTGCGTGTCGTGGCGGCGGTGAACAGCGCGTGCAGGAACCGGCTCACCTCTGGCGCGGCCCGGTCCACGTCGTCCACGGCGACGACAAGCGGTCGGACGGCGGCCAGGCGCAGCAGGACGTCGCGGCAGACCGCCGCGCCGGCGAGCGCCTCCGGCGATCCGTCCGGGGTGGCCAGCAACCGGCGCAACGCCGGAACCGCCTCGGCGACCCCGGTCGGTGGGAGCAGCGGCGTCAGCGCGGCGACCAGCCGGTCGCCCACAAGCGCCGGTCCGTCGCCGTGGCGGATTCCGACGAGGCCACGCAGCAGTTCCGCCACGGGCGCCAGGACCTGATCGGGGTACGGCGGGCAACTCACCACGCACCAGCGCACCGCGCGACCGTCCACCGTGTGCAGTGCGCGGGTCAGCTCGTGCAGCAGCCGGCTGCGGCCACTGCCGGTGGGGCCGACCAGGGAGACCCACTGCGGCTGGTGTTCGCGGATCGCCCGGGTCACCAGGTCGGTGATGGCGGCCAGCTCGCGGCGGCGACCGATCAGCGGGCCGTCGTGCCTGTCGGTGCCCGGACGGACCGGCCCGACGGCGTGCCAGACCGGCATCGGCGGCACCCGGCCGGCGACAGGCACCGGCGCCAGTTGACGCTGGGCGATCAGCCCGGCGGTGGCCCGGGCGGTGGCCGCACAGAGCGCCACGGCGCCGGGCGGGGCGTACTCCTGGAGGCGGGCCGCGGTGGTGATCACCGCGCCGCTGGCCACGCCGTGGCCGCCGCTGACGGCACCACCCAGGTCGACGACGACCTCGCCGGTCGCCACGCCGACGCGTACGCGCAGCCGGACGTCCCCGACCATCGGCCGGCGGTCGAGCGCCGCCTGGATCTCCAGTCCGGCCCGCACCGCCCGGTACGCGTCGAAGCCGTCGGAGTGCCGGGCGCCGAAGAGTGCCATCACCGCGTCGCCGACGTACTTCTCGACGACGCCGTGCCAGCGGTGCAGGACGGCGGCGACGGTGTCGAAGTAGGCCCGTTGCAGCTCCCGCACGTCCTCCGGGTCCAGTCGGTCCACCAGAGCGGTGGAGCCGACGATGTCGGCGAAGAGCACGGTTACCGTCCGTCTCTCCTGCGGTACCGGCCAGTGTGTGTCCGGGGCCCGCCGGGCGTCGATGATGGTGCTGGTCATGGTTTACGCACCGGCCTTTCCCCGCTGGTGGTTGACGACCATCGGAGATTGGCACCCCTGGGCCGACAGGGGATCGGCAGAACGACGTATGTCGGCCACTCGCAACCTTTAGTCGCAATGTCGACGCGAGGAGTACCACAAGCGGCAGATGGCCGTAGAACGGTACGGGGGCGTGTGATTAGGCTGCGTGCCATGGCCAGCGATGTGGACACCGCACCGCTCGTGGGTCGGGCCGAGCTGGTGCAGACGGTTCGGTCCGCGCTGCTCGGTGACGTCGCGCACGGGCAGACCGCCGCCGTCTTCCTGACCGGCGAGAGTGGTGTGGGCAAGACCCGGCTGCTCGGCGAGATCGGCGACCGGCTGCGTGACCAGGGCGCCCTGGTGCTGACCGGCGGTTGCCTGGACATCGGTGACGCCTCACCGCTGCACCCGTTGCTGCAGGCGTTGCGCCGCTTCGACGCGGATCTGTCGGCCGCGCAGGCCCGCACCTCCTCGGCGGTGCGGGGCCTGCTGCAGATGTTCGCCGACGAGACCGCCGGCCCGGACGGCGCGGGCGCGCTGCTGGAGCGGGTCTCCCGGGGGCTGCACCTGATCGCCGAGGGCCGGCCGCTGGTGCTGATCCTCGACGACCTCCAGTGGGTCGACCGCAGCACCCGCCAACTGCTGCTCTACCTGCTCGCTGGCCTCGGCGACCTTCAGCTGTCGGTGCTGGCCGCGGTACGCGCCGAGTCGTTGCAGGGCGCGCATCCGCTGCGCCGGGTCCTCACCGAGCTGCGTCGGCTGCGGACGGTGCGGGTGCTCGACCTGGCGCCGCTGGACCGCGCCGGCACCGAGGAACTCGCCGCGGCGGTGGTCGGCCGGGCGCTGCCGGCCGAGGCCGCCGAGCAGGTGTGGCAGCGCAGTGGCGGCAACCCGTTCGTCATCGAGGAGCTGGCCCGTGACCTGCGCGACGGTCGGGTAGGGCTGTCCGAGACCCTGCGGGAGATCTTCCTCGACCGGGTCGACGCTCTTCCCCAGCACGCGCACGCGGTGGTGCACGCGGTGGCCGCCGGGGTCGAGCCGGTGCAGCACTGGCTGCTGGCCGAGGTGCTGCGGCTGCCGGAGGAGGAGCTGATCGAGGCGGCCCGGGCGGCCGTGGCGCACCGGCTGCTGGTCGGCGCCGACGACGGCTATCGGCTGCGGCACCGTCTCGTCGCCGAGGTGCTGGCGCACGAGCTGCTGCCTGCCGAACGCTCCGGGCTGCACCGCCGGTACGCCGAGGCGTTGACCGCCGCGCCGGGCGAGCTGCACCAGGCCCGGTTGGCGCACCACTGGCGGCTGGCCGGTGAGCCGGCGCGGGCGCTGCCGGCGGCGGTGGCCGCCGCGCAGGAGGCCGAGCGACTGCACGGTTACGCCGAGGCGCACCGCCACTGGTCGGTGGCGTTGCAGCTGGCCGGCGACTCCGGCTCGCTCGACGTGGACCGGGTCGAGCTGCTCGGCAACGCCGCCGAGGCGGCCCACCACTGTGGGGAGCACGCCCGGGCGCTGACCCTGCTGGAGGAGCTGGCCGAGGTGCAGGGGGGTGCGCCGACCTGCGCGCTGCACATCCGTCGGGCCCGCTACCTGGCCGCCGCCGGGCGGTCGGCGCTGGCCGAGGAGGAGTACCAGCGGGCGCTGGAGGCGGCCGACTGCTCTCCCCGCGACCGGGCCACCGCCGCCGCCCGCCTGGCCGAGCTGCTGCTGTACCTGGGCCGCTACGCCGACGCCGGTCGGCGGGCCCGGGAGGCGTTGGCGTTGGCCGCCGACGCCGAGGACTCCGCCACCGAGGTGGTGCTTGCCAGCTCCGCGCTGGGCTTCAGCGACGCCTACCTGGAGGACCCGGACGCCGGGCTGGCGGTGATGCGCGACGCCCTCGACACCGCCGAGCGCGCCGGTCAGCCCGAGGACGTGGCCTGCGCGTACCTGCACCTCGCGGAGCTGTTGACCGGGCCGCTGAACGTCCTCGAGGAGGGCGTCGTGGTGGCCCGGCGCGGCGCCGAGCGGGTGGCCGAGCTGGGACTGGGCCGCACCTGGGGGACCCGGCTGCTCGCCATCGCCATCAACGGCCTGTTCCGGGTGGGCCAGTGGGCCGAGGCGGAGAAGGTGGTGGCCGCCGCGCTGCGGCACCGACCGTCCGGTGCGGACGCCGTCGAGCTGCTGCTGGCCCGGTGCCGGCTCTCGGTGGGGTACGGCGACATCGACGCCGCCAGCCGGGACCTCGACGCGGTGGCGACGCTGCTCGCGGGTGGCGGGGCGCGGCACGTCATCCCGTTGCTCACCCTGCGCTCCGGGCTGGCCATGTGGGAAGGCCGGCACGACGTGGCCCGGCAGGCGGTGCAGCGGGGCCTGACCGAGAGCCGCTCGGACGACGTGACGATCCTGTCCGCGCTGGTCTGGCACGGTCTGCGGGCCGAGGCCGAGGCGCACGCCAGCCGTACCGTGGCGGTGGACCCGACGGCGGTACGTCGACTGCGGGACGTGGCCGAGCGGGTGGCCCGCAAGAGCGCGTCCGCGGCCGGCCCGGTGCGGTCGGTGGTGGACGGGTTCCTGGCGTTGTGCGCAGCCGAGGTGAGCCGCCTGGACGGCAGCGATCCGGAGTTGTGGGCGGCCTCGGTCGCCGAGTGGGACAGGCGTAACCACCCCTACCCGGCGGCGTACTCGCGGCTGCGCCAGGCCGAGGCGCTGCTGGCCCGGCGCAGCCGGGTGGCCACCGCGGGCAAGCTGCTGCGTGCCGCGTACCAGGTCGCGCAGGGGTTGGGCGCGGTGCCGTTGACCTCGGAGATCCGGGAGCTGGCCGGGCGGGCGCGGGTGTCGCTGGAGGAGCGCGAGCAGACCGACACCGCCCGGGGCGCCGGGCCGGGCGAGGCGGCCGACGACGAGCTGGCCACGCTCACCGCCCGCGAGCGCGAGGTGCTCGCCCTGGTCGCCGAGGGGCTCACCAACCGGGAGATCGGCCAGCGGCTGTTCATCAGCGAGCGGACCATCGGCGTGCACGTGTCGCACATCTTCGACAAGTTGCAGGTCCGCACCCGCGTGCAGGCCAGCGCGATCCACCTGCGTAACAGGCGCGGCTGACCGACCCCCGTCGGGCGATCACCGGGCGTGTGCGCGCCGGGATACGTCGTTCTACTGATCCGGTGCTCGGTGTCGGCTGAGAGGCTGAGCCCCGTCGACGGCGGCACGGGGGTGCCGCGGACCACCATGGAGGAGAGATGACCGAACCGGTCTGGGGGCCCGTGCACCGGGACATCGTCGACCTGCTCGCCGACCATCCCGCGGACGTGCCTGCCGTGGTCGATCACCTCACCAAACTCCAGGACCTGCTGGTGCGGCTCCCTCCGCTGGAGGAGAGCTGCCCCCTGGCCGACTTCAACAAGCTCTACCTGACCATCACCAGCAGCGTGCTGGACGGCCTGTACGACGACCGTTTCGTCGACCCGGTGTTCCTGTCGCGGCTGGACGTCGAGTTCGCGGCGCGGTACTTCGACGCGATGCGGATGTGGACCGACTCCAGCCCCGGCACGCCGAAGGCGTGGTCGTGCTTGTTCGAGCGGATGCGCGGGCCGGACGCCCGGCCGTTGCCGTCGGCTGCGGCGGGTGTCAACGCGCACATCAACTTCGACCTGCCGTTCGCGCTGGTCACCACGTTCGACCACCTGGAGTCCGAACCGGTCGACGGCAGCGACCAGCACCACGACTACCTAGAGATCAACAACATCTTCGCCGACAAGATCCCCGGCCTGCGCCGGGGCTACCTGGAGCGGTGGCAGCTGCTCATCGACATGCTCAACGGCGACATCGACGACTGGTACCAGGGGGAACTGGTCGAGTACACACGCGATGTCGCCTGGCGCAACGCGCAGAAGATCTGGCGGTGCCGGCACGATCCGGACGCCCGCGAGTGTGAGCGCACGCGGTTGGACGACAACGCCGCGGCGCTCGGCCGGCTGCTGCTCTCGCCCCTCGGGGCGTTCCTGCAGTAGCCGGGACGGGGGGCTCCCGCGCTCCGCCCCGTGGGGGGCGGCGGAGCGCGGGAGCGCGTCCCACCCCGCCGGTCCGCCCACGCGTGTGGACGGCGGGGACGGCCGGTCGGCCCGGGGGGTGTCGACCGTCTGCCGCCGTCGGCCGGGGAGGCGGCGCCGGCGGT